>NZ_JAFBCV010000001.1 GCF_016907895.1 Shouchella xiaoxiensis
ATCCTTTTCACCATCAAATTTCGTCATTGGGAGCAATCAAAAGATCATAAGAGAAAGCCTGGGTTCACAGAACCCAGGCTTTCTCGACAATCTGAGCAGCCATTGGCTGCTTTTTTTCTCTGTGAGCTACTTTGAGGACAAGCTGTCCCACCTCAGCATCTTTCTTATAAACCACTCTTAACCCCCGTCACTCCGCTAATTATCAAAAACAACACATCGATAGTCAAATCAACATATTCAACCTCTTGAACACCAATAATGTAAGCGTATTCATTAATTATCCTCAATGTTATGACAATCTCACATATTGATACAATTTCTTTTGGGGTGCTACGATTGGAGCAATTTAAGAGAAGGAGGAAATGGATGGGACTACATACGAAAGAGTTAGCTGCTCGCCGGACTGCTGCTCCGCCCCCTTTGTTGAAAAAGCGAAAAGAAAAGAAAAAGATTTTGCAAAATTGGCAACTGTATTTGTTTATCCTGCCTGCGTTTTTATATTTCTTTATCTTCCATTACGTTCCTCTTTATGGGGTCCAAATTGCGTTTAAGGATTTTTCTCCGGTTGCGGGGATAACGGGAAGCGAGTGGGTTGGGTTTAAGCATTTTACTCGGTTCTTTGATTCGTATTATTTTTGGGATTTGATTCGGAACACACTTGGAATTAGCGTGTATGAGTTGATTGTTGGGTTTCCGTTGCCGATTATTTTGGCGTTATTATTAAATGAAGTGAAGGATAGCTTTTTTAAGCGGTCGGTTCAGACGGTGACGTATGCGCCTCATTTTATTTCGGTGGTCGTTATTGCGGGGATGATTATTGCTTTCTTATCTCCAATTACAGGCGTGATTAACCATGGGATTCAGTTCTTGGGGTTTGAGCCGATTGCGTTTATGACGGACCCTGCTTGGTTTAAGACGGTGTACGTGTTTTCTGGCGTGTGGCAGAGCACCGGCTGGGGCACGATTATTTATTTGGCAGCGCTTTCGGGTGTTGATCCTCAGCACCATGAGGCGGCAGTCGTGGAAGGGGCAAATCGCCTGCAGCGGATTTGGCATATTAACATTCCGTTTATTTTCCCGACAATGGTCATCTTATTAATTATGAACGTAGGTAGCATTATGGCGATGGGCTTTGAAAAGATTTTGTTGCTGCAAAATCCGTTGAACTTAGAATCCTCAAACGTGATTGCGACATTTGTGTATCAGGCTGGTTTGCTTGATGCTCAGTATAGTTTTGCTTCTGCTGTTGGTTTGTTTAATGCGGTCATCAATGCCATCCTGTTAATTGTGGTCAATCATATTGCGCGAAAAACAAACGAGACAAGTCTATGGTAGGAGGGAGAGGTCATGAATTCAACTATCAGAGAAACGAAGGTAGATAAAGTGTTCAAAGCGTTTGTCTATGTTTGTTTGACAATGGCGTTAGGAGTTGTGCTTTATCCCCTAATTTATATCATTAGTGCCTCTATTAGCAGTCCAACTTCTGTCAACAGTGGCCAGATGTGGCTGTATCCGATCGATATTACGTTTGCTGGTTATGAGATGATTTTCCAGAATAGTGAGATTTGGAGAGGGTATTTGAACACGCTCCTTTACACAACCCTTGGAACTTTCATTAATCTCGCCGTCACGATTCCAGCGGCTTATGCGTTATCCCGCAAAGATTTCTACGGCAGAGGGTTCTTTACTGGAATGTTTGTCTTAACGATGTTTTTCAGTGGCGGGTTAATTCCGACCTACCTTGTTGTACGAGATTTAGGCTTGATCGATACGATCTGGGCGATGGTTCTGCCGAACGCGGCAGCTGTTTGGAATATCATCATTGCCCGTGTGTTTTTCCAGATGACGATTCCAAAAGGGTTAGAGGAAGCGGCGAAGATTGATGGTGCTTCTAACTTTAAGGTATTCGTCAAGATTATACTACCGTTGTCTGCGCCGATTATTGCGGTGATGGCTTTGTTTTATGGTGTCGGTCATTGGAATGGTTATTTCAATGCCTTGATCTACTTATCCGATCGTAATTTGTATCCGCTGCAAATGGTGTTACGTGAGATTCTAGTCTTAAATGAAATGTCGTCTAACAATACGGAGATGACGGGAGAAATGGCGCAAGCGCTCCATAGCCGCCAACAACTCTCGGCCATTGTAAAATATGGGGTGATGATTGTTTCGACCTTACCAATTATTATCATTTACCCGTTTTTGCAGCGTTACTTTGTGAAAGGCGTCATGATAGGATCGCTTAAAGGTTAGTGAAGTTGATTCTAATTGGAGGTGAAGGTGGATAGCGTTTTAAGGGCATAAAGGTGTAAACAAAGAGAGGGGTTATAAGATGAAAAAATCACTTAAGCTATGTTTGACTGGACTTTGCTGTATTGGGTTTGTGGCTGCATGTAGCTCCAATGAGACGGATGGAAATACGACGTCAAACCCAGATGTTGAAGTGAATCAGGAAGGCTTCCCGATTGTTGATGAGGAAATTACCCTATCGCTGATGGCTCCGGGAACTGGGCTGGCCGAATGGAAAGACATGCCGACCCTGCAGGAATACTCAGAGATGACGAACATCTCCTTTAATTACACAACTCCACCAATGAGTGATTTTGCGACGCGTTTGAACCTATCTTTTGCAAGTGGCGACGTGGCGGACATTATCTATGGTGCGGGGACGGGGAACTTAACGCCGGGGATGGAAGTTGATTACGGGAGGCAGGGCATCTTAATCCCGCTTGAGGATCTCATTGCCGACTATGCACCGAACATCCAGAAACTATTAGATGAAAATCCTGACATCGCAAGGTCCATTACAACAGTGGACGGGCATATCTATACGCTGCCGGCCATTAATCAGCATCCAAACTCGGGCTGGGCTGTGCCAATGTGGTATAACGGGGCGTGGCTAGATGCCTTGGATGCCGACGTACCGACAACAACTGATGAACTTTATGAGTTGCTGGTTCGTTTTCGTGATGAAGACCCGAATGGAAACGGGGAAGCGGATGAGATTCCGTTACTTGATGTCCAAATGAACAGTACGCGCTTGGCTTTTCTTGGTGCATTTGGGATGAAGGCTTGGGGTGTTGAGGAAGTGGACGGGGAAGTGCGTTATGCACCACATACCGACAACTATAAGGAATACTTGACCTACATGAACATGTTGTTTGAAGAAGGTCTGCTTGATCCAGAAACGTTCTCCCAGTCTGACGAGCAGAAGAAAGCTAAAGGGCAGGAAAACCGACTAGGATTGTTCCCAGATTGGTTCTCTTTCTTTACAACAGGACAGCCTGAAGATGAAGCGATGAATAACCCGATGTTCCATCCATTATCAAGTCCAATAACCGATGAGCCATTGATTCCAATTAACCCAGGAATTACACGAGGAACGTTCGCGATTACGAGTAATAACGAGTACCCTGAAGCCTCCATTCGCTGGGTCGACTATTTCTATTCACAGGAAGGCTCTGAATTCTTAGATATGGGACCGGAAGGCTATCTTTTCGAATTAGATGAAAGCGGAAACAAAGTGAAGTTAGATCCGCCACCGCAGTTCGATAGTTCGGAAGACTTCCGTGGGACATTAACGCCTGCTTATGGTATTCCGACACCAACATTAGTCGCTCGTCCAGAAGGTGTCGAGGTAAGTGAGTTTGACCAGTTTCTAGATGCAGAAACGGCTGAAAAGATCAATCCATATGGAGAGGTACCCATTCCATTGCTTTACTTAACAAATGAAGAACAAGAGATTGTTAATACAATTGAAGTTGATTTGAAATCGTATGTGGAGCAGCTTGAAGCGCGGTTTATCACTGGAGTGGAGCCATTGTCCAACTGGGATAAATACGTGGAAACGATTGAAGGCATGAATATTGAGGAATACATTGAGATTTATCAAGGTGCGTATGACCGCTGGGCAAGTAGTTAAGGAAGGAGGAGAGGCTCGTATTCGCGTACGAGCTTTTTCTATTCTGTTCTATAAGGAGGAAAAATATGAGCGATACAAATGTAACTGAAGGGGTTCACACATATAGCAATGAGAAAGCGTACATCGCACCAGAAGAAGCGCTATTGCAGCAGCGACTGGAGTGGTTTAAAGACCAGAAGCTTGGTTTGATGATGCATTGGGGTCCTTATTCACAGCTCGGTCTTGTTGAGTCATGGGCGCTAAGCGATGCCGATGCGGAATGGTCAAGAGAAGACGTTGACTGGGTAAAGGATGCCACAATGTTTAAACAGCAATACGTCGATCTCAATAAGAGTTTTAATCCACTCCGATTTCAGCCTGAAGAGTGGGCCGATTTAGCAAAAGAAAACGGCTTTAAGTATCTTGTTTTTACGACGAAGCATCACGACGGGTTTGCGATGTGGGATACGCAGACGACTGATTACAAAGTGACCGGAAATGCGTGTCCGTATCGAACGAATCCAAACGCAGACGTCTGTAAACAGCTTTTTGACGCGTTTAGAGAAAGGGGGCTGGCGATTTCAGCTTATTTTTCAAAAGCGGATTGGCATGTGCCGTCGTATTGGGATAAAGAAAGCGAAAGAACAAGTCGAGGCCCTTCCTATGATCCGGCAGAAGATCCAGAGCGTTGGGAGTTGTTTGTCCAGTTTACCCATGAGCAAATGCTGGAACTCCTGACGGAGTACGGCAGAATTGAGGTGCTCTGGCTTGATGCGGGCTGGGTGTCAGCAAAAAATAAGCAAGATATTCGACTAGGAGACGTGATTGAGAAGGCAAGACGAACTCAGCCTTGGTTGCTTGCGGCGGACCGGACAGTTGGCGGACGATATGAAAACATTATTACGCCTGAACAAATGGTTCCACAAGACCCAATTTATGTGCCATGGGAAAGCTGTATCACGATGGGAAGCGCCTTTTCGTTTCGTTATGAAGATGACTACAAGTCTGCCCGAGCGCTCGTTCACCTCTTGATCGAGGTTGTTGCAAAGGGCGGGAATCTCGCGCTTAACGTTGCTCCACAGCCAGATGGGAGATTGCCAAAAGGTGCTGTCCAAAGTATGAAAGGACTTGGTGCTTGGCTTAACCATTATGGTGAAGCGATTTACGCAACGCGACCTGTTGCTCCTTATTTTCAAGAGAAGATCGCCTTCACATCAAAAGGAAACACGGTCTATTGCTTTCTCTTGCTTCATAAACAAGAAGAGATGGACGGACGTAAAGCGACAATTCCTTATCTGGAGGAGGTCACGCAGATCGAGTGGATGCATGACGGTAGGGAGTTGGCATTTCAAAGAAGCACTAGCGGAATCGAGCTTGAGCTGCCGCACTGGGAAGAGGATGAAACGGTCGCACACGCATATGTGCTGAAATTAACATGAGGTAGATAGAGAAGAAGGGAGTGGCGTGTATGCAACGAATTAGACGGTGCATCAATCAACTGCAGGCATTGATCGAGCAAGATCAAGTTGAAATAAAGGATTGGCAGGCTGTTCGAGCCTATTATCACAATCCAGGTGAGTACGAAAGAATTGACCAAGAATCTTATCGCATTAATAAAGGCGATTTGTTGCTAGCGACTGGTGAAACGATGTTTATTGAAAAAGAGTTCCTGATACCAGAAGCGTTTATTGATCAAGAGATTGGGTTTGAATTTCGCGTGGGGCAGCAAGGGATTAAAACAAATCATGAAGGGTTGGTTTCAATCGATGGCGTACCGTATCATGGTATTGATCGAAACCGGAGCTACGTCCGGCTGCCGTCGCAAAAAGCAGGACAAACAACGTATCTTATAAAAATTGAATTGTTTAACCCAACCGCGCAAGTCGTCGATCACTTAAATTATCAGAATGAGCCAGCTGAATTCGCGCCAGCACCACTGTTCTTGCTGGAAAGTCGATGCATTCGGCCGAATAAGGCTATCGAGAGTCTTTTTTACACGATGAAGGTTTATTTGGAAGCGGCTTCGCTAATGCCAGATCAAGAATTAAACAAAACAGCGATTATCGGGGTGCTTAATCAAGTAAAGGACTGGGTTAATGCGACACCGGAAACGCTCTTGCTTCAGGATTCCGCCTTAGTTAACAGTAAAGAAAAGGAATTAAGAAAAGCCTTAAAGAAGTTGGAACAAACAGATCGGGGGCTTATCCATATGGTCGGGCAGTCCCATATTGATCTGGCGTGGCTCTGGCCGATGAAAGAGGCCGTGCGAAAAACGAGTCGGACGTTTTCTACAATGAGCACGCTGCTTGAGCAGTACGACGGATTTCTCTATGCCCAAAGTCAACCACAAGCATATGACTTCATAAAAACCCATTACCCAGAACTTTATAAACGTGTGAAAGCACACATTCAATCAGGACGCTGGGAAGTGGTTGGTGGAATGTGGGTTGAGCCTGACTTGAATATCCCCTCTGGTGAATCCTTGGTGCGGCAGCTGTTATACGGGATGGCTTTTTACAAAGAGGAGTTTGGAATACAGCCGCGGGTTGAATGGCTTCCTGATACATTTGGTTATTGTGCGTCGTTGCCCCAGCTATTAAAGAAAGCAGGGTTGGATTATTTCATGACAACGAAAATGAACTGGAATGATACAAATCCCTTTCCATATGATTTGTTTTACTGGGTTGGGATAGACGGCACAAGCGTCTTAGCCTATCTAAACCATGGTGTAAATGAACATACCGATCCAAAAGAACTAGACGATCATTGGCACAGCTACAAACAGAAACATGTCCACCCGGAGCAGATGTTGCTTTATGGTCATGGTGACGGTGGAGGCGGTGTAACAACCGAAATGGTTGAGTATGTGGAGCGCTCTGCTCGTTTACCAGGGCTGCCAGAAACGGCATACAGCAGTGCTCATCAATTCTTTGATGGGATTGCAAAAGCGAAGCCCGCGCTGCCTACGTGGGAAGGTGATCTTTACTTAGAGCTACATCGCGGTACGTATACAACCCATGCGCGAAATAAACGCTGGAATCGAAAAGCTGAAGTGCTCTACCGGGAGGCAGAGATTTGGGCAACTTTTGCTGGAACCCAAGCTGCTGGGCTTGAGGCAGGATGGAAGCAGTTGTTATTTAACCAATTTCATGACATCATCCCTGGTACATCAATTCCAGAAGTGTATGGAAAATCGGAAGAAGACTATCAGCAAGTGCTGGCAATTGGCAAGAAGATAAAACAAGCAGCGATTGATCGTCTCATAGAAGAGGCGAACTTTCTAGGTGAAGGCAGACCATTACTCGTATTTAATAGTCTTTCATGGGACCGTGGGGAAGTCGTTTCGCTTAAAGGTGGAACGGAATTAGTAAACCTTGCTGTATACGATGAAGCGGAACAGCAGTTAAACAGTGATTTTCTAGTTAAGGCAGATGGAGAAGTGGAACGATTTATTTATGTACCAACTATTCCGGGAATGGGCTATTGCACTGTCTGGTTACGACCGATGACAGCGAAGCAAAATAAGCCTGTCCAATCATTCAATCAATCTTGGGAAACAGACTTCTATCAGATCGAATGGAATGAGCATGGTGAATTCACACGCTTATATGATAAAAAGGCAAGACGTGATGTGCTAAAAAAAGGTGAGGTTGCCAACCAGTTTCAGCTGTTTCACGATCAGCCAACCTATTGGGATGCCTGGGACATCGATCCCCAGTTTGCGAAACAAGAAGCGGCTAAACCTGAGCTGCTTTCCGTAAGCGTTCTTCATCAAGGCCAAACAAAGGATCAACTGTTATTTAAATGGCGTATTTCCAATTCGGAAATTGAACAAACCCTTGTACTCTATCATCACTCAGGACGAATTGATTTTGAAACGAAGGTACATTGGCAGGAAGACCATAAGTTGTTAAAAGTGGCTTTCCCGGTTGATGTGCAAGCGGCCAAAGCGACATTTGAAATTCCATTTGGTGCCGTTGAACGAGCGACCCACGCCAATACAAGCTGGGAGCAAGCGCAGTTTGAAGTATGTGGTCATCGCTTTGCCGATTTATCAGAAGGAAACTATGGCGTTAGTCTATTAAATGACTGCAAGTATGGTTACGACGTCAAAGGAAATCAGCTGCGTCTGTCCTTATTGCGCGCGCCTAAATGGCCAGACCCTCAGGCTGATCAAGGGGAGCATCTGTTTACCTATTCGCTCCTGCCCCACGCCGGAACATGGGTCTCTGCCCACGTCGTGCGCCAAGGCTATGAGCTGAATCATCCTGTCACGCTTGCGTTTGCGAAGGAAGCTCATGGGAAGCGAAAATCAACACATCGTTTTGTCGCTGTCGAAGCAACGCATACCATCCTTGATACGGTGAAACCAAGCGAAGATGGTGATGGCTTCATTATGCGAGTCTATGAGTCTAGTGGGAGTCGGGAAGCAATGGACATTACGCTGGAGGATGTATCCGTTTCGACCGTCTATGAAACGAATCTGCTAGAAGAGGCGGGTAGCTCATTGCCTATAGAAAAGCAAACAATCTCAACGACGCTTACGCCGTTTGAAGTGAAAACTATTAAAGTATTAAAGGATGAGAGGTGAAGCCCATGAGCTATCAAAACCCACTTCTACCAATTGATGAGCGTGTCGAACTATTACTGGCAGAGATGACGCTTAAGGAAAAAGTTGGACAGCTTAATCAAAAGATGTACGGCTGGGATGCATATACGAAAACAGATGATGGCTTGGAGCTGACAGACGCTTTTAAAGAGCAGGTTCGGTTTGGTGATGGCATGGGTGCTCTTTACGGGTTGTTTCGCTCCGATCCGTGGTCGGCTGTTACCTATGAAAATGGCATTCCGACCGAAGAGAATGCGCGTTTTGCTAATCGAATCCAAACCTATATACGTGAACATACGAGACTCGGGATACCCGTGCTGTTATCGGAAGAATGCCCACATGGACACCAAGCGCTAGATGGAACGATGATTCCGACGAATATTGGCGTAGGGTCAACATGGAATCCACAGCTCATGGAACAAGCGTATTGTCACATAGCGACTGAAATTCGTGCGCGGGGCGCTCATCTCGGTCTCATCTCAACCTTGGATCTATTGCGCGATCCAAGATGGGGTAGATCTGAGGAATGCTATAGCGAGGACCCTTATCTAGCGGCCGAGATGACTAAAGCCGCTGTCTATGGTTTACAAGGAAGAAGGGGAGCACCGGGAAATGAGCAAATTGGAGCTGTGCTCAAACATTTTGCTGCACAAGGAGCAGGAGAACGAGGAATCAATGCTGGCCCCGTTCCAATTGGTGAAAGAGAGCTGCGAGAAATTCATTTACCGGGAATGAAGGCTGGAGTGGAAGCGGGTGCGCTTGGCTGCATGGCAGCGTATAACGAGATAGATGGCATTCCTTGTCATGGAAATGAATGGCTGTTAACGGAGCTATTGCGAGAGGAGTGGGGATTTACAGGAATTGTAATGGCGGACGGTACGGCGAATGACCGACTTAATCAGCTGACGGGGGATTACCGCAAGTCTGCGGCGTTAGCGCTAAAGGCAGGAGTCGATCTGAGTCTTTGGGATGTCTCCTTCACAAAACTGGCTGAAGCTGTAGAGTATGGCTGGGTTGAAGAAAAATGGATCGATCGAGCTGTTCGACGTGTGCTGAAACTGAAATTTTCTCTCGGTCTGTTCGAAGATCCGTTTGTCCCAGAGGAAGACGTTAACGAAGTTGTCGGGAATGGCGCGTTTAAAGAAATAAACAAGCAGGTAGCGCGAGAATCAATCGTGTTGCTAAAAAATGAAGGCGCAATTCTACCATTAGCGAAAACAAAAAAGGTAGCTGTCATCGGACCGAATGCCGATCAAATCTATCATCAATTAGGTGACTATACGTCCATTCGTCAAGAGAAAAAGGGAACGACTGTGCTTGAGGGCATTTTGGAGCTTAGCGAAGGGGAAGTAAGCTTTGCGGAAGGTTGTCAAGTGCGCGGTGATTCAAAGGCTGGTTTTGCAGAAGCGATTGCTCTTGCCAATGATGCAGACGTAGCGGTAGTTGTCGTCGGTGGAAGCAGCGCTCGCAACTTTGATCTTGATTTTGACTTGAACGGAGCGGCAATCGTCAAGGGCAACCCGTCTGACATGGATTGCGGGGAAGGTGTGGATGTTGCAGACTTGCGTCTCGGTGGGGTACAGGAGGAACTCATTCTCGCACTTGCACAGACAGGAACACCCATTATAGCCGTCTTGATTCAAGGTAGACCCCATGCGATTACTGAAATTGACAAACACTGTCAAGCGATTCTTTGTGGCTGGTACCCGGGTGAAGAGGGAGGAACGGCGATAAGTGAGGTTTTATTTGGTGATGTAAACCCTAGCGGCAAACTGGCTGTTTCCATGCCTCGATCGAGTGCGCAGTTACCTGTTTATTACAATTACAAAGATCAAGGTAGAGCTCTCACTTATTTGGATATGAGCGCAACACCGCTTTATCCATTTGGCTATGGCCTTAGCTACACGACATTTGAACTAAAAAACGTACGTGTTCTTCATGATGAGCTTTCCATATCTGAGCTTCAAAATGGAAAGTGTATTGCAATCGAAATTGATTTAGAAAATACGGGCATTAGAGCTGGGGCAGAAGTGGTTCAACTTTATATTCATGATGTAGAAGCAACGGTAACCCGCAGAAGGAAGGAATTGAAAGGCTTTAAAAAAGTCTCACTTCAGCCAGGAGAGGCAACCACCGTAGCCTTTTATCTTGGAAAAGATGACTTGTCTTATTGGAACAAGCAAATGAAGTTTGTCCCTGAACCAGGAGAAATAAACGTTATGGTTGGCAACCATTCAAATAGTCTAGAGAACACAGCGTTTATGATTACAGCTAACTAAGAAGATAGACCTATACAAAAAGGGATTTGCAATCTTTTATTTCGCAAAAGTGAAAAAAGAACGCAAATCCCTATTGCTTGTAGACGGCTAATATAGCTATCATAGATTAAAAACAATCAGTTCTTACTAGTCAGACAAAAAATGAAAGGGCTTACTTACGAGGGCGAGATTGAAGGGGGAATAGGAAGTGGCGCTTACGAAATTACGGTCTACATTGCTCTACAAATATATCATCTCCTATCTCCTTGTTTTTCTCGTTCCTTTTACTGTAATGAGCGTAGTTATTTATACGAATGCGGTAACAAGCTTAAGAGAAGAGATTGAGCAATCCAATATATATAATTTAGAACAGGTTCGCAATTTAACGGATGAACGTTTAACAGAGCTTGTTACGTTATCAGCACGGATGTCTTTAGATCCGCGCTTAACTCCTTATATGATTAGCCATCCGTATTATGGTGGAGAGGCAACAGACGAATTAAGAAAATACCGAGCGAATAGCGCAATTGTTGAAGAGCTGTTTGTATACTACAAAAATCAAGAAACATTGTATTCAACGAACGGTTCATATTCCATTGATGCTCTAGTTCACAGCGATCAAATTCAACAATTAGGTAGAGAACATTTGTTAGATGATTTACATATCGATCTGCCACTTATTCGAACCGTCTATGGCGAAGATTTAATTGTGTATTTTGTGCCAATTGCACCAAACTCTGAGAAGCCTCATGGGACCGTGATGTTCTTTATTGAAGAAGCGACCATCATTAATATGATCCGCAATCTTCTAGGTGAAATTGAAGGCAATGTATACATTTTTAATACGGATGACCAGATGATTGCGTCTGCGGTTACGGACGAGCTTGTACAAGCAGCAGACGTGCTTTCCTTCTCGAATGGATTCACAGGAGTGGATACGATCCAAATGCAAGGAAACGATTACTCAATGGTATCGGTCGAATCTAAAATTAGCGGATGGACCTTCGTAACCGTCATGGATCAAAATCAGTTTTTTGGAAAGTTAAACAATGTACAAGTAATCATGGTTTCTTTCCTCATTGTTTTATTTATCGTCGGGCTCATTTTGGCGGTGCTGTTTGGCAAAAATCAATACAAGCCAATTCAAGATTTGTTTGCCATTACCCATCGAGGAAAAAAATCACCGCAGCTGTATCGTGGTGAAAATGAATTAGAGAAGATTGGAACAACGTTCAACACGCTTTATGAAGATCACGAGCTGTTAAATGAAACAATTGACCTACAAAAGCCGTTTGCGCGGGAACAGTTTCTAATTCGTCTATTAAAAGGCAATTACCATGATTCCGTCGAGATTGATTCAATGATGCACACGCTGAATCTATCATTTAGAGAAGGAAGCTACTTTGTGGCAATCGTTCAATTTGAAACAGGAACTTTTACAGAAGAAACCGTTCAAGAGAAAGATACGATCGTCCAGATTGTGTCCGCGCTGTCCCTGGATCACGCAACTGCTCATGCGGTTGATTTGCTGTATTCGGACTCGATTGCCGTCGTGATTAGCACAGCAGATACATTAAAAAACGGCGGCAGAGCACTAAAAGAACAGATTGTCCAGCTCATTCAAGCCGAGCTTGAGGCTGCAATTGTTCACGTACCAACCATTGGTGTTGGCCAGCACTATGAGACGAAAATGAAGCTCAATCGATCATACATCGAGGCGCTGGCAACTATTGAGTATAAATTTTCAACGCCGCAAGGAAGCATTCTGTTCTTTGAAGATATAGAAACAGAATCGAATCATCTACTAGGGTACTTAAAGGAAGAACAAATTAAATATGTACAAAGTCTTAAACAAGGCGATCAAACCGTAGCAAGCGAGATGCTTCATGACATGTTTGAAGCGCTTGGTAGCAGAGGGCTGTCAATTAATGAAATCAAATGTATTTGTTTCGATATGATTAATACGACTCTTAAAACTGTCTCTGAATTAGGCTTTGCTAACCACCTGACTGATGTAAATCAATTGATTGAATTCAAATCAATGGCGCAGTTGCGTCAACAGCTTCAACACATTGTTGATGTGATTTGTAACGAAGTCGAACAAAAGAAAGATAGCCATAACAGCAGGCTGCGAGACGATGTGTTGGCATTTATTCAAGTGAACTACAGAGAGTATGAGATCTCACTAGAATCCGTTGCCCAGCAGTTTCATTTGTCGGTATCCTATCTCAGCCGATTTATAAAAGAACAAACAGGTGAAACGTTCACTCAACTGATTCAGAATCTGCGAATTCGCTTTGTTAAAGGACAATTAGCCGAAACAAATGAACCAATTAAAGACATTGTTGTGCAAGCAGGCTATAAGGATGTTGCCAACTTTATCCGCAAGTTTAAGAAGATTGAAGGAGTTACGCCGGGGCAATATCGAAAAGTGTATAGAACATGAATACGTCGGATCACCTTGAGAGGTGGTCTTTTTATTGTAGAGAGGCATTTTGATGAGGTCTTTTGACTGAATGCAGGTAAATGTTAATGTTAACTCAAGGAAAGAGGTTAGAGGTTCTTTCGAGAATGAAGGCGTTTTGATAACCTACAAAAGGAAATAAACAAATAATTATTAATGTATTAAAAGATAACTTGATTTGTCAGAAAGGGGAGATGACTATGAAAAAATGGCTTATTCTAAGTACACTGTGCGCAGTGTTGCTAATTGGAGGATGCAATCCTGCCAACAATGACCAACAAGAGCTAGAAGAAGAAGTGAACGGCGAAGATATACAAGAAGATGATGACGTAGAACAGGAAGGGGAGGGCGAAGGATTGGACAATGAGGGTGATCGATTAGCAGTGGAACATGAATTTACAAAAAGCTTTATAGTGGAGACCGACGTGGAACCAGGTTTTCACCAAATGAGAGGGGAGCTTAATGGGTTTGAAATGTTAATCCCGGAGAATGGGATTATACCCTCTATGCTTCATGCTATTGAAAACGATGCAGTTGAAACACTTATTTATACGTTTAATAATAAAAGTAAAAAGAAACAATATCATGTCAAACTAATGTATTACCAAAAATACCCTGAAGAAGTAAAACAAAATTATTTAAATGTTTTTAAAGACGAAGTAGGCTTTGACGGGGATTATAAATATGTAGAAGCCAATGATTTAGAAATATATCACGAGAGCTATGAAGACGAAGATGAATACGGTCCTGTTTTAAAGTATTTTGGTTATCTTTTTTTAAAGGATCAGAATCATGCTATTCCCTATGAATTTATGGCGATGTGTCAAGGGAAAGAAGAATGCGACATCTCCTTTGAGGAAGAAGCGGAAATGGCGGAAAAGCTAATGTATTCTATTCGTTTGTTAGATCAATAGGAAAGGTGATTGGTTCGGCTCGATATGCGTTGGGAAGAAAAGAAACTCTTGCAATAAAAAAGACGTTTGAATATCCTAAAGTAGGAAATAGTTAAATAAACAAATAATTATCAATACATAAAATGATACCCTGATCTGTCAGAAGGGGGAAATGACGATGAAAAAGTGGCTTAGTCTAAGTACGCTATGTGTAGTGTTGCTAATTGGCGGATGTAATACAGGTAATGACCAACAAGAGCCAAAAGAAGAAGTGAACGGCGAAGATACACAAGAAGATCCTAGTACTGAACAAACGCCAGAGGATGAGGATGCTGAACAGGAAGGTGAGGACGAAGGAGTGCAGAATAACGAAGATTTTCTAGCGGTTGAAGATGAATTTACAAAAGACTTTTTAGTAGAGACCGAAGTGGAACCAGGTTTCCACCAAATGAGAGGAAAGCTTGATGGTTTTGAAATGTTAATTCCAGAAAACGGAATAATTTCTGATCTACTTCATGATATTGAAAACGATAAAGCGGAAACGGTCATCTTTACATTTAATAACCATTTAGAAAAAAAGCAATACAACGTCAAACTCATGTATCAAAGCCAGTACTCTGGAGACTGGAAGCAAAACTATTTAAACGTTTTTAAAGATGAAGTAGGTTTTGATGGGGAATATGAGTATGCGGAAGCAAATGGTTTAGAAATTTATCACGAAAGCTATGAAGACGAAGATGAATACGGTCCTGTTTTAAAGTATTTTAGCTATCTTTTTTCAAAACATAGGAATCAGGCTATATCCTATGAATTTATAGCTGTTTGTCAAGGGGGAGAAGATTGTACCCAAAGCCTTGAAGAAGAAGCAGAAATCGCTGAAAAATTAATGTATTCTATTCGTTTGTTAGATCAATAAGAAAGGTGATAGGTTGGGCTCGATAAGCGATGGGAAGAAAAGAAACTCTTGCAATAAAAAAGACGTTTGAATATCCTAAAGTAGGAAATAGTTAAATAAACAAATAATTATCAATACATAAAATGATACCCTGATCTGTCAGAAGGGGGAAATGACGATGAAAAAGTGGCTTAGTCTAAGTACGCTATGTGTAGTGTTGCTAATTGGCGGATGTAATACAGGTAATGACCAACAAGAGCCAAAAGAAGAAGTGAACGGCGAAGATACACAAGAAGATCCTAGTACTGAACAAACGCCAGAGGATGAGGATGCTGAACAGGAAGGTGAGGACGAAGGAGTGCAGAATAACGAAGATTTTCTAGCAATTGAAGATGAATTTACAAAAGACTTTTTAGTTGAGACCGAAGTGGAACCAGGTTTTCACCAAATGAGAGGAGAGCTTGATGGATTTGAAATGTTAATTCCGGAGAATGGGATTATTTCTGATCTACTTCATGACATTGAGAACAATGCAATTGAAACAATTATTTTTACGTTTAATAATTATATTGAAAAAAAATTGTATGATGTCAAACTCATGTATTATAAAAAATACCCAGAAGAAGTAAAACAAAATTATTTAAATGTCTTTAAAACTGAAGTGAATTTTGATGGCGAATATAAATATGCGGAAGCCAATGGTTTAGAAATGTATTACGGGAGCTTTGAAGATGAGGATGAGTATGGTCCGTATATGCGATATTTTGGTTACCTTTTTGCCGAGGAAAGGAACCAGGCGATTTCATTCACATATATGGCGATGTGCCAAGGTGAAGGAGAATGTTCCATCAGTCTTGAAGAGGAATCGGAAATGGCGGAAAAGCTAATGTATTCTATTCGTTTGTTAGACCAATAGGGAAGGGGATTGGGTATGAGCAGTGTTTTTGATGATGAAATAGTGCAAATGCGAATTACAGACCTTGAATATAAATTCCCGGAGATGACCGATGCGAAAATTATTGAAGCGATTGAACGAATATACCTTGAAGAAATGGGGAGACCCATTAACAAGAATATTCATATAGAGAGAATGGACGGCTACTCCGAGTCATCTGATGCCAAAGGGACGGCGATTGTCTTAACTGATACAGAAGATCTTAATGATGTAAAAGAGGTTGTATTCATTTCTCGAGGTAGTGTTTCTACTGAAGACTGGATCGATAATTTGCTTAGTATCGGAGTCGGCACGGGAGGGGCTGGGTATGCCCGAGATACGAAAAATTACCTTGATCAGGTTACAGAACAGTACAAACTTGAGGACGACACGCCTATCTATGCTCTTGCCCATTCAAAAGGTCACAATACTGTAGCTGCTATCCAACTAAGCGATGATTATTTTTCACAATTAAATACATTTAACGGTGCCCAGGCTAATGCTGTTCAACAAATACGTTATGACGAAGATTTCAGAAGAGCGGTAGAAAGGGAATTTAACCTCACGCGATTAAATACGGAAGCTGTCCAATCCATCCCCCCTAAAGAACTAGAAGCGTTTGCCAAGGAATATTACAAAGACAAAGAGGCTGGCATCAATCAAACCCGTTCCAAGAGTGATTTTTTGTATGCGCTTGATTCCTTTCCGTGGATGTTTGTTGTGGGCGATGTGACAACGTACCGTACGGACCATGAGAACAAAGGGTTTGTAGGGCCAATGGAAGTGATTCCTCAAGAAGACCTGCAGGCGTTGCTTGAATTTCTAGCACCGTACGGTCATGTTTATGCAGAGAAAGGAATTACTGGTGTCATGGACGAGGCGTTTAACGATGCACTGGCTTTTTACAAGGATAATCCAAGCTCTGATCCCCTTGATTTTGATACGATGAAATCAACGGTATCTGTTCTTGTCGATGAGTTAGGGGAAGCCGGGTATTTATCTGAGGAAGATGCCAGCCAGTTGAGATGGGAATTGCGATTAGTGTTGACGGATATAGAAGCAATTTATAAGCGAGTTCATGAAGGAGAAGGCACACCATTTATGCGGTTATTAGAAGATGCTCTCTTTACTGGGGTATTGTTTAAATTCTCGACGGAGCAACGACTAGCCTCTATTAATACATTGTTTGAAGGCGTTGCTCAAGCCGCGGAAGAGCACCATAAGCTTGAGGCACTCATGAATGAAATTGCCGAAGGAAAGTCCTATCATGGTGGCGATCTGTATTTGGAGGGTTCTGCTGGTGGGGATGAGATTAAACTTAATCTGAGCAAGACGTTAGACGCGTATGAAACAGTACAGAGGATTCTTGATGAACAAGATAAGCGGCTTGAACGCTATTTGGCAATGGTTGAGCATGAGTACATAGACTTTTACGAACAGAAGAAGAAACAATTGGCTTCAAAAATGAGCTTGATTGAGAGCAACTACCGCAGTTACCAGCATTTATTGCCTATTTCTTATAGCGGACTCATCACCAATTTGCAGTTTCGTGAATCGTTTTTGCCGCTTGTAGGCGCGCCACTTGAAGGAGTTGCTTTTCTAGTCAAGCTAAATAGGGAGTCGACCGAAGAGAAAGCGAAGGCGATGCGTGAATCAGTTGAAGAGATGTTTGATGTCGACCACAATGTGGCCGATATGTTTGCTTATTTATCTGGATAAGGGGAGTGTGAATGGATGGATACATTTGGTTTTAGTGGAACATATACGCTTGAACAAGCGCAAACACACGACGAGAAACGTAATCTTGTTGTGGGAATGTTGCAAACGAAAATGGACTTGCTTGGCCATTTAAAGTACGAGGTCCAAGGTATTCTTGAATCAAGCAAAGGGGAAATCATATTGGCGTCAATTGAAGAGTTGGAGTCGGCGGCGTTAAAAGGACAGGAACGGCTGCAAACGGTGGTTGACGAATTTATACGCTTTCATTGGAAATTTGAAGAAGTAATCGATCATGGGAAAACGCAGCCGTTTATGATTACCTATTTAGAAGTTCCTAAAAATTAGCGATCGGCTTTTTTTCCCATCCGCTTGCTAAACAGGTAAGAGCTTGGTCTTAATAAGCGATGGTAAAAATAAGAAACTTTTTTCGAAAAAAGAGGTTTCAATAGTAGTAAATAGGATATACACAAATAGACAAATAATTAGTAATACATAAAATGATATCCTTATCTATCAGAAAGGGGAGGTGACGCGAAATAGTAGTACCCTGTTTGCAAAAGATGCTTTGTAAATCAGTGTCAAATTCGGTTAAAGTATCTTTCTAATGTTGTCGAATTTAATCGAATATTACGGTTCGAAAGAACTATTGGAAGTGCGGGAAAATTAATAATACCGTTACTAAATGACTGTTTTTTAAAAAAATGTAAGTTGATGGTTGACTAGTAAATTCTTCACTGGCTACCATGATACTATAAAACGTAAAGGAGGAGTTTAATATGGCAGGAATGATTCGCGTTACACCAGAAGAACTTTATCAAAAAGCTGATGATTACAATCGCTCAAGTGGGGAGGTACATGACCTCGTGAGCAGATTAGATGGTTTCAGAGATCAGCTTCAAGGTATGTGGGAAGGTCAAGCTTCTGAGGCGTTTGTTCAACAGTATGACGAATTAAAGCCATCCTTTGTTCGTATGGGCGATTTGCTTGGCGAAGTATCTGAGCAGCTGCGCAACAGCGGACGTACGCTTGAAGAAACAGATCAACAAATTGCCGGAAACATCCGCGGTTAATTGGTCAAGAATAGAAACAACTTTGGGCGCAATTTTCTTACAATTGCGTCCTTCCTTATGAAAGGGTGGCATTTGATGTACATCACTGTAACGGTCGACATGAAACGATATTCAGAAAAACGGTTTGATTTACGACTATCTGATCAATATACAGCAAAAAAAGTCGTTGATCTCATTTGGAGCATTGAAAAGCTTGAGGTTCCTCAGCGTGATGGGAGCTGGATTCGTGTTCAAAACAAAGAAACTCATGTCTACGGTAGCCAAGTACTCGCAGAACGTGGTGTAACAAATGGAGACCGCTTAGAGATTTTATAGCACTCGTTGAAGGGATCGGACATGTTATGGAAAAAAAGCGATTTTATTTGGAAGAGCAAACGGGTGCAACCTTTTTTAGGGACACTGAAACAAATACATACACACTAACATTTCAAACGGCTGAAATAAAGCAATCTCATTCGTTAGAATCGGAGTTGTTAAAGCAACAAGATCCACTCCTCAAGCGTACAATTGCGGAGGATGAAGATGAGTTACTTATAACGGTTCAACCACAAGAGACCATGTTGCCTTTTAGTAAATTTCGTAACAAAAGCGAATATGCAAAACAAGTTATTGGCTACTCACTTATTCGTGCGGTTGTGGAGCATTCTAGTTCTAGACTGCATTTACTTGTTTGTCCGGAAAACTTATTAATAACAGAAGGGCTGGACATCCACTTTATCCATTATGGCATTAAAGAAAGTCTGCCTCCTTATGAAAAGAATGACGAGAAGCTGCTTGCAGAGCTTAAAACAACGTTGCTTGTATTGCTTGATGGTGAGCATCGCTTTGTAGAGTACATGAATTTTACTGATACGATGAAATTATCGGCACGAGCAAAAAAATTGCTCGAGGCTGATACAATGGAAGCGCTTTTGAGTTGTGTCGAGGCTTGGATCCATGAAGAAGAACAGCGAGCTAAACAAGTACATATGGTACCAAAGAAAAAGTGGCGCTTGCAAAAAAGTGTGTTTTTTGCTGTGGCTGGATTGCTTGTACCAACGATTATTTTTACGATCTATGTGCTTTTCTTCCTTCATCCACGTCACGATGCTTTTATTGCTAGTAATGAAGCGTATATCAATGGTAACCCCAGTGAAGTCATTACTGGATTGGAACCGTATAATCCGAGCCAGATGCCTCGCGTCGTACAGTATCAGTTGGCTCAATCTTATATCGCTAATGAAGATTTAAATATGGATCAAACAGCGAATGTACAAAATACATTGACACTTCAAACAGAAGCGTTGTATTTTGACTATTGGATCACGGTTGGTCGCGGTGACTACGAGGAAGCGAACGAGATCGCGCGCCAATTGCAGGACGGAGAACTAGAGATGTATGCGAATTTGAAGTGGCGCGATGCCGTTCGTCAAAATACGAGCTTGTCTGGAGATGATCGTGAGGAATTACTGAACGATATCCAAGCAGACATTGACCGTTTTATGCAAGAGCAAGAAGAACGGGAAGCGGAAGAAGCAGATGCAACTGCGGATGATGATGGTGCTGAAGAGGGCAATGAGGGGAATTCTGAGTTAAACGAGGACGAAGAAAATGAGCGTATCGATGACGCAGAACAAACCGAAGATGCAGAACAAAGCGAAGACGCAGAACAAAACGATGACGCTGAGCAAAATGAAGAAGAACAAAATGAAGATGAAGAGAACGCAGATGAATAGGTGCGCATGTAGGAGGTGGAACAATGGATCGATTATGGGTATTTTATGATTTATATGTGCAGCAGCTTGAACTAAGCCAAACAGAGCGTTTGCTTGGCTCAAGTGAGGAAGTAGACTTACTCGTTCCGCCTCTTCGAGCTAGAATTCGCGCTAAAATGGATCATGAGCAAAAGCAATGTGTGCTTGATATTGAAGGGGGAGGCGAGCATGTTTTAGCTGCTGGCGAGACCTTTGAATATAAAGATAATAACGTTCCTTTTACATTCGTGTATGAAAGCGAACCAATAAGCGAATCGGTGTATTACATCGGTAAAGAAACGTTCCTTTCCATTGCGCATGAACATTCAGCTGATATCGTTTTGCCGAAAGAGAGTCTTGCTTCTTCATGTGCACTAATCAAAAAAGGTGACGAGTGGTTCGTTTATCCAGAGAAGAATACGCGTGTGTTTGTTAACGGAGAAATCCTGACAAAGGATAAACAGTTAAACAATGGCGACATCGTCCTGCTTGGCAAAACCGTGTTTGTTATTAAGGAAAGCGATTTATTGACAATTGAATCAAGCGAGCCTTTAGAAACCCGACTTGCGCCCATAGCAGTTCCTACTTCAGAAAGTAAAAAGAAGTACCCGGAGTATCGTCGTACGCCGCGAATTATCTATGAAGAACCAAAAGAAAAAGTCAATTTCTCCATTCCAGGTCAGGAGCTGGAAGACAACAATCGAGCCCTCTGGCTTATTGTATTGCCTCCACTTGCGATGCTTCTAGTAATGGGAATCGTTGCTTTGCTCATTCCACGGGGGATCTTTATCATTATATCAGTGACGATGTTCACCGTAACGCTCATTACTTCGACCGTCAATTATTTTCGTGAGCGGAAAATCCGCAAACAAAAAGAAGAGAAGCGTCAACGGGTTTATACACGCTATTTGAAGGAGAAACGGGTTGAGCTTCAAGAATCGGCTGATAAACAACGGCATGTGCTCGACTATCATTTCCCATCTTTTGAAGAAAATAAGTATATGGCAGCTAATTTAGATCGCCGTATTTGGGAGAAAACGGTCGGTGACGATGATTATCTATATGTCCGTGTGGGGAAGTCGTCTATTCCAAGTAGTTTTCAGATTGCCGATCCAGGTGGCGATTTAGCGAATAGAGATCGTGATGAGCTGCTAGAAGAAGGCGAAAACTTAAAAGAGCATTATTCTTATATTCATGATGCGCCTCTTAGTCTTAGCTTAGCGAGTGGTTCTATTGGCTATGTCGGCCAACTGAAGACAATCCAACGGGAAGTCGCTCAAATGATTGGTCAACTTACTTTTTTCCAAAGTTATCATGATCTTCGGTTTGTTGCTGTATTCGATGAAGATCAGTATCCAAGCTGGGAATGGATGAAGTGGCTTCCTCATTTTCAGTTGCCTCATATGTATGCAAAGGGATTTATTTACAATGAACGGACACGAGATCAACTGTTGACATCCATTTATGAAATGGTGCGGGAACGGGAGTTGGAACAAAATCAAGACAAACCAAAGCGCTTCATGCCGCACTTTATCTTCCTAGTCGCCAATCGCGGTTTGATAAGTGACCATGCAATCATGGAATATTTAGAGGGACCGGACAAGCTTTTAGGAATATCGGTTATTTTTCTCACGGATGCACAAGAAAATTTAACCGAGTATGTTCATACGATTATTAAAGCCGTCAATCAAAAAGAAGGCGAGATTGTCATTCGCGAGCGGAAAGCGGACCATAAACGCTTTACCTTTGACTCCCAAGATGCAACGACCAATGAGTGGTATGCCCGCATGCTCGCATCATTGAACCATCAACGAGGTATGAGCCGCTCTATCCCAGATATGGCGTCTTTCCTTGAAATGTTTGGAGTCGAGCAGACAGAGGAACTTGCAATTGAAAAGCGATGGCAAAAGACAAACAGCGCAGAGTCACTCGCAGTGCCTGTCGGTTTTAAAGCAAAGGATGAACTTCTTGAGCTAAACATCCATGAGAAGGCGCATGGGCCCCATGGGTTGCTTGCAGGAACAACAGGTTCGGGGAAAAGTGAGTTTTTACAAACGTATATCTTATCGTTAGCGGTTCACTACCATCCCCATGAAGTGGCTTTTCTTCTCATAGACTACAAAGGTGGGGGAATGGCACAGCCATTTAAAACGATTCCTCATTTGCTGGGGACGATTACGAATATTAATGACAGCAAGAATTTTAGTATGCGTGCGTTGGCTTCAATCAAAAGTGAATTACGGAAACGGCAGAGATTGTTTGACCAAAATTTGGTCAACCATATTGATGACTATATGGAGTTGTACAAAAACAAACAAGTTATGGAACCAATGCCTCATCTCTTTATCATTTCCGATGAATTCGCGGAATTAAAAAACGAGGAACCTGAATTTATTAAAGAACTCGTAAGTGCCGCACGGATCGGACGGAGCCTAGGTGTCCACCTTATTCTTGCGACACAAAAGCCAGGTGGAATTATTGACAACCAAATTTGGAGTAATGCTCGCTTCCGCGTTGCATTAAAAGTACAAGATGCCCAAGATTCGAAAGAAATTCTTAAAAACCCTGATGCGGCTAATTTAACTGTAACAGGGCGCGCCTATTTGCAAGTTGGTAATAATGAGCAGTATGAATTGTTTCAATCTGCATGGAGCGGGGCGCCGTATTTAAGGGAAACCCATGAAGGCGAAGAAGATATTGCCTTGGTTACCGATGCCGGGTTAATCCCGATGTCCAACGTCCAAACGCCTGCGAGTAAAAAAGAAAAGAGCATCACCGAAATGGAAGCTGTTGTAAAAGAAATAGAAACAACAACGGAGCGTTTAAGCATTCAAAAAGCCTCAAGTCCATGGCTTGAACCGCTTGAAGAATGGCTTCCTCCTGTTCAAATTGATACAGAGAAAGGCATGTTTCCTCTTGCTCTTGCAGATGAGCCAGAAACACAAAGGCAATTTGATGTTCAGTATGAATGGCTTAAGGATGGGAACATTGCTGTATTTGGATCTGGTGGTTACGGGAAATCGACAACGCTAATGGCATTGATGCTTTCATTTGCTAAGTCATTTAGCCCTGAAGCGCTTCACTTTTACGTTTTTGATTTTGGAAATGGGGCGTTGTTGCCGTTTAGACAGCTGCCGCATACAGCCGATTACTTTAAAATTGATGAGAAACGTAAAATTGAGAAAGGGATTGCCTTGCTGAAAGCAGAGATTGACGACCGCCGCGAACGGTTTCTTCTTCAAGAAGTCAATAGTTTGACGATGTATAACCAAACAGCAACAGAGCCTTTGCCTGTTCTATTTATCTTTATTGACAACTTTGATTTGATCAAAGAGGAATATGAGCAGCTGGAATCGACATTTGTTCAATTTGCTCGAGATGGGCAGTCCTTGGGAATTTATGTAAGCTTAACAGCGACACGAGCAAATGCCCTGCGTCAGCCACTAATGAACTCGATGAAGACGAAGATTGTCCATTTTATGAATGATCGAAATGATATCATCACGTTACTCGGGCGCAGCAAGTACGAAATCGAATCAATACCTGGTCGCGCCATTGTAGCAAAAGACAGCCATTATTTTGCACAAGTGTATTTGCCAGAAGCTGGTGAAAATGATCAGCAATTGAATGAAACAATAAGAAAAACGATCGCTGAATTAGGACGGCGTTACCAAGATGCTAAGCTACCGGAAAACATTGCGATGCTGCCTACACAACTATCCTTGGCTTCTTTCGAGAAGCGTGTTGGCGATCCAGGCGACGGCATTCCTTTTGCTCTTGATGAAGATACAGTCAAGCCCGTATTCTTGCGAACAAAATCAGAGCCTCATTTATTAGTTGTAGGCCAGCCAAGAAAAGGAAAGACGAACGTTGCCAAGGTTCTATTAAACTACTATTTGCAACAGGAAGTGGAGGACATTGGAATAGTTGACGGCGCCGACCGTAAGCTGTCTTCTTTTGTTGGACAAAAGCTTATTTCCTATATAGACCAAAAAGAACAGATTAAAGACTGGGTGTCCGCGACTGAAGAAAAAATGGCTGTTCGGGAACAAGCTTACATGGATGCGTTAAACACAGGAGGAACGGTTACCGCTTTTCCGCCAGTGGTGTTATTAATCGATAGCCTCATGCGTTTCCAACAAACAATTGATGCGCCGATACAAGATAAACTAGCGAAATTAATCAAAAACACTAGCCATCTAGGCTTTCGTATGATTGTATGTGGCAACTCTGCAGAATTTACCAAAGGCTTTGACCCACTTACTGCAGAATTAAAATTGGTGCGCCACTATATTATCGCCATGAAAAAATCAGACCAAACCCTAGTTAATCTCTCATTTACACGAAATGAAGAAGAGATCGCCCCAGGTTTTGGTTACTATGTCGTCAATGGAATTGAGACGAAAATTAAAATACCAGAAGCCCCATAACCAATGAATTTCTAGCGAGGTGGTTTACGTGCAGAAAAAACATATAATCAAGCTGTTATTGCTTGTAGCAATCATTATCGCCATACCTTTTGCCTTCTTTCAGTACATAGGACAAGAACCGATGAGAGAAGAATTAACAACTTCCGGCAAGGTGGTTGTTGTTAATGAGGACAGAGGATACCAGTATGAGGAGAATGAACCGCTGATTTTAGGTAATGACATTGTGTCAACGTTGCAAGGTGATTCAGATTATGAATGGGTAGTGGCCGGCAGGGCTTCGGCTCAAGCGGGATTAGCGAACCAGGAATATGACGCGATCGTCTATATTGATTCCTCTTTTTCTGAGAACATTATGTCTTTTCAAGATTCACTGCCAAATCAGGCGAGTGTAAACTATGAAATGTATAATAATTTAAATGCAGAAAACCAAGAACGCGTGCAAAAAGAGTTAGAGAGTGCTCAATTAAAAATGAACCAGCAAATTAGCTCGCAATATTGGCGCTATGTATCAGAGGAAGTTGACCGAGTCAGAGGTAACTTTAATGACGTGCTGCAAAAAGAAGTCGACTTCTTAAATGAAATGTATACATTTTACTCGCCAAGTTCACAAGAATTGGCTGAAGACATTGAGGCGCAGCGAAGCCGTCTTGATCAGTTTTTTGCTGCTACTTCGGATACAACCGATTTATCGGAAAGCTCTCGTGCGAGTTTAGAAGAAGCGCAAGAGGGGTTTAATGAACTGACCGATGCAATGGATCTTTATATGAATTATCACAATGAGCAAACAGAGATGATGGAACAAGCGAACGCTCAGAATGGCGAGCTTGTTAATCAAGCAGTGAATGATTTCCAACAAGCTTTACAAGCAGGAAGTGGAAATGTTCAAGAAAGTCAGAGTGTGTTTGCGCCGCAATTGTCCAATGATGGTGAAAGAGTCACTTCGTTGCTCAATAACTGGACCATTGGTTCTTATGCATATAAAGACGAAGTGAATCGATTTAATAGCGACATTAACCAAGTGTATACTGCCCAAGATGAAGCCGTTAATCGCATCCCAAATGCACAGTTTGAACTGATCGAACAGTATGCAGATGCAACGCAAGAAGAATTGGCAGTAGCGCAGTTCCGTCAAACGTTAAATGTGCGTTACAACTTATCAACGGACGAGCTTCCAGAGGAAAGCCCACCTCGTCCCGAACAGCCAGAAGAAGCGCTTGAGCCGATCGATGAAGATCTTTTAAACGAAGTAGAAGAAACAATTATTGAAATAGGAAAGCTAGTCGGTCGATTGAACCCTGGCGACATTGAACCAGATCCAGATCCTGATCCGGAGCCAAACCCGGAAAATGGAGAGGATAATGAGCCTGAACCGGGAGATGGGGACGATCCTCCACCTTCACCTGAACCAGGAGATGGCAATGATGATGACGGACCATCTCCATCCGAACCAGAAGATGGTGCTGATAATGGAAACGGGGATGAGGAAACCCCTACACCGCCAATAGATCCTCCTGCTGAGGAAGAGACTAACGGTAGCGTAGAAGAAGAGCCTGAACAGGAAACCACTGAAGATGGGCAAGAGCAAGAAGATCTAAATGAAGCGCTCTCCTTTACACCGTACCGCGCAGTGTTTGTCAATTTTCCTCAGGATGAACTACAAGGTGTATGGACAAGAGCAATGGAACTGTTGGGAAGCATGGAATCGACGTTAGAAGTTGCTCAGTGGAGAATTGACGATCATAGAGAAGAGACTGAGGCGTTTCTCGACTATGTGGAAAAACTTGAGGACTATGCATCACTTTTGGAAGAGTATGTTGAGCAACTGGAAGAGCAAGTGATTAATCCAGTGATTGAGGAAGTTGAAAGGCAAGAACAAGCCGTTTTCAACCGAATTAATGCATCGCCGTCCGTGATTGAAAGCCCAATTCAGTCAAGGAATGTACAAGAACTATTGTCCTATTATGGTGAATTGGCCGTATTGGATTGGACGTATAGTCAGCAAGGCAATTTAAATCAAGACCGGATTAACGAAATTGTTGAAAATGACAATCGTGTTCGCGAGGTTCAAGCTACCATTGAGAGGGCACGACAATCAGTCAATTCGTTTATGGACAACCAAACGCAGCTAGATGAAGCCCAACAATCTGTAGAGGAAGCGGAAGTAGAGTTTAATCAATTTGTTGTGGAAGCAAATAATGTGCTGAACGAGTTGGAGCAAGACATTACTCAGGAACAACAAGCCATTTTTGAAGAAGTAGTGGCAATTGTGGAAACGGGTAACGCTATTGGTGCGAACTTATCTGAAAGCTTTGGAGACGTTAATGTAGACCCGGCGCCTGTCGATGGTTTAAATGGGCAAATGGTTGTTTCCAATCAACAAACGTCTTTAGGAGAAGTTCAACAATTGGGAGTGGCAGTTGAATCTCTTAGCAACCGTCAAGATGATATTATTGCCCAAACAGAAGACCTCCACAGCAATGTAACGGAAGTTCAAGCCAAATCGGATGATTTGAACTCGAGATGGTCGGACAACGTTGAAACAACGGAACTTGTTTACGAGGACATTCATACCATTTTAGCCAATGCTCTGACAGATGGACTTCACAATGATTATGTCTATAACCATCTCTCCAACCCAGTTGGTGTAAGTGGAGAGCAAGGAACGGGGCCAGTTGAGAGGCTCACACCACCAATCGTTGTGCTTGTCATTGTGCTTTTATCAAGCTTGTTGATTGGATTTTTGACCCACAATTATAGCTCGGTGCCAATCTTGGTCAATCTCTCATTGTTTAGCATTTTATCGATCATTGTCGGCCTAGTTATTAGCATTTATGGATTATCGATTTACACGATGAGTGAAAGTCAGTCGATTCAATGGACGATTATTACGGTTCTCTTGATTATGGCAACAGCTGGCCTTATCCGCGTTGCCTTCATGGCTGGTCCGTGGGTTGGATGGCTACTTAGCGTCGCGTTCGTCCTATTCTTTACAAGCCCGCTTCTTGCTATGGCGATGCCGAACTTCCGCACGAATAACCCTATTGCGGAGCTCTATATTTCCATTCAAGCAAGCTCGCAAAATGCGTTTCTTGCAGGTCTGCTTCCGTTGGCTCTCATTGCAGCGACAACGATTGCAGTACCAATCATTCGTCATCTGGCCATGAATCGAAAAAAAGAAGAGGATGACGTTTATGAAGTGTAAGACCTTGGTTACCGGGATCGGAGCATGTGTCGCGCTGCTCCTGTTCTCGGGAATGCCAAGCTATGCCGAGGAAGAACGAGTGGAACCTGGTGTTTACAAAGAGCGGGAAGTGCTGTTAGAGCTCCGTCAATACAAACCAGGAGCGGAACAGCGGGAAATTAGAGTGCCTGAAGAACAAAAAATTCTCACATTTACGCAGCCATTAGAAGAAACATACACAGAGCTTCAAGATACCTTATTTGCGAGTAGTGCTGAAGCAAACCACGAGGGAAATGTAGCTTCTAGTGCCGGATTGTTCGCAGAGGAGAAAGTATTGGCACGTCATGTAGTGCCGGTGGAAGAAAAAGTAAATGTGCTACCTTGGATATTATCAGCTGTGGCGGCCGTGCTCGTTTCGGTTTTACTGCTTTACATTATTCCTAAAACAGTACAATTTAACGAGTAGCGATGTTTCTGTGGCAATTGAGGGGAAGAGTTGGTGGCGCGACGAGCCCTTAAACAAGTGCCATCTATATCTTGCAGTAGATGACAGGGACATCGCATTAAATAGCCAAAGCGGAATGTGCAGTAGGATCTGTTCCTTCGCTAATTAAGATGAAAAACGAAAAGACGATTAACCTTAACTGAAATTAACTAAAGTAGTATGAGTGGCATAGCTATGTGAGAGCTATGCCATTTTTATGTGGTTTGCATCTTAATGTAGAACGTAGAGGAACGTCTATATAAATAAATCGTTCAGGCTGACCTCTTTTTGAATTGAGTTGAACAATAGGAATATGTGGAAATCTGCTAGATTTAAGAGAAATTTGACACTCAGTTGGAACAAATCTAGTTGAAACCGCTCCCCTTCAAAAAGCCTATATCAATTCTAGCGCTTCTTTGCTATGCTTTGTAAAACAATTTGTCAGATTGTTAGAAAGATAGAGTTTAAAAATATAATAATATGGCAAATGAACAAAGAGTGTTTAAAGGAGGGAAAGAATGTACCGTTTTTTGAAATTATTCTTCGCTACATCATTCATGCTGTTCATTCTTTTTCTAGGCGGAAGTCCTGTTGATGCGTCGACACATTCAGGGGTTGTTGAGAGTAACGCACCGTTAAATGTACGAGATAGTCCGTCGGATCAAGGCGCTATTCTTGGTAAGTTAGAACCAGGTGAGCGGATTGAATACTTTACCACTTCATCAGAATGGCTAAAAATTACCTATGCTGGGCAGTTTGGTTATGTAAGCAAGTCTTATATTAGTGGAACGACTTCTTCAACAGCTGAACAAGGTGTGAATTCAATAGCTAGATCAGGTATTGTTGCTTCTCCTAATGGCTTAAACGTTCGCTCGGGACCTCAATCTTCAGCGGCTATTCGCGGTCAACTTAGTAGTGGGACACCGATTGAATTTATTGA
This sequence comes from Shouchella xiaoxiensis, assembly GCF_016907895.1. Classification (GTDB taxonomy): domain Bacteria; phylum Bacillota; class Bacilli; order Bacillales; family Bacillaceae_D; genus Shouchella; species Shouchella xiaoxiensis. The sequence continues at coordinate 29,512 of NZ_JAFBCV010000001.1, forward strand.
ACGGAACGACGGCTGGGCGCAGATTACGTATAACGGTTCTGTCGGATATGTATATGCAGATTTCTTACAGTCAGCTACGGCAGCTCCGGTCAATGCTGAGCCAGTCACCGAGCAAGGAATGACCGTTGTTCTTGATGCTGGACATGGTGGATATGATCCTGGCGCGGTAGCCAATGGTCTGAAAGAAAAACATGTGGCCAAAGCATACAATGATCAACTGAAGCAAACGCTGGAAGCAGACGGCATTGATGTAGTTGAAACGCGACAAGGCGACGAATTTGTTTCGTTGGCAAGTCGAGTCAACCAAGCCAATCAAGCGCAAGCTGATTTGTTTATTAGCATTCACGCCAATAGCTTCTCGCAATCAAGCGTTCGAGGCTTTGAAACACATTACTATCAATCAAGCACGGCGGCGAGAGCTGTTGAGAGTGAAATTAGCCAACTTAGCAATGGCAATTCCCGTGGAATCTATCAATCTAATTTTCAAGTGCTTCGTGATACAACAATGCCCGCCGTATTAATTGAGGTTGGTTATTTAACGAATCCGAATGATGCGTCATTGCTGCAAACGTCTGAGCATCAACAAGATGTTAGTGAAGCGGTAAGACGCGCGGTAAATCAATTGAATTAAGCAAAATCAGTAGCTCATCGGAAAAGCGATGGGCTTTTTTTGTTGATAAACGTGCATACTGATACGATATAAGTAAAATGATGGTTAGAGGTGGTAGAAGTGTCCGGTTCAATTCAAATTATAAAAGCATCACCTTCCTCCATTATTGGAGGTCAACTAAACGCAATGGCGCTTGGAACAATGGCGCATACGATCGTCGGTTCAACGAATCAAACGGTTATTGAGGAAACAATGGGGGCGCTCTGGCAGCAGAAAAACAATCGCTTCAGTCATGAGTTTGCTTACGAAGCGAAGCAAGGGAAGAAGACGCTTGGCATTCTAACCTGTTATCCAACGCCAGTCTTGGATTCATTAGGGTTACCAACCGCAAAACAAATATTATCAATTAGACGAATGGAGATGATCGTTTATGCGGTCAAAAACATCCGCTCGATATATGGGATTATGACGATGGAAGAAGGCAAAAAAGATGAATTCCATATTGGCTCAATTGCGATGCTACCTGAGAGCAGAGGGCTTGGAATCGGAAAGCTTCTGTTAGCAAAAGCTGAAGAGCTAGCAAAAGAGCAGTCATGTACAAAAATCTCATTAACGGTTCGCGAAGACAATCCCAAAGCACGACAGCTGTATGAACGAGTTGGTTATCAAGTAGCAGGAAAGATAAAAAAAGGCTCGTTTTCGCTTGATCGGATGGTGAAGCAGTTGTGAATGTGTTGTAAGTAGCTTTTCAAGAGGTCAAAAAAAGCTCTTCAAATTCGAAGAGCTTCTTTTTCATTTTATTGCTTCTGTTGTTTTTCTTCTTTGGCAAGAGAAGCGGTTAGCTTTTCCCCTTCAATATCTAAATTCGGTAGGATCTTATCAAGCCATTTAGGTAAATACCATATCTTATCACCAAACATCGACATGACGGCAGGGACAAATACCATCCGTATAAGAAACGCATCAATTAAGATTCCGATAGCCAGAGCAAATCCAACCTGTTTGATCATAATATCATCAGTGAAAATAAACCCTGAGAATACGGATACCATGATCAAAGCGGCGGCTACAACGACTCGACTAGCTGAGGAATACCCATTTTTAATAGCAGCATCTTTTTTATCACCGTGTACGTAGGCTTCTCGCATTGATGAAACAAGAAACACTTGATAATCCATCGCTAAACCATATAAAATTCCCGTTACCATGATAGGAATAAAACTTAGCAATGGGCCTCCTGTGTCAATCCCAAACAGTGAACCAAACCACCCCCACTGAAACACAGCCGTTGTAATTCCAAAAGTGGCTAGGATACTTAACAGAAAGCCTGCCGTCGCTTTAATAGGAATAATGAGCGAGCGGAAAACGACAAGCAAGATAATTAAGGAGAGAACGACAATGATTCCAATATAAATAGGAAAGACTTCAGACAGGTTTTCAGAGACATCAATATTAATCGCAGTTAAACCTGTAATTCCTATATCAAGGTTGGTTCCTTCCGTTATTGAATCCGTGGATCTTAAGTGCTCAACTAACGCTTTTGTTTCTGCGTCAGTCGGACCATGTAATGGTGTGATGCTAATAATGCCAACTGTACCGGCTTCATTCAGTCCGCCAGGTGATACTTCGACGACATTATCTAAATTAGCAAGATTAGTCATTAATTGAAGGTAGTCTTCAATTTCAATAGCTGAACCGCCCTGATCTTCAGCAACCATCGCAAGAGTTCCGTTGTACCCTTCACCAAATCCTTCAGTAATAAGGTCGTAGCTTTGGCGCTCAACGGTGTCGAGGTTAGAGCTAGCGCCAGAAGGCATCCCTAAATCCATTTGTGCAACAGGAACAGCTAATGTACCTAAAATGAGAATGACAAGCGCAACGACAAGCCACTTTCCTTTAAGTAACCCTTTAATCCAGTGATCGGCAAAGGACGGTTGATTATGGTCTTTCTTAGCATACCGCTGTCTCGCTTTTTTCGTCACAATGCGTTCCCCAGCTAAACCAAGCAGAGCTGGTAATAATGTTAGGGCAACGAGCACATCTAAAAATACGGTCATTGAAGCAACAAGTGCCATACTGCTTAAGAATGAGATGCCAATCACAAGTAGCCCACACAACGCAATGATGACGGTTAAACCAGCAAAAAAGACGGCGCTACCTGCCGTTCCAACAGCTCTAGCTGCAGCTTCTTTTGCGGGTAGATTTTCAGTTAAAATTAGTTTTCTTTGTCGGTTCACAATAAATAGAGCGTAGTCAATCCCGACTGCTAATCCAACCATTAACGCTAGAACGGGGGTCAAACTATTAATTTCAAATAGACTCGATAAGGCAAATGTTCCGCCAACACCTACACCGACGCCAACGAGAGCGACAATTAAAGGGAACCCAGCAGCAATTAATGAACCAAGGGTAACTACTAAAACAATTGCTGCAATAACAAGTCCGATGATTTCATGTGTACCGCCAATAGGTATATCGACAGGGATTAATGTACCAGAAGGGAGAACGTGCAGGTCTGTGTTTTCTTCTGCTAGTTCAGCGTAAGCTACTAATTGGTCTAGTTCATCATCGGATAAATTTTCAACTTGTTCTGTCATTTGAAACTGAAAGAGTGCTGTTTGCCCATCCTCAGAAATCATGACACCTGGTACAGGAAAATCTTGAACGATTAGGGGCCGATGAGTGGTGTCGCTCTCTGGCATAAGCTGCATAAGTTGAGCCATCTCTTCCTGCCCAAGACTGCTTTGTCCTTGGTCAAGCATATCCATCGGATTAACAATGAAATCAAGTTCGTAAATCGACTGGATGGCCGTTATTAACGGCTCAATATGCTCTGGAGCATCAACGGTTGTCTCTTCATCTGTATGAAAAATAAAACTTCCTTGTCCCCCTGATGCCACTGGGAAATCGTCAGCTAATTGGTCAAGAATGTCTTGAGATTCTGTTCCGTCAATTCTTGTTTCTGAACTAATATTGACTCCGGCTGTAGCTAATACGGAAATCACAACACCGAGGATAACGACCCAACTGGCTATGAATAACCAAGGTTTAGCGTACGCGGCTTTCCCGATCCGATAAAATAATGTCGACATGAAAATCTCCTTTTCTCTATCTTCTTAAATTAAAAACCTTTACGTAACTGCTCAAAAATTTGATCAACATAATCAAAAAAAGGATGATCTTTTTTTGTTTTTAGCTCTGCAAGTGGAAGCTCGATAACCATTTCCTCTTCAAATAAAGGAAGTAAAGCGCCAAAAACAGCTCCAAGCAACATATGAAAATATAGCTTAGAATAGGTTGCTCCATAGGCTTCATTTAATCCCTCTTTAGCAAAAGTCTGCACCTCATGTAGCGTTCCGTTCACATAAAGGCGCAACGTCGGGTTTTCTTTTGACATATACATGAGGTCATATAAACGATTTAATTTTTCTAATGAAAAGCTATGTTTTATAAACAAATGAATGGCATCGACTGGATTTATTTTTTCCGTTTCAATCGTTACTCGAAAGTCTAACGGTGAGTCGCCGATATAAAAAGCACTCGCAATAGCTTCTTCCTTACAGGAGAAATAATTTGCGAATGTTCTGCGGGAAAATCCAGCTTTTTTAACTACGTCCTCCACAATAAAGCCTTCTACACCTTTATCTTTGGCTAGATAAAAGGCAGATTCTGCTAAGGTTTGTTTTGTTTGGAGTTTCTTCTGTTCTCTTAGACGATCATCAGTCAAGTATGTTCACCTCTCTCCTTAGGATTCTCAATCCTAATCCAAAAATAATTATTGCACAATGGGCAAAAATGCACAATGGGCAATTTCGTTCCGATAGGATAATTAACAAAAACCTGACCTCAGTCATTTGGATTATTTACAAATAATGACTGGAGTCAGGTTTTTAGTCTATATAAGTACAGTAAAATTAATGGAAATGACTGTTAAAGGAGTGAAATGAAAATGACGCTACCAATTGCAATTGTCGTATCGACCGCCATTATTTGTTTAACAGCGTTTGTGACGATTATCTCTGTTAAATCAATGGATTATAAAGAAAAAGAGTGAGCTGACGTTAGTCTCTTTTACGAATAGCGGTGGTTACTTTTGACCAAAGTCGTTGATAAACATCACCGAAGTATTTGTCAGAGATCAAGCGGATGAGTTGGAAAGCAAGCGCAATAAAGAAGAGGGCAAAAAGAATGGAGAGACCGAGCTGAAGTGCGTCCATGTCGAACACCTGCCTTTTTTGAAGGTTTCTCTAACCCTAACATAGCCGGAAAGGGAAAAACAATGAGATTGTGACGTGTATCTTTCCCTTGAACAAGATTATGTTAGAATGTAAGGAATAGTAAGAAGATTGGAGACTGATGACATGGAAACGATTTTGGATATTGGGCGCGCTGTCTTTCCTCTCTTAGTAACTGCTAGTATTGTTGTATTTGTCATAAAACGATTGGAACATAAGTATAAGCGGGGCACGTTAGGTAAGAAGGAAACAACAAGTGCACAGACGTTGTTAGACAGCTTAATTCCATTGGGTATGCTCGCTGGTGTATTTGTTTCAATTATCATTAGCTTATTTTTTGATATTCAGATGTTTTCTATTATGGGATACGGAGCTGGCGCAGGATTTTTGTTTGGCTACATTGCTTATGAATGGTACAGTGATCAACCGGAAGAAAACACCAATTAACCATGCGAAAACGAACAGCTGCTTTTACATGTATTAGTGCTGGTTGTTTGGTAATTGGAGGAATGGTTCTCTATTCATGGCTCAACCCAGCTGTTGTTGCAACAGAGGCAGACTATCACCTCTATGGATTTGAAGAGATGGAAGAACGGGCAGATTTAATTGTGAAGGGAACGAAGAGTGGAGTAGAAAGGCAATTTATTGACTATGACCATGGTGGCGGTCCTTTGAGCTGGTATACGGTGAGTGATATCGATTTGGTTGACGTGTATAAAGGCAACGCTGAGGAATCATTTGCGATTGTTGAGCCTTTTGCAACTGACACAAATTTAGCCGGACGGACGATCTATTCTCTTGGAGGTTATGTTCCAATTGAAGAAGGCGAGCAATACATTCTGTTTTTGCGGTTAATCGCAGATGTAGAAACCGCGGATGCCTTTTCAATTGATCTTACTTCTGAGAAGCTGTATGAAATCGTAGGTCACTATCAAGGGCAGCACCTATTGTCAGATATCCAGTATACAGAAGGTGAGCTTCCTTACGAAGATGACCATTATGTTCTTTTGCATGAGAAAGTGCTTGAGAAGTATAAATGAATTCATTCAAAGATGTTTTTTAAATTCTCTTGCTTTTTAAAACAACTTCATTTAAAATCAAATCAACTACTTGGTAATGCCGAGTAGTTGATTTTTAATTCACTAATTGGTTTTACCAAGTAGTTAGTAGGTGTGAGAATGTCGAGGACTCAAATCCTTAAAGGAATATTAGATGCATGCATCATGACGATTATTAAAGAGGAAGCCGTTTATGGGTATGAGCTTGCATTGAGACTTCAACAAGTGGGGCTCCCAGAAATAAGTGATGGCACAATTTACCCTGTGTTGTTGAGACTTCAGAAAAAAAACTTCATTTATAGTGAATTAAAAGAGTCACCGTCTGGGCCCAAAAGAAAATATTATTACCTGACAGAAGAAGGAGAGGTCGAACTGGAGACAATCATTAATCAGTGGAATGAAATCGTTTTTCCAGTAAACGAACTTCTAGGGAGAAGGGAAATGACATGATACATACGGAACAGTTAATTCAACAGAACAATACGAAACGTGAGTCATTAACGGATGTTAATAAGCAGTTATATGAGGATTTCTTAATGTATTTTCGGACTGATTTACGAGTGTCCGAGCATGATGCTGAAGAGTTATTGATGGATATTTTAGACCATTTACTAGACGCACAAAGTGAGGGGAGATCGGCGCATCATTTGTTTGGGGAAAACCCGAAAGAGTATGCAGACGAACTGATTGCACAATTACCTTCTGAGAACAAAAAGAGTAGGGTCGTTTTTATTGGGTCAATCTTTACCAATATGCTAGCCTATTTAGTAATCATTAAAGGGCTTGTTAATTTTATTCTGCCATTTTTTACAGAAGGAAAAGAAGCTTTAGAGGTTGGTAATACCTTATTAGTTGCTTTTTTAATGGCTATAACTATCCCGTTTGCTGTAAAAATGATCTTTTCTCTTATTCGTGGATCCTTATTCACAGAAGATCAAAAAATGAGTGAGAAAAAAATGTTCGTAAAAGCTGGTTTGTTTGGCGCACTTTTGTTTTCCCCTGTAGTTCTTGTGATGGCATTTATGCCATCTTTTGGTCCTGTAATTATGATTGAGTGGTGGATCTATGTTTTAGTTGGAGTCTTTCTTTATATAAGTAGCAAATTCATAATGAAAAGAACGTAAAAAAACCAGCGCATAGGCTGGTTTTCTTTATTTCCTTACATATAGTGAATCTGTCCTTTGTAGTTCTTCATCATCTCTTCATTATAAGCGTCGCCACCGTCGAGATTGGCGCTGCGGAAGACAGGAACGTCTTTGCCTTTTTCTTCAAGCTTTTCAATCAGCTTAAGCGTAATGGAGTGAATGATGAAGCTACCGGCTATTGTCGAGGTCGGAGCGACTTTTTGCGAGAGCGAGCTAATTTTTACAGCAGCGTCGCCAGGCTCACCGAGATTGTCGATAATAATGTCGCTGACTTCAAACAGTCGTTTCCCTGAAGAGTGGCGGGAAGTAACGCCTTTTGAATACTCGAGATTCGTTAAAGAAATGACCTTCATGCCTTTTGCTTGAGCAGCAATCGCGAGGTCAATCGCAACGGGATTTCGACCAGAAACAGAGTGAATGAACAGGACATCGCCGGCTTTTGTTGGCTTTGAGTCAAGCATAAGCTTGCCGAAGCCTTCCAGGCGTTCAAGCTTGGACGTAAGCGTGATTGGCTCAACATTTAGCATGAGTGACGGGCTGAAAATGGGATTGTAAAGAGCGAGTCCACCTGCACGGTAGAAAGCGTCTTCAGCGACAATACCCGCATGGGAAGCGCCGAAGAGGTAGAGGGAGCAGCCAGATTCAACGGCTGCCTCCATCACTGTTGCGGCTTGATCGAGCTTTTCTTCCTGCTCGTTCATGATGCCGGTTAAAATCGTGTGAATCGAATTAAAGTAATCGTTCATATAAGACATATACTTAACCTCCTGGGAAGATCTTTGCGACTAAATCACCAAGGAATGCCCACAGCGAGAAGTCGTTTCCGCCGAAGATAACAATCCAATCGGCAGCTGTTCCACTTAAGATAGGGACGGAAATTCCAACTAGGAAGATCATCACCACACCAGCTACGGCTGATCCGGCTATCGCTCCTTTTAAGCCACCTGTTCCGTTACCAATAATGGCCGCAGTCCCGATTTCAAAGAAACAAGTAATTGTCAGTGGTACAATGACGAAGCTGAACACGCCGAGGCTTCCTGTTAGGAAGATCGTTGCGACGGATGTCACCATTGAAACGATGAAACCAATTAGAACCGCATTTGGTGCGAACGGGAAAAGAATAGGCGCATCAAGTGCTGGAACGGCATTTGGAATCCATTTTTGTGAAATTCCTTGGAATGCTGGAATAATTTCAGCAAGCATCATACGTACACCAAGTAACAGAACTGTTAAACCAGCTCCGAAAAGAATCCCTTGCATAACGCTGTAAATAACGATGTTCTGATCTGCGCCGAATGCAACAGAAGCGGTTTCAAAACCAATAATCATGCTGACGACGATGTAAACAAGGAACATCGTAATGGAAGATGTAATGCTGATTTCACGGAGGAACTCAGTTGATTTAGGAAACTTAATGTCCTCCGATGATTTTCCTTTTGTACCGAATAACATCCCGACCCAGCCAGCAATTAGGGAAAGGATCGTAGTTGGGTGACCAATAATAAAGTCATCTGAACCGGTTACTTTACGGACGAATGGACGTAAGAGGGCAGGTGCAATAATGATATATAGTGCAGTCATAATGGACGCGAATAAAATGAGCTGTGTGTTGCTCAAAGCATTTTCAACACCGACAGCAACGAAGATGAACGGGAACCAGAATAACATATGGCCCGTTAAGAAAACGTGCTTAATTGGTGTGAAACGAGCAACAAGTAAGTTGATAACGAAAGCTGCGAGCATCGCAATCCCAATCTGCGTGCCGTACTGGCTTAAGATTGTGTCCGCACCTAGTGCAGGCGCGACCTCGGGATTGTCGATGTCGTACATGACATTAAAGCCTTCGGTTAGTGGTGCGATCGAACTCATTAATATATTCGTACCCTGTGTTAAGATCACGACACCGATAACGGTTTTCGCTGTTCCTGAAACAATGGAAGAAAAGTCTTTTTTCAGTAGCAATAAACCCGTTAGTGCAATTAACCCTAGAAAAATGGCGGGTTCTCGAATGATCTCAATGAAAAAATTCATCACTTCTTGCATGAAATAACCCCCTTTTTAAATGGAATCCAGGCGAATTAAGCCTGGATTTCCTCTTGTGCTTTTTCTTTGATTTCCGCTTTGTTCACAAAGCTGTTAATAATAACAACCGGCGTGCTGACGGAACTACTTAGTTTTTCACCTAACTCTTTACTTGTGAAAATGTAATCAGCTGGTGTGCTCTGTGCTGAACCGACATCACCTGTAAAGACGTCCGCTTCAATACCTAATTCTTTTAAGGCGCCGTCTAGATTCATTTTTAACACCATTGAAGAACCTAATCCGAAACCACATACTGTCATAATTTTTAATTTTGCCATCTTAAATCGCTCCCTTTAATTAGTTTAAGTTTGTAATCGTTTCTATCGATGTTGCCTGACGAAGCTGATTGACTTTTTCTTCGTCAATTAAGACATGCGACAAGCGCTCTATCATTTTTAAATGAGAGTCTGCGCCCGTTGCCGAGAAGGAAAAAATGAGATCGACGGGATCATTTTGTTCGCTTCCGAATGAAACAGCTTGCTCTAGAACAGCGAGTGAAATCGCATCTTCTTTTACCGCTTCGCTAGGGCGAGCATGTGCCATCGCAATTCCAGGTCCGATAACGATGTAGGGACCGTTTTCCTTAACTGAGTCGATCATTTGCTGGACGTAATCCGTCGTGACCGCTCCTGTTTTTAGCAGTAATGCACCTGAAGCTTGAATCGCTTCCTCCCAGTTGTTTGCTTGTACGCCAAGCGCAACATGTTCTTTCTTTATCCATGCTGTCATGATGTCGCGTCCTTTCTCCCACTCCATTTTGCCAAGAGTTGTTCTCTGGATGAATGATCTTCTAGATAGTGAAACAGCTGTAAAAAATCTTGGTTATGCGCTTCTTGCATGGCGAGCACGATGACAATATCGACACGCTCAGGATTTAAGTCACCGAAGTCGATTTCCTGCTCCAGTACGGTCATGCTAATGCCTTCTTTGTGAACGTTTTCTGGTCCGGCATGAACGAAAGCCATTCGCGGCAGAAAGACCATATACGTTCCGTTACGTTCAACGGACATGATCATTTCCTGAATGTAACGCCGACCGATATAGCCTGCTTCAAGCAGTGGAGATGCAGCTAAAGTAATCGCTTCTCTCCAATCACTCGTTGATGCCCGGTGAACCTTTTCGTCAAATAAAGTTGGTTCAATCAGCGTTGCTTTCTCATACAATTCATTGAAGCGCGCCAGCTGTTTGCGGTTTATAATTTTATGCGCTTCGTGTTGGATCAACCGTTTGTCGTCGTCGCTCAAAATCGGGCTGACGCGAAAGCGTTTTGCTGCTGGTGCAAGTGAGGACGGTAACTCCTGTGTCGTTAATACAAAGTCAGGCTCACTTTCTTCAAGCACTCGCTCTAAATCAGCTGTATTCACGACGCTGATGAGATGGAAACCTGGTTCGATCTGCTCTAGTTTCGTTGTTAAAATCGACGAAGCAGCTAAGCCTGATGAACAAACGACAATGACCGTAGGCAAAAACGTGCGATTGCGACTGCGTTCAAATGCTGCGCTAATATGCATCGTAATGTAGGCCGTTTCCGCGGCAATTAACCGATAGCCCATGTCATTGGTCATCTGAAAGACCATTTCATAGATCGCACGATAGCGTACTTTAATTTCCTCTGTGTACGGGTTATCAATTTCGATCCCTTGCGCCATTCGTTTAAACGCCGCTTTTACATGATGCGTCAAGTCGTGCAATAGCTTCTCATCGGACTCAAGATCCGTTTGCAATACGCTCGAAACTTGAGCGAGCAGCTGCCTACAGAACGCAATTTCTCGTTCGTAATGATCAGAACTAGCGGCCTCTCTACTGTAGGAAACGACTTTAGCTTGATCAAATAAGTCATCGAGGAAAGCACTTTCATGTAAGCGCGTCCGACTGTCTTTCGTCCTTTCTTCAATCGCCGTTTCGATAGCTCCAAGACGGAAACGACTCTTATGACGATCGTCTTTTGGTACAAAAACATAATGTTCGGTTTTGAGCTGTTGCTGCCACCAAGAAAGAAAGAGACAAAAAATGGCTAAGGATGTTTCACTGTATTGAACGCCACGGACTTCTTGAATCGAGCGCAACCAACTTTGGACAAGTTCTTTGTCAGCGCCTTTAATCGCAAGCCATTGCTCAACCCGCTCTAAATCGGTTTGTTTTTCGCCCAGCATTTGATACAGCGCATAGCGGATGCTACGTTCAGTCCCAATCACTTGAAGCCCTTTCCACGCTTCTTTTACGACTTGAAGGTCAAATGAATCAAGCCATTCTTCCACTTCCGGCATGTACTTCTGGATGCTAGAACGACTTAAGAAAAAGACGTCAGCCAACTCTTGAATCGTAAACGAGCTCTTGAGTGTCATATAAAGCCCCATCATTAATAGCTGTGAATCTTTATCAGAAGCATCCGTTGTACGTTCGGCAAGTTCAAAGAGCAGCGGCCGCTTTGTATCACTTACACGAAGCAATACGCCTTTGCCAGGCATACGATGAATGGCCGCACCGAATGGTTGAATTGCCTCATCAATCTTATCCATGTCATAGCGAACCGTTCGAGCGCTTACATCTTGCCATTTAGCAAGAAATTCGATTGTGACAAACTGATTGCTTTCCAACAGTTTTGCAAGTATATTCTTTTGTCTAGAGGACAACATTTTCATCACCCTTGTCTCTATCTTATCTCCTAGTCTTTGTGCGCTAAAGACTGAAGTATCGCACATCTGTGGCAAACAAATAGCTAACCTCGTCAGACTGCTATGTAAACGCTCAACCATTTACTATACAAGGATAATTATTCATAAGGTAAATCAAGATTTAAGCTCAAATGAAGCCCAATTGCCACATCTTTTTTAGTATGCAGGTGGAGTAGATAAATTATCCATTGACTTCCAAGATTTACTGAAACGGGGCAGGGGATATGTTAAGCTTAAGTAGAATGAGCTGCATCGGAATCAGTTTAGATCAGGAGGAAGGTTATGAGAAATCGAACCTGTGCGATCTGTGGCTACGAGATGTCGAGCTGGAATGCCTTACGTAGAACGTTTAATACAGTGAAATGTCCGAATTGCGGGCGAAAGAATAAAATTGCAAATCGATTAAGCTTTTTCATCTGGATTGGAATGACAATTGGTTTTATTGTGCTTGCGTTAGTCATTCGAGATCCATTAATCGTTGCACTCATTTCATTGCTGTTTCTTTTGATGGATGCCCTAATTGAGGTAGCTTTGTTTCATTTGGAAGAAGCGTAGAGTGGTTTATACAAGGTTACAAAAGAGGAGGGACATGATGAGGAACCGAAACTGTGTCTCTTGTGGTCAGGAGATGTCACGGCTAAGTGTTTTAAGAAAAGTTTTTAATCGAATTAAGTGCCATAACTGCGGTCATGTCAATAAAATTTCAGTGAAGATCTTTTTTGTGATTTGGCTGTTCCTACTTTTCACAGTAGTTATTATGCTTGTTAATCAAGTCGATCAACTAATCATTTCACTAACAATCCTCGGTTTCTTACTGTTAATGACAATTGTAGATATGTTGACATTAACGATTATAGAAGAATAGCTAAAAAAATAGGTGAGAGGAGGAGAACAATGAAACTGCCCACATGTGCATCTTGTCAGCATTCATTTACGTATGGAGAAGCGATGCGGTATCAGTTTTCGAGAAGAAAATGCCCAGCGTGTAAGCAGAAGCAATTTATCACAAAGAGTAGTTTTGTAACTGCCGGAATACCGTCGGCTCTCATTGTGTTTGTGCTTCTGCCGATCATTCAAATCTTTTGGGGGCCGTCATTTATGGAGTATTTTTTAGTCGTTATTGGGTTGTTTGTGTTTTTGACGCTTTTTCTTCCGTTTTTATATGTGTTTTCTGAGAAGCAGGAGCCGATACCGTGATGGGAGAGATATGCGATAAAGTTAAAAGAACCCGTTGTGAGGGTTCTTTTAACGTTAATGTATCACTAAAGGTTTAATGTCCGTAGTCTGGTTTTTCAAATGGTGTAATAGGATTTTCATCCTGATAAGCATGTAATGTACTTGGGGAAGAGGCTAAGAAAAATATGATGAGAAACGCTGATATTGATTTTTTCAAGATTGATCAACTCCTAAATATAGGTTTTTTTGTTTTGCCTGAAGGGCAATTTTTAAAAAACTAAGGGCAATATCTGTATATCCTTTTTTCTCGAAAACGCCTGAAATCTCTTCACTTAATTCTTCTACCTCATAGTGTAGTTTTAATTTTGTTAATTCATTTGTAATCTGATTTAATTTAGCTTTGTTTTCTAAGATATATAAGGATTCAAGAATTTTACAACGTAGGATGTATTCACGATTTTTGTGATATGTCGCTTCCTTTAACGCTTCAAACAGCCATTGCTGTGCTTCGTCAAATTGATCGAGTGCAAATAATGCTCTTGCTAGACTATACTTAGCCTTGCTATAAACAATGGTATCTTTAATTTCATATTTTTCTATAATTAACTTTTGGAAATGTACGGCTGATTGGTAATCTTTTTTCCGATGTGCATTTACTCCTAAAGATCTTATTAGAATAACCTCAGTATGCGTGTTCTTTTGAACTTGGGACATACTGGTTTTGAGTATTTCTTCTGCTTTTTGGTAGTTACCTGCCTCTGAGAATATTGAAGCTAAGATATGTTGACAATAAACTTCTCTTTCAGGATAGCCCAATCTTTTAAAGGAAACAATCGCTTCTTCTAAGTAAGAGGAAGCAAGCACATTTTGGTTAATTCTTTGAAGCGAAATTCCCATGTAGTAATGAAAATCGGCTTCTTCAGCCGCATCATTTACATGCTCTAGTAACCGTTCAGCTTTGCGAAATAGTTTTACAGCTGAGCGGTAGCGCTCGTGCAAAAATTCATGCTGACCACTAACGAAGTAATAGAGATAGTGAAGCATATGGTCGATAGACTTTTCTACAGTAATGCCAACGTGCTCAAGCATCTTGCCTCCTGTTGTTTCATCGGTTGTTTGGTCTCGCATGAGGGTAAATCGATATTCAACAAGAGAATAGTAAGCTAGCATACGGTCACTTGGTTCCATTCGTTTAAGCATTTCTTTAATCTCGGTATGCAGCAGGACAGCTTGATCAACGGAACGGGCAATGATGCAACTGTACCATTCTACAATTTTTGCACCGACTTCTTCCGCTGGGATCGTAACATACATTTGTTTACCTCCTTTCAAGATAATTCCATTATAATCTCGATTCTAATTAAATGTAAGAACAATTAGATATTTCCCAATACACAATATGCTAAATTTCTGCAAGATTAGCGTCTTTTTTTTAACCTTCTTGTTTAGGAGTGTTGTCTCATGAATAAATGGACAGGTTCAGCTGGAATTTGCATTAATGAAGAAGGTAAACTATTAATGGTATTACAGGGAGCGCCTGATGAAGAAAAAACGTGGTCGGTTCCGTCAGGTGGAAGAGAAGTGGATGAAACCTATCAAGCTTGCTGTCTGCGAGAGGTTGAGGAAGAGACGGGCTATCAAACTGAAGTAAGCCAATTCATTAAAGTAAAAACAGGTTATTATAACCAACCTCAATTGGCGTATGAGGTCCATTATTTCTTATTAAACAAAATAGCTGGACAGATGAACATTCAAGACCCTGATCAACTTATTTATGAAATTGCTTGGAAGTCGATTGAGGAGATTCGTTCATTAAAAATGGATTTTCCAGAGGACCGTACGTTTTTAATTTTATGATTCAGCATCAAAGAAAGAATGGGAGGGAGAAAGATGAAACATAATTCGTATGACAATCATGCTTTTTTCGAAAAGTATAGCCAAATGGACCGCTCGGTTAAAGGGCTAGCAGGTGCTGGAGAGTGGAGCACGTTAGAACCATTGCTTCCAGCTTTTAAGGGGAAGTCGGTACTTGATCTAGGCTGTGGCTATGGCTGGCACAGCATGTATGCGGCAGAGCATGGTGCGACGAGTGTGATCGGCGTCGATTTATCGACGAAAATGCTTGAGGTAGCCGAAGAGAAGTCCACAGCTTTCAACAATGTGAACTACGTGCAGTCTGGGATTGAGGATTTTGAGATAAAACCGGGGCAGTTTGATGTCATTTTAAGTTCGCTTGCGCTGCATTATGTGCCGTCATTTGACGAGGTTGCCAAAAAAGCAAACGTAGGGCTAAAGGCCAATGGTCAATTTATCTTTTCGGTGGAACATCCTGTTTTTACGGCGGAAGGAAGTCAGGAATGGATTTATGGTCAAGACAATGAAATTGCTCATTTTCCAGTTGATAATTACTATTATGAAGGGGAGCGAAAAGCAACCTTTTTAGGTGAAACCGTGGTCAAGTATCATAAGACATTAACGACTTATTTGGACGGTCTTTTAACAAACGGTTTCCGCATTGAACGAGTCGTTGAACCGATGCCGGCGGAAGGCGTGCGGTCATTACCGGGGATGAAAGATGAAATGAGACGTCCGATGATGTTAATTGTTGTGGCGCGGAAAGAGTAAGGAGAGTACTACGAAACTACTTTTAGCTTCAAGCTTTAATCTTTAAAAGGAGGATTTTATGAAAGTCTTAAAGACAATATGGCCTTGGACTTCGGTTGCCATCATTGTTTTATTCATTGTTCGTTTCTTTAATGATCAAGTTTGGCTGGATGTGGCTTTTAACTTATGCGTTGCATTTACGGTTTCGGTCCTTGCCGTTGAGATGATTGTAGCAAAGCAAAGAGACAAAGGTTGGCTCATTGGGATTATTGGCATTTTCGTCACAATTCTTTTAATTGATGTAGTTGTGATGGTTGTTACCTAGAGTTAGACCATACAAGGGAGCGTGAATGATGAAAGCGAGTTATGGTAAGCACAAAGATGAAGCTGCTTTTCTTGCTTTGCTCTCGGCCCCAGCAAGAAGAGCATTGCTACATGCAGGAATTACGACTGTCGAACGTTTGTCGACCTACACAGAAAAGGACATTCTTCAGCTACATGGAATTGGTCCTGCTTCATTACCAACGTTGCGTACTTGTCTAGAAGAAGAAGGTCTGTCGTTTACGTAATATAAGCTAAATGCGCGTTTTCAAGTCCTTCGATTGGCTGATTTGATGGAGCGATCTGACCTTGATTTCCATAATGAAGGATTCGGAGGTATTCACCAAAGACAAGAGCGCGGTTTTTCTCTGTTTGATGCCAAGTTAATCTTGTAAGCAATGGCTCGTCATCAAAAGCTGTATCAAATGAATAGGGGATGTAGCTCATATTTTTCGGAAGCTGTTTCTGGAGCGTGCGAATTTGTCTGCCGGTGCCGTAACTTTTACAGATAACAAGTAGGCTTTTAATCTTTGTAAAATTGACGATTGTTTTTGCTTCAGAGACGTTTTCAAAGGAGCTTTTTGATTTGGTTTCATACACAATCGCATCTTCTGGTACGCCGTTCTCAATTAGTTTGGACACAATCCATTCTGCTTCACTTCCGGCTACTCCGTTCCAATCACGGTGCGTCATCCTCCAAGAGCTTGTGCCCCCGGTCACAATGATTCTCTTTCCTAGTCCGTGATTATAGGCTTGAAGGGGATGTTGCCAATTGCCGGGGTGAGAGCCACCAAAGACAAATATCGCGTCACAGGGCTCAGGTTTTACATCTTGATAAAATGCCAGCATTGTTAACGCTCGAATTTGCTCAAGAGATAAAGGCGGGACTTGTGGAAATTTTGGAATAGCCATAATAAGGTACCTCCAGTTTTGTTTTATCTGATTATACCAATTTTATAAAATAGAACGAAGGCTAGATTCTAATTTTCTCAATCGTGATTGTAATTTAAACATATCGTGCTCTTCGATGTCGAAAGCACTTAATGTTCAGCATAAGTCTTATTTATGAGAGTCTGACTTTTTTGATAGGGAGCGTGATTTATGCTTTTTGCAGGAAAGAATCTACTTTATGAAGCGTTTCCGCAAGAATTAAAAGCAGACGTTAAAGCTGTTATTAAAAAGAAGATTCGCCCTCGAGACGGGCGTGCAAACAGTTGGTTTTCGGTCCATTATGATGAAGAACAACTACAAATTCCAGAGCGCTTATACATAAAAATGCCTAAAGATAGTAAGGTTGAAGAGTTAAGTGAGCAGCAGGTCATCGTATATGCTTGTTTGTGCTCACGTCATCATGACGGGTTCGTGCGAGAACGCTATGTTATAGAGCTCATTTCTAATAGTGGCAAGTATCCTTGGGTTATCCCGTATATTTTTCGGCTAACCGGGGAGTACGTAATAGAAATTTTAGATACGGTCAAAGAACGGCTGTCTGATTTGGACGAGAGTGCAATGGCTGCATTTGTTAAAGCAAATCCTCAGTTTGTACAAACAACAAAGAGTCAGATCATTAGCTACTGGAACTGTAATTACCGCAGTGACTATCCTCAGTTCGATACGTATGTTGGCGCTCCAATTCTTGCTTATCTTAATAAGGTTGAAAGGCAAACAAAACTCTGTTAAGCTACAACAACAAACAGAAGAAAGCTAGGTGAAGACATTCGGCACCATTGACGTTTTGGCGTTCAGAAATGTGATGGTGACTGGAGCAGGGTAAAACGATTGTTTTGTAGCAAAATAAAAAGTATGGGAACATGCTTCTTTGTTTTGCGCAAAATCGTTGTTTTATTCTGCGGTGCCTATGCTCGTAACCCGTAGAGTAATCACTCTGCGGGTTTTTTGTGTTTGATAAAAGAGGAGGAATGAACAATGAATCAGAAGTTACTAGCAAGCGTAAAGAAACCGGAACCTTTTACACGGTCGGAGAAGATGTTTTGGACCGATCCTCATATTGCAACGCATCTGCTTGAAGCTCATCTCAGTCAGGCGACAGAAGGTGCTAGCCGAAATCAGGCATTTATTGAACGGTCAGTCGCTTTTTTATGTCATGAGGTGTTGACTAACGAAACAAAGGCGATTATTGATTATGGTTGTGGTCCTGGGTTTTACTGTGAAGCCTTTGCAAAGCGTGGCTATCAGGTGACAGGCGTTGATTTTTCAGCTAATTCGATTGCTTACGCTAAGTCTCAGGCTAAAGAGAAACAGCTACCAATAACGTATGAAATTCAAAATTATTTAGAGGAGATGGAGAACAAGAAATATGATTTCGCGACGCTTATCTATTGTGATTACGGTGCGCTCTCCGCTTCTGATAGAAAACAATTTCTCTCTAATTGCTGGCATCGTTTAAAGGAAGGAGGCAGGTTGTTTCTTGATGTGTTTACTGACTTAAAATACGACGCGTTTACGGAGTCTCGGTCTTGGCATCTGCATGAGCAGGGCGGTTTTTGGTCCGAGCGCGAGCACCTTGAACTAGCGCAAAACGTAAAATATTCCGATCTCGTCACGCTTGAGCAGTCGGTTATCGTAACGGAGGATGATGTGGATACGTATTACATTTGGAATCAATTTTTTACGAGAGATAGGTTTGTTAATGAACTTGCAGCCGCTGGATTTAAGTTGATTGCGGTTTATAATAATGCAGCGGGGCAAGCTTTTAATGGAAAAGCAGAGACGATGGCAGTAGTTGTCGAAAAGAAATAGTTAGGTTAGTTTCTAACCCTGACAGTTAAGATGTCAGGGTTATAGATTTAGGATAATAGAGAGTGGGGGTGAAACGATGAGGCTTGATCGCTTACTTGGCATTACTGTTCAGCTGCTGGCTTCAAGAAAACGAGTAACAGCACCAGAATTGGCTCAGCAATTCGAAGTATCCGTACGAACGATCTACCGCGATATAGATGTGCTCGCGCAAGCGGGTATACCGATTGTTGCGCATGCAGGAGTTGAGGGTGGTTTTGAAATAATGGAGCAATTTGCGTTATCAAAACAACTATTCTCTCTTGCTGAGCTCTCCTTTCTTTATCAACTTTTAGAAAAAATGGAGTTTCAACCGTCTCAAGCCGTTCGGGACAAGCTGGCGGCGATTCAACCCCTTGTTACGGAACAAGCTAATAACCAAGTTTTGCTGTCTTTAAGTAGTCATGAACAGGAGCGTTCGTTCATACAATCATGGCTGGACGCATTATCAAAAAAGAAGCTTGTTTCATTTCAGTATTGTGATGCAAAAGGAAATGAATCCGAGCGGACGGTTGAACCGCGAAATGTCTTGTATGAAGCAGGAAGGTGGTATGGCGAGGGATACTGCCGATCTCGAAAAGCAGACCGAGTCTTTCGATTGGCCCGAATGACAGACCTAGTTATTTTGAAAGATTCATTTATTGAAAGAGAGAAGCAACCGGATCAAGCCTTTGTTTCGTTGGAGATGGTCCATTTGCGTTTCTCACTTGAGGTCGAGAAGCGAGTGCGTGAGCAGTTTTTTGAAGGGGTTGAGGCTCATAAAGCATGGATCGATGTGCAGATGCCACTGTATGATGAGCTTTATGCCATTCAACTTTGTTTAAGTTATGGAGCGTCAGCGGAGCTAATTGCCCCGACTCGTTTGCGTCATGTTCTATTGAAAGAGCTTGAGGCAATCAAACATAAGTATGAAGGATGAACAGAGCGCTGACGATAAAGAACGTAAGGGATTGATTAAGGAGTGAGTGACCATGGGTGAATACGCGATTGAGGCGAAGAATTTAGTGAAGTTGTTTGGAAAACAACGCGCAGTTGATGGAATTGATTTAACGGTGCCAAAGGGAATCGTATACGGTTTTTTAGGACCAAACGGTGCAGGAAAAACGACGACCGTTCGGATGCTAGCGACACTGTTAAAGCCTGATGGAGGCTATGCGAAAGTAATGGGTTACGATGTCGCAAAAGAAACAGGCGAGGTGCGAAAACAAATTAGCTTAACGGGTCAATATGCCTCACTTGATGAAGATTTAACCGGGATTGAGAATTTGGTTATGATTGGGCGCTTATTCGGTTATTCCAAGAAGTTAGCAAAAGAGCGGGCGATGGAACTGCTTCAAGCTTTTCGGTTAGAAGACGCTGGCAAGAAGCAGGTGAAGAACTATTCTGGTGGAATGAGACGAAGAATGGATATCGCAGCAAGTATTATTGTCACACCAGAATTGCTGTTTTTAGATGAACCAACTACAGGTCTTGATCCAATGAGTCGAAATGAAGTTTGGGATATTATTCGGGCGCTAGTGAAAGCAGGCACGACCGTTTTGCTGACGACGCAGTATTTAGAAGAAGCCGACCAATTGGCCGATCGGATAGCTGTCATTCATCGAGGCAAAATTATTGCTGAGGCTACGAGCAAAGAGTTAAAGGACTCGGTTGGTGACAGTCGTCTACAAGTAGAGCTCGCGTCTGATCAGGATCGAGAGGAAGCGATTAAGCTGCTGGAAGAACAATTAGCGACAACAATCTATCAGACAGACAATCAGACCTTAACTGCACAAGTAAACCATCCGACACTTGTCGTTGAGGCGCTCGGAAAGTTAACGGCTTCTGGTATTAACATCGTTGATTTTTCACTTGGAAAACCAAGTTTAGACGAAGTCTTCTTGACCTTGACTGGGGAGAAAGTAGAGGAGGAAGATCATGGATAAACAAAGAAACCTAATTGATCAAGCCATTGTCCGTAAAGATCGACCTAAAAGCCCAAACTTTGTCCAAGCGACGTTCACATTTGCTTCACGTGCTTTACTACGGATAAAGCATATTCCTGAGCAAATGTTTGATGTGACCGCATTTCCTGTTATTTTCTTGCTTATGTTTACCTACTTATTCGGCGGCGCGATAGCTGGCTCAACTAGTGAGTACTTGCAGTTTCTGTTGCCTGGAATATTGGTAATGACCGTCGCACAAATTACGATGTACACAGGATTGGATTTAAATAATGACATCCGAAAAGGGATATTTGATCGCTTCCGCACGCTACCAATCTGGTTGCCGCAACACTGGTGGGAGGACTACTTGTTGACGTCATTCGTTACTTACTAGCGATGGGCATTATGATTGGATTAGGACTCATTCTTGGCTTCAGACCCGAGGGAGGCGTTGCTGGGGTTAGTTTAGCGGTTGGGTTAATTCTGTTGTTTGCGTTCAGTCTTTCATGGATTTGGACGGCATTAGGGGTAGTGATGCGTTCAGATAAATCGCTGATGATGGTAAGCATGATGATTTTATTTCCATTAACGTTTGTCAGCAATGTATTCGTTGATCCGAGTACGCTACCAGGCTGGTTGGAATGGTTTGTGGGTGTTAACCCAATTTCAATCCTTGCAAATGCAGTACGGGGACTGATGCATAACACAGCTACTCTTCAAGATATCGGCCTTGTCCTGCTTGTTTCAAGTGCACTAGTAGTTGTTTTTGCACCACTGACTATGTATTTGTTTCGGAATAAGAATAAATAAGATATAGAGGAGGCTGGGACAAAGAGATAGGAGCGTAATGAACAGACGAACGGTCCAATTTAGGCTTAATCGTCTGTTCGTTTTTTATCTAAATCCTATGGGAGAGCACGAGTCTGAAGCCCTTGTCGTGGCGGTATTTGCACGGAAAAGGCTGATGATGCCCGCTGGTAGCGAAGGGTTC
The DNA here is from genome assembly GCF_016907895.1 of Shouchella xiaoxiensis. Lineage (GTDB taxonomy): Bacteria > Bacillota > Bacilli > Bacillales > Bacillaceae_D > Shouchella > Shouchella xiaoxiensis. Next base: position 51,130 of record NZ_JAFBCV010000001.1, read on the forward strand.
TCCTGGAGCGGATTTAGTTAAAGTTCATGTTTAACGTTCTGTCCCAGCTCTTTTTAGTTCAAAAAAAGAGGTGTAATATGCGACCACCACTACATAGAGAGTTGAATATAGAATCATTTAGAGCTTATTATTGGTTAAAAAAAGAACTTCAGCATTTTTGCCGAGAAATCAGTGCAAGTGCAGGGGGTTCTAAGGAAGAGTTAACTGATCGAATTGACTATTATTTGCGAACTGGTGAACTCAAGGAACCAATTAGAAGGGTTCAATTGAAAAATGACCAAAGGAAACCACTAAGTCTTGAGACAATAATCGGGGAAAACCATCGTTGTACGCAGGAGGTACGAGCCTTCTTTACAGCAATCATTCCAACCTTTCATTTTTCGACTCATATCCAGCACTATTTAAAAACGAATCCAACAAAAACCTATAATGATGTCAGGCTTGAGTGGTACGCGGAAAAGGCACGTAAGAAAAATCCATTATACCGTCGAGACATTCCAAAACAGTTTGAATATAATCAATTTATACGAGATTATTTTGCCGACGCTCATAATAAAGGAAAGACTCGAAGTGATGCCATTAAGGCTTGGACTGAACGAAAACAACAACCCGGCAGCAACCAATACCGTAAGGAGGAGTACGATGTACAGTCCGACTCATTTTAAGATGACCGATAAGGAAACGATGATTTCCGTCATAAAGAACCATAGTTTTGCGACGGTAATTTCCCAAGTTGACGGAGTTCCAGAGGCGACCCACCTGCCTTTGCAAATAAACAAAGAGGGGACTTATCTTTATGGTCACTTTGCCAGACCAAACCCCCAGTGGAAATCGATTCGTAATCAAACAGTGCTAGCCATTTTTCATGGACCACACTGCTACATCTCTCCTTCATGGTATGAAACCAATAAAGCGGTGCCCACATGGAATTACGTAACGGTTCACGTACATGGTGAAATGATTCTACTTGACGATGAAACAGACATTCGAGATTCATTAACGAACTTAATTGCGGCATATGAAGCTGAGGACAGCACCTACGATGTTACAGAGCTCGATGCTACTTATCTCAAAAATATGAGTAAAGGCATTCAAGCTTTCAAACTTAAGATTGAACGATTAGAAGGAAAAGCCAAACTTAGTCAAAATCACTCACAAGAGCGGCAGGCACTTGTTCGTTCGCAATTAAAGCAGAGTGCAAACAGCGATGAGCAACAAATTGCCAAGTGGATGGAAAAAACGCACTGACGTAAGGATTTGTGAATCGAATGAGCAAAGCTATTGGAATGATAGGCAGGCTCGTCTAATAATTGCTGAAGTCAGGTATTTACGGAAGCTACTGCATAAAAAAACCTCTGCCCATATCGGACAGAGGCAAATCACTTATAATTCTTCTTGATGAGGCTCTAATTTAACAATACTCATTTTCAAAATCCGTTTACGATCTAAGTCTGTCTCAAGCACAGTGAAACGTAAATTGTCCGTCTCAAAAGATTCTCCTTTTGAAGGTAAGCGACCAAAGTGTTTTAAGACATACCCAGCAAGATTGTTTTCATCTTCTGGAATGTCTGTCCCGAAAACATTGTTCAGTTTGCGAAGGGAGAGTTTACCGTGACAGTCAATTTGCGTATCTGTGATGAAGTCAATTAAACCATCATCTTCATGATCGGTTTCATCTTCAATTTCTTGTCCGATCATCACTTCAATAATGTCCTCGTGGGTAATAATACCCTCAGTCCCGCCATACTCGTCATAAACAATGGCCATGTGTTTTCGTTCTTGCATCATTTTCCTGAAAATCGCCTCTACTGATTGAAATTCAAAAACAATCAGTGGCTGCATATCACTAAAATCGGTTATATGCTTATCTGGCTCTAATGACCATGAAGCTAAATATTTCGAGTGAAAAATTCCAGTAATCGCATCTCGGTCTTCTTTATAAATCGGATAGCGTGTATAACGATTATTAATTACAAAATCCCGAACTGCTTCATAAGGCGTGTCTTCTTGAATGGCTTCAATTTCGATCCGGGGCGTATTAATGACATCCTTCACGTCAAGTTCTCTAAAATCGAGAATTCCTTTAATTCGGTGAGACTCGTCTTTTTCAAACGTTCCTTCACCGCTTGCAATGTCAACAATCGCACGCAACTCTTCTTTTGAATAGGATTCTTCCTTAGGTTGATTCTTAGATAGAATACGAATGATCGAGCCAGTTGCTAGGTTAAGTAAATAGGTAACAGGTTTTAAGATCACCATAATCGTTCGAATGATGGGTGAGACAAGATAAGCAATCTTGTCTGGAAAAGATGCAGCAATTGATTTAGGCAACACTTCAGCAAATACAATGATTGTCACGGTCAGTACAGCTGTTGCTAAAGCGACGCTAATGCCATAATCAATCGCCACCATTGTTACAAGGGTTGGGAGTAAGATATTTGCAATGTTGTTTCCGATTAGAATTGTTGTTATGAATTGATCGGGTCGTGATACAAGCTTTAAGAGTCCCTCGGATTTACGGTCTCCTGCGGCAGCTTTTGTTTGAATCTTCATCTTGTTTGCGGCGGTCAGTGCTGTTTCACTACCCGAAAAGAAGAGCGAGAAAAGCAAACAAGCAATAATGGCAAATAACACTAGATAAGCCTCCTGAATGGATTAATAATGACGGAACTAGGTGATAAAACGTTCAATCAATTTCTATATAGAATAATATAACGGATAATGTAAGGGAACTCAACTTTCGCAAGTAATGATCAAGTAAACATCATGGTTATTTCAGCGCTTTTCAGATGCCTTTTGTTTAAAAAAACCTAAGAGTGGAATTTAAAGAGAATAGGAGAGATTAAATCATTAAGCGAGCAATTGAAGAACATAATTAAGCAGGATAGTTAATGGAATATGTGGAATTGAGAGTGGAGTGGCCCAATCATTTGAGGGAGTGAAGGACGATGGAAAAGTTGGAAAATGTAAGCGCAGAAGAAGTACGGGAACGATTATTACAGGAAGTAGCGCATTTAAGTGAAGAGGAATTAAACAGAAAAAAAGACGAAGAAACGTGGAGCATTGGTCAAATCTGTGAGCATCTAAGCTTAATGGACCAGCGTGTGAGACAAACGATTGTGTACACAATGAATAAAGCTGAGAAAGAATCGGCTTCTGTTAAACCAATTGAAATGGCGCTCGATCGCCAGACAAAGATTGAAGCACCGGAAATTGTCATGCCTGGGAACGGACCATACAATAAAGAAGATTTATTCAAGCAATTAGAAGCAAGTAAACAAGAATTTGATCAAACGCTAGCGGAGATTGATGAGCAAGAATTAACGGAACGGTCATCAAGACACCCTGTCTTTAGTCACTTGTCATTAAAGCAATGGGTCGAGCTCCGTACCTATCATGAGATGAGACATATTGAACAAATTCAAGAAATCAAGCAAGCAAGTTAAAGGGAAGAGTAGCTTGACATTTCTGAATGAATCGTCTAAGATACTGTTAATATTTTGAAAAGCGAAGATGAAGAAGAGTAGGCATGGGAATTGTGGCAGAGAGCTGATGGATGGTGCGAATCAGTACAGGACTTTTGTTGAATGGGCTTCGGAGCTTCTAGACTGAACAGGTTAGTAGGTCTAGCGGGAGGTCTTGCCGTTAAAAAAGACGAAGTATTGAGCTGATGTCTGCTCAGTACGGATAAGTGCGTTTACAATTGTAGACGAATGAAGGTGGCACCACGGGTTACTCGTCCTTTTTTTAGGATGAGTAGCCCTTTTTGTGTTTTTAAAAGGAGGAATTTTTATGAAAAAAACAGTGCTGACAGGCATTAAACCAACGGGTCATATTCATTTAGGGAATTATATTGGCGCCATTAAGCCTGCGCTCGAGCTAGCGCAGGTGGAGTCATACAAACCGATGTATTTTATTGCTGATGCCCATGCCCTAACGAACAAGCATGATGTACATGAACTGAAGCAATTAACGCGTGGAATGATGGCTGCTTGGTTAGCGCTAGGGTTGGACCCCGAGAAAGCGATTGTCTATAAGCAGTCGGACATCCCAGAAATCTTTGAGCTTGCCTGGATTCTAAGTACGCTTACCCCAAAAGGACTGATGAATCGCGCGCACGCCTACAAAGCCATCGTTGATGAAAACGAGCGCGGAAACAAAGAAAAAGATACCAATGTGAACATGGGGCTTTACAATTATCCAGTCCTGATGGCTGCCGACATCTTGCTGTTTCAAACGGACGTTGTGCCTGTTGGAAACGATCAGCTCCAGCATATTGAAATTGCCCGAGATTTGGCCGATCGGTTTAATCATAGCTACGGCAAGACGTTCACTCTACCGACGCACAGCATTCAAGAAACGGCAATTTTACCAGGGCTGGACGGGCGGAAAATGAGCAAAAGCTACAAAAATACGATTCCATTATTTGAAGAGCCGAAGAGCCTACAAAAGCTGATTAACCAAATTAAAACGGACTCGTCTCCGCCTGAAGCACCAAAAGACCCAGAGCAATCAATTGTATTTACGCTATATAAACAATTTGCATCAGCAAAAGCTATAGAGCAAATGCATGAAGCCTATCAAAGCGGAATCAGCTGGGGTGACGCAAAAAAAGAGTTATTCAGTGTCATTAATCAAGTGCTAGAACAACCAAGAGAAACGCATAAAGAGCTGTTGGCTGCACCGGAAAAAATTGATCGCATCGTAGCCGAAGGAGCGGAAAAGGCAAGAGCGCTCAGTGCGCCGTTTTTGCAAGAAGTAAAGGAACGAATGGGAATGTAGAGGTGAGGCAGCGTAGAAAGCTGCCTTTTCATAATTGTTTAAGCGCCGTTAATGTCGGTATCTTTTTTCTCAAAGCATAGGTTGACCGTTCTTCCATTAGAACGAGTTCGGTGATAGGTGAACGCTGGTACTGTGTAAATCTCACCTGGTCCTAAATGAATCTGCTTCTCTTCAGGCAAATCAATAATTAACTCGCCTTCAAGTACCATAAACAATTCGTCTGCTTCATGATGATGCCAATGAAATTCCCCATCAATGACAGCAACTCTTACCACATGATCGTTTACGTTAGAGAGCACCATGTTTTTGTATTCCTTTACATTTGCTACTGTCTGCAGGATATTGATTTTCTCATTGTTCATATAAGATCAGTCCTTTAATTCGTTTTATTTGATAAATGGATTAACTAATCTTTCTACAAAACGAGGTACATTCCTTTAGCTTGTAATCATTACCAGCAATTAATCGAATGTGATATAATTAGAAAAATCATTTAATTAGGAGTGTTCCTATTGGAAACTGCTTTTTGGCCAATCGTTTTTATTATCCTTTTTCTGATCGGTGATTTTCTTTGGATTGATCAGGACAGTAAGAGGTGGAACTGGTTAAGAAATCGATCAAAGACAACAAAGGCTGTATTCTTTTCCTGTTCACTTGGTGTTGTGTTGATGTTTTATCTTGTTCTTACTTTTCCCCTTGGTTAAACCGTTAAAAAGGGAAGGTGTGTTTTATGAAATTTGTCTTCGTTCGCCACGCTGAAGGTGAGCATACCATGCGACTTCCTCACTCGCTATTGCTACAAGATCCTTCTTTAACGAAGAGAGGGAGGGCTCAGGCAGGAGGTATTAAGCACGAATTAAACGTAGTGAAAGAAGAGACAATTTTGATTAGCCCAACGAGGAGGACGTTACAGACGGCGGTCATTCTTGCAGATTCTCTAGCGTGCAACCTAGTTGTACATCCAGCCTTAGGTCCACGAATGTTTCCTTTAAAACAAGGAAAACAGACACTGCCGTGTGATCAAATATTGGAGAGATCGATTATAAAAAGAGATTTTCCAACCGTTCACATTGCAGAAGTAGAAAATAAACGTAGCTGGAGTGAAGGAATTAATACAATCTCGCAAGCTCAGTTTGATGCCCAAGCTAAGGCATTTTTGGAATGGTGTGAGGAATGGGCTAAGCACCGTGTGATTTTGGTCTCTCATGACGGAACAATAACCGCATATCGCCAGTTTATGTGTCAGGAACAACTGTCGCGCGAAGATTTTTTAACGGATGCAGGGTGGATTGAAGTAACGTGGAAAAGTGGGTAGAAAATTGAATTCAAAACCAGCATCTTTCTGTTTGTCAGCACAGTAAGATGTTTTTTTGTGCTAGAAAGAATGTCTGAAAAAAAATCCATTGAGGTGAGAAGCTTGAGGCATGAGCTGTTGCATACAAAAGATGGTATTCATTTATACGAGAATAAGCACCGTGCAAAAAACCGGATTAAGAGTCATTTTCACGAAACCCATCAATTGCTCTATGTCCTTGAGGGTGAGGGTGATTGCATACTAGATGGCAGATCGTATGCGTTACAGGAAGATCGATTTATTGTCATTCGGCCAAGAACCACACATTCCATTCACGCGAGTTCAAAGATGACCATACTTGTGCTCCAGTTTGATGAACTTCATTTGACAGATGATTATCGTGATGAATTAGTTGCTCCGGTATTTAAGCACTCTGAGGTGTTGCAGCTTAACGCGTTTAAGGGTAGTGAGATTAGGCAGTTATTACGGAAAATGTTATATGAACAGTTGCATGATCAGGAGATTCAATCTGCGATAGGGTTGAAACTATTTCTTGGACAGATTTTGCTTGCATTAGTGCGGATGAAACAACAAAGCAGTATACAAGATGCAAACGATCGCCGGGCGGCTGAACTAAAGCGCTACATCGAAAGCCACTACTATCAACTCACTCACGCTGAAGATCTTGCAGCAAAAATGGGAATTAGTTCTCGTTACATGCAGCAAATTTTTAAAGATAGCTATCAACTAACCCCCATGCAATATTTGACCGAGATTCGACTAAATCGAGTGAAACATTTATTAGTCGAGACGCAATTAGACATTGTATCGATCTGTTTTGAAGTTGGCTTTGAATCTGTATCGACATTTTATCGTGTATTTAAGAACCGAGTAGGGGTTAGTCCACTTGTTTACCAGAAAACACAATTAGATGAAGCGAAGGAAAACGATCTCTTAAATTGAGAATGGTTCGCCTAGAGTGGTAAGAATAATGCGGTTCACTTCCTATATGCTAAAAGGAAATCAGTCAATAGGAGTGATATCAAGTGACCACGAAAAAAATTGGAGTAATAATGAACGGTGTAACAGGCAGAATGGGGACGAACCAACATTTAATTCGCTCAATTGTTGCTATACGCGATCAAGGTGGGATCGCACTAAATAATGGAGATGTCTTAATGCCAGACCCAATTCTTGTGGGACGCAATGAAAACAAGCTAGAAAACTTAGCAGCACAGTACGGGATTAGTCGAGTTGAGACGGACTTAGATCGAGCGTTAGCTGATAAGGAGAACAGCATTTACTTTGATTCGCAAACAACGAACCGCCGCGCCGCAGATATCAAAAAAGCGATTGCAGCTGGAAAGCATATTTACTGTGAGAAACCGACGGCTACTAGTTTAGCAGGCTCACTTGAACTGGCACGATTGGCTGAGGAGGAAGGTGTAAAGAACGGGGTTGTTCAAGATAAACTGTTTTTACCAGGTTTATTAAAATTAAAGCGCTTACTTGATAGCGGCTATTTTGGCGAAGTTTTAGCTGTTAAACTTGATTTTGGTTATTGGGTGTTTGAAGGCGATTGGCAGAAGGGTCAGCGGCCGAGCTGGAATTACCGTGAAGAAGATGGGGGTGGAATAATCGTTGATATGTTTGCTCACTGGCGGTATGTAATTGACAATCTTTTTGGAAAAATAAAAGCGCTCTCTTGCCTTGGGGCAACGCATATTCCCACGCGAATTGACGAAGATGGCAAGCCTTACAAAGCTACGGCGGATGATGCTGCCTATGCCATCTTTGAGTTGGAAAATGGTATTGTCGTTCAAGCTAATTCGTCATGGGCAACGCGGGTGAACCGTGATGATTTGTTAACGATTCACGTTGATGGGAAGCTTGGTAGTGCTGTTGCGGGGTTACGCGATTGCAAAGTCCAGCACCGTGTGCAAACACCCCGTCCTACTTGGAATCCCGATATAGCGAATGAATTTTCATTTAAAGATCAGTGGGATGACATGCCGGAAAATGAAGTCTATGAGAATGGCTTTAAAGCCCAGTGGGAGTTATTTTTAAAACATGTTGCATGTGACGAGCCGTTTCCTTGGAACTTGCTAGAGGGTGCAAAAGGAACACAACTTTCGGATCTCGGGCTTCAAGCGTGGCGAGAGCGTAGGTGGGTTGATGTTCCAAACCTTGCTGCTGTCGCGGAAAAGATGGTGTAAGCCAAATGAAAATAACCCTTCCTAATGAAAATCGTCAGTTGGTTTCTTACACGTTAAAGCAACAAGAGCGGGTATTTTCAAGCACAAACCATTTTCACTCGCGAAGGGCTTATTCGGCAGCGCACGTTGTAGCTGATCCCTTATCCGTTGCCCAGCCTGTTTTAGGGGGCGAAGTTGACTGGGAAGCAACTTTAGCCTATCGCCGCTCCCTCTGGCAATTGGGTTTTGGCGTCGCCGAGGCAATGGATACGGCTCAGCGGGGCATGGGATTGTCATGGGAACATGCAAAAGAGCTAATTGCTCGATCTGCGAGAGAGGCAAGAGCTTGTGGCGGTTTGATCGCTTCTGGAGCGGGAACGGACCAGCTTGATCAAGCAAAAGACCATTCAGTTGATGCGATTATCGCTGCCTATGAACAACAAGTTGACTATGTCGAGTCACATGGAAGTAAAGTCATTCTTATGGCTAGTCGGGCGCTGGCGAGGACGGCGCAATCACCAGAAATGTACAAAGCTGTGTACGGGCGGTTGCTCCGGCAAGTGAAAGAACCGGTCATTCTCCATTGGCTCGGGGAAATGTTCGATCCGACCTTAACGGGTTATTGGGGAAGTGCAGATGTTGAGCGCGCGATGGATGCATGCTTAGAAATCATTCATCTTTATGCGGATAAAATAGATGGAATTAAAATTTCGCTACTTGATAAAGACAGGGAGGTGACGATGCGTAATCGTCTTCCACAGAGTGTGCGGATGTATACGGGTGATGATTTTCATTATCCAGACTTAATAAAAGGGGATAGCGACCGGTACAGTGACGCCTTATTAGGGATTTTTGATGCGATCGCACCTGCAGCAGCAAGTGCTTTTCAAGCATTGGACACTAACGATACGCATGCCTATGAAGCTATCTTAGCGCCTACCGTTCCGCTTGCTCGCCATATTTTTGAAGCGCCGACGTATGCATACAAAACAGGTATTGTTTTTATGGCCTATTTAAATGGGTTTCAAGACCACTTCCGCATGATTGCTGGGGCAGAGGGAGCGAGGTCTGTGATACATCTAGCAAAACTATTTATATTGGCTGATGACGCGGGCCTGCTTACGAAGCCTGAGCAAGCAGTGCAGCGCATGGACAATGTACTGCAAGGGGCAGGAATTAGCCAAGAGGTGCTTTCTTATGAATAATCAAGCGACGATGCAGCGATTCAGTTTAAATCAGATTACAACAGAACAATGGGGTCTAGCGGAAGCGATTGAAGGCTCCGTTCGTCAGGAAGTAGCGTGGATGTCCGTCTGGCGTCATAAACTGCATGAATATGGTTTAAAAGAAGCGAAAAGACATCTCAGCGATGCAGGGCTTTCGCTATCAAGCTTATGCCGTGGTGGCATGTTCTCAGCAGGCACAAAGGAAGAACGAGTTCGTCGGATAGAGGATAATAAACGGGCAATTGTTGAAGCGGCTGAGCTTGGTACGGATGTGCTTGTTCTCGTATGTGGACCCGGTGCAACTAACGACTTGAATGAGGCTCGAAGCCATGTAGAAGAAGGAATTGAGGCGATCGTCCCCTACGCCAAAGACCATGGGCTTAAATTAGGAATCGAGCCGCTACATCCGATGTATGCTGCCGATCGTTCGGTTATTAACACGCTCGAACAGGCAAATGATTTAGCTGAGAAAATTGGTAAAGATCACGTTGGCGTTGTTGTCGATGCGTTTCATGTCTGGTGGGACCCATATCTTGAAAAGCAGATACAGCGAGCAACGGGAAATATTCTAGGGTTTCACGTGTCAGATTGGAAAGTGCCAATTGTTGATATGTTTAAAGGGCGCTCTTTAATGGGGGACGGTGTAATTGAGTTAAAAAAGATGAGGAAACGGGTAGAAGCTGCCGGTTATAAGGGACCGATTGAAGTGGAAATTATGAACCAGCTCCTGTGGGATATGAATGGGAACGAGGCATTGGCTCAGGTAATAGATCGTTACCATTCTTACGTATAGTTGGAGAGAGGGAGGCGAACGAACGTGGCAAACAACGTCAGCATTCTTATGGTAGGAATCAATGGCTACGGAGATGTATACCTGCAGGCGTTATTGAAACGTACGGATGTGAATCTTGCTGGAGTTGTGGAAATAGCGCCTGAACGAAGTCGGTTTTTCTCCAAACTTCAAGCAGAGCGAATTCCCATTTATTCTACGCTCTCAGCTTTTTATGAAGAACAACAAGCAGATTTAGCGATTGTATGCACACCAATCCATCTTCATACCATGCACGTCGTGGAAGCGTTAAAACATAATAGCTGTGTATTATGTGAAAAACCGCTGACCGGGGACAGTGCAGATTTCTCTGTTCTTGATAAAGCTGTGGACGATTCGGGTAATTGGGTTGCTGTTGGGTTTAATTGGTCATTTAGCGAGACGATGCAGGCCGTTAAACGTGACCGGATGCGAGGTGTCTTTGGAAAAGCAAAGCAGTTGCGCACACTGGTCGCATGGCCTAGAAACGACGGTTATTTTAATCGTTCCAATTGGGCGGGAAAGCGCTATGCACCTGAAGGAAAAGCTGTATTCGATAGCATTGCCAATAACGCAGCCGCTCATTTTCTTCATAATATGCTTTATGTTCTAGGCAACGAAATCGACTCTTGTGCTGCTATTGAGCATGTGGATGCCGATTTGTACAAAGCGAATAACATCGAGACATTTGATACGTGTGCCATCCGGGTAAAAACTACAGCAGAAACGAACCTATTCTTTTATGCTTCTCATGCTACAGACGAGGAGGTTGGACCGTTATTTGACTATGAATTTGAACATGCGACGGTCACGTATGCATGTCAAAACGATACAGGAAAAGTGATTGCTTCTTTTCGTGATGGTACTAAAAAAGAGTACGGAACGCTTGATGTGAATCAAAAGGAGGCGCTTGCCAAATTGGATTGGTGTATTGAATCTATACAGAACAATCAAGTCGCTGTGCCATGTAGTCACGAGACTGCGAAAGCTCACGTTCAATTGATTGAACGTTTTCGTGAATGGCCGGTAAAGCTTTTTGATGACAACCGTCTATTCCGTTTGAATGACCAGGTCATTGTAAAAGGACTGCGGGAACAACTAGTCGAATGCTACGATGGCTCAGCTCATTTAGGGGAAGAATTCGCTCCTTTAGTGCAAGTAGAAAAGAAAGCTAAAAGACAGTGAGCAACGCTCACTGTCTTTTGTTATTTCTCCAATGTTTCTGAAAGTGGGAAAGGACAGCCGATTTTAATAAGACCTGAGCAGAAGGCAATTGTATGCTAAGAGGTAAGAGAGAAAAAATTGGTAGAGAAAGGAGACTGGGTTTAGCTCTCATTACTGTGGAAATGGAGGGTAAAAGTATGATGGCAATGATTCGCAATGTCTCACTCACATTACTGATCGTAGGAATGAGTTTTCCGCTTTTTACAAGTAGCGCAGTTTCAAAAGACGACTTCCTTGTGACGATCCCCCACTCCAGTCAATCAGAAGTCTTGCTCCAATGGAATGACTTAGTTGATGCAGATACTTATCGTGTCTACTGGGCCGATAAAGATACAGCAGACATGGAATTTGAACAAATTGCCGAGACAGGAGACACGTCGTACACTTTCGCGGGTTCCACCCATAAACCGCATTATTTTAAAGTACTTCCAGTCAAGGGTGGAGAAGAAGGACACCCTTCCGCTGTTGTCTCTTCACCAGTTAAAAAAGTGTTTGATGTTCAACTGGAGAAACTTGACCGTGGCTTAGTTGCTGCGGATACTGGCGAAGGAATTTTTCTAAGCTGGCGATTGTTTAAAGAAGAAGCAACAGGTTACTCAGAAGACGGTCTAACAGGTGCGGATTTCGAGCTTTACCGCGATGGGGAACTCGTGCAAACAATTACAGACAGCACAAATTATTTCGACGCTGATGGGACGACTCATTCTACTTATTTTGTAAGCGCTATCAATAATGGTGAATCAAAAGTGAGCGATGAGGTAGATCCTTGGAATGAAAGCTATTATGAACTACCGCTTCAGAAGCCAGAAGACGGTGTAACACCGGCTGGTGAGGTCTATACGTACCACGCAAATGATATGAGCATCGCTGACTTAAACGGCGATGGCCACTATGAATTTATCGTGAAGTGGGAACCTTCTAATTCGAAAGATGTGTCGCAAAAAGGATACACCGGTCATACGTATATCGATTCCTACACATTAGAAGGACAGCTGCTTTATCGAGTTGACCTTGGGAAGAATATCCGGTCCGGCGCACATTACACGCAAATGCTTGTCTATGATTTTGATGGTGATGGCAAAGCGGAACTGATGATGAAAACGGCGCCGGGGTCGAAAATACTGAAATTTGATGAAAGCGGTGAAGTGATTTCAGAGGAATACATTACCATGCCACAAGAAGATCAAGAAAATGGATTTTCACATGCGGACGATTACCGAATGAGTGCGACTGATTATTACGAACACATGGTTAAACGATTTATGACTTGGCATGAACATGAGGAAGTGCTCGCTGGAAATTGGCCAAAAACAATTGAAGAAGCATTCGATATCGAGCATTTGTATGAGTATCCATTAAACAAGCAAGACGCCGAGGCACTTACCGACTATTTTATGGATCAATACGCTCCAGAAAGAAGCGGTAATAACAAGCTGCGGGAATTTGAGGGGTTTATCGTTGATGGTCCTGAGTATCTAACAGTCTTTGCGGGAGAAACGGGCTCGGAATTGCAAACGATTCATTATAAACCTGGTCGTGAAGATGATGGTTTAATGTGGGGCGACTACGCAATGAACCGTATTGAACCGGGAAATCGGGTTGATCGATTTTTAGCTGGGGTCGCATACTTGAATGGGGAAACACCCTCTGCGGTTTTTGCACGGGGCTATTATACGAGAACGACACTGGTTGCGTACGACTGGAATGGTAAAAACATTGTAGAGAATTGGTTAGTCGATAGTGGTTGGACGCCGATGTCCAATCCGTTTAACGATAGTCCTCACGGTGTTGACGGAACGGATGAAGAATTCGGAACGATTACAACGCAGGGTGCCCACTCCCTTAGCGTGGCTGATGTAGATGGAGATGGGAAACAAGAAATTGTTTATGGTGGAGCTACGATTGACGACGATGGCTCACTTCTATACAGCTCCTTTGCCAAGATGCCGCCAGAGAGTGCAATACCAGGTGAAATGGCCCGACTTGGCCATGGAGATGCCCTTCATGTTGCCGACATTAATCCGGACCGACCAGGTTTGGAATCTTTTATGGTGTTTGAAGGAGGTAGATATGCGCCTTATGGCTATGCGCTCAGGGACGCTCGTTATGGAAACGTCTTATATGGCGCTTACAGTGGCACCGATACAGGTCGCGGAATGATTGGAGACGTGGTACCTGAACAAAGAGGATTGGAAACGTGGGCAATCGGACTTCAATCAGCGCAAGGAGAGAATCTTAGTGCTACGCAGCCAGGGACGAACATGTCGATTAGATGGTCCCCTGATATGACCACACAAATTGTCAATGGGGCGATTGATGTCACACCAACGATCGATGATTGGCGTCACGGTCGTTTACTGACGGCAGAAGGAACGAGGACGAATAATCATACAAAAGGCAATCCAGCACTTGTTGCCGATGTGTTCGGCGATTGGCGCGAGGAGTTACTCGTGCGGACCGAAGATAGTTCCGCAATACGAATCTATATGAACACGGAAGTGACGGACAGAAAGCTTTACACACTTATGCACGACATTCAATACCGAACAGGGATTGCCGGTCAGAACGTGACGTACAATCAACCTGCCTACCCAAGCTTTTATTTTGCCTCGGATATTGACTGGGCGTATGTGCCCTTATTAACTCATGAGGAGGTTTCCTCTTTTGATGAATTGAAAGCGATTACGCATTCGTTGATAAAAGCTGAAGACATACGTGGTCCGCTGGTAAAGCGACTACAAAATAGCCTGCGGCAGGCAGAAAATCACTTCACAGCAAAGCGATACTCTCAAGCTATTCATTTTCTAACAAAGTATGAACAACAAGTAAACCGACCGGCACATGACCGTCATGTCGGAGCAGGTGTACGAAAGCAGCTAACTCCGCTCATTGCTGATGTAATGACAGAATGGGAAGATTTGAAGGCGTTGTCGGAAGAATAAAGGGTCTATTTATTTTAAGGGAGGAAAAAAAGATGAGAAAAAATCGAAATGGTGTACTTATTGCCGCGGCAGCCCTTTGTGTATTCGTGTTGGCGGGGTGTCAAACGGGAAGCTCGGGCACTGGTGGGAGTGATGAAGACGTCCTTCGCGTGGCTTGGTGGGGAGGGCAGGAAAGGCATACAATGACGATCGAAATGATTGAATTATTTGAAGATAAATACCCTGATATTCAAGTTGAGCCAGAGTACACGGCTTGGGATAACTATTGGGAGAGGTTGACTACTCAGGCGGCAGGAAGTAATTTACCTGATATTGTACAAATGGACAATAGCAAACTAAATGAATACATTTCTAGAAATCTTGTAAAAGACCTCACACCCTTCATTGAAGAAGGATCAATCGACTTAACACATGTCAATGATGCCTACCAAGATATGAACACAATTGACGATGCGGTATACGCTATTTCTCTTGGATCAAACGCCCTCGGAATGATTTACAATCAACAATTATTTGACGAGCATGGGGTTCAATTAGAGGAAGGATACACGTATGAAGATCTAAAAGACAAGATGCGTACCCTCGGTGAAGCTGTGGGAGATGAGTTTTATGGGTACGATCTCATTTCGGAGTTTGAGATGTTTTCTGTTTTCGCTAGACAGAATGGTGAGACTGTTTTTAATGAAGATGGTGATGGGTTAGGGTTTTCCGATGAGCATTTAATAGCGTTTTTCCAATTTTTAACGGAGATGCTTGATGAGGGATTATCACCGCCTCACGAAATCACCTTGGAGTATGTTGAAGGAGGCGATTCACCAATTGCGGATGGCTTAACAGGTATGGGGCTAATAGCGAGTAACCAAATTATTGGGCAACAAGCGTTAACAGAAGAGGAGCTCTCGTTAAGTCCCCTGCCAGCGCTTGTTGATGGAGTGGAAGGGAATTGGATTCGACCGAGTATGTCTTTTTCTGTAACTGAGCATACGGATCAAGCAGAAAACGCTGCGTTGTTTATTGATTTTGTTACAAATGATCCTGAAGCAAATGAAATACTTCAAGCAGAGCGAGGTGTTCCAATCTCATCAGAAATTCGTGCTCACTTAGAAGGGAAAGTATCAGAAGAAGTTGAGAAAACATTTGAGTACCTTGAGTATATGGCTGAGAATGCGGCTCCAGCAGATCCACTGCCTCCACCGGGTGAGAGTGAAGTTCGTGGCTCGTTTATCCGAATTGTTGAAGCGGTGAAATACGGACAGACATCACCAGAAGAAGCAGCAGCGCAATTCAGAAGTGAAGCTGAAGCTATTCTCAACTAGATTGGAGGGGAGGAGACTAAGATGAAACCTACGCAAACGATGCTGAACCCAACTCTGAAACTTAAATCGACAAAAGGATCTTTTCGGAAAGATCTAACGGCTTATCTCATTATTTCACCTTGGCTACTTGGTTTTTTCGGTCTAGTCATTGGCCCGATGATTGCTTCTCTCTATTTTTCTTTTACCAATTATGACATGCTTTCATCTGCTAGTTGGGTTGGGCTTGAAAACTATAAAAACGTTCTATTAAATGATCCGAGATTTATCCAATCCTTAAAAGTGACGTTGATTTTCGTCTTTGTTTCAACGCCTTTAAAACTCGTTTTTGCACTGTTACTAGCGATGCTGTTTAACACCGGACGCAAAGGAACAGGGTTGTTTACGACGATCTATTACATTCCCTCTATTATTGGAGGGAGTGTTGCAATCGCCGTTGTCTGGCGGCAGCTTTTTGGGCGAGAAGGAGCAATCAACACGCTTTTTGCCTCCGTCGGGTTAGACGGGATCAATTGGCTTGGTAATCCTACCTATGCCTTAACCATTTTAATCATTTTAGTTGTCTGGCAGTTTGGTTCTCCTCTAATAATTTTTTTAGCGGGTCTCAGACAAATACCAGTCGAGCTGTATGAGGCGGCAAGTGTGGATGGTGCCTCTTCGTTTACTCGGTTTTTTCGGATCACGCTGCCAATGTTGACGCCCGTTATTTTTTTCAATCTAATTATGCAGACGATTGGGGCGTTTATGACGTTTACACAAGCCTTTCTCATTACAAAAGGCGGACCAATGGACGGTACAAACTTTTATGCGTTGTATTTGTATGAAATGGCATTTGAATACTTGCGAATGGGCTATGCATCAGCGATGGCTTGGATTTTGTTATTAATTATTGGTGTTATTACGCTGATATTGTTTGCGACGTCAAAATACTGGGTGCATTATGAGGGGGGAGACAAATGAAGAAACGGACCATTCGGGCGGATATTATTTACTATGTCTTTGTTGTCTTGTTTGCGTTTGTGATGCTGTACCCGATCTTGTGGATGCTGGCAAGCTCGCTTAAGCCCCAGACAGAAATCTTTAGCAATGCAGCTTCGCTCTGGCCAAGTGAATGGAAGTGGGAGAATTACCTTATCGGTTGGCAAGGGTTTGGACGGACTGGTTTTGACGTTTATTTTCGCAATTCTGCTTTTGTAACGACGTTTGTTGTGATCGGCGCCATTTTATCGTCGAGCATTGTTGCCTATGGGTTTGCCCGGCTACAATTTCGCTTTAAAAAGCTTCTATTTGCCTGTTTAATTGCGACGGTCATGCTGCCCGTGCAGATCACATTAATCCCACAATACATCTTGTTTCACAACATTGGCTGGGTTAACACATTTTACCCATTAATTGTGCCTGCTTTTCTAGGGGGGACGCCGTTCTTTATTTTTTTATTGATCCAATTTATACGCGGGATACCGCGAGAGCTGGATGAGGCGGCCATTATTGATGGATGCTCAACGTTTGGGATTTTTTGGCGTATCATTTTACCGTTAATCAAACCAGCGCTTGTAACGGTAGCGATCTTTGCGTTTATGTGGTCGTGGGACGATTTTTTGGCGCCGCTAATCTATTTAAACAGTGCTGATATTCAAACGATCTCTCTCGGGTTACGCAACTTTATGGATGCTGAGTCAGGGACGTCATGGGGGCCACTGCTTGCGATGTCCTCGTTATCGCTGCTTCCTCAGTTCATCATCTTCTTATTTTTTCAGAAATACCTAGTAGAGGGCATTGCAACAACAGGATTAAAATAGGAGGGGCGTCATGAGAACTGGATCACTAGTTGAAGGATTATTAAAAGGGTGTGAGAGATTTGCCAATCTGGCCTATTTAAATCTCCTGTGGTGCGCATTCACCCTGCTTGGGCTTGGGATATTCGGAGTGAGTCCGGCAACGATAGCCGTCATTCGTCTCTTGCGCAAACAAAAACAGGAGCCGATGAATGAGGGGGCAATGCTAAAGGAGTTCGCTCGAGTTTATCGAGACCATTTTATACAATCGAACAAACTCGGTCTGCTCCTACTTGTTTTATGCCTCAGTCTAGTTGGTAGCGGAATTATTATGATAGAAACGAATGCTCCCTTGCTAATAAAAAGCATGCTAGTGTTCTCGTTAACTGGTTTTGCAATGATTGTTTTGCTGACCATGCCTCAGTATGAGCGTCAGCAAACAGGACCGGTGGGAACAATGAAAATAGCGTTATGGCTCGGTTTATCCCATCTTCCTCAGATGTTCCTGTTATCTATGTTGTTTTTATTAATTGCTTGTGTATTTGCTGCGTTCCCGGTAGTCATGTTTTTCTTTTTTGCAAGTGTTCCATTGGCACTTGTTGTGGCATTCCATGATCGATTTAGAAAAAAATACGAAGAATACGTACAGGCAGAATAAGCGAGAAGCGTGCAGGTATCAAGCATGCTTCTTTTTAGTTTGCAAGATAAATAGTGAGAAAAATGAAATAGAAACAGTTGACTGAATAATCACACCAACGTATAATCCCCTATAAGTAATAAATATATTCTTTATTAATAAAAAAGTTAACTATAAGGAGGATGTTTATGGGAGCGGTACAGAAAGCTAAAATGACGATTGATCCATCATTTGTCATTGGAGAGATTGATCCACGAATCTATGGCTCGTTTATCGAACATTTAGGTCGAGCTGTATATGGTGGTGTTTATGAACCGGATCATGCTAGCGCCACAAAGGAAGGCTTCCGTCAGGATGTCTTAGATTTGGTTAAAGAATTACAAGTACCTATTGTGAGGTATCCCGGTGGGAATATGGTTTCTGGCTACAATTGGGAGGACGGCGTTGGTCCGCTTGCAGATCGTCCGAAAAAGCTCGAACTTGCTTGGCGTGTACTTGAACCGAATTATGTCGGGACGAACGAATTTGCCGAGTGGGCCAAACAAGCAAATGCCGAGGTAATGATGGCGGTAAATCTTGGAACAAGAGGCGTTGATGCGGCACGTAATTTAGTTGAATATTGCAATCTTCCTGAAGGGAGTTATTACAGTGATCTCCGGGTTAGCCACGGGTATAAGCAACCCCACGCAATTAAAACATGGTGCTTAGGAAATGAAATGGATGGTCCATGGCAAATTGGTCATAAAACAGCAGAAGAGTATGGGCGACTTGCAAACGAAACAGCGAAAGCGATGAGGCTGGTTGACCCATCCATTGAGTTGGTTGCCTGTGGTAGCTCAAATATTGAGATGCCGACATTTCCGGAGTGGGAAGCGACGACGCTTGCGTACACGTACGAGGAGGTAGACTATATTTCCCTCCATCAGTATTACGGCAATCCAGCTGATGACTCTGCCAGTTACCTAGCGAAAACGCTCGATATGGATCGCTTTATTGAAACGGTTATTGCGACCTGTGACTATATTAAAGCGAAAAAGCGGAGCAAAAAAACAATGTATCTTAGCTTTGATGAATGGAATGTCTGGTATCATTCACGCGAAGCAGACAGCAAGATGGCCCCTTGGTCAGTCGCGCCGCCGCAGCTGGAAGATGTTTATAATTTTGAAGATGCATTATTGGTCGGATCGATATTAATGAGCTTCCTCAAGCGCGCGGACCGCGTGAAGATGGCTTGTCTTGCTCAGCTTGTTAATGTCATCGCGCCAATCATGACGGAAAACGGTGGACCGGCATGGCGTCAAACGATTTTTTATCCATACATGCATGTGTCTGTATTTGGAAGAGGCGTGTCGCTACAGCCGGTTGTACAGACTCCTCGTTACGATACAAAAGCGTACACAGATGTACCCCAGCTTGATACGGCCGTTGTGTATAACGAAGAAAACGAGCAGCTAACGATTTTTGGTTTAAATCGTCATTTGGAAGATTCCCTTGAAGTATCGGTCGATGTGCGCGGGTTTGAATCCTATCAGATTAAGGAGCATATTGTTCTTGAAAACAATGATTTAAAAGCGATTAATACGAAAGGCAATGAACAAGTGAAGCCGCACACGAACGGAAATGCCAAAGTCGATCAAGGAAAGGTAACAGCTCATTTTTCTGCAGCTTCGTGGCATGTGATTCGTCTAGAAAAAAGAGGATAATAAGCAGCACGTTCGCATTTCTTTATTTGTAAGCGCTATCTTTTTCTAAATGCTGAAGAAAAGGGGTCGTTTCAATGAAGCATTCCAAGTACTTGATCGTTGCGGCATGTACGGTTGTGCTCTTGAGCGGATGTTCACGCTCGGCAGACACAATGGCAGATGGAAGAATGAAGCTTGATTACTGGGTGTTCTTGTCCGGTGGAGATTTATCTTATATGGAAGCAATTGTTGATGAGTATAACAGCAGTCAAGATGAGGTTTACATTGATATGATTTTACAGGATTGGGATGATTATTACACCAAGATTGTCACAAGCGTGGCGGCTGAACGTGGTCCGGATATTGGCATTTCTCATGCCGCTTCGTTGCCACAGTTAATGAACCAGGGGCTGTTGCAGCCGGTTGAAGAGATGATGACGGGGGCAGGACTGGATTTCAATAACTTTCCTGAAAATATTCGTGATGCGGTTGAAGTAGACGATGAGCTATATGCGGTTCCGATCGATACTCATCCATTTATTCTCTATATCAACACAGATTTAGCGGAAGAAGCAGGCTTGTTAGATGAGCAAGGCCTTCCAGAAATTGAGGCAACACCAACGGGATTACTGGATTATTTCACAGAAGCAAAAGAAGCGCTGCCTGACAAGACGCCGCTAGCCATTTCAACGGGTGGTGTTGATACGTATCGATGGTGGTGGACAGTCTATTTTCAAATGGGCGGAACACCGATTTTCTCCGATGACTTGCGCGAGCCAGAAATTACGTTAGACCGGGACATTGCGATTGCGGCAGCCGAGTACATTCACAATTTTTTTGGTGATGTGATTCCGATGCATATTGGCGACTTTTATGAAACATTTCAGGCTGGAAATGCTGTTGGGATGATGACAGGTGTCTGGGCAACGGGTATCTGGGAAGCGGCTGATCTAAATTTTACGGCAATGCCGATTCCTCAATCATTTGACGTAGAAGCGGCACAAGGTGACTCCCATACATTAATTGTTCCCATTAAGGAAGAACAATCTTCTGAACGGAAGGAAGCGATTGCTGAATTTATTGCGTTCGTTAGCGATGAAGGGGCTGAATGGGCGAAGGCAGGTCATATACCCGCTAGAAC
Organism: Shouchella xiaoxiensis; assembly: GCF_016907895.1. GTDB lineage: Bacteria > Bacillota > Bacilli > Bacillales > Bacillaceae_D > Shouchella > Shouchella xiaoxiensis. The sequence continues at coordinate 72,149 of NZ_JAFBCV010000001.1, forward strand.
CGATGTTGTAGAATCACCGGAGTTTCAGGATCAACCGTTCCGGGCAGATTACGCTGAAGTGGCGTCTAAGGTCGTATTTACAAACAAAACGATCTATCAAAACCCAGCCGAAACGGACATGATTCGTGCGCTGGATGAAATTATGAGCAATCGCCTGACACCGGAGGCTGGAATCGATCAGATGCTAAAGGCTCTTGCTGTAACGACCAGACAATAAGCTGTAGCAAGTACCGCTAAGGAGGGCATGAAATGAAAAAGTTAACGTGGAAAGACGATCTCCGTCCCGTTCCGTTTTTGCTTGCTTTCTTTGTTGCTTATGTGCTTTTTACGATTTATCCCATCTTTAAAGGGATGCAGATGAGCTTCTTTAATTGGACGTTGATTGAACAGCAAGAGTTTATTGGGCTGACCCATTACATCAATGTGTTAAGTGATCCGAATTTCTGGGAAGCATTTGGCAACACCTCATTATTCGTTCTGTTATCAACACCAACGATGGTTATCCTTGCTTTGGTATTGGCTTTAATGGCGAATTTGAATACGCGCCTGCAAACCTTTTTTCGTGGCTCCTTCTTTATTCCGAGCATTTTGAGCGTATCGGTCATCTCGTTTGTGGCGATTTTTATGCTTCAGCCGTATACCGGAGTTGTTAACAATCTCTTACAGGCGCTCGGACTTAATGCTGAGCCGTTCTGGCTGGCAACGCCTTCTCTTGCTTGGGTCAGTATTATTGCCGTCACGCTTTGGTGGACAGTCGGTTTTAATATGATTTTATTTTTAACGGCGCTCCAAGGAATACCAGATGAACTGTATGAAGCAGCTGAAGTCGACGGGGCCACCAGACAGCAGATGTTTTGGCAAATTACGCTGCCGCAGCTGCTCCCAATCGGGCGCTTAATTTTACTACTCCAAGTTCTTGCTTCATTTAAAGTTTTTGCACAAATTCTCTTGATTACCGATGGGGGACCTGGGACAACAACAAGACCCATCATTTTGTATATCTATGAGATGGGCTTCCAGCGCTATGATTTAGGGTATGCAGCGGCGATGTCTTATCTACTGTTTATGGTGCTGTTGGTGCTGTCTGTTATTCAATTGCGCTTAGGTGGAAAAGAGGGGAGAATGCTATGAGCCAGACTGCACTTACATCAAAACGAGATCCGTTTCGCTGGTTGAAGGTTTCCATCGCTTTTCTGTCTGCTATTGCCTTCTTATTTCCAATCGTCTGGATGTTTTTTGTCTCAATGAAGCCAGAGGGAACGGCAGCAAGCTCGGCCATTGATTGGTTTTTGCCACCTTATACGTTCAGCAACTACATCAACATCATTGCCGGGAGCGATGTGTTTTTATGGATTTGGAATAGCTTTTTTGTGGGCGCGGTGACGACCTTGCTGACGCTTGTGTTGACATCAATGGCAGCATTTGCGTTTTCAAAAATGCGCTTTCGCTATCGAAAAGCACTTTACTTATTCTTTTTAGCCGGATTAATGGTACCGGGAGAAGCAATGATTATTCCGCTTTATGAAATTGTGGGATCAATGGGTCTGCTGGATACGTATGCCGGCTTAATTCTTCCGGGAATCGCAGCGCCGCTTGGCGTCATCATCTTAAAGAGCTTCTTTGATGGGGTTCCAAACGAGCTAATTGAGAGCGCTAGACTAGATGGCTGCAGTGACTTTCGCTTGTACTGGAGTATTGTCCTGCCCCTTGCAAAAGCTGCGGTGGCGGCGGTAGGAATCTTAACCTTTATCGGTTCATGGAATAACTTTCTCTGGCCGTATTTAGCGATTATATCGGAATCACTTTATACACTGCCGGTCGGTATACCGATGTTCAACTCAAATTATTCAGAGACATATATTTTGCCAATGACCGTTAATGCGATTGCGTCACTGCCTGTGATCATTGCTTTCCTCTTCTTTGAAAAGCAAATCGTAAAAGGGGTAAGTTTTTCAGGAATTAAAGGGTGAGATCCTAATGAAAGGATGATGGTTGATGGAGACTGCTGGTATAAGAGGAATTGCCTTGCGACTATGCGACTGGATTGTACGCTTAGCCTATGTAAACGGGCTCTGGCTTGGTTTTTCTTTACTAGGTGGAGTGGTTTTAGGATTTTTTCCAGCACTACGAGCCATGTTTGTTGTCATGAAAAAGTGGTGCATGAATGAGGATGATTTTTCTCTTGTTCCTTTGTTCTATAAAGAATGGAAGCGCTCTTTTTGGCAGGCGAATAAACTCGGCTACACCGTTCTAAGCGTAGGCACTGTTCTCGTTCTCGATTACGTCATCGTGATGGAGCTAGCGTTTACCGGTTCTCAAGCAGTCGCGGCATTTCTTGTCTTATGTCTTGTACTGTATGCGTTAATGCTTTTGTTTATCGGCCCTGCGCTGGTGCACTTTTCACACCGCTCGATCTATCCCTTTCTAAAGAGCGTCATGCTTTATTCCGTTGCGTCGCTGCCGTATGCGCTTCTAATGGGACTTTTTCTAAGTGTAGCCACAGTCTTATTCCTTATGGTTCCACCCGCAGCAGTTTGCTTTGGCGGGAGTTTGTTTGCTTGGATTACAACGAGTGTAAGTTTACGCGCATTTGCACGAACAAATCAATTAGTCGATACGACGAAAGAGGCGGAAACAATATGACAAATCAAGTACGAGCAACGGTCTATGCAAACAAAGCAGGGGCCGAGATTAATCCGGCCATTTATGGTCATTTTGCCGAACATCTAGGACGATGTATTTATGAGGGGATTTGGGTGGGGGAAGACTCGCCCATTGCCAATAAAAAGGGGTTGCGATTGGATGTTTTAACAGCTCTGAAAGAATTACAAATACCGGTTTTACGCTGGCCAGGAGGCTGTTTTGCTGACGAGTACCATTGGAAAGATGGCATTGGTCCTCGTGAGAAAAGAAAGAAAATGGTTAATACCCATTGGGGCGGTACTGTTGAAACGAATCAGTTTGGTACGCATGAATTTATGTTGCTATGTGAAGAGATTGGCGCAGCTCCATACATTAATGGAAATGTTGGCAGTGGCGAAGTCCTTGAGATGCAGGAATGGGTTGAATACTTAACTGCTTCAGAGGGGAGCCCGATGGCAGACGAGCGGGCACAAAATGGTCGTGCTGAACCGTGGGAGTTACCATACTTCGGTGTCGGCAATGAGAGTTGGGGCTGTGGTGGCAATATGCGCCCTGAGTATTATGCTGATTTATATCGACGTTATCAAACGTACGTAAGAAAATACGGGGACAAACCAATTTACAAAATTGCCTGTGGTGCCAATGTGGACGATTACAATTGGACAGAAGTATTAATGAAACAGGCGTTGAATTATATGGATGGGCTGACTTTACACTACTATACGGTGCCTGGTACATGGCAGAAAAAAGGGGCAGCTACAGGGTTTAGTGAGCAGGAATGGGATGAGACGATTCAGAAAGCGCTCCATATGGATGAATTAATTACGAAACATAGCGCGATCATGGACGAATATGATCCGGAAAAACGAGTCGGTTTAATCGTAGACGAGTGGGGCACTTGGTACGATGTTGAACCAGGAACAAACCCGGGCTTCTTATTCCAACAAAACAGCATTCGCGATGCACTTGTCGCAGGCATTACCTTAAATATTTTCAATCAACATGCAGACCGCGTGCATATGGCAAATTTGGCACAAACGATAAATGTGCTTCAGTCGATTGTTTTGACAGAGGGCGATAAAATGCTCAAGACACCAACCTACCATGTGTTTGAGCTTTACAAAGTGCATCAAGGCGGAAGGGCATTGCCGATTGAGATAAAAGACGAGAGGCTACATTTATCGGCATCGACTGATCAATCGGGAAGGACACATATTAGCGTCTGCAATCTCTCTCAAGCTGAATCTGTGCCACTAGAACTAGCCTTTGATGGGGGAGGAGCTTCAGATCGCTGGCAGGCTTCAATTGTCGCTGGAGATGAGCGAGATGCTCATAATACATTTGATCAGCCCAATCGAGTCAGTCCAGTAGCGTTTACAGACTTCAAGCAGCAAAACAATCAGCTAAGTGCAGATTTACCACCGATGTCCGTTGCCGTTTTTTCACGCATATGAGCTGTTATAGATGTCTTCCACAAATGGAAGAACGCGAGATCCAGCAGCTGATTGCTGAGCAATTAGCACTTGAAACCGATCAAGTAAGCGAAGGAGAAGCCGCGAGTCGGTTAGCTGTATGTGAGAGCTGTGACCATTTAATTGACGCACATACATGCGGTTTATGCGGATGTTACATTCATTTTCGAATCCGATTAGCATCTAAAACCTGTCCGGCAAACAAGGGCTGGTAATGTTCGAAGGTTGTTGCGTCACGGTCCGTTCATTATACTAAGGCTAATAAGCAGATTTTAGAAAATGGGTGGAGAAATGGAATTAGAGTTAGATTTAACAGAACAGTCTTTGCCTGTATACGAAGCGCTCGCAAGCCGAGTCCGCTTAAATGTGCTGCAGTTGTTGGCGGAACGGGCGATGAATATTCGTGAACTTGCTGAGTCGCAGCAGGTGAGCAGCGCGATCATGACAAAGCATGTGCAAAAATTAGAGAAAGCAGGACTGATTCAAACCGAGCAGGTGCGGGGAAGAGCAGGAATGCAGAAAGTATGTAAACTTCGGGTGAAACAAGCTGAGATTACCTTCCCAGATACCGGCACCTCTGTCCATCCTTATCATGAAAGTCATGTATCAGTCGGGCATTTTACTGATTTTCAAGTGGAGCCAACATGTGGACTTGCGACTGTGGAATCAATAATTGGAGAGTTTGACGAGCCAAGGTATTTTCTTGATCCAATGCGAGTAAATGCACAAATCTTATGGTTTTATAAAGGATTTGTTGAATACAAGCTGTCCAATTTCATGCACTCGGGAGAGAAGCCGAAAGAACTGCAAATATCATTGGAACTCTCATCGGAGGCGCCTTTTACAAATGACAACTGGCCGTCGGATATTTCATTTAGTTTAAATGGAACAGCGCTTGGTCAGTGGAGAAGTCCCGGAGATTTTGGCGACCAGCCGGGCAGGTATACGCCAGCGTGGTGGCCGCGGACAATTAATCAATATGGGTTATTAAAAGTCATTCGTATAACCGAGACAGGGACGTTTATTGATGGCAAACAGCTCTCGAATGTGACGATTCATGATGTCCATATCCGAAACAAAGTCTGGACTTTTAAAGTGGCAGTTGAAGAAGGTGAAAAAATAGGTGGAGTAACCTTATTTGGCTCTTCATTTGGAAACTACAATCAAGACATGATCTTCCGTTTGTATTACGAATAACCGTGTAGCTGGGGGCTTATTGCTCCCACCTACACCGAAAGGAGAACAGATGAGTCTTTACAATAACCAACTTAGGAGCGAGCCTCATTTTCCCGTGGTCAAATTTTATTATTATAAAGAGTGGCGTCAGTTCGAAATGAAGCCCCATGCCCATGAGGCAATTGAGTTCATGCATGTGCTATCTGGCAGTTGTAAAGTTGAAACGAACACGGAATCCTACCAGTTAAAAAAAGGTCAAATTATTTTCTTAGATGCACATACGAGCCATCGACTTATTGTGACCGAAAAATGTAGAATGTTTAATCTCGAAATATCTTTTCAAAAGGGTCGAACCGCCTTTCCACCGTTCTGTGAATTATACAAAGAAAACGAGGCATTACGTTTAATGATGACAAACAAGAAACCGCATTTGCTTCTTCATGATTCTGATGATACATATCAATGTTTACGGAGACTGATAATGGAAGTCGACAAGAAGAGCAAACAAACCGACTTTATGGTACAGCTGTTACTCAGTGAGTATCTGATTCGTGTTGCGGGTTTGGCAGAAATTGAATACAGAGAAACGGATCAACAGTATACAAGCAGGGTCATATCGTATATCCATCAAAATTATGATAGAGAAGTTCGCGTGGCTGAGATTGCTGATGCCGTTCATTTACACCCCGGTTACCTCCAACGTGTGTTCAAAGTTTCGACAGGGACGTCCATTCATGAATTCCTCGTTTTATATCGAATGAAGAAAGCAAAAGCAATGCTGGCTGAAACGGACATCAGCATTACAGATATTCCCCATTATATTGGCATGAATTCTCAACAATATTTCAGCACGACATTCAAAAAATATGTGCAGTGTACCCCAAGTGCATACCGAAAAAGGCATCAATTTAATGAAGCGCTCAGAAGAAAAAGTGAGGATATTAAACATTTATCAGAAAGATAAGTTCGATTATTGAAAGCGCTTTTATGAGGTCGGGGGTATGATGAAACCACTTAAACCACCAACTGAGCAGTAATTTGAAGTGATGAAACTAGATGTGCCACAGAGATAAGAGGTGAGGATTCCAAATGCTCAAAGATATAGAAGCTGTCCTGTTTGATATCGACGGAACCATTTTTCAAGGGGATCGTTTGATAGAGGGAGCGAAGGAGACGATTGATGCACTTCAGGCTAAAGGGATCAACATTGCTTATGTGAGCAATCGTGGAAATGTCTCGCAGCAGGAAGGCTGTAACAAGCTCAGGCTTCACGGAATTAAAGCAGATCCAGCCTCCCTTATTTTATCTTCAACGGTCACTGCTTTCTTCATAAAAAAACATTATCCACAAGCAGCCGTTTGGATTCTCGGAAACAAAGGGTTAGGAGAAGAAATGCCCCGTCATGGTGTGCTCCTTGCCAAGAAACCGGAAGAAGCTGATTTTGTTGTCATCACGCTCCATGATGAAATTACCTACAGTGAACTAAATGACGCCTTTAAAGCGACATCAATGGGCGCACGGTTAATCGCGACGAACGCCGATAAAACCTACCCGAACGAAGATGGTGCAGCTATTGATGTAGCAGGATTTATCGGAGCGATTGAAGCTGCAACGGGGCGCAAGACAGAATTGGTTATTGGCAAACCATCTTGCTTTATGGCAGAAGCGGCGCTCAGCTATTTACAAACATCCCCGGCAAGCTGCCTTATTGTTGGCGATAGCTTGGAATCGGATATCGGACTTGGCCGAATGCAGGGGATGAAAACAGCCCTCGTATTAACGGGAAATGCTAGTAAAGGGGAAGCAGAGAGCCTTCCAGCAAGAAGGCGTCCTGACTTTATTCTCTCCAGTATCGCAGAGCTAAGGAGGTACGTATGAATTTACAGTTCTTGCAAGAACGAATCAATCAATCCGGTGAAAAGTTAAATCCATTACCACTCGAAACCATTGTTGTGGAAAAAGAGGCGTTTAAGAAAGCAGCAGCATTTATTGCGCATCGTGCTAAACGAAGGGTCTTACTCGTTGCTGATACGTTTACGTATGCAGCCGCGGGAAAGCAACTGATCGATTTGCTCCTGACGGAAAAAGTTTTGCCCGATGTTCATCTCGTAAAGCCGAACAAAAACGGCGATGTACTCGCGGATGAGGTCTCATTAGTCGATCTCTTTCTGAGCCTAAAAGAAGATACGGACCTGCTTGTCGCTGTTGGCTCAGGTACTATCCATGATCTTGTTCGCTTTATAAGCGGGAAGAGCGGTAAGCCATTCGTGTCCATTCCTACTGCTCCATCGGTGGATGGCTTTACATCGCTCGGTGCACCGATTGTGGTGAGAGGAGAAAAAAAGACGTATCAACTCGTTGCGCCAATGGCGTTGTTTGCCGATACTGCCGTGTTGCAACAGGCGCCAACGGCCTTAGTTGCCGCAGGCTTCGGAGATATGATTGGCAAGTATACTTCGCTATTAGACTGGCGCATTGGCTCGATTGTAAAGAACGAACCGTATTCTCCGTTGGTAGCCGAATTAACAAGGGAGGCGCTGGACGGTTGTGTTGATCACGTTGACGAAATTGCAGCAAAAACCGAAGAAGGTGTTCAGCGGTTAATGGAGGCTCTATTGTTGTCTGGACTAGCGATGGCGCTATTCGGCTATTCACATCCAGCCTCTGGAGCAGAGCATCATCTGTCCCATTATTGGGAAATGAAGGCGCTGGAGAAAGAAGAGAAGCAACTGCTACATGGTGCCAAAGTCGGCCGCTCAACCTTGGTGATTACCCAATTTTATAAAGAAACGATCGTACCGGAACTGCCTGAGTTAATGGGAGTGGAACATATTCAGCAGGTTCGCCAACGGATTGAAGAATTGCCGAGCGTGGAGTTTATTCAATCACAGCTTGAACGGGTAGGCTGGACGAAAGAGCTGGTACCCATTCCAAAGAGTCTGATTGAGCAGAGCTTAAGAGAAGCTCATCTATTAAGAGATCGTTACACACTCTTACGCTTGTACAACGATTACAAGGGAGGAAGAAGCGATGCTTACCGAACTAAAACAGCAAGTCTATAATGCGAATATGGCTTTACCGGAGCACGGACTCGTTACGATGACATGGGGAAATGCGAGCGGTATTGACAGAAGTCAAAATATTGTTGCGATTAAGCCGAGTGGACTTGATTACGCAGAAATGAGTCCAGACGATATGGTGCTCGTCTCGCTTGAGGGAGAAATCGTGGAAGGATCGCTTCGCCCATCGTCTGATCTGCAAACACATCTTGTATTATACCGCGCTTTTGCTGATATTGGTGGGATTGTTCACACGCATTCAACTTGGGCGACAGGCTGGGCTCAAGCGGGAAAAGCGATTCCTGCATTTGGTACGACACATGCCGATTATTTTTACGGCGACATTCCGTGCACGAGAGAGATGACCGAAACGGAAATTCGCGGCAGCTATGAACAGGAAACGGGACATGTAATCGCAGAAACGTTTGAGCTAGGAAATCCGATGCAGATGCCGGCTGTGCTTGTTCATGGTCACGCGCCGTTTACGTGGGGGCGCTCTCCACAAGAAGCCGTTTATCATGCAGTTGTCTTGGAAGAGGTAGCGAAAATGGCTTCCAATACAGTTGGCTTAAATCCTCAAGCAGCAGGAATTTCTCAAACATTACTGGATCGTCACTATTTGCGCAAGCATGGAGAACACGCCTATTACGGTCAGAGAGGAAGTGATCGGGATGATTAAGCACTATACAATTGGAATCGATTATGGAACTGAATCAGGCAGAGCCGTGCTTGTTGATTTAGCAAACGGAGAAGAAGTAGCCGAGCATGTAACGCCTTATATACATGGCGTGATCGATCAGCATTTGCCTGCAGGAGGAGTCGTACTGGAGCGAGAATGGGCGCTTCAGCACCCGCGTGATTATATCGATGTTCTTGAACAATCTGTTCCAGCAGTGCTGAAGGAGGCGGGGGTTGATCCAAGTCAGGTCATTGGCATTGGCATTGATTTTACTGCCTGTACAATGCTCCCGGTTGATGAAGATGGTGAACCGCTTTGTTTTCAAGCAGGCTTTGCAAACCGCCCTCATGCGTGGGTGAAATTATGGAAGCATCATGCAGCACAGGATGAGGCAGATGAGATCAATCGAATTGGTGCAGAACGTGAAGAAGCCTTTCTTCAACGTTATGGGGGTAAGTATTCATCAGAATGGATGATGGCAAAGATATGGCAAGTCTTTAACGAGGACCGGGACATGTTTGACGAAGCGGATGCTTTTCTCGAAGGGACGGACTGGGTAACCGCCCAGCTGACAGGAACAATTGTGCGAAACAGCTGCACCGCTGGTTATAAAGCGATGTGGCATAAGCAGGACGGTTATCCTGATGACGCTTTTTTTGAAGCGTTGCATCCAGATTTAAGGCGCTTAACAGCAACAAAATTACGTGGTGAGATTCGAGCTCCAGGCGAGGCTGCTGGTAGCTTAACGAAAGAAATGGCCGAGCGAACCGGGCTCTTGCCAGGCATCGCTGTCGCTGTTGGCAATGTGGACGCCCATGTTTCCGTACCGGCGACAGGGGTGGTCACTCCAGGTAAGCTCGTCATGGCGATGGGGACGTCAATCTGTCATCTCGTTCTTGCAGAAGAAGAAAAAGAAGTGGAAGGCATGTGTGGCGTGGTTGAAGACGGGATTGTCCCCGGCTACTACGGCTATGAAGCCGGTCAATCAGCGGTCGGCGATATTTTTGCCTGGTTTATGGAGCATGGCCTAACGTCGGATTTGGTTGATGAGGCGAAGCAAAAAAATAGACCGATTCATGCCTTGCTTGAAGAGAAAGCGGCAGCCTATCAACCAGGTGAAACCGGTTTGCTCGCATTAGATTGGTGGAACGGCAACCGTTCAACATTGGTTGATACAAACTTATCAGGAATCATTATCGGAATGACGCTGCAAACCAAATCAGAAGAAATTTACCGGACGTTGCTAGAGGCCACCGCGTTTGGAACAAAGAAAATTGTTGAAGCGTTTACGAAAGCCGGTGTTGAGGTAAATGAGCTGGTCGCCTGTGGTGGTTTACCGCAGAAAAACAACTTGTTGATGCAGATTTTTGCCGACGTCACGAATTTGGAAATTAAAGTGGCAGCATCGAAACAAACGCCAGCGTTAGGCGCGGCGATGTATGCCAGCGTCGCAGCAGGTGAAGCGGCGGGCGGTTACTCGACGATTTTTGCAGCGGCAGAAAAGATGGCGCGTGTACAGGAAAAGTCCTACAAGCCTAACGCAGAACGGGCGCAAGTCTATGAAGAAATTTACAAGGAATACAGCAAGCTTCATGATTATTTTGGTCGAGGAGAGAACGATGTCATGAAGACTTTACGAAGTGTACGAGACAAAGCAAAGGGAGGGACTGTTCTTGCTTAACAACAAAACGGCACAATACTGGTTTATTGCTGGGAGTCAACCCTTATATGGGCAGAACGCAATTGATCAAGTCGCAGCTCATTCAGAAGAGATTGTTAAAGGTTTAAATGAATTATTACCTGAACCGCTTATCTTGAAGCCGGTCGCAACTTCGCCAGAGCGAATTACTTCGCTGTTAAGGGAAGCGAGTATGGATGAAAGCTGTGCAGGCATTATTACGTGGATGCATACGTTTTCCCCCGCGAAAATGTGGATTGCTGGATTAAAGGAACTAACGAAGCCGATGCTTCACCTTCACACCCAATACAACCGTGAGATTCCGTGGTCAACGATTGATATGGATTTCATGAACTTGAACCAGTCTGCGCATGGTGACCGTGAATTTGGGTTTATGGTTTCACGAATGGGGATTGAACGAAAAGTAATGGCAGGACATTGGCAGGACCCAGCTCTTGCAAAACGAATGAGCGACTGGATGAGCACGGTCCGCGCCTACCAAGAAAGCAAGCAATTAAAGGTCGCCCGCTTCGGCGACAATATGCGAGAAGTTGCGGTAACAGAAGGAGATAAAGTTGAGGCGCAAATTAAGCTAGGCTGGTCGGTTTCAGGCTATGGGATTGGTGACTTAGTCGAGACGATTGCTTCGGTACAAGACAAAGATGTCGCTGCACTAATGGAGGAGTATCGCAGCCTTTACACGTTTCATCCTGATGCGGATGCTAACTCAATTGAAGAACAGGCCAAAATAGAGCTAGGGCTTGAAGCCTTTCTTCAACAAGGAGATTACCGCGCCTTTACAACGACATTTGAAGATTTGCATGGGATGAGCCAGCTACCAGGACTAGCAGCGCAGCGTCTGATGGCGAAAGGCTATGGTTTTGCTGGAGAAGGCGATTGGAAAACAGCCGCATTTCTGCGAGTGCTTAAAGTGATGGCGGGCAACGTCGGAACGTCCTTTATGGAGGATTACACCAATCATTTAGAAAAAGGTAACGAACTGATTTTAGGCTCACATATGCTAGAAGTTTGCCCGACAATTGCAGCAGAAAAACCAACGATTGTAGTAGCTCCTCTGTCAATGGGCGACAAAGCCGATCCGGCAAGACTTGTTTTTAAAGGAAAGTCTGGACGGGCGCTTAACGCAGCAATTATGGATGTTGGTTCACGCTTTCGGATTGTCGCAAACGAAGTCGATGCGGTGGAGAATAAGCAGGATATGCCCCAGCTCCCTGTAGCAAGTGTCTTGTGGAAACCGCTTCCTTCGTTTTCAGAAGCAACAGAAGCATGGATCTATGCTGGTGGAGCACATCACACGGTGTTGTCATACGAGGTTACGAAAGAGCAGCTCGCTGACTGGTCGAGTTTAATGGGCTTAGAATGTCTTGTGATTGGGGAAGAGTCGAGCGCAGCGCAAATACGAAAGGAATTGTTTTGGAATGAGCAGGCTTATTCAAGCAAGCGTTAATGCGTAGAAACGAGGTCGAGTATGTCATTCAAAGTTGCCTTTATCGGAGCGGGAAGTATCGGATTTACTAGAACACTGTTGCGGGATTTGCTCTCCGTCCCAGAATTCAACGCGATCGAAATTGCCTTCACTGACATCAATGCGGAGAACCTACAGATGGTAACAGACCTTTGTCAGCGGGATTTGAAAGGAAACGGCTTAGACATTGAAATAAGAGCCACGCTTGATCGCAGAGAGGCACTGACGGATGCTCGCTACATCTTTTCCGTTGTGCGAATAGGTGGTCTTGAAGCTTTTGAACAAGACATATCGATTCCGTTAAACTATGGAATTGACCAGTGCGTCGGCGATACGCTAAGTGCAGGTGGAATTATGTACGGGCAAAGAGGCATTCAGGAAATGCTGGCCATTTGCAAAGACATCCGCGAAGTAGCAGAACAAGACTGCCTCTTGCTGAATTATGCCAATCCGATGGCAATGCTAACGTGGGCTTGTCAAACATACGGAGGAGTAAATACCGTTGGCCTTTGTCATGGTGTACAGGGTGGGCATAGGCAGATCGCCAATGTGTTTGATTTAGACAAAAAAAGAGGTGGATATTGTCTGTGCTGGAATTAACCACCAGACGTGGTACATTCAAATTAAACATAAAGGAAAGGATTTAACAACTTCGCTGCTTGCGGCATTTGAACAACACCCTGAATACCAACAAACGGAAAAAGTTAGAATTGATATGCTCAAGCGGTTTGGCTACTACAGCACCGAATCCAACGGTCATCTAAGTGAATATGTCCCGTGGTATCGCAAACGAATGGACGAAATCATTGATTGGATTGATTTAGGAACATGGATTAATGGAGAAACAGGCGGGTACTTACGCGTCTGTACAGAGGGGCGAAATTGGTTTAAAGAGGATTTCCCAAACTGGATGAAGGAACCGGTCCGTGATTATGCGAATGAGGGGCGAGGCGAAGAACACGGCTCTTATATTATTGAAGCGCTTGAAACAGGGCGCATATACCGTGGTCATTTTAACCGGATTAACAAGGGTGTCATTACCAACCTCCCTGATGACTGCGTGATCGAAGCGCCTGGCTATGTTGATCGGAATGGCATCAATATGCCAATTGTTGGTGATTTGCCCCTCGGCTGCGCTGCCGTGTGCAGCGCAAGCATTCAGGTTCAGCGCTTAGCCGTCAATGCTGCTGTAACAGGAGATGATCAGCTATTGCGGCAAGCATTTATGATGGACCCGCTAACAGGAGCCGTCTGTACACCACCGGAAATTTGGCAGCTTGTTGATGATCTATTAATTGCCCAAGAGAAATGGCTCCCTCAATACGAGGATAGTATTGCAGCAGCAAAACAGAGACAGGAGACCGAGCCTAGAATTGAAACGAGGAGAACAACCGGAGCGACCAGATTTACCCCAAAAACAATTGACGAATTAAAAGAAAACCGGGCAGAGGCAGTTAAAAATGCACAGGCAGCTGATAAGGCGGTCGATCGGCCGGCGAGATAAATGGATGGAACGGAATGCTTAGTTGGAGTAATGTCATGGAAAGTGATGTTGCTTCTTTTTTGTGATTATTTTTAAATCATTCTTGCAAGATTGAGCTTGTTTTAATCAATTTACCGTTAAACCCGCAAAAACCTTCTATGTTTCCTTACTAAAGCTGAGAGAAGATAAGCAGAATAATGATTTCATCTGTGTAGAAAACGGCTATCTTTTAAAACAGCGGGATACGTACGTGACACGTCATTAACTGTTTTACTATGATAATGGTTAATTAATCCAATGCAAGTATGATAAGATAAACAAAAAAAGGAGGTGCTCTTTTGATTAGAGGATTGAAACTTGTCGTTCTAGTAGGAATGGTGCTCACTTTAGTATTTTTGATCCTATCAATGATAACGGGCTTAGGGGAAAATATCAGGCATGAAGTAACTCAATATTCCATTCTAATCTTTGGAATCGCGTATGTAATACTGGATCTATTCTCTAAGAGCAAAGAGAATGGGACCGTTAGATAGTAGTTTCCAAGACAATCTGTGAAGGCAAGTAAGTAGAATACATAGTTAATTCCTGTAAGAAATTTACTGCCCTTTGTTAAACTAGTAGGGGGCGAAGAGTGCAACGAGATTGTATACTCCAGATTAACGACACTCCCCCTCTCCTCCAACTCCTCTCCGCACAATATACGTCAAAGCCTTCGTTTTGAGCAAAACGTCCTCTTTCCCACGGGTAATCGTATATTCGAGTGGCTTCACCTGATGTGTCAGCAGCTCCCAGCCATCGTAATGAGCAGAAAGCATGTTGGTCATCTCGCTTGTCCCCATGTTTACTTCGATGAATGCGTCTCTTTTCTCCTTCGTCTGGAGCTCAATCTCTTCGACCTCTGTATTGATAATGAGTGCATTTATCCCGCCTGTCTTTGTTCCTGAAGCCATTCGGTCTATCAATTGAGTCAGAACATCTTCAGATTCAACATGCTCCAAGCTGGAAACGGCCATGATAAAGTCAAATTGATTGGTAGCAATTGAATACTGACCGACGTCTTCTTTTTGAGCGCAAATAAGTGCATCAACGTCATATTGCTTGCTATAAGCAACTAGTTGCTCCAAAGCGGAATCGAGCAAGTCAACACATACGACCGTTCCGCCAGAATCCTTCATTTTCTGTGCAATCGGTATGCTGTTTCGACCGACTCCTGCTCCTAAGTCAAGCACGTGCAGAGGTTGATCTTTTGGGAGCAAAGAGAACGCCTGCATGACGGATGCGACAGGCTTGTGCAGCCAGGAACCGGGTTCAAATAAAGTCTGTGTTGTGTAACAGCGATCGTGATACAGTTTTTCTGCTTGGCGAATGATATCTACTTTACTCAATCGTATCCCCTTTTCTAACAAAGCAAATCGTTTTCCTTAAGTTTACAAGAGTAATAGAGGAAAAAGAAAGTGTAATTGTTGAAATAATGGCTAAATCGCTTCTTTATCTGGGTATAGAACAGAGAGACTTTGTAAAAAGGAGTGAGTGGATGCGGAATGTGTTTGTTGTCATTGGTGCTTTATTAGGTGGCGCGTTCTTCGGTTACGTCGTTATTATGCTGTTTTCCGACATCATGAATTTTCCTCATGCGATGGGACCAGCGGTGTTAGGCGGTATGATTATTGGATTGTTAATGGTCGTTTTAGCTAAATTAAATCAGTTACTGCAAGTAAAAGGTGATTAAATGCAGTTTACGATATCATCCGCATGTCTTGTCTTAAATGAACAAAAAGAGATGTTGTTAAAGAAAGATCCTGTTCGCGGCTGGGAGATTCCAGGTGGTCTGGTAGAAGCGAATGAAACGT
This sequence comes from Shouchella xiaoxiensis, assembly GCF_016907895.1. Classification (GTDB taxonomy): domain Bacteria; phylum Bacillota; class Bacilli; order Bacillales; family Bacillaceae_D; genus Shouchella; species Shouchella xiaoxiensis. The sequence goes on from NZ_JAFBCV010000001.1 coordinate 87,675, forward strand.
TTAAAGAAGCGGCGGTGAGAGAAGTGTATGAAGAGACAGGGATTGAGATCGTCATCGGCTCATTCTGCGGCATTTCTCAAGAAGTAAACAAGGGAGCTTGTCATATGTGGTGGTTAGGTCAAGCAGTTGGAGGACAGCTTACGACGAGTGCAGAAAGTGAAGCGGTTGGTTTTTTCTCTTATCAACAAGCAGTAACGTTAATTAGCAATGAATCGTTTAAAAAAGAGCTGAGGGCTTGCTATCAGAAAGAAATGCATCCTTTTGCCTTATTTTTATAGGAAAAAATGAGCCCTCTAAAACAGCTAGAAGGGCTCTGACTCCAGTTAAAACAACAAAAAAGCAATCGGTGTAACGAGGATCAGCGTAAGCACAACGCGGATAAACCAAACAATGACCATCTTGCCAATGCTGAGCTTGATGTCTGTTGCGAGAATGCATGGAATGACCGCTGAGAAAAACAGGACGGAAGAGACAGACATAACGGCTATGATGAAACGGGTCACGATATCTGCTTCAACAACGAGCAGGGCTGGCAAAAAGATCTCCGAAATCGAGATGGCCGCAGCTTTGGCTGCAAGCATGGGATCTGGTAGTTGCAAAAGGGCCGTAAGTGGATAAAACAAATACCCGGCGAAGTCAAACACAGGTGTATAGGTGGCGAGCACAAGACCGAGCAAGCCAATCGACATAATCGTCGGCAAGATGCTCATCGTCATGACTAACCCTTCTTTTAAACTTTTAAACGCTTCTTTAAAGAAAGATCGGTTTGTTGCGGCTGTATCAATCGCTTCATTCCAAGCTTTTTTCATGCGTGTAGAGAATCCGAGTTTTTGCAATGCTTCTTTCTGTGGTTCTGAACCGGGATAGTAATCGTCTTTCATAGTGCTCAAAGGCCAAATACGGGCAGTGATTGCCGTCACGGCAAAGGTGACGATAAACGATACGATAAAATACGTTGTCCAAATCGACATTAAGTCAAGCGTGTTGGCAATGACGACCATAAAGGTAACCGAGACGGTTGAAAAGCCTGTCGCAATGATGGAAGCTTCTCGAAATGAATAGATTCCTTGTTTGTATAAGGAATTCGTGACGAGCAGGCCAACGGAATAACTACCAACAAAGGAAGCGATTGCGTCAAGCGACGAGCGACCGGGTGTTTTAAAAATAGGACGCATAATCGGTTCCATCATATTTCCGAGAAATTCAAGCAAGCCATAGCCGATTAAAACAGTCAGGAAGAGCGCACCAATCGGAACGAGCAGACTGACTGGGGTAATGAGAGAGTTGAGTAAAAACGGCCCCATATCAGGAGCGAACAGCCAGGCTGGGCCAATCCCGAATAAGATCAGCGCTCCGCTTATAAATCCAAGTATTTTGAAAATAGATAAGACAAGATCGGTCGCTGATTTGTTCCATTTCTTTGTATAAAAGGGGTAGACCGCCCCGAGCAGAAGGATGATAAAGATGTAGACATACACAGCCGATTCTGCTTGACGGAAGAGCGTAACAAAGTGGTCGAGGGGAATCGAGCTTCTGTCGGAAATCGTAATAGGGACGAAGAACATGAAAATACCAAATAAACTAAAAAAAAGAAATTTAGCCATTGCTAACGTTGCGTTTTTCTTCGGTCCTTTCGTTTGATTGATGGGTGTGTCTTCCTGGTTCATGATAGCTTCCTCCTCTTTTAAAAAGAATGCGCTGCAAAGCTTTCTAGTAGTATACGAAAAAAAATGAACCGAAAAATAGTTCAAATTTTACAGGGTTTGTAGACAAAAAAGGTTTCTAATTAAATGGAAATGTCGCTTTTCAGGTAGACGAATCGTAGATCTGTATAGGAAATCGTAAAAATGTGCTGTAACGATGGTGGAAGATTTACGGTATCGTACAATTATAGACAAAGACGGAAAGGAAGTTGTTTATATGGCGCAACAAGCAATGATTATCCGACATGCAAAACAAGTGCTTACAAGTCAAACAAAGGTCCCGCTAACAGGAAACGAGATGGAAGATGGATTACTTGTTATCGAAAACGGAGCTGTGTGGATTGAGGAAGGTCGCATTGTCATGGTCGGACCAGATACAGATGTGTGGAACGCTTATGAAGCAAGTGGCAAGAATGGGGCCAAGGTCATTGATGCTTCGAATCAAATCGTGACTCCGGGTCTTGTTGATCCCCATACTCATATTGTGTTTGCTGGTAGTCGCGAGGAAGAATTCGAAATGCGGCTTCAGGGCGCTGCCTACATGGATATTATGAATGCAGGTGGTGGGATTCACAGCACGACCCGTTCAACAGCGGCAGCAACGGAAGCAGAGTTGGAAACAGCAGCAAGAGAGCGCTTAGATGAATTTCTACGCCACGGGGTAACTACAATTGAAGCGAAAAGCGGCTATGGTTTAACGCTTGAAAATGAAAGGAAGCAGCTGCGCGTTGCCAAGACATTAGATGAGAGCCATCCAATTGACATCGTCTCCACGTTTATGGGTGCTCATGCGATTCCGCTTGAATACAAAGAGAACACAGATGAATTTGTCCGAATCATAATTGAAGAAATGATTCCAGTTGTCGCAAAGGAAGGATTGGCTGTCTTTAATGATGTGTTCTGTGAAAAAGGTGTGTTTACGCCTGAACAGTCAAAGAGAATTTTAGAAGCAGGTAAGCAATACGGCTTGGTTCCAAAAATTCATGCCGATGAAATCGTCTCATATGGTGGGGCTGAGTTAGCCGCAGAAGTAGGAGCGATCTCTGCCGATCACCTCTTGCAAATATCGGATGAAGGCATCGAGCAAATGGCGAAAGCCGGTGTTATTGGCGTGCTTCTCCCAGCAACGGCCTTCTTTTTAATGGAGCCAGCTGCCAAAGCCCGCAAAATGATTGAGCGAGGTGTAGCTGTTGCTTTATCAACAGACCGCAATCCCGGCTCAAGTCCAACAGAGTCGATGCCGTTTGTGATGAACCTTGCTTGTTTAACAATGGGGATGACGCCAAAAGAAGTTATAAGTGCAGCGACAATTAATGCTGCCTTTGCGATTGGTCAGGCAGAGGATGTCGGTAGTTTGGAGGCCGGTAAAAAAGCTGACGTCATCTTATGGAACGCGCCAAATTACACGTACTTGCAGTATCATGTTGGAGTGAACATGGTTGACACGGTCATAAAAAATGGCGAGATCGTTGTTGGTAACCGTATTGTTATTCAAACTGAATCATTCACAGTAAGCGAAAAATAATCCACCTATTCAATAAAATCGCTCCTCGATCGGTTAGCGGGGAGCGATTTATACTAGTGGTCAGAACCAATAAGACGCAATGAAAAGACAAAATCGTTTAACCAATTAAGCAATTCGTTACGAAAAACCCAACTTCCGGAGGTCGAAGTCGATGGCAAATCAAACAAATCAACGCGTGATCCGAGCAGATCGAGGCACGAATTTAAGCTGTAAAGGCTGGGAGCAGGAAGCGGCGCTACGGATGTTAATGAACAATCTTGATCCTGAGGTAGCAGAAAATCCGGATGAGCTTGTTGTGTATGGTGGAATTGGAAAAGCGGCGCGAAACTGGGAATCATTTGATGCGATTGTCGCTTCCCTTAAGGATTTAGAAAATGATGAAACACTACTCGTTCAATCAGGAAAGCCTGTCGGTATCTTTCGGACGCAGGAAGCGGCGCCTCGAGTGTTAATTGCAAATTCCAATCTTGTGCCTGCCTGGGCAAACTGGGATCATTTTTATGAGCTCGAGGATAAAGGGCTAATGATGTATGGTCAGATGACGGCAGGAAGTTGGATTTATATCGGTGCCCAAGGCATTTTACAAGGGACTTATTTGAGCTTTATTGAAGCGGCAAAAAAAGCATTTGGTCGTCCTGATTTAACAGGGAAATTCATTCTGACTGGCGGTATGGGTGGAATGAGTGGAGCTCAGCCATTGGCAGGAAAAATGGCCAAAGGTGTGATCCTTGTCGTTGAGGTTGAGAAAAGCAGGATTGAGCGAAAGATTAAAGAAGGCTACTGTGATTACATCGCAGAAGATCTTGATGAAGCGTTGAAGCTTGTTGATCAATATACACAGCAAGGAACACCAGCCTCGATTGGTCTTGTTGGCAACTGTGCCGATGTTCTGCCGGAACTAGTTAATCGGGGAATTACGCCGGATATTGTTACCGACCAAACAAGTGCACACGACCCGATTAATGGTTATGTTCCAAACGGAATGACGCTCGACGAAGCCTACGCACTAAGAAAAACCAATCCGAAAGAATATGAGCAAAAAGCAATTGCGGCAATGGGTGAACATGTGCAGGCAATGCTTGACTTACAGAAAGCCGGTGCGGAAACGTTCGATTACGGAAACAACATTCGGGCTTATGCTAAACAAGCAGGTGTGGAAAACGCTTTTCACTTCCCAGGCTTTGTGCCTGCCTATATTCGTCCACTTTTCTGTGAAGGAAAGGGCCCTTTCCGTTGGGCTGCTTTGTCAGGAAACCCTGAAGATATTTACAAAACCGATCAAGTGGCAATGGAGATGTTTAAAGAAGATGAAGCGCTGGTGAACTGGATTGAAATGGCGCAAAAAATGGTGAAGTGGCAGGGACTCCCAGCAAGAATATGTTGGCTTGGCTACGGCGACCGAGATCGCTTTGCTTTAAAGATTAATGAAATGGTTGCTAGTGGTGAGTTAGAAGCACCGATTGTGTTTGGTCGTGACCATCTCGACTGTGGTTCGGTTGCTTCACCGAATCGGGAAACGGAAGCAATGAAGGACGGAAGCGATGCGGTTGCAGATTGGCCCATTTTAAATGCCTTAGTAAATACGGCCGGTGGAGCAAGCTGGGTTAGCGTTCATCACGGCGGCGGTGTTGGAATGGGCTATTCGATGCATGCGGGACAGGTAATTGTTGCTGATGGTAGTGAGGCGGCAAGACAGCGGATTGAGCGTGTGCTTGTGTCCGACCCGGGCATGGGAGTCATCCGCCATGCAGATGCTGGCTATAGCAAAGCCATTAAAGTAGCCAAAGAAAAAAACGTTCATATACCAATGCAAGATTAATCAGAAGAGAGGGCCAAATTGGCTCCTCTCTTTCAGCCATTATTATGAGAGAATGGATGAAAGGAGGTGGAGTGCGTGACGATTCAAGCACATCGTTCTCCTAAGGGAATTGAAAAAACATGCAAAACATGGGAGATTGAAGCGTTAAAGCGCCTCTTGCTAAACTGCCTCGACCCACAAATTGCTCAGGATCGTGACCAGCTTATTGTTTATGGTGGAACAGGAAAAGCAGTTCGACATCAAGCAGCTTTTAACACAATAGTAACCGAACTGGAAACACTAGCGGCAGATGAAACTTTGTTAATCCAATCAGGTAAACCCGTTGGAAAATTTCGTACCTATACGAGTTTTCCCCGCGTGGTGGCATCAAGTTCAATGCTTGTGCCGTCAGCTTCAAACTGGCAAACCTTTGCTGAGTTAGAGGCAAAAGGGTTAACAACGTATGGACAATCAACGGCTGCCGCTTGGGCCTATATCGGTGTGCAAGGTATTTTACAGACGACGTTTGAAACAATGGGAGAAATTGCCGAGCGTCATTTTTTAGGTACATTACAAGGGCGAATTGTTCTTACTTCAGGTCTTGGCGCGCTAGGGGCGGCACAACCGTTATCTGTCACGATGCATGGCGGCGTTGCCATTGTTGTTGAAGCGGATCAAGCTAAAATGTGGAAGGCCGTTGACAACAATTATTGCGATGTGGTCGCTCATACGTTAACAGAAGCGATTCGGTTAGCAGAGGAAGCAATTAAGAAGCGTCAACCACTCTCAATTGCTTTACATGGGCATGCGGGTGAAGTGTATACCACTTGTGTTGAGCGGGACTGGATACCAGATATCGTAACAGATCAAACAGCAGCTCATGATTTGTTAAACGGTTACATACCAACAGGAATGAGCATAAAGCAAGCAAATCAGTTACGAATGAAGAAACCGAAAGAGTACAGGGCGCTGGCAGGTGCATCAATCGTTGCTCAAGTAAACGCAATGAGGCGATTACAAGAGGTAGGCTCAGTTGTATTCGAGTATGGCAATAATTTGCGCTGGCAGGCAGAGCAGCACGGCAGCGCGGATGCCCGCTTCATTCATGGTTTTACAGCTGAATACATTCGCCCACTTTATAGTGAGGGGCGGGGCCCTTGTCGCTGGATTGCCTTATCTGGAAACCCAAACGATATTTATACGATTGATGCTTATATTCTTAAGCACTTTAAGAGCGACAGGCGCGTCATCCGCTGGATTGAGTGCGTCCAGGAAAGCATCCACTTTCATGGATTACCGGCGCGGGCATGCTGGCTTAATTATGAGGAGCGTGTGCTGCTAGCGGAAGCGGTCAATCAAATGGTTGCAGCAGGGGAGTTGGAAGCACCAATCGCCTTTACGCGCGATCATTCAGAAGGAAGTTCTATCGCTGCTCCTACGAGAGAAACCGAAGCGATGAAAGACGGCAGCGATGCGGTTGCGGATTGGCCGATTTTAAACGCAATGCTAAATGCAAGCGGCGGTGCATCAATGGTTAGCGTTCAGCATGGTGGGGGTGTTGGTATCGGTCTTTCGATTCATTCGGGAATGACGGCCGTGGCAGATGGCTCTTTTTCTGCCTCAAAGCGACTAGAGCAAGTGATGCGAGCCGATGCCGGCTTAAATATTATTCGTCATGCCGACGCAGGGTACGAGAGTGCAAGAGAGACAGTAAAGACATATGGCTTAAAAAAGCCTCTTTAACGGAAAGCAAAGCGTTGCATCGTCATCAAATAAGAGGAGGAGCAATCAATGAAACTACTTTTCCTTACCGACGATTTAGAGAATGTAGACCTGTTACAACCGCTAAAGCTTGTGACAAATCAGCTTCAAATTGAGCTTGATTGCTTGCCCTTGACGAAAGACCTTCTTGCTTCAAAGAGATTCGTAGGCTATGATGCACTGTTTGTTGACTGCAATACTGATTCGGTTCATAGTGCACTGAATCAAAGCAAGATTGCGGCGATAAAAAAAGCCGATCCAAACGTTTTCATTGCTGTGATGCAAGAAGGGTTTCGCTCAAGTGAAGTCCGGGCGTGGTTTAAAGCGGGCGTGTTTGATGTGTTGGAAAAACCGCTCAATGAGGATCATTTGTATGAGTTATTAAATGAAATCAAACAACAGACATTAGCGACAAAACAAACTCATCCAGACCATGCAAAAACAGACTGGTTAAAGCGGGGACTTGTTTATGATTTGATATTTGGTTCAAGCAAGCATGCGAAGGAAATCTGGGACCGAAGCCAGCAATGTGGACTGGCAAGTACACCGACGACAGTTATGGTTGTCTCGATTGACCGCTATAAAACGATTATGAAACAGAAGAGTTCGAAGTGGGCGCAATCATTGCGTCACGACTGTACGAACGCGATCGACACATGCTTGAAAGACCGAGGGTTGACGGGCATTCAAGCCATTGTTGCAAAAGATCAATTGGCTGTGCTTCTCTCGTGTCTTGAAGACGAACAACTGGACGCCCCAGCCCGGTTGCTGCAAAAAGAGATTGAAAAGCGGACCGGGCACACAGTGACCGTTGGTGTTGGACGCTACTATCATGATCCGCGGAATTTAGCCCAATCATTTAAGGAAGCGCTTCAAGCACAGGAAGCTAAATTTTATCTTGGCAAAAACAATGTGATTCATTATAAAGAGAGCGACGAGCTCTTTGAACAAACAAAGCTCGTTCCCTATGAAAAACTGGAGACTGTTTCCCAGCTACTAAGACGGGGGGAGCTTGATCACGGTAAAACAGAGCTAGAGCAAATTCGTCAATTTCTTTTTACAGATTGCCGCATGGAAAAGGATATTTTGCATTTACAAGTGACCGATATTTTAAATGCGCTTTTACGCGCAGCTTTAAATAACGGTTGTCACCCGGACATGATGCAGCTCATTTATAGCAAGTATATGGAACAGCTGAAAGAAACAGCAGATGTCTATGATATCGAGAAATGGTTTATAGAGATGGTTGATAGCATTCTCTTTAATATTCACCGCTTTAATAATGAAAAAATGCTCCGTCCGATCCAGCAGGCGGTTCAGTACATGGAAGCTTCTTATAATAAACCTATTAGTCTAGAAGAAGTCGCGGAGCATGTACGACTAAGCGCAAATTATTTTAGCAATACGTTTAAGAAAACGATGGGACAGCCGTTTGTAAAATATCTTGCGCAGATGCGGGTCGAAAAAGCAAAGCAATTATTACAAGATTTAGATTACACCGTTTACCAAGTAGCCAGTGAAGTAGGCTATTCAGACTCACGCTATTTTAGCCGCGTATTCAAGTCATTTGAGGGCAAGACCCCAAGTGAATACCGCAATGCGAGAGTCGTAAAGTAGGGAGGGTTTTGAAATGGAGAAGCTGCAGCTGCGTATTAATAGAAAACGTTTGGAACAATCGATTCATACACTTGGAGCAATTGGTGTGAATGAACACGGTGGGCTCGATCGAACAACATTTACAGATGCTGAACTTGCGGCACGAGATTGGTTGAAAAAAGAGCTTGAACGCACCGGACTAGCACTTTATGTGGATGAGGCTGCGAATATTTGGGGCAGACGTGAAGGGAAGAATCAGACAAAAAGCATGGTATTTGGTTCTCATATTGATACCGTTCCGAACGGAGGAAAGTACGACGGGGCTCTAGGTGTCCTCATCGCGCTCGAAATAATGAATGTGCTCCAAGAAGAAGGTGTACAAACAAAGCACCCGTTCGAACTCGTTTCATTTAGTGCAGAGGAGCCTAATCCATTTGGGTTGTCCACTTTTGGTAGCCGTGCTATCTCTGGTAAGCTAACAGCTGCTCATTTAGTTGGCGTAAAAGATGTGGCTGGCACTCTAGTGACCGATGCGTTAACAAAAGCGGGTGGAAACCCTGACCAGTTTGACTTATGTGTCAGATCGAAAGAAGACTTTGCTGCTTATGTTGAAGTTCATATTGAGCAAGGTAAGCGATTATTGAATACGGATATTCCGATTGGTGTTGTCACGGCGATTACAGGTATTTACCGCGAGGAAGTACGGATTAACGGTGTCGCAAATCATGCTGGAACGACATTGATGGAGGATCGAAGCGATGCTCTCGTAGCCGCAGCTCAGTTAATTAGCGCGCTTGAAGAAATATGCAAGACGTACCCAGCAAAAGAGCTTGTTGGCACAATCGGAAAGCTCGATACGTACCCAAATTCGGCGAATATTATCCCTGGAGAAGTGGTGCTCGCTGTTGAAATAAGAGGGGAAACCGTCGAGCAAATCGCTGAAGCAAGAGCACTATGGGACCAGCAAAAAGCGGACATTTCGCAAAAACGAGATATCCGAATTGAAGCATCGACCAAGCTAAACCAAGCTCCGGCACAGATGAGCGATACGGTGATGGAGGTAAGTGAACGAGAGGCAAAGCAGCTTGGACTCGCTTCAATGAGATTAGGGAGCATGGCAGGACATGACGCCGCTCATATGGCTTCATTAACGAAGTCAGGAATGATCTTTGTGCCAAGTCTCGATGGAAAAAGTCATTGTCCAGAAGAAGAAAGCCGAATGAGTGATATTGAGAAGGCAGCAAATGTACTCTTGCAAACGCTGTTAACATTGGATGAACAAGAAGATTAGAGAGGAGACCAACCATGACAGTCTTATATAAAACAGGGCAACTATATACGGACGGTAAGTTTGCGAAAGATCAAGCAATCGTCGTAGAGGGCGGGCTAATTAAAGCGATTGGACCAACTAAAGCGCTCCAGGAAAAGTATCGGGGAATAGAAGAAATCGACTGGCACGATAAAGCGCTCGTTCCAGGCACAATTAATGCTCATAACCACTCGTTTCAAAGCTTACTTCGAGGCATTGCTGTTGATCGTCCTTTTCTGGAGTGGCGCGATGAAGCTTTATACAAATATACGCCGCTACTTGACGAGGAAGCGATTTATACAGGCGCATTGTTTGCTTTTGGTGAAATGCTGAAATATGGTGCGACAACGGTCAGTGACTTTTTCTATGTTCATAACAATGGTACAAAAACGGATGAAGCTGTTATTCAAGCTGCTAACGATCTTGGTATCCGACTTGTCATGGCGCGGACGATGTATGATTGGGATGGTGCCCCAATTAACTACCGTGAATCGATTGAAGACGCGACAAAGCGTACGAGAGATTTGGCGATTAAGTACCAAGGAAATGCGATGGTTGACATTCATCCTGCACCGCATAGTCCTCATGCGGCCTCGCCAGAAATGATTCAAGCCGGTCATCGTCTCGCTAAAGAGCTAGGCACCCCGTTTCATATCCACGTATCAGAAGAAATGTTCGAAGTGGAAGAAACGTTGGAAAAGTACGGCAAGCGCCCGGTTCATTATCTAGATTCCCTCGGCGTTGTTGATGATAGCATGATTGCGATTCATCTTGTCTGGCTTGACCAGTCAGAAATTAAGCTACTCGGAGAAAAGCAGGCGGCGCTCGCTTATTGTCCATCGAGCAATATGTTTCTATCAGACGGGATTTCCAACATTCCTGACTTAGTAGACGCAGGGGTCCGCGTTACGCTTGGCAGCGACGGAGCCTGCAGCAATAACCGGATTAGCGTATTTGAAGAAATGCGCATGTGTTCGCTTCTGCAAAAAGTGTCTAAGCTGGACGGGACTTGTATTACAGCAAAGCAAGTATTTGATATGGGAACAAAAACCGGCGCGGAACTGCTTCAGCTTAACACGGGTGAATTAAAAGTAGGCAAGCAAGCAGACTTTGTTTCGCTTGATCTAAACGACATGTCTCTTTCTCCAAAGCAGGAACTCTTTGCGAACGTTGTCTATTCCTTGCAGCCAACAGCGATAAAAGATGTTGTTGTGAATGGCAAAACGATTGTAGAAGCTGGCGAATTAAAGACCGTTTCGGAGAAGAAAATCATTCAAAAAGTCGATTCATTGTTTGAGAAGTGGCATGCAGCAAAAGCATAATTTACGAAGACTGGTGAGCGGGAAGCTGCCAGTTTTTTTGTTCGTTGTTAAAATCGTTTAGTAAAGAGAGCCATTTTGAAATAGGAGTGGCTCTTTTTTTCATGTTCTTCAATATTTGAAGCTATGCATTATTTGAATCAATCAAAAAATGCATAGCTTCAAAATGTGAACGTTTACATAAAGCGGCGTATTCGGTACGATTCAAGCCATACAGCCGATTGGTTGTTACAAAAAGAAGGGGGGATGGCTATTGCTAGAAAGCGTTCAAGAAAAGAAAGTTGCACCACGGGGAAAAGAAAAATGGGGGCCAAGGACAAAGCTTCACTTAAAAAACAACTATCAATTGTACTTGATGGTGTTACCAGCATTTATCATTATCCTGTTATTTAACTATGTCCCGATGTACGGACTTCAGTTAGCCTTTCGAGAGTTCGACCCATCACTTGGTATCACAGGTGGGGAGTTTGTTGGTTTCGATTATTTTAGGCGATTTATTGAGTCCTACCAATTTTGGGACTTAATGAGAAATACGTTTTTAATTAGTTTCTATTCCTTGTTATTTGGATTTCCAATTCCAATCATCGTCGCGTTGCTCTTTAATCAGATTCGCCATGCAGGTGGTAAGAAATTTGTGCAAACCGTCTCTTACATGCCTCATTTTATTTCTGTCATTGTTGTTGTTGGGATGATTTTGATTTTCTTATCTCCTTCAAGTGGATTAATGGGTCATTTGTTTGGTTTGTTTGGGCTTGAGCCAATTAATTTCATGGGAAACCCCGATTACTTTCGTTCCATTTATGTCGCTTCTGATATATGGCAGCACGCGGGCTGGAACAGCATTATTTACATCGCTGCGCTCGCAGGCGTAAATCCGCAACTTTATGAAGCGGCAAAAGTTGACGGCGCAAGCCGATTCCAGCAAATAAGAAACATTGAAATTCCTCACCTTGTACCAACGATTGTCATTTTACTTATTCTAAACGCTGGTAGTTTACTTGGAGTTGGCTTTGAGAAGATCTTCTTAATGCAAAACTCGATGAATTTGCCTGTTTCTGAAGTTATTGAAACCTACGTTTATAAAGTGGGGATTTTATCTAATCAAATTAGCTATTCAACCGCTATCGGCCTCTTTAATACAATGATTAATTTTACGATTTTAATTGTTGTAAACCGAATTGCGAAAAAGACGAGTGAAACAAGTCTTTGGTAGAAAGGAGAAGCGAATGGGAAAAACCAATCAAAGGATAAAAGACTCGTCATCTGACAAGTTATTTAACGTTTTTCTGTGGATCTTGTGTAGCGTGATTGTCCTACTTACTTTGTATCCAATTTACTTTGTCTTAATTGCCTCAATCAGCAATCCAGCAGCGGTTGCGAACGGAAGCGTCTGGCTTTTTCCACAAGGAATTACGCTCGCCGGTTATCAGGAGATTTTAAATGATGAACGCATCTGGAACGGGTTGAAAAACACAATGATCTATTCGTTTGGTGGGACTGCGATCAGCTTACTGTTTACGATACCAGCCGGGTATGCCTTGTCGAGACCTGACTTTAAAGCGAGAAAAGCACTGATGTTCTTCTTTGTTTTTACGATGTTCTTCAGTGGTGGGCTCATTCCCACTTATTTAACAGTGAAAGAGTTTGGTTTAACGAATACGATCTGGATTATGCTTATTCCTTTCTCGGTTAGCGTCTTTAACTTAATTATTACACGTGTATTTTTTCAATCAACAATTCCGAAAGAATTACTAGAATCAGCCAAGCTAGATGGCTGCTCGGACTTTCAATTCTTCACAAAAATCGCTGTCCCCTTATCAAAAGCCTTAATTGCCGTCATGGCGTTGTATTACGGGGTTGGTTATTGGAACGAGTATATGAAAGCGCTTATTTATCTAAATGATTCAGCCTTATACCCGTTGCAACTTGTATTAAGAGATATTCTCGTTATGAATCAAACATTTGGTAGTGGCGGCGGGGCAACAATGATTACATCTGGAGACGCAACGGCTCAGCAAAAAGGGGATTTAATTAAATATGGCGTTATTGTCGTCTCCACTCTACCAATCATGATTATCTTTCCATTTGTACAGAAGTATTTTGAAAAAGGGGTCATGATTGGATCTATTAAAGGATAAGAAAACAAGCTAAACTAGATGAGAGAGGAAGAAAAAAATGAAGAAGTTAATTGCTTATGGTGTTGTTCCTGTGGCAGTAGCTGCCTTACTGGCAGGATGCAGTGGTTCAGACGGAGAGAGTTCAACTACGGAAGACGGAAAAGCGAAACTGGAAGTACTTGCTGTATTGAATGCTTTAACGAAGGATTTGAATGACATACCCTACATGAATGATTCCCAAGAAATGGCGGATGTTGAGATAGAGTGGACGCAAGTTCGAAGTGGATGGGATGAACAAAAGAATCCGATCTTAGCAAGTGGTGATTTACCTGATATTTTCATAAGTGCAATTGGTAACAACGATATTATGACATTTACAAATCAGTTTCTACCACTGGGAGACTTAATTAAAGAACATGCGCCAAACATTAAAAAAATGTTTGAAGAGATGCCTGAAGTGAAAGAGTTGGCAACAACAATTGATGGTGAGATTTACGGTTTACCGGCAGTAACGCCTCATAATCCAGCAAGTACAACCATCCCGATGATGAACCAGCAGTGGCTAGACGAGCTTGGGCTCGAGGCACCAACAACTTTTGACGAACTGTATGATGTTTTGAAAGCGTTTAAAGAAGAAGATCCTAATGGCAATGGCTCAGCAGATGAAATTCCTTTTGACTGGGGACCAGATCAGGGACCTTACAGCGCGATGGCTTTGCTTGGCGCATACGGCAACTACGCCCCTCATACTGATTGGTTTAATACGGTGAAAGACGGAGAGCATGTTTATGTACCGGCGACAGAGGATTACAAAGAGCTTGTTCAGTTCCTGCATTCGCTATATGCAGAGGGATTAATTAATCAAGAGGTTTTCACACAGGACTGGTCACAATTCTTCTCTAGGTCACAAAATCCGGATGCGGCTACGGTTGGGTTTACGATCGGTTGGTCATTTGAACAACGAGTTGGTGAGTGGAGTGACCAATACACTGTCATCGCTCCACCAGCAGCTGAAGCAGGCATTGCACCACTGTGGCCAGGAGATCCCGTGCAAATGCGAGCTGGTACAAATAAAGCGGTTGTTGCTGCTTCAGTTGAGGACCCAGTTGCAGCCATCAAGTGGCTTGATACGTTTTACTCAGAAGAGTTGTCTGCGCAAGGCTACTACGGTTCATTTGACGTAGGGATTGAAGAAGACGGGCAAGATTACGTTGTCGTTGAGCCACCAGAAGGAACGAGTGAAGATGAGTGGAAATGGACGAATTCCCTTGTTGATCATGGGTTAATGTACGTTCCTGATGAACTAGATGCTCGAATTATTGCACCGCCAACTGTTGCTGAGCGCCTTGAGCAAAATGATGAGCTGCTTGATTATTTTCCAGCAGACGAACAAATTCTGCCACCGCTTAAGTTTACTGCCGAAGAAGACAATGAACTGTCAATTCTTTATTCGGATTTAAATAATCTTGTCTCACGTAAATGGTCGGAATGGGTTACACAAGGTGGGGTTGAGGACGAATGGGATGCTTATATTGAAGAGCTAAACCGAATTGGATTAGAGCGCTACAGTGAAATATACCAAGGATCTTTGGACCGCTAAAATTATACCAGAAATGCCCAGCAGCTACTGCTGGGCATCTGGTGTTCTGTTCGTCCTTTATAGATGTCATGCTAGGTTGACGGTCCAAGTAGAAAGTGGGGATCGATTTGAAGAAATGGTTACGCAAGCAAAGTATGTTACGAAAATACCTCTTATCTTACATTATTGTATTCACCTTACCAGTATTGCTGCTCGTTTTTTACTTTTATCCTCAGACGGCATCAATTATTGAGAATACAGCAACAGACAATGCGAATGCAGTTTTAAATCAAACGGTCCGGAATATTGATATGCAGCTTGGATCAATTGGACGTTATCCGGACGCAATCCATCGAAACAATTTAATTACACTGCAATTATTCCTAGACGAAAACAGCTATCATACAAATGAAATTATGACGGAGATGGAAAAGCTTTATGGCTATCAATCGTTTGTTGATAAAGCCATTTTATTTAACAAGTACTCAGGTAGCTTTTATTCTTTTCCTGGAAGCTACAGTGGAGAAGATTTTAATGAACCGGGTAGTACCTTTTATTATCCAGAGTGGTCTAAATCCGAGATGCTGTCGGACTTAAATCAAGTCGATGAAATGGTACTGCGCCCAGCAGAACCGATTATTCAAAAAGGACAATGGCAACAAACGTATGATGCGGTTACCATTATGATGAGTGTTCCTTATCGGAATTTAAATGCATATGGTGTGCTCATGCTCGTCATTCCAGAAGAGAATTTCTTTTTAGATGTTGCAACGAATACACCCCATCATATGTTCGTTCTTGAGGAAGAAGGAAGGTTGCTTGCTTCGTCAAACGGAGCTGATCAAGTCGACACAAGTCGATTAAGGGAGTGGCAAGCAGGCGAGCAAGTGACAATTGATGGAGTAAAATATGTTGTTAACTTACAAGAATCTGCTTTACATGGAATAACGGTATTGAGCCTTACTTCAATCCAAGATGTATTACAAAGTTTAAGCCAGTTACAGTTTACGACTCTGCTATTAATTTTGCTAATATTGGCGATTGAGTTTGGGTTAATCTATTTGTTTATTAAAACTAATTATGAACCAATTCGTAGATTAAGAATGCAGGCACTGGCGTCTGTTGAATCAATTCCGCAGCAGGGATTAAATGAATTTGAGACCGTTTCCTATGCGTTTGACAGTTTGCATAATGAAAATATGGAATTGGTCAATCAAACGCTGAGAAATCAGAATCGTTCCAAGGAAAATCTATTAATTCAGTTGTTAAATGGAACCTTTTCAGAGGATGATCGATTGGCAGAACGAACACAGAAACGTGACGTTTATTTGCGGAATTTTATTTGTTGCATCACACTATTTGCTAAGGATCGGAACATAATTTCGTTACTAACGATAATAAGAGAAACATTTGGTTTAGACGATTCGCTCTCATCAACTGCTTGTTATGGTATTGGGGGAATGAGGCATGAAGATTTCATCTTGATTGTTACATTTGATAACGAAGATGAGCTAAAAACGTATATTCATCAACTGTACCAACTGCGTTCAATTTATCGTGTGGGAATTGGAACGTTGGAAGAAGCGAGTATGATGAACAAAAGCTATACGCACAGTCTGGCAGCGCTCGAAATGGCGATCCTCAATCAGAATGAGCAAGTCGTAGCTTTCGAAACAATCGATGTTGAGAATGCCGACAAGCTTCAGCTCCTTTTTGATTCGATTAATGCCTTAGAGATGACGATTGTTCGCGGCGATGCTGATCAATTCCAACTTCGATTAACTAAGCTGATGGAACAAATGAGAACATCAATCAACCGAATGGCTATTCTAAAGATGGTTTATATTAACACCCACAACATTCTCGCAAAAGAAATAAACAAAAGAGGACACCAAGAACCGTATTGCTACGCTTTATCTGAAAAAGAAATGAATCTAGAAGACTTGCATAGTAAACTCCACTTTATGGGGAAAGTCATTCAAGAAAATATGCAGCTGACAAAGCAGCAAAACGGATCTGTTAATATAAAGGAAATCCTGCAATATGTCGATGATCATTATTCAGAAGAAAGCATGTCTTTACAACGCATTGCTGACGAATTTCAGCTATCCTATTCAAACTTTAGTCATTTTTTTAAGAAGAAAACAACCGAGAATTTTGCTGCATATTTAGAAAAAGTTCGGATTAACTCAGCTAAAACAAAACTTGTCGAAACCAATCTAGCAATTAAAGAAATAGCGCTCCAGGTTGGCTATAGCAACGCCAATAGTTTCACACGTTCATTTAAAAAGACGATAGGACAAACACCGGGAGATTTTCGAAGGTTAAAGAAGGGGGAGTAAGATCTAAGCAGACGGTCAATTGGCCGTCTTTTTTTTATTAACATCAATTACCTTTGCTCCCCAAGCCCTTTCTAAGCTAAAATGAAAGCGATTGCTAAGACCATTTAGTAAGAGGGAAAGGGGCGGGAGTAGATGTCACTACTGGAAAAAATGTTGGCGCTTACGGAAGAAGAACAGGAGACGCTTCAATATCGTCAAGTCATGCAGGCTCGCTATACGTCAAAGCAAAGTTTCATTATCGAGGCAAACAAGTTCCTTGCCCCTGGTTCGGAGATCATGGTTCGTAAACATACACGGTTTATTGATTTCCCGAAGCATCGGCATGACTACATTGAACTTAATTATGTTTATAACGGAAGTTTAAAACAGAAAATTGGTGAACAGGATATTCATTTAAAAAAAGGTGAACTTGTTGTTTTAAATCAGCATATTGAGCACCAAATTGATGCGTGTGATACAGAAGATATCGTCATCAATTTTATTATTCAGCCTTCTTTTTTTAATTTTATTTTCTCGTTTTTGAATGTTGAAGGTCCGCTTTATTCATTTCTTATAGACAGTGTTCACGGCGGTAACGGGTTTGGACAATTCCTTTACTTTAAGTGTGCGGAAGAGGAATCAATTCAAATGTTGTTACAAAAAATGGTGGAAGAAATTATGAATCCGGATGCGTTTTCCCAAGCAACCACGAAGCTACACGTCGGTATGTTAATTATTGAACTGACAAAGAAAGCGGATACATTGGAAGGGAATTATGAAGGGACGTTACAAAATCAATGGCTAAGAGAAGCACTTTCCTATATCCATGAACAATACAAGCAAGCGACGCTAACGGAACTGTCCGCACGGCTAAATCAACCGCATTATTTATTAAGTAAGCTCATAAAGAAGCGGACTGGCAAGACGTTTAAAGCAATCTTACAGGAGAAAAGACTTGATATAGCAAGGGAAATGCTTGTGCAGTCAGATCTCCCCGTTTCAGTCATAGCCGAAGAGGTTGGTTATGATAACTTTAGCTATTTCTATCAAATCTTCAAGAAGAAATTCGAGCAGACGCCGCTTGCATATCGGAAAAGACAAGCTCCCCAAGAGTAAAAGGGAGCTTGTCTTTTTTTGTTGCGAGGCACATAACGACAGTTATTAGATGAATAGCGCCATAGTGCTTTTGTTTGTAAACGCTTAATATGAAGGCACAATCTCCTTGAGGAAAACGAGGTGGGACCATTTGATCAAATCAAGGTTAGCTGTAGACATCGGGGCATCCAGTGGCAGAGTAATGGCTGGGTGGACAACGGGACACAATTTGGAGCTCAAAGAAGTCCATCGGTTTAAAAACGGGGCAACGCTAAAAGAAGGTCATTTCTGCTGGGACATTGACTACTTGTATGAGCAAATTAAACGAGGTATTAAAGCAAGTGTGGAGCAAGGCTTAAATCCAACAAGCATTGGCATTAACACGTGGGCGGTCGATTTTGTCTTGTTGGATGAACACGATCATCGGTTAACGGAAGCCGTGTCCTACCGTGATGCGCGGACTGATGGGATCATGGAAGACGTGATCGATGTTTACGGCAAAGAAGTCCTTTATGAGCGGACGGGTATTGCGTTTCAACCGTTTAACACGCTCTATCAATTGTTAGCTATAAAGAGACGCCAGCCTGACATACTTGAGAATGCGCAAACGTTTTTAATGGTACCGGATTATCTACATTTCCTATTAACAGGAAAAAAGACAAATGAATACACCAATGCTACAACAACGCAGTTAATGAACGCGTTTACAAAAAAGTGGGATGAAGATTTACTAACAGAAATGGGTTTACCGACGCACATTTTTCAGGACACTCATCTACCTGGGACGAAGCTGAGTCCGCTTAAAGCAGACTTACAGCGAGAGTTAGGCGTGAGTCTTGATGTAATCTTGCCGGCTACCCACGATACAGCATCAGCGATCGCTGCTGTTCCTGAATGGCAGACATCGCTCTATATTAGTTCAGGCACGTGGTCACTCATTGGCATCGAAAACCCGTTCCCTATTTGTATAACGAAAGCGATGAACGATAACTTCACAAATGAAGGCGGTGTCAACTATCGCTTTCGGTTTTTGAAAAACATTATGGGCTTGTGGATGATTCAAGAAGTGCAGCGTCTTCTCCCTGACGAGTGGAGCTTTGCTGATCTGGCAAAGGAGAGTCAAACGTCCACCTACTCTGGAAAAGTAGATGTTGATCAGCGTCGGTTTCTAAAGCCAGACAATATGATTGATGAGATTCAGTCTGCCTGTCGTGAAGCTGAACAAGAAATTCCTACTTCACCAGGTGACTTAGCAAAATGCATCTATGAGAGTTTGGCAGTTAGTTATGAAAAAGCAATAAAGCAGATTGAGGAAACGGTTGAGCGAACGTATGAACAGATTCACATTATTGGCGGAGGTTCTCAGAACGCCCAGCTCAATCAAATGTTGGCAGATCGAACGGGTAAAACGGTGCTTGCTGGGCCGAGCGAAGCGACGGCAGTAGGCAATCTGTTGATGCAATGGATTGCGGCTGGTGAAATCGTTTCGTTGGAAGAAGGTCGATCAATGATAAAACAGTCGTTTCAAGTAGAAGAATATCAACCGCAAAGGAGCGAGCAACGCTATGCAGACAAGGTTTGAGAGTGCAAAAGAGCAGTATGAACGATTAGGAGTGGATGTAGAGGCGGCATTTGAAAAAGTGTCACGCGTCCCGATTTCCGTACATTGCTGGCAAGGCGATGATTTGCGCGGTACGGAAACCGTTCAAAATGAATTATCAGGTGGCATTGATGTCACAGGAAATCATCCAGGTCGTGCCCGTAATGGCGATGAGCTGCGTGCGGATCTTGAAAAAGCACTAAGTCTGATTCCAGGGAAACACCGCGTCAATCTTCATGCGATGTATGCAGAAACGGATGGAGTTGTCGTTGAACGGGACGAGATTAAACCGGAGCATTTCAGAAAGTGGGTCGATTGGGCGCAGAAACTTGGCATTGGTCTTGATTTTAATCCAACTGTTTTTGGTCATCCGAAGGCAGATGATGGCTTAACGCTTGCCCATCCGGACAAAGACATTCGCATGTTTTGGATTAACCATTGTAAAGCAAGCCGAGAAATCGCGGCTTATTTCGCAAAAGAACTGGGCAGTCCTTCCCTCGTTAACATTTGGGTTCCTGACGGCTATAAGGATACGCCTAGTGACCGCCTGACACCTAGACGTCGCTTAAAAGAGTCCCTTGATGCGATTTATGAGGTGGACTATGATTCGTCACTAGTCATCGATGCTGTGGAGAGCAAACTGTTCGGGATCGGTTCAGAAGCATTCGTTGTCGGGTCGCATGAATTCTACATGAATTATGCGAATCAGAGCGGCAAACTGTGCTTGCTTGATACGGGGCATTTTCATCCGACGGAAATGGTTTCAAATAAATTATCGGCGATGTTGCTGTTTCATGATCAACTGGCGTTACATGTCTCACGTCCTGTCCGTTGGGATAGCGATCATGTCGTCACCTTTGACGATGAGTTGAAGGAAATTGCGATTGAACTTGTTCGGAATGATGCACTTGACCGAGTCAATATCGGCCTTGATTTCTTTGATGCCAGTATTAATCGTGTCGCAGCATGGGCTATCGGGACACGTAATATGGTTAAAGCGCTCTTACATGCAGCACTTATGCCGCATGATTATATGAAGAAACTACAGGAAGAGGGAGACTTTACTTCCCGTCTCGCTTTACAAGAACAGTTAAAAACCTATCCGTTTGGCGATATGTGGGATGCCTATTGTAAAGAGCAAGGTGTGTTCATTGAAACAGAATGGCTTGACGATGTAAAAACGTATGAACAGAACGTTCAGTTTAAGCGTGAAGAAATCCAAACAGTTTAGCGTTAATAGAAAGGTGAGACAAAAATGGTCCAACAGTTATGGAATGAAGAAGAAGCAAAGAAAATAGAATCGGGTCTTGGAGAACTTGTCTACCGATCAAACTTAATCGGAAGCGACCGTGCCGTCTGTAACTGGGGCGGTGGAAATACGTCTATGAAAACAAAAGAAGTCGATTTTCGTGGTGAAGAAGTAGACGTCATGTGGGTGAAAGGAAGCGGTTCTGACCTGGCAACAATGGGGGCTAAGAATTTCACAGCGTTACGTCTGGATGATGTTCGTCCCCTGCTAGACAGGGAGGAAATGAGCGATGAGGAAATGGTGTCGTATTTGAGCCATTGCATGATTGATCATAGCCATCCTCGTGCATCGATTGAAACACTTTTACACGCTTTCCTTCCGTTTAAACATGTTGATCATACCCATCCTGATGCGATTATTAGCCTTTGCTGCGCAGAAAATGGAAGGGAGTTGGCAGAAGAACTATTTGGGAATCGTTATGTTTGGGTGCCTTATATTCGACCTGGTTTCACCCTTTCAAAAATGATTGCTGAAGGCGTTGCTGCAAATCCGCATGCAGAATTAGTACTGATGGAAAAACACGGACTTGTCGTTTGGGGCGAAACAGCAAAAGAAAGCTACGATAAAACGATCTCAGTCATTAATGAAGCCGAACAGTTTATTGCTGAGAAACGCGCAGATCAAACTGTTTTTGGCGGAGAGAAGTACAGTTCACTAGCAAAACAGACTCGTGAATCTCTTCTTGCAAAGGTCATGCCGATCATTCGTGGAGCTGTTACTTATGAGGGAACACCAATGATTTTAACGTACGACGATTCTGACGCTACACTTGAGTTTGTAAACAGTCAAGATGCGAATACACTCTCACAAGTTGGCGCAGCTTGTCCCGATCATCTTGTACACACTAAGCGAATTCCATTATACGTTGAGTGGTCTCCAAGTGAGGATGATGTAGAAGGGCTAATCGCAGCAATTAAATTAGGCGTGATGAATTATCAAAAAGAGTATATAGCTTATTTTGAACGGAATCACAATGATGGAGACCAAATGTTTGAACCGTCCCCACGGGTATTGCTTATTCCTGGCATTGGCATGATTAATACTGGGAAATCTCTAGCAAATGCCAACGTTAGTGGTGCCTTGTATACAAGAGCGATTTCGGTCATGCGTGGTACGACGGCTCTTGGTTCATTTGTATCGTTAAATGAAGCTGAATCCTTCGCGATTGAATACTGGCCGCTTGAGCTTTACAAGCTGTCGCTTGCCCCAAAAGAAGCGGAATTTTCACGTAAAGTCGCTTTTGTCACAGGGGGAGCCGGTGGAATCGGTAGTGAAACATGTCGTCAATTTGCGAGCCTGGGTGCGCATGTTGTTTTGGCTGATTTGAATCTAGACGGTGCCGAAAAAGTGGCAACTGAAATCAATGAAACGTTTGGAGAAGGACGAGCGATTGCGCTTAAAATGGACGTGACGAATGAGGAAGCGATTCAGGCTGCCTTTGCTGAAGCAGCCCGTGTATTCGGTGGTGTGGACATCATTGTGAACAATGCAGGTCTTGCGACATCAAGTGCATTTGACGAGACAACATTAAAAGAATGGCAGCTGAACATGGATGTGCTTGGGACAGGGTATTTTCTTGTTGCTCGAGAAGCATTTTCGCAAATGAAGGCGCAAGGAACTGGCGGAAGTATGGTCTTTATTGGATCAAAAAACTCGGTTTATGCAGGCAAAAACGTTTCTGCATATAGCGCGGTCAAAGCAATGGAAGCCCATCTTGCTCGCTGTATTGCGGCAGAAGGTGGCGAGTTTGGCATTCGTGTTAATACGGTTCTGCCGGATGCAGTGTTACAAGGGTCCGCAATTTGGGATTCTGCCTGGCGCGAAGAGCGAGCAGCCGCTTACGGGATTAAACCGGAAGAACTAGATGATCATTATAAAAAACGAACAACACTCGGTGTGCACATCTTTCCTACGGATATAGCGGAAGCGATTCTGTTCTTTGCTTCATCAAAAGCAGAAAAAACAACTGGCTGCATGTTAACCGTAGATGGTGGCGTACCAGCGGCGTTCACACGATAACAAATAACCCCTCTGCTTTCGAGCAGAGGGAGATTTTGCAACAAATTCGTAACCGCTTACTTTTTGGAAGGGGAGATTGATGATGATACGAAAAGCATCCGTTATGCATGTATACAAAGATCACTATGAAGAGTACAAAAAACGACATGACGAACTATGGCCAGAAATGGAAGAGATGTTAAAGGCGCATGGTGTAAGTGATTATTCAATTTTTCTGTTAGAGGACACAGGTCAGTTGTTTGCTTATTTACGTGTAGAAGATGAAGCCGTCTACGCACGCGTTTCCGAAACGGACATCTGTCAAAAGTGGTGGGCGTATATGGAACCATTGATGGAAACGAATAAAAACAACAGCCCTGTATCAATTGATTTAACAGAAGTATTTTATTTGGCTTAACAAGGGAGGGCAAATGAATGGCAGCGAAAAATAAAGGGATGAAAGCAACCATTACTGTGGCAATGTCTAATTACCTCGAAGCAGGGGCAATTGTTGCTGGTGCAGGCGGCTTAACGCTATGGGTTGAGTATTTACAGCTGACAGATATGTGGGTTGGATTACTCGGCGCGCTTAGTGCCAATGGCTTTGGAGCGGCAATCGGTGCACTATTAGGCGGGTACTTTGTGGACCGTTACGGTCGTAAATTTATCTATAAATACGATCTATTAATTTATATGGTAGGAATGCTGTTTATTATTTTCGCATTTAATTTTCCGATGTTGCTTATAGGCTACATTGTAGTCGGAATCGCTGTTGGTGCGCTCATACCAGCCGCTTGGACCTATATAGCAGAAGAGGCACCACCTAAAGAACGGGCAGCAAGGGTTGGTTGGAGTCAATTTGCTTGGTCGATTGGTCCGGCAATTACACTGTTTTTATCGGTTGCTTTAGCACCACTCGGTTTACTTGGCAGCAGGCTAATCTTTGCACAGCTCTTTGTTGTCGCGATCATTACCTGGATCTTGCAGCAGCAAATCAATGAATCTACGATTTGGGAAGAGGAACAAAAGAAAGAAAAAGCCGTTCGTGCAGCAGGTAAGCAGGTTCAGAAAGGATCAATGAAAGATCTGTTTACTGTAAAAGCAAATGTGAAAGCGCTTGTTTTCTTAGTTGGCATCTACCTTTTCTGGAATCTCGTCGCAGGAACAATGGGTTATTTTATGCCATACATCTATGAAACGGTTGGTGGACTAACAGCCGCACAAGCTAACCTCTTGCAAGGTGTACTCTGGACCTTTACGGTCATTTCCACGTATGTTGTGTTCATTCGACTTGGTGACAAAGTCAATCGAAAGCTACTATTTGGAATTGGAAGCGTCATGGGTATCGTTGCTTGGATGATCTTAACCTTTGGTGGTATGGGCATTGTTGAATTGATTCTGTTTGTTACGCTTTGGGGAATCGCAGCAGGCTTTGGCGCACAGGCGTTTTATGCTTTGTTTGCCAGCGAATTATTTCATACTAAATATCGCGCACAGGCGCAAGGGTTTATGTTCTTTGCCGTACGGATCGGTGTTGGTTTAATTTCACTAGTAGTGCCGGCGATGATTACTGGGATTGGCTTTCAGGCAGCAGGAATCATTATGATTGTCTTCTTGGTAATCAGTCTAATCATTGGCATAACAATGGCGCCAGAGACACGTGGACGTTCACTTGAATCGATTCAAGACGAACGTTATGGAAAAAGCGCATAGACTTTAAGCTAGAGACTGGGACAAAAGTAGATAGACAGACCAAAACGACGAACATTCCTAAAAATAGGAACGTTCGTCGTTTAATTTATATTAAAATGAGCGGAAGGAGAATCTGAAGACTCTGAAGTGACGGTTTTCCACGAGGGAGGCTGAGGCCGTGCCCCCGGAAAGCGAAGGATTCTCCTGTAGCGGTGCTACTCAGCATATTGTAGATTATTCGTCTTTTCATCTATTCCTTTTAGTTATAAATGATTGTCATTGACACGTTACTGTGAAAGCGGTTATATTCAGAGGGAATTAACTGATAGTCTGTATTTTCATATTATTTTATGAAGGAGCGTGTGCACCATTAAAGTTGGATTAAGTTCATATAGTCTAGTAACCGCATTAAAAGATGGGCGGATAACCATTCTCGAGGCGATTGATTGGGTTGCTGAGAACGGCGGCACTCATATGGAGCTCGTACCTTATGGCTACACGGTCGTTGATAACGAAGAGCTCGCCCTTCAAATTAAACAAAAAGCGGAAACTGCTGGTATTGAATTATCTGCATACTGTATGCCTGCTAATTTTGTTCAGGAGACCGAAGCAGATTTTCAAGCAGAGGTAGATCGAATTAAGCAGCATGTTGATGTTGTCGCTAAAATGGGGATTAAGCTGCTACGTCATGACGTAACGGCGTTTACTTTACCAAAAGAAGATATGTCGATTCATTATTTTGAGAATCATTTCGATCAGCTTGTCTTAGGCAGTCAATTAATTGCTGATTATGCCGACCAATACGGGATGACCACAACAATCGAGAATCATGGATTTAACGTACAATCAAGCGACCGGGTTCAGCGGGTATTGCACGCTGTTGACCGGAAAAACTTTAAAACAACGCTTGATATTGGAAACTTTCTTTGCGCAGATGAAGACCCGCTTGTCGGCATCCGCAAAAACCTCCCGTACGCCGCTACCGTTCATTTCAAAGATTTCTATGTACGTCCTTATTATGAAAATCCAGGCGAAGGTCATTGGTTTCGCACCGTAAACGACAATTATCTTCGCGGAGCGATTGTCGGTCATGGCGAGCTGCCAATCAGGGAAATCATTCGACTGTTAAAGGCTAGTGGATATGATGGGCAGATCGTCGTAGAATTCGAAGGAATGGAAGACTGCTTTGTCGGCTCACGTATTGGTATGAACAACGTGAAGCGACTGTGGGATGAAGTGAAGGTAGACGGTTGGAAAACGGAAGCTGAAACCGTGTAACTTTAACACCATAAGGAACGAGGTACATGGCTTCATGAAGCCATGTACCTTTTCTTTAATTATCCTTCAACTAACGCATAAAAATAATAAAGTTCTCCATTCTCATCAACAATTAATACATCCTCTCTTTCCACAGCTTCAAAAATAGCAGAGCCTACGGATACTTTCGTGCTCATTTTTTCTGAGAGTGCAACGTTCCCTTCTGTTGCTTGTGCTTCAATTTCGCCGATCTGTTCACCTTTTGTTAACGTTAGTTCGTCGACCCAATCAATATTTGTTTGATAGACCGTTTCATTAAATAAAAGGATGTTTGCTTCAGAATCTCGATTGAGGATCTCTTCTGCTGTCGGGTTTTCTGTTGAGTTTGTTTGCTCATTGTCACTTGCACATCCAGTAAGTATGAGTGCAAGCACAATGAAATGAGTTAATCTTTTTATACCATCACCTCTTTTACTATGTAGACGGTAAGGAAGATGGTTAGGAGTCTTCACTCTGGTGAAATGTTAAGTCATGTTACAGAGTAGATGTTTTTCATAATCTGGAAGTTAATTCTCTCTGATTCACGTTTAAAAAATGGCAAAGCGTCTTTTTAATTATCAAGAAGATTTGATACAATATTAGGAAAATAGAATATTCAATTTTTAACAGAGGGGGGATAATGAAATGGCAGGAAAAAATATTCTATGAAGGGCTTAGCAATCGTCTTATCTTTATTCCTTGGGATTACAATCCTTCTTTATGGGCTAGGTGCATTATTTAAGATTGACTGGTTGATGCTGGAAATCAATCTAATTGCATCTAATTCTGGCTTCGACTTTACGCTTAGCTCGTTAATACCGCCAATTATCGGGTTAATCGCTGCATTTGTTGGAGAACGAATTTATCAGAGAAGAAAAATCCGCATGGCCAACTAAAGTGGAAATTGAAGGAGGATTCTTTGATAGGGTAACTTAGTCACTGAGAGTCGGCAGTAAGAGGGTTGAGAGTAGAATGAGCCTTATTAACCTATTTGACAGATTTGTTAGTTATTCATGAGCTGACGGCTGACGAGAAAACGTAGGAATGTTACTTGATTTAATTTAACATATGAGCGTGACTTCGCCAGAAATAAAGCAAGAGTTAAAAGAAGCTTCATACTCAATCAAGCCAATACCTTCACCAAGTATTGGCTTTTTATTATGCCGAAATCTACAGAAGAAAATTGTGCTGTTAGAGGGACCTGTATTAATTCCTCATCTTAAGAAATTAAAGACATAGTTATGCGAATATGACTATGCGCATCCTCACTTTAAAATAGAAAAAATTATCAATTAATGGTTTAATACAATTAGGATTTTAACCGATAATCATGTATGATAAGAAACTTGGAAAGAATGATGCTTAAACATCGATTTCGTACGTTTACATCTGTTTTGGAAAAAAGGGTAAAAAAAGTGAAGGTAAAGGAGTAGAAACATGAAATCGAATGAAAGCAGCATTCAGCCTGTTTTTTATTGGGCAGTTGGAATTTTAAGTTTAGTTATTATATCTGGGGTAGCGATTCCTAATTTGTTTGAAACGGTGACCAGTAATGTGCAAGCCTTCATTTCAAGCACGTTTGGTTGGTATTACTTAATTGCCGTCACGTTCTTTATGATCGTCTGTTTGTTTATTATTTTCAGTCCGTACGGAAAAATTAAGCTAGGTAAAGATGATGACAAGCCGGAATTTGGTTATTTAAGCTGGTTTGCGATGCTCTTTAGTGCCGGAATGGGGATCGGCCTCGTTTTCTTTGGTGTAGCGGAACCAATCTCCCATTTTGCGATTAATTCGCCTACTGTTGATGAAGGGACGGTAGAAGCAGCGCGGGAATCAATGCGTTTTGTCTTTTTCCATTACGGTATTCATGCTTGGGGGATATATGCGATTATCGCTATCTGCTTGGCTTACTTTACGTATCGCAAAGGGAAGTCTGGTTTAATCAGTGGGACGCTGTCACCGCTAATGAACACAGACGGCCTGCTTGGAAAAGTAATTGATACATTTGCCTTAATTGCGACCGTAACCGGTATTGTTACAAGTCTGGGGTTCGGAGCCGTACAGATGAATGGCGGAATCTCGTACTTAACGGATTTACCGATCAGCTTCTGGCTCCAAGCAATTATTATTGTCATTGTAACAATCTTGTTTTTAACGTCGGCAATGACCGGGATTGATAAAGGCATTCGGATTTTGAGTAACTTTAATATGCTCTTGGCCTTGCTCCTATTGCTCTTTATTGCCGGATTCGGTGCGACATTGTATTCAATGAACCTGTTTACAAATACACTTGGTACCTATTTACAGACATTACCTGAACTCAGCTTCCGTATTGCACCTGGAAGTCCAGAAAGCCGCTCATGGATTAATGACTGGACAATTTTTTACTGGGCTTGGTGGATTGCTTGGTCTCCTTACGTCGGTACCTTTATTGCACGGGTTTCCCGTGGGCGGACTTTAAGAGAGTTTACCGTGGCTGTTTTAATCGTGCCTTCAATTGTTGGCTTTATTTGGTTCTCTATTGTAGGTGGTACGGGAATGTCTCTTGAGCTAAACGATGTCATTAGCTTATCCTCACTCGGGGATGAAGAGATGATGTTTGGTTTACTAAGTACAATGCCGATCAGTACAATTACGTCGATTCTAACAATTGGCTTGATTGCCGTGTTCTTCATTACATCGGCTGATTCAGCAACGTTTGTGCTAGGAATGCACTCTACCAATGGATCATTAAACCCACCAAACAAAATTAAGTTCACCTGGGGCGTTATTTTAGCAGCAATGGCAATCGTTCTATTGTACAGCGGTGGCTTGCAGGCGCTTCAAAACGTGATGATTATTGCAGCTTTTCCGTTTTCAATTATCCTGTTGCTCATGGTTTTCTCACTGTTAAAATCGCTTCGCTACGAACAGATACGCGTGACCGTGCAGGAAAAGAAAGAAATTCGTGAACTGCGCCAGTGGAAACGAAAACAAGAAAAAGAAGCAAAAAAAGAAAAATCCGCTAATAAGAAGATGAAAAGAAAAAAAGGCGTTGAGCCTGTTCAAGAGTCTTCTGTAGAAGATGAAGATAAACCTAAGCAGTAGATTCAAAAAACCTGAGCGCATTGCGCTCAGGTTTTTAAGGCATTTCACTTTCCTCAATAAATGTGTATGCTTCCGTATGTGTTCCTTTAGCTAGTACTCTTATGTGTGTGCCACGATCAAGTCTAGCGCTAGTGCTAAACACAACTCGCTTCGTTTCTCCACTTTCATTCATGCCATTCACGTCATATTTATACCTGCCATCATCGTTAATAGGTTCATCTTGAATCTCAACATAGACGTATTCTTGAGCAATAAGTGGATTAAAGCGGTCAAATGTCTCGCGGAAGAAAAAATAAAAGCTCACCATGAGAACAAGCAAAACGAGACATGATACAAGGAGTTTTTTCATAAAGCAACTTTCCCTTCTATAAAGAACTTAGTACAATGCGTTTGTAATATTGAATCGTAAGAGCTGCAAAGGTCAAATAGATAAGAATGTAGGCAACCATGCTGATGATGATTGGCGTGAGCATGCTTGCGGCGATAAGAACAGAACCGACGTTAAGAGCAAACGCAGCATGAATTAAACCAATGCCCAAAGGGATTAAGAAAACGAAGAGCTGTTTGCGAATGATGCCTTTCATCATATCGTTTACTTGGAATCCGAGTTGCCGCAGTGTTCGATAATGGTTTTTCTCTTGTTCAGCCTCGGTCATTTGCTTAAAGTACAAAATACTTCCAGTTGATAGGATAAACACAAAACCTAAGATTCCGGCAATGAAAATGAGAAGTCCAAATGTTTGCAGTGATTCCTCGTATGCAGTGTAAAAGTCAGTAATATACGCATCGCTTTCCATATGTTCTGAAAAGATAGCAGAAGCTGTAGCGGATTGGTCTGTATCCACTAATTGAAATACCTCAAAGGTCAACCATTCTTTAGACTCATCCTCCTGCATACTGTTTCTTACTGTTTGAAAGGTGTCTTCAGAAACAAGCAATTGTTCTCCGTAGAATCTGTAGTTCATGACGTTTTCTAACTGAAACTCAGAGACGGTTATGGCGTTTGTTTCGTTGACTGAAGTGAACTGCACATCTTTTGGAAATGATGTTTCCACCCCTTCGATGATCGCACGGGTATTGTAATAGATAGCCTCACCCTCTTCAGGGCGCTCTACATCTAATCCCGCCTGAACCATCTGTTCTGCTGAAAAAAGTAAAAAGGCTCTATTGCGATTGTTTCCACCTAGTTCCTGCTCAACCCACGTCCCGTCAAATCGGATAGCTTCCAGTTGAAACTGATTAAAAGTAATTTCTTCATCTTCTAAAGCACTTGCGATTAAAGCTGCTTCCTCTTGCATATTTTCCACAGCGAAATCAAAAGGCATGGCTAGGCGCACATCGGTTTCGGTCGAATAATATAACGAGTACGAAAGTGAAATCATCGTAATCGTCATAGCTGATAATACGGTGATGATCGTTAACGAGTTGGCATGCCCCTTCATTCGATGCATTAATGGAGCAACAGACAGGCTATTATATAAGCCGAGATTGCCGTTTTTCTTTTTGCGAAAAACAGATAGAATCCAGCTAATCGTCGTATGAAAAATCAAGTAGGTTCCGAGAATGGTGCTTGAAAGAACAATTAACAGAAGAAACAATAGCAAGTCCGCCTGTTCGACAATGAAGGTTGACATATAATAACCAAACGCGATAAGACCTACTCCAGTTACTCCTAAGAGAGCTGAAACAAGGCTTGATCGTTTCACAATTGAGTCGTGTTGATGATTGGCTTTAAACAATTGCAAGAGAGTGCTGCGATAAACGGTCCAAATGATTTGAATGGACGTGACAACTAGTAAACAAGTAAACACAGCAATGGTTTGCAGAAGTGCTTGACCAGAAAAGGTTA
This sequence comes from Shouchella xiaoxiensis, assembly GCF_016907895.1. Classification (GTDB taxonomy): domain Bacteria; phylum Bacillota; class Bacilli; order Bacillales; family Bacillaceae_D; genus Shouchella; species Shouchella xiaoxiensis. The sequence continues at coordinate 118,629 of NZ_JAFBCV010000001.1, forward strand.
AACCAATCGTATCTTCTAAACCTAAGAGGTTTATGAAGAGTAAAAGAAAGAAGCGCGAGAGCAAGGTGCCAACGAATAAACCGCTCAGTAAAGCTCCTAAACCAAGAATGGTATGTTCCATAATGAGGACACGCGCAACCCATGCCTTAGATAAGCCAATTAATTGATACAAGCCAATTTCTTGACTACGTCTGCGAATAAAGATGCTTGTCGCGTACATCGTAAATACAATTGTAATGAGAATAAGCAAGATTCCAGCGACTTGAAAAGCCGTTGAGAAATTCATGCTTGCTTGAACTAGCTGAACAACCATTTGATCGTTTTGTAAGGTCGAAAAGATAAAGTACAAGCTAATGCTGAAAATCATTGCGAAGAAATAGAGATAATACATTTTGATGTTTTTTCGCATACTGCGTATGACCAATTTCCGTATAGTCATTTTTGGATGCCACCACCAAGAACGGCTTGCATATCAAGAATGTCTTTAAAGAAAGAATCTCTTGATTTCTCGCCTCGATACAGTTCAGAAAAGATGTTTCCATCTTTTAAGAAAACGACACGGTTACAATAGCTTGATGCTAACGGGTCATGAGTCACCATCACAATGCTTACTTTTCTTACCTGGTTAATCTCATGTAAGTTTTCTAACAGATTGGAGGCTGCTTTTGAATCAAGGGCTCCGGTAGGTTCATCTGCAAAAACGAGTGAAGGCGAATGAATTAACGCTCTTGCTGCAGAGGTTCGTTGCTTTTGCCCTCCAGAAATTTCAGAAGGGTATTTATTTGCTAACTCTGTAATTCCTAACATGCCTGCAATGGCTTGAAAGTTTTCCTCAGCTTGATTATTGCTTATTTTTGTTAAGGAAACAGGCAGTAGAATGTTTTCTTTCACTGTTAACGTATCAAGGAGATTATAGTCTTGAAAGATAAAGCCGAGATGCTGGCGACGAATGTTTGAGAGATGCTTGTCTTTCATAGTAGAGATTTCATCGTCATTAATATGAATCCTGCCTTCTGTGGCCCGGTCGATGGTGGCTAACGTATTGAGAAGCGTTGTTTTTCCGGAACCGGAAGGGCCCATAATCCCAACAAATTCTCCTTCTAATACACGAAGGTCGATGCCTTTTAATACGTGTTGAGCATTCCCTTTTGAACCGAATGATTTATAGACGCCTTCAGCGTTTAGAATGGTCTTCGGTGTCTTTTGAATCATCATCTTTTACACTCCAATCGAGTTGGTATAGATACAGTGTAGTGCTTTTTTGATTTATGGTCGTATGCTTTAGATGATAAAATCGGTTCCAATGTGATATTTATGTCACATAGCGCAAAACGAAGTAGCCAGTATGCCCTGACTACTTCGTTTTGCGCTAATTTATAACACCGTTCGTCGTAACTGTTCAAATGAATTGGCTTTCGCAAAAGTGATTGAAATGGATGTACCTGAACCAGCAACGGAAGAAACATCAAGTTGGGTATGTAGCTTTTTGCTTATTTCTCGGGCAAGGTAAAGACCCATACCGGTAGCAGAGTGTTGTATACGTCCATTCTCTCCGGTAAACCCGCGATCGAAAATGCGAGGAAGGTCATGTGCTTGAATACCGGGACCTTGATCTTTAATCGTGACAAAGACGAATTCAGCTTGATCTTGATCGACATGAATCGTAATGGTTCCATGAGAAGGACTGTATTTAATCGCATTGGTTAATAGCTGTCGCATAACAAATCCACACCACTTTTTATCCGTATAAACGGTCATGTCTGATTGTCCGGTTACTTCGATCGCTAGGTCTTTTTCCATACACCAAGTTGATAGTTCGCGAATTTCTCCTTTCAACAAAAGGTCCACCTTCACTAATTCTGGAAGTAAATCTGAATCTATCGTCGCTAAACGAGAGATGTATAACTGTTGGTCGAGCAGTAGATGCATTTTTAACCAACTGGGATTCAGCTTTTGTACTAAATCATTCGAGCGCTGCGCATCCATTGTAATTTTCATTGCCGTTAGGGGCGTTTTCATTTCATGGACCCATGAAGCAAGATCATGCTGTTCTAGTTGGTGAGATGATTGCTGGTTGTGACGTTTCGTTAAATCTTGCTCGTAAATCGTGTGGAAAAACCTAGCGACAATTTTGTCAGGGAAACGGCTCTGAGGAGGGGGAAGGCAATCAAACCAGTCCTCTCCTAAGCCATCTTGAAGGGCAACTAGTGACTTATAGTAGGCCGTTTCTTTTTTGTATCTCCATAAAAAGAAGCACACACAAACAATTAAAAACAAGACGTTTAAATAAATGAGTGATAGGCGCTCCACGCGAATGCCAGCATCGAGTAGGATTAACAGGTTCGTTAGGAGTAGGAGAAACCCGATTAAGGCAAGCCAACTTCTTTTGTAAACGAGGTATGGGATAAACAAAGCGGTTCCTCCTAAAGCGTAACGGCCATATAGCCGAGTCCTTTTTTTGTCACAATTGCATCAGATAACTGAAGCTCGGACAGCTTTTGACGTAATCTAGTCATATTGGCTGTGAGCGTATTGTCATTAATAAATTGGTCATCATCCCAAAGCATTTTCATTAGTTCATGACGAGAGATAATTTCATTCGTTGATTTAACCAAAACCGAAAGAATAAAAAATTCATTTCTTGTGAGATCAACGGTTTTGCCATCTTTATAAATTCCGCCGCTTTTAAAATCGATCATGGCATGGTTCCATTCTATTACATCAGAAGCAGCTTCTTCATACGTATAGGTTCTGCGCAATAGTGCCTGGATCTTTGCGCGCAGGACATCCATATGAAAGGGTTTTTGGATGTAATCGTCTGCACCTAGATTGATGGCCATCACCATGTCCATTGGATGATCTCTTGAAGAAAGAAAGAGAATTGGCACTTTCGAGACAGCGCGAATTTCACGGCACCAATGAAAACCGTCGTACTTAGGGAGCTGAATATCAACGATGACAAGGTGGGGCTGTTGTGCTACGAAGTTTTCCATGACTTGAGAAAAATCATCTGGGGAGCTTACATTGTAAGACCACTGAGCTAGCCCTTCATGTAAAGCTGCTAAAACATGAGCGTCATCCTCAATGATAAAAATCTTCATATTCATCTGACCCCTCCTTTCTAGCTACAAGTCTATTCTAAAGGATTCATGTCCAGAAAACTATGACGTTTCTAGAATGAATTAGAGTATTTGAGAAAAATCGATTGACCTTCACGTTGCGTCATCCTTTATGCTTTCGTTTATAAGGAGGCGAACCGATGACAACCAGCTATACACTCCCAAACACGCTCGAACAGTATAAGCATCTGCTTACGCTAGATAATTTAGAAGAAAGAAAGACGTTTTTCCGCTACACGATGATGGAGCCATTTCAAGAGATGTGGAAAACGATCCAGGTACCGTTACAGGCAAAGCAGGAAAACGGCTACGATGTAATCATGGCAACGGAAATGATGGGTTATGCAAAATTACTCGACGATCGACAAATTAGAGACGCGGTCAAAGTGCTGGAGGATAATGATGTCTTAAAGGTAGCGAATCAAACGCTGGAAACCTGTCTTGCTACAGCGGCGCAAGCAGGACTTTCCATTCAAGGAGATCAGCTGACGTTCGGACTATTTGTAGCTGACCTTGAGAAGTTACAGCTGCAAGGTGGTTATACAGGTTTTGGTGGGATACCTGGCTTTATTGCCGTGCATCTATTTCCAAACGATTATAATCTTCCCAAACTACCTGCGCTGATTGCCCATGAATTTCATCACAATCTTCGTTTTTCCTATTTTAATTGGAATCACGGCAATGTGACAGTCGGTGACTATCTTGTTATTGAAGGCTTGGCAGATTCGTTTGCTAAAGAGCTTTACGGGGAAGAGCAACTTGGTCCGTGGGTAACGTCCATCGAAGAAGATGATTTAACCTACTCCAGCGAAGTGATTGGAGCTGCTTTAGATACAAAAGGCTTTGCTGAAGTAAGCAGCTACCTCTTCGGTGATGAGATCGCGAAGCAACAAGGCTACCGACCAGTTGGACTTTCCTTTGGAGCAGGTTATGCTGTCGGTTATGAGATGGTCCAATCATTTATGCAACGTCAAAAGAAAACGATTTGGGAGGCAACGTTGTTGTCGAGTGATGAGATCATCCGTGGTTCCGGCATGTTCTCGTTGAAAAAAGATAGACTCTAATTCTCAAAATAGCTACAGTGAAGCAGGTCTAGAACAAAGCATTCAAGCTGACTCAACGGTGGAGGCATTTTTTCATGAAAGACTCACAGCTACATGAGTCAAGGCGTTAGCTGCGGCGTTCGTGTCGAAGAGTTTGAAGAGCCCTTAATGAACTTGCAAAAGAAACAGATTTCGCGAAAAAAAGGCAAAGCAGCTAGCTGCTTTGCCTCTTTTACGTTAAGCTGAGTGCTTGTAGTCAGAAACATCAACTTCAAGCGGTAAATTTTGTGCTCTGTTTTTGTGTCCCTTTATAAAGAACAGGACGACTAAGACAAGTGCGCCGATACCGCCACCAACCCATGAAAGAGGCATCGGTAGATTCAGTCCGATTTGCGCGTTTAAGATATAGGTGATGACCATCACAAGCATAAATGTTCCTGGGATAAGCGAGACCCAGTAATTTTTCCGAGCGATATAGAGGTACATCGCCCCAACAAATAAGGCAATAACCGCTGTCGCTTGGTTTGCCCAGCTAAAGTAACGCCAGAGAATATTAAAGTCAATTTGCGTTAAGACCACAGAGATCGCGAATAATGGCAAGGCAATCCATAAACGGCTCATCAATTTCTTTTGAGCGATATTAAAGTATTCTGCAATGATCATTCGTGCACTTCTGAAGGCTGTATCACCTGACGTAATTGGCAAGACAACTACACCGAGAACAGCGATTGTTCCACCGATTGCTCCGAGTAACAAGGTAGACACTTCAGTAACAACGGCACCTGGACCACCAGCCGCAAGCATTTCGTTCAAGCCACCGTAGCCGTTCACAAGGCTCATCGCGGCAGCTGCCCAGATCATTGCGATAATACCTTCCGCAATCATCATGCCGTAAAAAATCTTACGCCCTTGCGATTCATGCTGCGTTGTACGCGAGATAATTGGTGTCTGTGTTGCATGAAAGCCAGACAGCGCGCCACATGTAATCGTGAAGAAAATGAGCGGGAAGATAGGTAAGTTATCCGGATGGAAATTGGTTAGCGATAACTCTGGAATTGGAGCACCTGTAACGAGCATGCCAATCCCAACACCTAAAGAACTAACAATTAAGATTGCACCGAAGTATGGGTAAAGGCGCCCAATAATCTTATCTACTGGAAGAAGTGTAGCTAGAATATAGTAAAGAAAAATAACAGTAATAATAATTCCGAGGGCGATTCGACCATCCATCAACACATGAAGCAAGCTAGCAGGTGTTGAAACAAAAACGGTCCCGACCAACAAAAGCAGCAAAATGGCAAATGCATTCACAATATGGCGCATCGATCTTCCTAAAAACTTACTCGCCAACTGTGGAAGGTGGGCACCTTTATTGCGAATCGAAATCATCCCCGTTAAATAATCGTGAACCGCACCAGCAAAAATACAGCCGACAACAATCCAGATGAAAGCAACCGGGCCATAAAGCGCCCCCATAATCGGACCAAATACCGGACCTGTACCAGCAATATTTAACAGCTGGATTAAGGAGTTCTTTGGTGTACTCATCGGGATATAATCGATATTATCTCGATTTGCATAAGCCGGTGTAGGGCGTGCTTCTTTAACGCCAAAGATCCGTTCGATAATTTTTCCATAAGTGAAATAACCAATAATTAAAAGGACAATACCGATTAAAAAAGTGTACAAGGCGTAGCCTCCCCAGATGTAATAGTAATAAATGATAGCGTTTTCATAAGTATATAAAAAAATTGTCGAATAATCTACATATTCTTTTGTGCTGTTTATTGGAAATAGTATAACAGTCAAGTGATTAAAGATTCAGAATAAGGGTATTCATCACAATAGGCAGAAACCAATTCACGAAAAAATTAACAAAGGCGACTACAGAAGAACGCCAGAAAAGAGGGAAAATGGAACAGCGTAAGGAGATAGCAAGTCCACGAAAGAAGACATTGAGAGAACGGCTAAATGCGATTGGTCCAGGAGCGATTGTGACAGCCTCTTTTATTGGGCCAGGAACCGTAACAACAGCAAGTAGGGCAGGGGCAACCTTTGGGACAGCGCTTTTATGGGCGATCGTTTTTTCGATTTTGGCAACGATTGTCTTGCAAGAAATGAGTGCAAGGCTTGGTATTATGACGCAAAAAGGGCTTGGCGCAGCGATCCGTGATCATTTTAAAAATCCGTTATTCAAGTATGCATCGATGTCACTTGTTTTGCTTGCGATATTAGTGGGCTGTTCTGCTTATATGGCAGGCGATTTGCTGGGGACATCATTAGGAATTTCAACCCTTACAGGATTATCACCTAATTTATTAGCACCATTATTTGGCGTTGTTATTTTGGTAATCGGCCTCAGTGGTAGTTATAAAATCATTGAGAAGACAATGATTGGATTAATTGTTGTGATGAGCGTGACGTTTATTACGACGATGGTCGTGGCACGGCCAAACATGGGTGATGTTTTTCAAGGAGCCTTTATCCCAACGCTCCCAGATTCGTCCATTATTATGGTCATTGCCTTAATCGGGACAACGGTTGTTCCGTACAATTTGTTTCTACATTCTGAAAATGTGATTGAACGCTGGAACAGTCCCAAACATTTAGCAGACTCTCGCTGGGATATTATTATTTCAATTAGTATCGGTGGTTTTATTACTGCGGCAATCTTGATTACAGCAGCGACGATGATTCAAGGAATGGAAATTGGAAACGTTGCGGACATGTCGATTCAACTTGAGCCGCTTCTCGGGAGTTGGGCATTGGTTTTTACAAGTATTGGCTTGTTTGCGGCAGGTTTTTCATCGGCGCTCGCTTCGGCGCTTGGTGCAGCGATTACAGCAAGTAGTGTATTAAAGTGGAAAGGCGGCATGAAAAATATTCGCTTTAAACTTGTGTTTGCTCTTATCATTGTTATTGGGATTATAACATCAAGTCTTGGCTTCGAACCACTTGACGTGCTGCTTACCGCACAAGCTTTAAATGGCTTATTACTACCCTTTGTATCAATAATGTTGCTTATTGTCATGAACAATAAAAACCGTCTAGGTAACTATGTGAATTCAGTTAAGATGAATATAATTGGAGGAATTGTTGTCTTGATTTGTACGGGGTTAGGTTTTTATAGCTTAGTTGATGCTATTAGAGCTTTTATTGGGGCTTAAAAGTGACTGAATCGAGATGTGTGTAAGAAGCATCGGATAAACGAACACTTGACTAATCGTTGGAGAGAGGTTAGGACATAACGAAAAATAGTAGTTGAAAAGACGAATCGAAACGACGCTGAGTAGCACCGCTACAGGAGCATTCTTCGCTTTCCGGGGGCACGGCCTCAGCCTCCTTCGTGGAAAATCACCACTCCAGAGTCTTCAGACACGTGCTTGTCTCCCAGGAGTCTTCGAATTCGCCTTCCGCTCATCTTAGTATAAATTAAACGACGAACGTTTCTATTTTTAGGAGTGTTCGTCATTTTTGTCTGTCTATCTACTGTTGTCCCAGCCTTTTTTCTTGAGGTGTCTGTACAGTTGTCTAATAGAGCTTAATTTGAGGTTGCTTTCTTCACAAAGAGCAGGAGGCGGAACAATAGAAGAACGTTAACCTTTACTTCAGTCCAATTTAAGCTAACTTCTTTGTTTAAAATATACAATTAATTATTTTTTTAAATCTATGACTCGGACTCTTTTACAGCGCTGAAAATAGTGAACAAAGTTGAGAGATGCACTGAAAAAGCATAGAATTATGATATGATGTTTTGGAGAATTGGCATATTGATGTTCTCAAGAATTATCTAAATTGCATGATTGACGTGGTGAAAAACATTCTATATAATCAACAATTAATTAGGGAGAGGAGGATTGTTAAAAATGATGCATGCAGGGAGATTACGTAACGTCGCTTTGAACAATAGGTAATTTCATATGTTCAAAGGCTCTGTTTTCATAAGCAGAGTAAACGGGAGTAGTCTGCACATTTTTAATCATCCTCTACGGAAGCATAAATTTTAAACCGGGAGAAAGGCAGATAGGACTGTCTTTCTTTTTTTTATATGGAGAGAAAGATAGGTTTTTTCCTATTCTTTCGTTTACTCAAACCGACAGACAGAAGCCGTCTGTTGGTTTTTTTATGATTACACGCCTTTCATTAAACGAAAAGGACGTGTAAAAATGGAACAACTAACGTTAGAACTAAAAGAGATTGAGGTCTCCTTTCTAGACAAAATCGTGTTAGATATAAAAAGCTTATCTGTTTATCAGTTTGATCGAATTGGTATTGTCGGAAAAAATGGCCAAGGAAAAAGCACATTGTTAAAAGTAATGAGTGGCAAGGTTGAACCAAATAAAGGCAAGGTGAAGCGGATGGTTGAACTTGGCTATTTTAAACAAGTTGATCCACCGTCAAATCAAGAAGCGGATTATCAAATGCTGAGTCAATTGTCTATTCCGGCACATCAACCAAGTGAATTGAGCGGTGGTGAACAGACGAAATTAAAGTTGGCCCAAGTCTTCTCGAATTATTATGGGGGCTTGCTTATTGATGAACCAACCACACATCTTGATGAGGCCGGTGTTCAATTTCTTATTGAAGAATTGACGTATTACTATGGTGCCTTACTTCTTGTTAGTCATGATCGTTATGTGCTTGATCAATTAGTCACGAAAATCTGGGAAGTAGATTGTGGGAGCGTAACTGAATACACCGGAAACTACTCCGACTATGTTGAACAAAAAGAATTGGAACAAAAGCAGCTGGTGGAGAAGTATCAGAAGTACGAAAAAGACAAAAGTCGCTTGCTGGCTGCCGCTGAAGAAAAAATGAAGAAAGCAGAAAAAGTGACACAAGCGAACGCAGCGATGTCAAAAAAAGAAGCAAAGGCTACAAGCAATCGGATGTTTATGACAAAATCAAAAGGCACGAGTCAGAAAGCGATGCAGAAATCAGCGAAAGCAATTGAAAAAAGAGTGGATCAATTGGAAGAAATAGAAGCTCCAGAAGCAGAAAAAACAATTCGCTTTCAACAACCGAAGACTCTGCAAATGCATAATAAATTTCCGATTATGGCAGATCGCTTACACCTTGAAGTTGGTGGGAAGACGCTGTTAGAAGCGGCGAATTTTCAGTTTCCTCTTGGTAAAACAATCGCAATTAAAGGGAAAAATGGATCAGGAAAATCCACTTTATTGAAGCATATCGTTAAGCGAGGAGAAGGCATTCTATTGTCTCCAAAAGTCGTTTTTGGTTCTTATCATCAACACGATTATCAATTTAAACATGGGAAGACCGTCATTGGCTTAATGGAAGAGTATAGTGAGTATCAAGAAAGTCGAATTCGTGCTGTTCTTCACGCAATGAACTTTACAGGCACCGATTTGCTGAAGGACGTGAGTGAATTAAGCGGTGGAGAAGCAATTCGACTCTCCCTCTGTCATCTTTTTCTAGGGAACTACAATGTGCTTATCCTAGATGAACCGACTAATTTTCTTGATTTACAGAGCATTGCAGCATTAGAAACGTTCCTTGCCGCTTATCCAGGCACAGTTCTGCTCGTTAGTCATGATCGAGTATTTGTTGAACGGGTAGCCGATCATGTCTATGAAATGGAAGAGAAGGAAGTAAAACAAAGATATTAAAAACAGGGTCCGCTAAGGAGACGGAATTTGTTTTCTTAGCGGCAGTTATTTTTTAATGCACCTAGGGCTACGTACTTGTTAAGTAAACGCTAGACAAATAACGATAGCGGTTCATAAAGAGCAGAAATGGAATCGATTGATTAATGGTCATTCCTATAGCGTGTTAGGATAAGTACAAACACGAAGAAAGCGAGTTGAAATAATGAGTCTTCACATCCGTGAAGTTACAAAAGATAATTGGCGTGCGGTGGCTGCTCTGAAAGTAGCCCCGGCACAGAATGAATTTATTGAAAGCAATGCCTTTTCAATTTTAGAAACAGAAATCGAGAAAAACGGGATCTCCGTTGGATTATATGATAATGAAACGCTGGTTGGTTATGCGATGTATGGCTGGCCGTCTCCAGAAAACAATAGTGCCTGGTTTGACCGATTTATGATTGATCACCAGTTTCAAGGGCAGGGTTATGCAAGGCGGTTTATGCCACTAATCTTTCAAACGATGCAAGCGCAATATGGCTGTGAAACGTTTTATTTAAGCTTGCACCCGGATAATCTTAATGCGCAAAAATTATATGAATCATTTGGTTTTCGTTTAAATGGGGAAGTCGATGATGCAGGCCCGGTTTCCGGTGTCGTGATGGAAATGAAACGGAATGAGCCTATTTAAAGCAAGTTGAGAAAAGTGGATTTAGCCACTAAGTACTAGGCTAAATCCCTTTTTTCAATTCCCTTTCCCCCTCCGACCACACGACCGGGTCAAACGCATAGCCTAAGTGAATACTCGTTACTTTTTCATTAAAATGGTAGAAAGAGAGAACGATATTAGGGTCATGGTCCACATAACCAAGCTCGTAAACAGACTGTTCATTATCCGTATAAGTGAAAAAGGATTCGCCATAAGTCTGTTTTACTTTTTCAAGCGAATCGCCAACCATAATACCACCTACAGTCATTGAGGCCGTGTTTTCTTCAAACGTTGATAAGAGGACAATTTCCCCTGTTTTTCGCTCAACGCTGATGATGATGGTTTCATTCCAATATTGATCAACATTTCTTAAAGGCGCATAGTACTCATTGTCAGGATGTGGGGTAACCGTTTCGTTTACAAGTGATTCACCTAGTGCAATGCCATCAAGCTGTTCTGCTGTTAAATGAGTTGACGGAACTTCTATCATGGCACTGCATCCGCTGAGCGCACCGAAGATAATGAAAAGGGTAATGAAGTGAATATATGAGTTTCTTTTAAGTACTTTCATAGTTAATTAAAATGCTTCTTCATGAGCTGATTAAAATCTTTTATAACCAAAATGATTAGCCAACAAGCACCAATGACCATCATGAAAATAGCGAAATAATAACTAAATAACTCAAAATGACCATATCCAATAAAGAAAGTTAACATAAGCACAATGTAGCCAAAGAAAAAGTACAAGTGTGGTAGTATGTAACGGTTTATTAACATCACGTCCTTTTCTAATTAGTGAGCTTATCGATTGAATAAATGCATGAAGTCTATTTATTTTACTCATTAATTTTAAAATTTGCTATTATTTAATAAGAGTATCTCTACCTGAAAAAGGAGAAAGTGCGATGACCGACGACCAATCTATCCAAGAATTACTAGAAAAAAGTGCGAAAAGAAACAGCAAAATCTCGATATGGCTTCCAATTCTATTTAGCGTGACAGTTACCTTTTCGATTTTCTTCAGCATCTTTTCATCAGAAACGGAGGCGGAGGCAGATCAGAAATTCCTTGTGTCGATGAGCGTGGGGTTTTCCGTTATGCTTATTCTATACCTTGTGACTTGGATTCAGTGCTACAAAGGTTTGCAAGAATTAAAGCAGCTGAACGTGGAAGACGACAAGCTAAAGCGGTTGAAAAAATGGTACCGCTACAGCTGTTATTTATTTATGATTCCACCGACGTTTTTTTTCGGCATGCTTGGCTTTTTTAAACTGAAAAAGTTTCTAAGAGGAGATGTTGAGCAAGGGCCGTTTACGTTGGATACGATTATTTACCGGTTTTTAATAAAGAGGTAGAAACATGCTCTTAGTCTAACTAGCTATTTTTAATAGATTCTAATTTTTTATTAATAAATAAGAAAAAAACTGCGGAGGCTCAATCGTTCCTCCGCAGCAACTTCTGCCTAAAGTATATCAACCCCTCTGCCTCTTAGATTGTTCGATGTTCATAAAGCAACTTTTACAACGTTGCTGCTCCGTCAACACTGATAACAGCACCACTAATAAATTGGGCCTCGTCTGATGCGAGAAACAGATACGTATTGGCGATATCTTCTGGCGAGCCTAATTGATTTAAAGGGGAAAGGTTTTTCATATTTGCGAGCACTTTTTCTGGCATTTTAGCGGTCATCTCTGTTTCAATAAAGCCTGGTGCGACGGCGTTCACGCGGATGCCGTACTTGCCAAGTTCTTTTGCCCATGTTTTCGTCATACTAATTAGTCCGCCTTTTGAAGCGGCATAATTTGATTGGCCAAAGTTCCCGTAAAGACCGACGATGGAAGCCGCATTAAGGATGACGCCCGACTGCTGTTTTTTCATATAACCTGCGGCCGCTTGACCAACGATAAAGGCACCTTTCAAATTGACGTTAAGCACAAGATCCCATTGGTCTTCAGTCATTTTCGCTAGTGTTGAATCAGCGGTTACCCCGGCATTGTTTATCACAATGTCAATCTGTCCGTATGCCTCATCAATACGTTCAAACAAAGCGTTCATCGCTGCCGCATCGGTTACATCCGCTGTTGAAATGGAATGATCCCCGGGGGCAAGCAGTTGTTTCAATTCATTCAGCGCATCTTCGTGAAGATCTGTTAAAATAAGAGTAGCGCCTTCTTGGGCAAATCGTTTGGCTGTTGCTTCACCTATTCCACGGGCTGCTCCTGTAATTAGTACGACTTTGTTTTTAAGTCTCATCGTCTTCTCTCCTTCTCGTAATATCGACCTGTTTATTAGAATAATGCAAAATCGATGCCAATAGTGTAAACGCTATCAATTAATAAGGCGGGTGAAAATAAATGATGCAACAAGCTCAGAGAAAACAGTCGGAAGATTACTCGCCGACATTTATCGCCATGCTTGAGCGCATGTTTGATCGAATTCCAGTACCAGTTATTTTGTTGGAGAAAGACACGCGGATCGTCATGATAAACCGCATGTTTGCGGATTTCTTAGGTCGAACCAAAGACGAGATTATCGGTAAGCCTGTGCTTGAAGTCGATAAGATGAGCCGGTTTCCCGACGTGATTGAAACGAAAACAGCTGAGATTGCCTGGAAACATACATTTGAGAATGGTCGAACGGCGCTTGTGCACCGCATTCCCGTTCTTGATGATAACAACGAGCTATTGTTTGGCTTTGGCTTATTGCTGTTTCAGGATATGGCCGAGTTCGAGCGACTCGTTCGTGAAAATCGTAAGCTAGAAGAAGAATTAAAGCAAGCAAAACAGCAGCTGCAGGCATTTCACGGTGCAAAGTATACATGGGGTAACGTCGCTGGTACAAGCAAGCCCATGCTCGATACGGTTACCCTGGCAAAAAAAGCAGCGAAAACTCACGCAACCGTTCTTATATTAGGTGAAAGCGGCACAGGAAAAGAGCTGTTCGCCCACTCAATACATAATGAAAGTGCGAGAGCGAAGGGGCCGTTTGTTAAAATTAACTGCGGCGCAATTCCCGCTGACCTGTTGGAATCAGAATTATTTGGGTACGAGGGTGGTTCCTTTTCAGGCGCAAACCGCAAAGGCAAAATCGGCAAATTTGAGCTTGCAAATGATGGCACGATCTTTTTAGATGAAATTGGCGAAATGCCCCTGGGAATGCAGGTGAAGCTCCTTCGTGTGCTGCAAGAAAAAGAAATTGACCCTGTTGGCGGAACAATGTCAAAACCGATTAATGTGCGTGTGATCGCGGCAACGAATTTAGATCTATTTAAGCGAGTCGAGCAAGGTGCATTTCGCGAAGACCTGTACTACCGCCTCAACGTACTGACGCTGGAAATCCCTTCGTTACGGGATCGAGGCAAGGATGATTTGTATGTGTTGGCAAATCGCTTGTTGCAGACGCTGTCGGAGCGAGTGGAAAAACCAGTGCTGCAGCTTTCCGATGCTGCATGTCAAGTCATTGCTGATTACCATTGGCCGGGGAACGTACGCGAGTTGGAGAACGCCCTTGAGCGAGGGGCGATTTTAGCAGAAGGACCAGTGATCCAAGCGGAAGACTTACCGCGCCATATCAAAAGAGAAGCCGGGCACGGAACGGATTTAAAAGAGCGCTTGGCGAATCAGGAAAAGAAGTGGATCCTTGAAGCACTAATTGAAGCAGGAGGAAACAAACAGCTGACCGCAGCGCGTTTGGGCATTAGCCGTACAACGCTTTATGAGAAAATGGAAAAGCTAGCGATTAAAGTGTAAGGAAATCCGTACGCGAAAACGGCTTTCCTTACACTTTTTTGCCGGAGATGACCGTTCAAACGTCGATTTGAGTTGGCATGGATTTTGCAACAGTTATAGAAAAGGGGGAATTTCATTGAATGACAAAATTGTTGCGCTGTTATTTGGGACTTCTACATTAATGCTTATCGCACTTTTGTTTAATCTTGTTTGGCTTTACGCGGCTTCTTTTCCGATCGTCTTGTTTGCGTGGATGTTTTTGGGGGCGATAAAGAACGGAAAAATTGGAAGCGGTTACATGTTTTCGCTTCTTTCAACACTCGTCATCTGGCTAACCGGCTTCTTAACGATGGTTTATTTGGATGATACGGTGATTCCAACGACTTATATCCTTGGATTTCCAATCCACACATTTGTGATGGTCTATATTGTTTGGCTCCTGCCGTTTTTCTCTGGTTCGCTCTTGTATGGATTGTTTTTTGAGAAGGACGGAATGAATCTGCAGGAGTGGAACCAGTTGAAAGACGAGTTTAACCATAGAGGAGGAAAAGCATCATGACGACGATTGTTGTTATTATCCTCTTGTATTTACTTGTCGTGTTTGGCATTGGTTATTGGTCGATGACTAGAACAAAAACGTCGGCGGATTTCTTTATTGCTGGTAAAAGCCTTGGCTTGTTTGTTTCGGCGATTGCCATTTTTGCTACATCGTTAAGTGGGTTCTTGTTTATTGGTGGTCCTGGGTTAACGTATCAGCTCGGTATGGGTGCGCTCTGGTTTACCTTCCCAACCACAATTTCATTTGCGATGGCTTACTATATTCTTGGAAAACGGATGCGCTTGTTGACGGAAGCGACCGGTGCGATGACTGTCGCTGATGCGGTTTATCATCGTTACAACAGCCGAGTAGCAAGCGGACTGACTGGCGTGGCAACTTTGGTTGGGATCGTCGTTTTTCTTGGTACGCAGGTGCTTGCTTTAGGGACAATTATCGCTTTTATCTTTAATATTTCCGTTTCACTTGGTGTTGTAATTGGCATGCTTGTTATCGCGCTGTATTCAGCAGCTGGGGGCATTATGGCTGGGACGTATACGAGCGTGTTCCAAGGAGCGATTATGGCACTGGCATCGATTGTAATATTTGTGATTTCTCTGCGTGTTGGCGACGGACTTGTCAATATCCAGCAAACGATTGCGGAAACGCCATTTGCTAATATGGGTGAAATCATGCCTGAGTTTATCGGACCGTGGGGACTTGCCGCACCGATCCTGGCGATGAGCTGGTTTTTTGCTTTATCAATTGGAATTGTGGGGCAGCCCCATGTTGTAACAAGACTTTATATGATTCAAGACATTACGAAGCTGAAGTGGGGACCGGCGCTTGCTGCTGTACCTGCTGTACTCGGCGGATTGCTCTTAATTGGCGTGGGGCTCGTGATGCGCTACTTAGTTATGACAGGCGAAATTGCCCCGTTAGCCAATCCTGACGATGCGATTCTTGTGTTTTTAGCTGAATTCACACCGCCATTGCTTGCTGGGCTTGTGTTTGCTGGTGTTGCTTCGGCGATTATGTCGACCTGTGATTCCTTTATTAATATTGCTTCGGCTGCGGTCGTGCGTGATTTACCGTTTGCTTTTGGAAAGACCTTATCTGATCGAAAACAGCTTGTTTACGGAAGAGTTGCTGTTGTAGCGATTTCTGTAATTACGGTGCTGGCCGTTTTAAACCTTGGTGATCAAGGAATTGCCTTGCTTGGTGCAGTCGGTTGGGGAACGTTTGCTGCCGCGCTTGCTCCGGTACTTGGGATCGGACTGAACTGGAAAAAAGCAACGAAGGAAGGCGCGATTGCCTCCATTCTTGTTGGGCTCTGTTTAAGTATTGCGATTGAAGTACTCGCACGTCTAGGAATTTACTCGTTGCCGCATGGCATCTACACCGGAGCGATTGCGATGATTGTTTCAATTCTTGTCTTTATCGGTGTGTCTTTTGTCACAAAACCAGAACCACTTTCAGAAAAAATAGAGAAAGTAATGGATGCGTAGGAGGCGTTTTTTATGAGTGTGAGAGTAGGAATTGCCGGACTTGGCGTCTATATTCCTGAGACGGTGATGAGCGCAAGGGAACTGGCGGGTCGTACAAACGGCCAGTGGACAGAGGAGGCGGTCAGAAACAAGCTGGGGATTGAGCAAAAGACGATTCCTGGTGAAAAGGATGGAACGCAAGAAATGGCGGTATGGGCTGCAAAAGAAGCGCTGCAAGATGGAAAAATAGAAGCAGCTGAAATTGATTTGATTCTTTGCATTGGCGAAGAGTGGAAAGAGTATCCACTGACAACATCTGCGATTTATATTCAGGAACAGATTGGTGCAAGTAGAGCTTGGGGCATTGATGTGCAACAACGATGCTGCTCATGTATTTCTGCATTGAAAATGGCAAAAACGATGATGGTCGGTGACGAGGAGCTGCAGACCATTCTTATCGTTGGCGGGTACCGCAATGGTGATTTAGTTGATTACGCCGATCCAACTTCGTCGATGTTGTACAACTTGAGCGCAGGCGCAGGGGCAATTCTGATTAAGCGAGATCATCCTTTTAATGAACTACTTGAATCTGATGTGATGACCGATGGTTCAATGGCACGGGACGCCGGGGTCGAAGTCGGCGGGACAGTACATCCAATTAATGAGTCGAACTTTATGTTAGCGCACCAGTCGTTAAAGTTACTAAACCCAGACCATATGAAGACACGCTTAAACGCGGTCTCGATGGATAACTGGTTTCGCTGCATGAATCGAGCGTTCGAAAAGTCAGATGTTTCGATGGAAGAGCTTGATTATTTAGCCATTTTGCATATGAAACCTTCGATGCATAGGGTGATGCTTGAGCGCCTTCAGCTTGATGAACAACAGACAACGTACTTAAGCGAGTACGGGCATATGGGACAGGTCGATCAAATCTTGTCCCTCGTGCTTGGATTGCGTGAAGGCAAGATTCACGATGGGTCAGTCATTGCACTTGTTGCCGCAGGCATTGGTTATGCCTGGGCTGCGAGCGTTGTCCGCTGGGGACCTGTAAAGGAGGCTGGATGATGCAAGAAGCAGTGACTCATTCCCAACTAACGTATCAGGAAAAACTGCTTTCTTTTGCGGACGCCGTTAAGCTGGTTAAAACAGGTGATCACATTGTCTCAGCAATGGCTGCGGCTGAACCAACTGGACTGTTATCTCATCTTCATCATGCATCAGCACAGGCAACCAATGTAACGGTATCAACCTGTTTACCGATGCTTGATTATGCCTATTTTACCGATCAGAACTATCTGAACCATTTTCAAATGGAAGGGTGGTTTTATACGCCGACAATCAGACGAATGCAAGATGTTGGCAACGTTTCGTTTATACCCAACCATCTTCATTTTGCCGGAACAAAGCGGCTTCACCATCGCCATGTTAACGTTTTTGTTGGCAGTGCATCGACGATGGATGAGCATGGGTATCTTTCATTGTCGCTAAGCGCTACGTATGAACGGGAAGTGATGGCGAATGCTGATCTTGTCATTCTTGAAGTCAATCCAAACATGCCGCGGACGTTTGGCGACACAATCGTCCATATTCGTGAAGTGGATTATCTTGTCGAGCATGATGCCCCGATCCCTCAGTTTCCATCGCCTGAGCCAAATGAACGGGATCAGAAAATCGGCGCATTTATTGCCGAGGAAATTGAGGATGGTTCGACGATTCAGCTTGGAATAGGCGGCATCCCCAATGCGGTCGCCTCTGAACTGTTGGGAAAAAAAGACCTTGGTGTCCATACGGAAATGTTGACGGATGGAATGGTTGATTTAGTTGAAGCGGGTGTAATTACTGGTGGGAAAAAAACGCTCGTTCCAAACCGGCTCGTGGCGACGTTTGCCCTTGGTACCGACAAGCTTTACCGTTTTCTGCATAACAATCCTGGTGTACAGATGATGAAAGGGACGTGGGTCAATGATCCTTATGTGATTGGCCAGAATGAAAAAATGGTGTCTATTAACACGACGCTTGAAATCGATTTAACCGGGCAGTGTAGCTCAGAATCAATTGGACACAGGCAATACAGCGGTACAGGCGGCCAGGCCGATACGGCGATTGGCGCTCAGCTATCGCCTGGTGGAAAATCGTTTATTGCCCTGTACTCGACGGCGATGGTTATGAACCAAGAGACTGGTCAAAGAGAGCGTAAATCAAAAATTGTCCCTGCGCTGCTTGAAGGAGCGGCCGTAACGCTCTCACGTAATGATGTTGATTATGTCGTGACGGAGTATGGAGCGGTTTGCCTACGCGGAACGTCCGTGCGCGAACGGGTTGAACGACTCATTTCAATTGCTCATCCTGATTTCAGAGAACAGCTGCGGGAAGAAGCAGAAAAAAGAGGGATTCGCTAAGGAGGAAACATAAATGGCTCGAGTGCTCGCAAGTATGATGATGTTGCTCGTTTTATTGTTTATTCCACAAATTGCAGAGGCTGGTACAACGGAATCCGGATCGTTCGGAGGAAAAAGCTACAAGCTTTATACACCGGATTCAATCGTGAACGAGCAAAACAAACCGCTTGTGGTCATGCTGCACGGGTGCACGCAAGATGCGACTCAGTTTGCCGCAGGAACACAAATGAATGCTGTGGCTGACCGTGAAGGGTTTCGGGTGCTCTATCCGGAACAAAGTAGTTCTGCCGACATTCAACGTTGTTGGAAATGGTTTGAGTCAGCTCATCAAGCAAGAGGTCGAGGTGAACCAGCCGTGCTCGCTGGCCTTGTTGAGCAGGTAATTAGCCAAAAAGCGGTTAATCGAGATCAAGTCTATGTCGGTGGACTTTCAGCAGGCGGGGCGATGGCCGGTGTGATGGGCGCAACGTATCCTGATTTATTCAAAGGCATTGGTATCGCTTCAGGCTTAGAGTATAAAGCCGGTACAACGCAGCTGGAAGCACTGACGGCGATGCAGAGCGGAGGACCGGACCCGGCAAGGCAAGGGCGGTTGGCCTTTGAAGCGATGGGAAGCTATGCCCAAGTTGTGCCAACGATCGTCTTTCACGGCACCGCTGATTACACGGTAAACGTCATTAATGGCAATCAAGCTCTAAGCCAGTGGGCAAAAACCAACGACCTCGTTTTAGGTGGTAAAGGCGTGATCACCGATCGAGCAAGTGAGCGCTTTGACCGCCAAGTTCCAGGCGGTAGAGCGTACACAGAGAAAGTGTACACGAATCAAGAAACGAACAAAGAAGTTTTGCGAAAGATTTTGGTAACCGGTATGGGGCATGCTTGGTCAGGTGGAAGTACGCAAGGAACCTACACCGATCCAAACGGACCGAATGCAAGTGAGATGATGTGGGCTTTCTTTTCCCAGGACGAAGGCACCCCAGAACCTGAACCAGATGCACCAACGGTAACGGCGAATCCTGCCGGTGGATCGTTTGTTGATCGAGTGACGGTTGCGCTAACAAGCACACATTCCGCTGACATACGCTGTACGATTGATGGAAGTCAACCAACAAGTGCTTCACCACTCTATTCAACGCCTTTTACTTTTGACCAAACAACGACGCTGAAATGTATCGGCATCTCAAGTGAGGGGATCGAGGGCACTGTGATGACAGAAGTCTATCAAGTTCGCAGCGGTGAGGGCGGTGAAGAGCAGTCAATTGAACTGGACCGAACCCATTCAGGTTTTATTGGCAGGCTCGCCGCTGACGGCATCGGTGGGGACTTAAAAGTCGGTGATAAAGGCATGTATAATACTGACACGTATCGGACGATTGTCTCTTTTTCAGTCGCAGATATAACGGCTTCGAATTCCAGTTCAACAGCGATATTGAGACTGCCGGTTGCCTCACAACAAGGGACCATTTCCGCTCTTGTTGTTGATGCCGCACCTGGCTACTTTGGCAGCTCCCTTCAGCTAGAACGAAACGATTTTAATGCCCGCGCTGCTCTTCCAGCCATAAACAGAGCTACTTTTTCAGCGAATACGTCCTATGTTGAATTTACGCTCTCGGCAGCGGCCCTCGAAGCGATTAAACAGGAATCAACGATCCAGTTTCGCATTCAGGCAACAACCACTGCCGGTTTTCCTGCAAATCTCGTGCAGTTTACGGGCGGAGGACCGACGCTTATTTTGAAATAAAAGAGAAAGCAACCAGCGAGGCTGGTTGCTTTTTGTTTGTTGTGGATTAATGAAAGAGTGAGTTATAGATAATTTAATTTGTTTGCATCTGTTCACGGGAATGGAGTAGCCACAAGAACAGCAACGTATGATGTCGAAAAAGAAATGATAATGTTTAGCACGAATGGTTATTAATTATCAGAGATCTACTCCCATAAAAAAAACTTAAACAGCTAAGTTCATTACTAAAGATGAGAAAGGAAGAAGCGCTCAGACATCGTCTCGCGCTTCTTCCTTTCTTATGACAAAAATGCTTCTGAGTAGTGTACGACACCTTTTATGTTTTTAAGGGAGTTCGGCGTTAATTCAAGCGCCATAAATGCCTCATCAGGAACTTCAAATGGAGCTTGGATCGTCCATAGGCTTGCTGGTTTAAAACCAAACTTAGGATAGTAATCTTTGTGTCCCAATATAATGACTGAATCGTAATCAAGCTCTTTCGCTCGCTTTAAGGCGGCGTGGATTAATTTACTTCCGATTCCTTTACCTTGGTACTCAGGTGCAACCGAAACAGGTGCAAGCGCTAGAGAATCGGCTTCATTAGTACCGTCACTAATTTTTATTTTAGACAATAAAATATGACCGACAATTTCCTCAGTTTGAGTTAAGGCGACAAGTGAAAGCTGAGGAACGAAGGCTTCTGATTTCCTAATCTTATGAACTAGAAAATGTTCTTGCTGGTCGCTTTGTTCTTCATTTTGAAAGGCTTGTTTAATGAGGCTCTCGGTATAATTATAGTCAGATTGAACTTCTGGTCTAATCGTAATGTTCATTTGAATTCTCCTTTTTTGTTCCAACATCTATACAAAACAAATACATGTTTCCTCCATAATAATCGAAGAAAACGTAATCTCTAATTAAAAATGCCATGTAATCGTTATAAACTCAATTGATTTGCACCCTTTATATTCGATAAGAACTAGGTAGCTTGCCCATAGATAAGGTTTGCCTCTAGCAGAATTGCCATCACGTGTTTATCAATTTGTTTACTACAATTATTACCCAAGTAAAAGTTAACAATCTTCTGTTTGAACGAAACGAGTTCATTTCAATCATTTTTGGGAAACCGATACATGTTGAAGAGCTAATGCCAATTTGCATTGTTTAACACCAATGCAAATGAGGAATAGAGCCATGAAGATAAAAGGAGGATGTTTATCTATGAATCAACAGCAAATTCAGTTAAAGAGCCGCCCTGATGGCTGGCCAACTACGGAAACGTTTGATTTTAAGGAAGTTGAAATAGAAGAACCGAAGCAAGGTGAGGTTTCGGTAAAAACCCTCTACTTATCAGTCGATCCGTATATGCGTGGTCGTATGAGTGATGCGAAGTCCTATGTGGAACCGTTTGAAGTAGGTAAGCCGCTAAACGGTGGAATTGTGGCTGAAGTCGTTAAAAGTGAATCGGATCAACTCGCTGTTGGCGACGTTGTTACAGGAGCGCTTGATTGGCAAGAATACAATACCGTTTCTGCTGAGAGCGTGCGTAAATTGAACTTACACGGCGCATCGCCATCAACCGCACTCGGCGTTTTAGGCATGCCTGGATTAACTGCGTATTTCGGCATGTATCATATCGGGGAACCGCAAAAAGGAGAAACCGTTGTTGTCTCTGGTGCGGCAGGTGCGGTTGGTTCCATTGCCGGTCAGCTCGCTAAGCGCAAAGGCGCAAGAGTTGTTGGGATCGTTGGGTCGAAAGAAAAAGAAGACTACATCAAGTCGCTCGGTTTCGATGAAGCCGTCAATTATAAGGATGAATCATTTGCGTCTGCATTGAAAGAAGCTTGTCCGGACGGGATCGATGTCTATTTTGAAAATGTCGGCGGTGACGTATCCGATCAAGTATGGCCGCTGTTAAATACATTTGCCCGCGTGCCTGTGTGTGGAGCGATTTCCGCTTATAATTTGGAACAAGGTGAGCAGGATATCGGCGCACGTGTGCAAGGCTTTCTTGTGAAGTCCCGCGTGAAAATGCAAGGCTTTCTAGTTGGCGATTTCCGTGATCATTACCGTGATGCCTACGCTGAACTGTCAGGAATTGTTCAGTCCGGCGAGCTCACGTTTGAAGAGACGATTCATCAAGGCTTAGATAAAGTGCCAGATGCATTTCTCGGCTTGTTTAAAGGAGAGAATATCGGAAAACAGCTTGTTCAAGTTAGTGAGTCTAAATAAGGAAAATAGAGCGGCGCGAAGAAGCGCCGCTCTATTTGTCTTTCTCTTCATAAAGGGCAACAATTCGCTTGGCTGCATTAAGAACAGCTACCTTGACCTCCTTAGGCTCAATGATTTCTACCTCACTGTTAAAACCAAGAATCCATTCAACTGCTTCCTGCTTTGACTGAAACGTAAGATCGAGAAGGGACGCGACTCCTTCATTCTCTTTAATGGAATAGTCATGAATAAAGATCGGCTGGTACGTTAGTCGGTGTAAGCTGGTATTTGCGATTCGTACCTGTACGTCGTAGCGGGGCAGACGCTTGATGAAATCCGTTTTTGACTGAAGCCAGTAGTCTTTCAGCTGAAAGTGAAGCGGTCGGACAAATGTGTCTTCCAAGATTTCAGCAAAGACAATTCGCGACAGCCGGTAGTTGCGAATCTCTCCGTCTCTCATAGCGATGAGGTACCAGTTTTTTTGCTTCACAACAAGACCCAGTGGTTCAAGGGTTCGTTCCTTTTTTTGCTGATCATGGCCAACGTAATGGATCTTTAATTTACAGTTTGTAAAAACGGCATCTTGAATTACGTCGAAATAAGGTTGGTCCTGAATCGCTGTCTCACGCCATGTTCCTGTGTCGATATAGATCCGTTCCCAAATAACTTTTGTCTGCTCGATCGCGGCATGGGGTAGAGCGTTAAGGAGCTTTTCGCGGACATACTCTGCTTCTTTTGGTATCCCTAAATCATGCATTACTTGATCATGGGGCAACGCTAAAAGCGACTGGAGTTCCTCTGGCTTGAGATAGGCTAGTTGTTTACTGAAACCTTCTAACAAGGACCAACCACCATGCTTTCCACGAGCTGAATAAACAGGGATGCCGACTAGGCTAAGTGCATCCATATCACGTAAAATCGTTCGAACGGATACGTGTAGTTCGGTCGCCAGCTGTTCTGCTGTGAGCCGTTCGCTATTTTGTAAGCGGATGATAATTTGTAGCAATCGTTCTGCTCGCATTTGTTCACCTCATTTCTGTATTCTTTCCTAAATAATAGCCGATTAATAGGACAGAGGATGTCATATTTCACATGTATACTGATTGTATCTTAAAAAAAGAGGTGTTCACATGCAAAATGAACGAAAGGTTGTCTTATTTATCGCAACAAGTTTGGATGGTTATATTGCCACAAAAGAAGAGTCACTGGAATGGTTGTTTGAAGTAGAAGGAGAAGGAGATAATGGCATAGCGGCATTTTATGATACAACCGATACCGTCATCATGGGTCGAAAAACGTATGACTGGATTAAGGAACAGGACGATAGTGCGGACGAGCCATACAGCGATCGGCTGAGCTATGTTTTTACGCGCACGCCAAGAGAAAACAGTGGCCATTCACAGTTTATTACGGAAGATCCGGCCTCATTTGTAAAGCAGTTGAAACAAGAGGAAGGTCAGAAAATATGGCTTGTTGGTGGCGGCGAGCTAATTGCAAGCTTTATTCAAGCAGGCTTGCTTGATGAAATCATTGTAACGATCGCTCCAAAACTTATTGGCGCAGGTATCCCGTTATTTTTACAAAGAGATTCGCAATTGAATTTGCGTTTGCAAGGCGTTCAGACGTTTAACCAATTTGTTGAGCTTCATTACCATGTCGAGCACTAGTATAGTGAAACTTATTGAGCGTAGTCCCGTAAATGGAGGTAAGGATTGAGAAGGTGGGGAAGCGGGAATGGAACAGACAAAGGGAAATAAAGAAGGAACGACTGTACTGCAAGTGAGTTTGTTGCTCTTAACGATACTGGTAATGTCCGTGTTGATTTGGGCGGGCTTCACTGGTCAGCAAGAGCTATTTCCATTATTACTGGGCATTACCCTAACTTTATCAATGAGCAACCTCTATTTACTTAACCGAGGAACAAAGCTCGGAAAATGGTACAAAGGAGCAATGATTATTGCGAGTCTTAGCATTGTTCTCGGAATCTTAAATTTGGTTTTTCTGAAAGGATGACAAGCAAATGTTGTGGATTATTACGCAAAACAAAACAGAGCGTTATTAGCGTAACTGAAGTAACGATTAGCGGAAAGAAGATTCAAGGAATTGGCACAACAGGATTAAATGAATGGGGTAAACTGCTCGGTAAATATGACTCGAAAGAAAGAGCAGAGAGCATCGTGGAAGAAATCTACCGCACGCTTGCCGAAAGCGATCGCTTTTCGATTACGTATACGATGCCAAGAGATTAATGGCGTATTGCTATTATAAAAATGGCCCCTGATGTGTGAGCGCAAAAGGGGTAATTTGGTTTTTGCGCTTTTTTCAAAAAGGAGGAGATGAAGATGTACGTTTCTGAACAGAACTTCTGGGGACCTTTTTTGCTTATAATGCTCGTTTTCCTGTTGTTATTATGGATCTTTAATTGGGTGACACGGAAGCTGTTAAAGGTGGAAAAAAAGCCGCTATTTTCGTACAACCATATCACGGAGAAACATAAAAAAGTTGACTGGACCATACGGATTACGTTTATCGTCTCTGTTTTCGTGAACGTATTTATTACTGTTTCAATACCAGGCTGGCCAGTCCAACCTGGTGTCTTAATAATCATCTTTATCATCGTACTTGAAATAGCCAGAGCCGTATTTGAAAAAAAGTATGCCGAAAATGAAAATGATTACAAGTTTACGTTGTATCAGCTTGGATTTATCGTCCTTCTGTTTTCAATTATTTTATTCTCGGGCGTATTTGAACGACTATTTTTCTAAGGAAATAGGGTATGCGGAGGATGTGGCGAATGAATAAATTAACTAGTTTTCAAGTTTCACAGGCCGTCTCGCAGGCATGGTCAAGTCAGTCAAGCTCAAAGTGGACTGAAGCCAATCCAGCACGTGGCCAGTGTGGTGTGACAGCGATTGTTGTGCAAGAGCTGTTAGGTGGGGATATTTACAAAACGAAGCTGACAGATGGCTGGCATTATTATAATCGAATTGAGCAGAAACGGTATGATCTGAGCAAATCTCAGTTTCAAATAAAGCTGGATTATAGCGATACGCCGTCAAGCCGAGAAGAGGCCTGGACTGATACAACTGAACAACAATATCGGAGTTTAAAAGAGCGAACATTGGTGCATCTTGATACAATCAAACAAGGGAAGATTTTGTTTAACGGCACCCCGCTCCTACATACGGGGCGTCTGTTGTTAAGACGATTTACCCATGAAGATGTCAGCAGTGTGTTCGCGAACTGGATCTCCGATGAACGGGTGACGGATAACCGCGTCAATGGCGCTCATAAGTCGATTGCTGAAACGGAACAGCGTGTTGCTACGATTCTCTCATCCTATCAAAATGAGGACTTCTGTTATTGGGCAATCACGTTAAAAGGGACGGGCGAGCTGATTGGTGAAATCGACTTATACGATTTTGGGAAGATGACATCGAATTGCGCAGTTGGCTATTCGATTGGCTTTAAGTGGTGGAGCAGAGGCTACTGTACCGAGGCACTAAAAGCAGTCGTTTCATACGGTTTTGAGCAAATGAATGTCCACAAAATTGAAGCAGCTCATAATACCGATAACCTAGCTTCCGGCAAGGTGTTAAAAAAAGCAGGCATGCAGCAGGAGGGGGTTGTCCGCGATATGATCCGCAATTCAAAAGGTCAGTATAAAGACTGCGCGATTTGGGGGATTTTGCAGACCGATTACGTAGGTGGTGGGGATAAATAAATGCAAGATTTTGAAGCGAAAAGAGCAAAGGTGCTAGAGCTAGGCAGTTACTTGGAAAATGGAAGCTATCGATTCAGCACAGACCTCAGGGTGATGTATAAAGAGACGATGAAAGAAAGTCCGATTCTATCCAGTTTTGAACCAGACACACAATCTATACATATAAATGACGATCGTCCCAAGCTGTTTACTGGGACAATTCTCTGGTATTGCAGCAATGGCGACATAAAACTATTCTCAGAAACGGAAACGCTTATTCTTTGTGCCAATAAAGAAAATTACTCGAGAAAAATCAACAATCAAGCGCATTTCGCTCCTCATTTTCGGACGCCAAAACTGCTTCAACAAGATGATAAGGCTCTTTTGCTCGTAGAAGAGTTTGTCCCGTTTAGACCAAAAAAAGCGCAGGATCATTCGTTCATCCTGAGCACAATTTATGAGGATTATACTCGTTATTTTACCGAGATGAAGCATCAGTCAAAGGTAACGTACCGAACGATGAACGAGCTGCTTCAAACGAGTCCACATGCGCTTTATTTGCAAGATTATCAGCAGATTGTCACTGAAATTGATCGTGCCTTATTTGATGTGAAGTTTCCATTTCTAAAGCTGCATGGCGACTTGTGGACAGATAATCTGCTGCTAGGAAGTGAGGGGTTGTGGTACATCGATTGGGACGAATCTGCTGAGTACATCTTCTTTTACGATTTCTTTAAGCTTATCTGGAATGAGCTTGATGTTCATCAGGATACCAGCTTTTACGACTCCTATATCAATGGTCAGTTTGATAGTCAGCTTGAGCGGATTTTCAATTTGTTTGGCATGGATTATCAGCCTGAGCTCAAGCAATCGTATTTCTGTCTCTTTTTCTTAAACTATATTCTTAATGATAAAAGCTTGATGACGTATGAATTGAAGCGTGTTGAACTTGCAGATTTCAAACGGAAAGTGTTGAGTGGTTGGTGAAGAAAAAAAGGCCATCAAGCTGATTTGCTTGATGGCTGCTACTTAAATATCTCTTCTATTTGTACCAATCGCCTTGACCATTTTCGGATCGCGATGAGAAAAAAATAAGCTTTCGTTTGTATCGAGTGATTGGATTTCCTTCATATCTTCTTCCGTTAAATCGAAGTCAAAGATTGCTATGTTTTCTTCCATTCGATTGAGGTGAACCGATTTTGGAATGGCAACAACATCGCGCTGTCGTAACCAACGCAGGATGATCTGTGCGGGTGTTTTTTTATGTTTTTCTCCTAAACCTAGCAGAACGTCGTTGTGGAACATATTATTTTTACCTTCAGCAAAGGGTCCCCAAGATTGAATCTGCACGTGATGCTCCTGCATGATCGCCTGGCTTTCGAGTTGTTGGCAAAAGACATGTGTTTCAACTTGATTAACCGCAGGAGTGACGCGGTTATGCGTAATTAAATCAACCAAGCGATCAGGCTGGAAATTACTAACGCCAATTGCTCTTATTTTTCCCTCTTCATACAATTCTTCCATCGCTCTCCACGAACCGTAGACATCACCAAATGGCTGATGAATCAGATACAAATCCAAATAATCAAGCTGCAGACGTTCGAGCGAACGAGCAAATGCTTGTTTGGTCTTTTCATATCCACTGTCTTGAACCCAGAGCTTTGTTGTAATAAACAATTCATCGCGAGGAATGTCGCTTTGTCTAAGCGCCTCACCAACAGCTTGTTCATTCATGTAAGAAGCGGCGGTGTCAATTAGACGGTAGCCTGAATCTAATGCGTTAACAACCGCTGTTTTACATTCATCGGCATCTTGTATTTGAAAAACACCAAAACCAAGTATGGGCATCCTGACTCCATTGTTTAATGTAATATGTTCCATATGCACTCTCCCTTTCTGTCTAAGCTCCTTTAAGTTTACAGTTTTTCAATCTCTTTTCTATGTCAAATCCTTGCTGTTTCTTGCCTATTCCTATTAAGTGTAAACGTTACTTCTTACTCTCTTCTTTGTAATACTGATAGAAAAGATAACAGGCAATCGCAAGTAATATAAGAGGAAACAACAGCAACCCAGTAGAAAACAACAAAGAATAGTTCTGAGCGACGCCAAGTAAATAAGTAAATAGGACAAATGAAAAGGAAAGACTGATTACACCAGCAATTCATTTCATCTAATTATGCCTCTTTTCGGAAAAATGAGTTGAAAGTTATTTCTTTCCATTATACGATTAATTTACCTAGAAGATAGGATAAAGAAAGGTGAATTTAATGAAAACACGCAATCAGAAAATAATCGTGCTAAATGCAATCCCAAGCTTGATTCTAGCACTCTTCGTTTCAACCTTTTTTGCAGCGGGAGGGATTGCTGAGAACTATACGGATAGCTACTTTGTCGCACCGTTCTTCTTTATTATTCTCCTTGTTTGGCTGATTGGCCTGATTTTAGGACTTGTTACGAGGAATGTGCTGCTTTCTGTTCCTCTGATGTATTTGTCGATCGTAATTGGGTTTGTTATCTCTTCATTGATTTATAATTAAGTAGAGGTGAATAAAAATGGTCGTAACGACATTGTGCGGGTCAACCAAGTTTAAAGAGGCATTTCTAGAAATGGAAGCCGCACTAACGTTTAACGGACATATTGTTTTAAGCGTTGGTTTTTTTGAGCAAAGTGATGGACTCCATTTAACAAAAGAAAAAGTAATGATGCTTGGACAAATGCACTTTAAGAAGATTGATATGAGCGATGAGATTTTTGTGGTTGATGTCAACGGGTATATTGGGGAAAGTACGAGCAAAGAAATTGACTATGCTCGTAAGCAAGGAAAGAGGATAAGGTACTATTCGAAAGAGATAGAGGCTGTAACGGCATTTATAAAATAAGTGGAAGGGGATATGAATCATGGGTGCTTGGGGAACGGGATTGTGGGAAGAGGATTTGGCCTGCGATATTCAAGATGAATGGAATGATCTAATGGATGATGGCACCAGCCCGCGAAAAGCAACGAAGGAGCTACTTAGCACTTGGCGGGCGGAGCTTTCTGATTACAATGATAAACAAGCGAAGCAAGCAGATGAGTCGATCTTATATATCTCCCTCGCGGCGCTGCAAATGCGCCATCAAGCATTAACATCTTCGGTAAAAAAGAAGGCATTGCATCTGATTGAGCAAGGAGCAGACTTGGCCCTGTGGGAAGATGGCGACCAACAAGATTACCAAGATAGACAGGCGGTGCTGACGCAGTTTAAGCAAAAGCTTGTTCAAGCAAAGGCGAGCTTTTTTTAAGAGGAACGTACACCACTTGGTGAACGTTCCTTTTCTTGCTTAACCCGTGTCTTCGGTTGGCGCCGTTTTCTGTTTACCCGCAGTCGCTGGTTTTTTGGCCATTAGAACGAGTGCTGCTAGCGTGACGAGTAAGCAGAACCAATTAATAAAGCGGAAGCCCAGTAAATCGGCTCCAGCCCCTCCTGCGACATTGCCGCCTAAGCGTCCAAGCGTTGTCGCGTTAGCGTAAATGGTTGCTGCTACGCCAGGTGATTGAGGCAGAAGGTCGGCGAAATAGCTTAAGCCATTCCCCATGACAATTGCCACAAATGTCGCTTGAAAAATCTGAGCGCCAACAAGATGCCATGTTTCCGTTGAGAGCCCGAGAATCATGAAGTAAATCGCGCCAACAGCACAGCCAAGTTTTAACAGGGACTGGTTGGAGATGCGTGTGCTTAACGCTCCAAAAAGCAGCATAAGTGGTATTTCTAAGCCTGCACAGAGCGCGACTATAAACCCCACATCACCATAGGTACCACCAAGCTCATGAATAATTAGTAACGGCGTGTTAATCGTATTTACGGCATTCACAGAAAACAACAGGATAAACGCAAGAAACGGAAGAATCATCTTTCTCGTCTCAGGCGAGGAGAGGATTGATAATCGTTTCACTGGTTTGGCGTTAGCCTGAATTTTTTTTCTTGGAAGCAATACGGTAACAAGGATGCCGATAATGATAAAGATAAACGTTGTGCCAAGAAAAAGACCTCTGTAATCAAACGCAGCAAGCAGAACGGTGCCAATTAGTGGCCCGATTAAAAAACCTAAAGAAAAGAGTGAGCGCAGCAGTGACTTAGCGAGTGTTTTGTCTTTTACCTGACTGTCATTTGCTGATTCTTGAGCATAGGCAAACAGCTGCGGCATCGCGGCCGCCCCGATTCCAGTAAAAAAGCTAACCGCAAGCAATAGACCAATAAAGGAATCAAAGAAAAGGTAGGATGAATAACCGCAAGCTGAAGACAAAACGGCGGCAACAATTAGCCATTTTCGATCCATTCCGCTGTCCGAATAATTGGCTATAATTGTATTGGCGACAACACCTGCGAGAGAACTAGTCGCAATCAAAAAACCAAACGCCGTTACGCTCATCCCAAGCTCGCTCGTCGCGTAGAGCGATAAGTAAGGCATTGTAATGGACACGCTTGTGCCAATCAGCAACATACAGATTATAAAAAGGCCGAAATGATTAATTTGAAAAAGCTGTTTAAAGCGAACGAACAAGTGTATTCCCTCCACAACGGTCATCTGACTTCATTCTAGTATTGCAGAGAAAGAAGAACACATGGTATCGTAATCGTATCAACTAATTGCCTAATACTCTCAATAAAAGAGGTGTTGTCATGAATGTAGAAACTGGTATGAATCAAAAAAAAGTGCTCCAGCAATTAATTGCTGCAAAGCACCTGACAAATGGAAATATCGCAACGCCCGTTCCATCGTTGTTTTTCAGCCGACAAACGGCATCTGACGAGCAAAAGTATGGAATGACAACTCCGGCGCTTTGTATCATTGTCCAAGGAGAAAAAGAACTGCGTTTATCTGAAAAACGCTTTCTATATAGTCCACAAGATTATTTGTTTACATCAATGCGTCTGCCTGTTGTAGGACGCGTTATAAAGGCATCGGCAGACCAACCATATCTCGCCTTGAAAATAGAAATAACCCCATCAGAATTATATGAGGTCATCCAAACAAGTCAGCTTAAGACTGATTCTGCTACAAAACAAGTGGAACGTGGAATATTCGTCAGTCAGCTCGATTCATCTTTACTTGATGCAGTCGCTCGGTTTGCTCAATTAGTCGAACGTCCGGATGACATTGGAATGCTTGCTCCACTTTATAAAAAAGAAGTAATTTATAAGCTGTTGCAAGGTCCCTACAAAGAAGTCCTGCAAAAGATTGCAACGGAAGGAACACCAACAAATCAGATTGAAACGGTCATCAATTACGTATCCGTCAATTACCGGGAGCCATTAAAGGTCGATGAACTAGCAAAGCAAGCCAATATCAGTACGGCCACGCTTTATCGCCAGTTTAAAGAGGTGACGTCCATGAGTCCGATTCAGTTTCAGAAGCGACTAAGACTGCACGAAGCCCGGCGCTTATTACTGACGGAAACAATTGGAGTAGCTGATGCAGCCTATGTAGTCGGATACGAAAGCCCTTCCCAGTTTAACCGAGAGTACGCGCGCATGTTTGGTCTGCCCCCACGTAAAGATACAGCAACCTTGTCATGATGTAGAGTTGGACAAAAAGTTGAGTTCTACTCGAACCACGCAGATTTCAAAGGTACGGAATCTGTGTGGAAAACGACCACAACAAAGTCTCCAGACTCCCACTAGCCCATAAGAATCCTAGGTTTCTCTCACGCTTTCAATCAGATGTGTTGCGCCACAGGCTGACATGCTAATCACCTTTTATGCAAATGAGCGAATCAATAAATCACAGTTCACTGGATTAATCCCAATCTCCCGCGACCAAACGGACAGCTGCCCAATATGGTGGACTTCATGGGTCACAATGTGCTGAAGGACTTTTTTATATGTAAATGTATACTCTTCGTTTTTGCCTGATATTGTCACGGTTTTGTTGTGATAATCCCCGCTCTGCCTTTCCAAAAAGGTTTCCGTAATTTTCTTAGTGTATGCGGAATAGGCTTTGACCTCGTCTAAGTTTGTCATCGTTTCTTTCTGAGGATAGCGATTTGTTTCGCCAAGCAAATGATTCATCCACAGCAGTTCACAATCAATGATGTGAATCAGATTCTTCACTATACCGCCCATTCCTCCGGTTCGCGTCTTGTTCAATTCTTCTACGTTTACTGATTCACACCAGTTAAACCAGTCTTCTCTCACTTGCCAATTGTAATGAAACAAATCTAGCATCCGCTTTCTCCTTTAATTGGTTTTACTCTATTGTAAGATGTAATCAAATGAAATTGAAGACGCATATTAGACTGTTTTCTTAAAGACAAAAACGACGATGCTCTTAATGATAATGACTAGAAGCATGATCGGGACAATACCAAAAGCAAGTAAGAGTGGAATCATAACCGCTGTTGAACCATTGATAACACTAAAAACAATAGGTACCCTCCTTACAAAAAAGTATGCTAATCAGGGTGGAGTGAACGATAAGTAGGACGTCCAAACAGAAACAATTCAATGATAACGAACGCTTAGCAAATTACCCGGAAAAACTAGCCGTAGCCTGCTCGTTATTATCAATTAATTGCGACTATTTACCTAAAGGTTTTGTCAGATTATTTAACATATTATATGCCAAATGACTCTTTTCTCTTTCATTTTAGAAGTATATGATTAACACTATCTTTTCTACTAGCAAGTAAGACATACCTTTAGGAGGTACGAAAGTGCAATCATTCTTAGAAGCTATAAATGGTATTTTATGGAGTACTCCAGTTATTTACTCATTACTTGGTGTCGGACTTATTTTCTCAATATTAACTCGATTTCTACAGGTTAGGCATATTAAGGATATCTTTAAGCTTATGTTTACTGGAAAAAAATCAGATACTGGAATTTCCTCCTTCCAAGCGTTATCGCTAGCGTTAGCTGGTCGGGTTGGGACAGGTAATATCGCCGGGGTTGCTTCCGCTATTTACTTTGGTGGACCGGGGGCGGTGTTCTGGATGTGGGCAATTGCCTTCTTAGGTGCTTCAAGTGCCTTCATTGAATCAACGCTCGCTCAAGTATACAAAACTAAGCAAGGCGGCCAGTATCGTGGGGGACCTGCTTATTATATTGAGAAAGGGCTTGGTCAGAAATGGTTTGGAATTGTTTTTGCGATTGCGGCACTTCTGGCAATGTCTCTGTTAATGCCGGGGGTGCAGGCAAATGCGATTTCGGCTGCGATGACGGAAGCTTTCTCTATTCCTAATTGGGTTACTGGTCTATTTCTTGTTCTTGTTCTTGGTGCAATTATTCTTGGCGGAATTAAATGGATTGCCAATACGGCCTCTTTTATTGTCCCATTCATGGCAATTGCCTATATGATTATGGCGATTATTATTATTGGGATGAATATTAGCCTGATCCCTGAAACAATCGCGCTCATTTTTAGCAGTGCGTTTGGAATGGACTCGATTTTTGGTGGCTTACTAGGTAGCGCAATTGCCTGGGGCGTTATGCGAGGTGTCTACTCCAATGAAGCCGGGCAAGGTACAGGTGCTCATGCGGCCGGGGCAGCGGAAGTATCGCATCCGACAAAGCAGGGACTTGTTCAAGCGGGCTCGGTTTATATTGATACGCTGCTTGTCTGTTCAGCGACAGCCTTCATGATTCTGTTCACAGGTATGTACAATACGCAAGGATTAAATGAAGGCGATGCTGACATAGTCAATGCACTGCCGGCAATACCGGAACCTGGTCCTGAATACACTCAGGCGGCGATCAATAGCATCTTTCCTGCATTTGGAACAGGCTTTGTCGCAATTGCTCTTTTATTCTTTGCTTTTACAACAATCATGGCCTACTACTATATCGCGGAAACAAATGTTGCCTATTTAATGCGAGGCAAGAAAGCAGCAGTACCGATGTTCATCATTAAGCTTGTTCTACTCGGAGCGACTATGTTTGGAACGATGAGGACAGCAAATAATGCTTGGCTCTTAGGTGATATTGGACTCGGATTAATGGTATGGGTGAACGTTATTGCGATTGTTCTGCTCGCCAAGCCAGCGCTACAATGTTTGAAAGACTACGAAGCTCAGAAAGCGCAGGGGCTTGATCCTGTCTTTGATCCGAAGAAACTAGGTATTAAAAATGCCACGTTCTGGGAAACATATGAAGATCCAGCGAAGAGAAAGAGTGTCTAATGATTGAAGGAAGCCTGCCGTGTGCAGGCTTCCTTTTTTTTGTATGAATGGAAATGGGATAATTTATTAAGGAATTATTCTGTTAAAATTAAAATGAGAGGAAGTGATGAAGATGACCTCAAGAATAGTTAATTGGGATGGAGAAGTTCATTTAACGTGGTTCGAGACAAACCAACCGCCGCTGCAAATTGAACATGTAACGAGTGTACATGGCTTTTGTTTTGATGGGGCTACAATATTGCTGGTGGATTTAGATAAGCGAGGCTGGGATTTTCCAGGTGGGCATGTTGAGGCAGGTGAACGTCCAGAAGAAAGCTTTGCGCGAGAAGCGATGGAGGAAGGGTATGTTGAAGGTGATTCCTCGCTTTTAGGTTACATTATTGTCGACCATAGCCGCAATGCAAACTGGAATGAAAAAAGCGTGTATCCGCAAATCGGCTATCAACTATTCTATAAGATGAACATCACTAAGGTGCATCCTTTTCTGGGGGAGTTTGAATCGTCAAGACGCTTATTTATTTCACCGGATCAAGTGAATCAATTCTATGATGGTTGGCATGAACTGTATCACGAGATGATAACATGCGCGACTAAGGATAAGTGAGGGAAACGAATGATTATTAGAAGATACGAGCAAAAGGATGAAAAACATGTAATAGAGTTAGCTAAACGCTTTGATGGAGTCTCCTATATGAATTATCGAGATCAAGCTAAGATGGAAGCAAAACAACGTGATTTAGCGTTAAAAGCGGTTAATGAGAATACGGAAAACATCTTTGTCGCAGAAGATCAGGGAGAATTGTCTGGCTACATTGAACTAACGATTCAAGAAGACTATTTTACAAAAAAGAGACAGGCTTATATCTCAGCGATCTCGGTAGCGTCTCATGGTGAGGGAAAAGGCGTCGGCAAAGCTCTGATGAAACAAGCAGAGGAGTGGGCTCAGAGCCACGGCTTAACGGAAGTGATACTGGATGTATTTAAAAACAATGAGAGAGCGATTGGACTTTATGAACATTTAGGTTATCAACAAGAGGTTGTTAAGATGGTTAAGGAATTATGAGATTCTAGAACTAGAAGAGGTGGAAAGCATGTGGAAAAGAGAGCTGGTTCAAACTGATAGAGGTGTGTTTGAAGTATTTAGAAAAGGAAAAGGCACACCACTTTGCGTGACGCATTATTATTCAACATTCAATGAAAGCGGAGATTATTTCGCGGATGTTTTCACTAAATCACATTCAGTTATTCTCATTAATTTGCGAGAAAGTGGATACTCAGAACAAGCAAAGGAACCTCATCAACTGAGTTTCATTGAAACGGTTTTAGACATAGAAGGTATCCGCCAAGCTTTAGGGTATGAAAAATGGAGTTTTGCTGGTCACTCAACCGGAGGAATGCTTGGTTTAGTATATGGCATTCACTTTTCTGAATCACTGGTGTATACGATTATCGTCGGAGCAGCTGCTCGAGATTATCAGACATTCTCTGTCAATTGTATCTACTATAACCAGCACCCGTTATTTGAAACGATGCAGACACTCCTTCAAGTAGTAGCTGACCCGACTAGAACAGAGGAGGAGAAAGAATCTTTCAAAATTGAACGAACAAAACTCTCATTGT
This sequence comes from Shouchella xiaoxiensis, assembly GCF_016907895.1. Classification (GTDB taxonomy): domain Bacteria; phylum Bacillota; class Bacilli; order Bacillales; family Bacillaceae_D; genus Shouchella; species Shouchella xiaoxiensis. Next base: position 154,671 of record NZ_JAFBCV010000001.1, read on the forward strand.
ATCAACCAAGCAACTATCTTTCCTATTTTAATAAATCGATTCGTAAAAGAATAAATCCAATTCGCTTAGCTTTTCTCAGTAGGGAAATGACTGTATTTGATCTGACAAGGAAGCTGTCACTAATTGAAATTCCTTCATTAATCGTGTGCGGCGAGCACGATGTTCAGTGTCCCGTTGAGTATTCAATTGAAATGGCAGAAGCAATCGTTGCTTCTAAGCTTGTTATTTTTGAGAAAAGTAACCATTATCCGTTCCTTGAAGAGGCAGAGAAATTTGAACAAGAAGTACATACATTCATTAGAGAAGTTAATCTTACAGGTCAGCCTAAAATTCAATTATAATTATTTTACCACTTTCACAAAAAATGAGACTGTTAGAAAAATAAGATAGTCTATTTTCAAACTTTGATTTATAATGAAAAAACAGAATGAAAACAAAGCGCAAAACATACGTTAATCGGAAACCAATGATTCGCTGTTCTTGTGCTTGCTTAATTATGTGAATTGTTCACAATCTACCTGTGTGAAGGAGGAAGGTTTTCATCAAATTAAATCGACATTGCCAAAGTATGTGAAATAAGTAACAAACAAAATCAGATTGAAAGAAGGCGTAAGCTCATGTTTACTGGCTGGACGATGTTTGAGAAGATTTGGTTGATTACGTTTACAGGGATTACGGTTTATCTCTTTTTTGCATGGCAGGATTCATTAATTGGATTGATTTCTTCCATCTCAGGGATGTTGTGTGTGGTGTTAGTCGCAAAGGGGAAGGTGTCGAATTACTATTTTGGAATGGTTCAAACGAGCACGTATGCGTATATTGCCTATACATATAGTTTGTATGGAGAGTCGATGTTAAATGCGCTCTTCTACCTACCAATTCAATTTATTGGTATCTATTTATGGCGCAAGAATCGTACAGCGAACAGCGTCAGCGGCGAAGACGTCAGCGTGAAGAAACTGACAAAGTCCGGCTGGCTCTACGTTGCCTTAATTGCTGTGGCGGCATCGCTTCTTTATGCGGAAATATTAGCGGCGATTGGTGGTCAGCAAGTGCGGATCGACTCAGTTGCTGTCGTCTTGTCCATCATTGCCCAAATCTTGATGCTCAAACGTTACGCAGAACAGTGGGTGCTGTGGATTGTTGTAAATGCATTAACCATTACGCTGTGGATCATTGTTTTAGTTGAGACAGGTGGAAACGATTGGTCAATGCTCGTGATGTGGACGGCGTTTTTATTTAACAGCATTTATGGCTATCTAAATTGGTTAAAGCTGGCGAAGAAGCAAGGTGAGAAGAAGCAGGAAGTTGCGTAGGTCAAAGAGGGAGGAATCCAAATGAGTATAGGGAGAGTGGGGATGTTTGGTGGGAAATTCTTACCGTTTCCCCATCTTGGTCATGTGTACGCGATGATTCAAGCATCAACAATGGTCGATGAGCTTCACGTTATCGTTTCGCATGACGCTGCTTTTGAAGAAGCGCTTTGTACCGGAGGAAAAACGAGATTTGAAAGCGCTACAATGCGTTTACGCTGGTGGACGCAATTGACGAAAGACCTGCCTCATGTGCAGGTGCATGCTGTCTATGAAGAGCAGACTGGCGCCTTTTCTGACTGGGAAAGGGGCAGAGACGGTATTCTTAAGGCAATCGGAAAAGAGATTGATGTTGTCTTTAGTTCCGAGCATGCTTATACACCGATTTTTTCAAAACTATACCCTCAGGCTAAGCACATTATTATTGACGCCAAGCGAGAACAGTATGCGATATCGGGCACCAAAATTCGAAATGAAGGCGTCATGAAGCACTGGGCGATGATTCCGAAAGTGGTTCAACCCCACTATGCGAAAAAAGTCGTTGTTGTCGGTACGGAAAGCTGCGGTAAATCAACGCTGGTGAAAAACTTAGCAACTTTGTATAACACAACCTATGTCGAAGAATATGGGAGAACCTTTTATGAGAAGCTCGGTGGGTGCGAAGGAATTACAATAAAAAGCGACTACGCGGAGATTGCGTTTGAGCATAAGTATCATGAAAAAATGGAGCTGCAAAAAGCAAACAAAGTGTTGTTTATTGATACAGAAGCAATCGTTACGCAGTATTTTTCACAAGCGTATCTCGATCAAACTCAGCCGATCCTTGGGGCGATTAGTAAGATTCAGCACTATGATCTGTGGTTGTTTTTAGAACCAGATGTGACTTGGGTTGATGATGGGACAAGGTCGTTTGGTGCAGATAATATCCGCGAGCAAAATAACAACTTGCTGAAGGAGCTTCTTGCGAAGAATAAGATCGAGTACAAAGTGATAAAGGGAGATTTTCAAACCCGCTTAAATGAAGCAATGACGCATGTAGATGCGTTGGTGACAGAGGAGAATTAACATGGCGGCTTTAATGAAAAATGCGCTTCGCTTTATGCAACCAAAATCGAAACGGAAGGGTGTGTCCTTAGCCGATATTAAGCGAGGAGAAAAGACGTTAGGTGCGCTTTTTCCCGACGAGTACAAAGCGCTTTTCCTTATGACAAATGGAGGGATAGTGGGGGATTGGACGTTACTGCCGCTGGCAAGTTGTGAAAAGACAACCGCTATCGATGTCATTACTTATCAACGTGAAATGCGCCCAGAAGGGATACCTAATGATCTGATTGTTATTGGCACAAGCCAAAGTGGGGAGTTCCTCTGCTATCGCGTGAGGAAGCGCTTTATGCAAGAATTAGTCTTTATTTGGAACGAGAAGACTGGAAAAACGGATTGTTCAGCACTGACATTAGAACAATTCTTTGATTGGTATGCAGCAAAGCACAAGACGAAGGAGAAGTTAGGAACATTTCCGGTAACGGGCACAAAGCTGCTTGTGACCGATGCAATAGACGGGATGAAAGAAGAAGATGGGAACATGGTTTTTACCAATGTAAAAGCTGGAGACTGGACGGCATCGCTAGCCTACATGGAAGATCAAACGGTTAAACACGTAACTGTTTTTTATGGGAAAAAGCTCTCAAGTGGGAAATGGCATGAATTTAATAAACCAATTGTCGTTGATTCTGCATTAGTTGGTATGTTTGATTATGATGCTTATCAGAAAGTAGATGACGCTGTTCATGAAAAGATGTTTAACTCTGATGAGCAAGCTTGGCTTATGCCAGAAGGTGTTGTAGCACTATCCGGATACGGCGATGGTATATATACGATTCAGCTTAAATACAATGTCGCTAAACAGCTTGTAGGATTGAAAATAGATTTTGCTGAAACAGAAGGAGAATACTGGGAATAAAGTTATCTTTGTTTTGTTACGATTGCTATTATAATAGCAATAACAGTAGCTAGAAAGGAGGGGCTTTATGCGATCGAACGAAAGTAAAGAGGAATTACTTGCAGGAGGAAACATCTCAAATGTCTATCGAATTTCTAATACGGTCCGACGCGATTTAAAGCCGAACAGTACCAATGTGCACAAGTTACTGCTTCATCTTGAACAATCAGGATATGCTCATTCACCAACGTTTAAAGGAATGGATGAACAAGGAAGGGAAATTCTGTCGTTTATCGAAGGAGAAGCAGGACATTATCCATTAAAAAAGTTTATGTGGTCGGATGCTGTTCTGAGGGAAGTGGCGACATTACAGCGAGAATACCACGATGCCGTCAGCAATTTTCCATTTGGCGAGTGGGAGCCGATGAAAGGAACACCCAGTCCATTTGAGGTAATCTGCCACAATGATTTTGCGTTCTACAATCTGATCTTTAGAAACGAAAAAGTAGTGGGGATAATTGATTTCGATGTAGCAGCACCGGGGCCGAGGCAGTGGGATATCGCCTATACCTTGTATACATGTGTTCCTTTAAGCAGGCAGTGGCATGACGAAACAGGAGCGCTGGTTCCTTATGATGCAGAGAGAGATGGAAACCGAATCAAGCAGCGGATAAAACGGTTTTTAACCAGTTATGGGATGCAAGAAATGAAGCAGGGAATTTTTGAAATGGTCATCCTCCGAATTGAGAGTCTATGTGCATATATCGAGAAAAAAGCCAACGAAGGTGACGTGGCTTTTCAGAATATGATCGATGAAGGTCATCTGATCCACTATAAAGAGGATCTTATGTTTATTCGAACGCAGTATCAGGACTGGATGGATTAAGGTTTTTCAATGACAACCTTACCGTTATCATCTAGCAGTGGCGTAATGCTACTGCCGGCACCAACCCATGACTGCAAGTAATGAACGCCGGTCTGTTGATCAACAACAACAGAGAACTTGCCAAGCGTTGGTACGTTTTCTGTTGATTTAACGAGAAAGCGGTTGTTGTCATTTTTTTTTGTAAACATCGCACTCATCCCTTTTCTTGTTTTAGTTCATCAACTAGCTTTTTTCCATCAACGAGAGATAAGCCGTATAGTTCTCTCGCTCGTTTAATGGCGTGTACATCCTTGTCTTGTTCCAATAGCTCCTCAATTTCACGGAAACGAGGATGTTCTTTTGCTTTTGCGACGGTGATGTTAACGGAAGGGTTTGCAGGTTTACGTCTGAAAATGAACAGCAGCAGGATGATGATAACAGCAATTAAGAGATATTCCATTGTTTTCATCCTTTCGCTATGCAGAATTTCTTCTATCATAACGAACGGGTCTTTTTAGCGTCAAGGGTAGTGTGAATAATTTGAATTGAGTTGGGACAACTTAGTTCGCAACTTTTTCGTATTGGGAGGAAGAAGAATGAAACAAGACTCTATCGTCTTAGTCGCAAGTGTAACCGTTATGCGTGATGACAGCGTCCTACTTATTAAAGAAAATAAACCGACTGCAAGGAACAAGTGGAACTTTCCGAGTGGTCGGATTGAGAGAGGCGAAGAGATTTTTCAAGCCGCTTTAAGGGAAGTAAAAGAAGAAACGGGGCTGGCCGTTAAGCTAATGAGCACAACTGGGGTATACCAATTCCAGAGTAATACGAATGACCAAGTGATCCTCTTTCATTTTATGGCTGAAGTTGTTGGTGGGGAGTTATCATTTTCAGAAGAAGAAATTATTGAAGGGAAATGGTTTAGGATAAATGAGCTATCAAGATTGGAGAAAGATGAGTTAAGAGAACCAACAGTCCTTACGCAAATTATTAACAATGTTGTTAACGGGAAGACGCACACAATCGATTTATTTCACAATTAAGACAGAAAATAAAAACTCCATAAATAATTTATTGATAAACAATAAATATATTGGTAAGCTAAAGGAGAAAAGAAGGAGGTATCTTATGAATGTTAGCGGAATTCCATTATTAAGAACGACAATCATTTTGATTGGTATCATCATATTAGTTGCATCAATCTTTTATTTACCGTATTTAGCAAATGAGACAGCAACAAATTTTCCTGAATATGCGCACTTAAAATACCCCATATTAATTGGTCTATACCTTACGTTGTTGCCGTTTAATTATGCGCTGTATCAATCGTTGAAACTGTTAACACATATAAAAAGAAATCAAGTATTCACGGTGCTTTCTACGAAAGCGTTAAGAATGATTCGTAATTCAGCTTTCATCATTATTGGCATTTATCTTCTTGGTGGCTTGTTTCTTTTCATCCAAAATGCACTTCATCCCGGCATCATCCTGCTTGGACTGGTCATCGTCTTCACGTCAACGGTCATTTGCGCATTTTCCGGTTTGTTGCAAAAGGTTTTACAAAAAGCAATTGATATGAAAAGTGAAAATGAGCTGACAATTTAAGTCGCATTTGAACTTCAGATCATAAAAGACAGGAATACATGTATGTGACGCAGTGAAAAAGACAAATGCCCATTTCGAGATTTGTCTTTTTAGCCTGCGGTTTTTAGAGGAAGGAGAACCGAGAACTTGGTAATTGAGATTTCTTCGCTACCTATGAAAAGCCAAGGTTCAGATTCAATGCATCTTGTCTTGAATCTCATCATATAGCAACCACGTCGCGTCACTGTTCGCCTCATTAATAAAGACATACGTCTCGTCTGTCTCGAGATAAATATAAGGTCCTTCATTGCGGTTTTCTAAAAATAATCGGCCTCTGCCTAAGCCCTCAAGCGTGTAATGACCGTCGCTTTTGTTCGCAAGCGATCGTCCATTATTTCGCAATTGAATTGTTGGCAACGTTTCAACGAGCTCGATTGATGAAACATCTTCCCAGTTTAGCTCAATAGAATAGAGCCCGCTGATGGAGAGTCCTCCTTCTGAAACGTTTTTGGCCGTGGGGATAAACAATGTAGACCCAAGCGCAATGAGCAGAAGGACTGACCCCCCGAGAACAATGTTATTAGTCACTTTTTTCTTCCCTCTGTACATCTTATTCGTGATGATGAGTAGATCAGTGAATAAGTAAATAAGAAAGGCGCCGTACGTAATCTCCATCGAATAAGGAATTCCAAGAAGTACGAGGGGCATGGTTATAATGAAAATAAGGCCAGAGACAATCATAACGCGAGCGTTCGCTTGCGGATAGCCAATGGAAATGAGGCGTTCTTGTTCTTCTTTTGAGTATAAATAAAATCCTTTAAGCAGCCCGTATTTTTTCTTTTTAACAATTAAATAGGCAAAAGTGAAAAATAATACGATCAGCATTGTATTAATTAAAATCATAATCCATGTAAAGTCTGCCATGATAACAGCTCCCTTTCATGTTTGCTTTTTTTGTATACGGTTTCTTAAAAGGGTAGGTTTCATAAGGGGAATGTTGTAAGCTGTTCCATATAGAGAGGGTGGGGAAAATGAATGTAAAACAAGCAACCATTGATGATTTAGCAGCAGTAGCAAAGCTATTTGACTTGTATCGGCAATTTTATCAGCAGGAGTCGAATCTTGCTGGAGCAGAAGCGTACATAATGTCTCGGATTGAAAAGGAAGAGTCCGTTATTTTTGTCGTGCAGGACGAGCAGGAGTTTGTCGGCTTTACTCATCTCTATCCGACGTTTTCCTCGATTTCCATGCAGAAAGCCTGGGTTTTAAATGACTTATATGTGGAAAAGAGTGCGCGAGGTAAAGGTGTTGGAGAGCAGCTCTTACACAAAGCAGAAGCTTTTGCTAAGGAAACGGGCGCAAAAAGCCTAAGTCTGAGTACTGCTCCTGATAACGCAAGCGCACAACGACTCTATGAAAAAAATGGCTATAAACGCGACTCGGAGTTTTATTATTATGAGCTGGTGTTATAAAGAAGAAAAAGGATTGGCCACTTAAGTGCCAATCCTTTTTACTATTTTATTCGCTCTCCACTTCGCTCATGAAGGCATGTGTATTTCCCTCAGTATCGTTGAAAAATGTCATCCATGTTTCTGTCGCGCCCATTTTGGCGACGAGGTGGGGTTCGTCAATAAATGAGATGCCTACTTTTTGATAGTCGTCGTACGTCTTTCTTATATTCTCCACTTGAAAGTAGACAACCGAGCTTGGAAAGGTGAACGCTTCATTTTCCGGTAAGCTAAGAAGAAGACGCGTACCGTTACAGTCGAAGAAAGCCATCGTGTCTGTTGAAAAAAGCAAAGGTAGATGAAGAGATTGATAGAATGCAATCGCTCGCTTCATATCTTTAACCGGTACACCTATTTGATTGATTTTCTGAATAGGGTTCATTTCAATCACTCCTTGTGTATTTGGTTTCAGTATACCGGAAGCTTCCTATCTGAGACAGTGATTCTGCGCTTATTGCACAGTATAACCACCGTCAATGACCATCGTTTGTCCAGTGATTCCTCGCGCTTCAACACTAGAGAGGTAAAGTGCGATACTTGCAATCTCTTCAACTGTAATTAAGCGCTTTTGCGGGACAAGAGGATAAATAACATCTTCTAGCACTTTTTCGTGATCGACCTTGCGCGTGCGGGCCAAATCTTTCATTTGATTACGGACGAGTGGTGTATCAATATAGCCTGGTGCAATGCAGTTGACGGTGATCCCGTTCTCGGCTGATTCAAGCGCTGCTACTTTGGATAAGCCAATAATGCCGTGTTTAGCACTGTTGTAGGCTGCTTTACCAGCAAAACCGATGAGCCCATTAATGGAAGACATATTAATAATGCGGCCGAAATTCTGTTGTTTCATAATTGGCATCGCGTGTTTAATCGCCATAAAAGGCCCAACTAGCATGATATTAATAAGCAGCTGGTAGCGCTCTGTGTCAAACTCCTCAATCGGTGCGACATGCTGCATGCCGGCATTGTTGATGAGCACGTCGAGGCGACCGAACTGATCAGTGGCTGTGTTAATCATCTTCTTCACATCTGCTTCTTTTGTTACATCTCCAGCGACAGCAACCGCTGTAAACCCTCTTTCGCGAAGAGAAGCTTCTGCTTGCTTTACCCCCTCGGCATTCATATCTGTTAAAACGACCTTTGCCCCTTCTGACGCGTAGCGCTCGCCAAGCTGATAGCCAATCCCGCTCGCTGCTCCAGTAATTAAGACAACTTGTTCATTTGTTTTCATCGCTTTTCCCTCCATCGATCTCACTTATGTTTTCACCTTTATTCATGCAATAATGATGCCAATAGCCATGATTTAGTTGTTCGATTTTGGCATGTATTTTGCATAGATAAACATGAATACATTAGAGGAGGAAATGAACATGAGAGAAGTTGTGATTGTCAGTGCAGCTCGGACGCCGATTGGTCGGTTTGGTGGGCAGTTTGCTTCCGTATCTGCGGTTGAATTAGGTGTTATTGCGGCAAAGGAAGCGATTAAGCGAGCGGGGATTGATCCAGCTGAAATTAATGAAGTATTAATAGGGAATATCCTTTCAGCGGGTCTAGGTCAAAATGTGGCTAGACAGGTCGCGATTCATGCTGGTTTGCCAGAAGAAACGCCAGCATTAACGGTTAACAAGTTATGTGGATCAGGCTTACGGACGGTCATTATGGCAGCCCAGTTTATTGCGCTTGGTGATGGAGATGTGATCCTGGCTGGTGGAACGGAGAGCATGACAAACGCACCTTATCTGCTACCAAATCAACGTTTTGGCAAGAAGATGGGGAATGCTGAAGTCATTGATTCAATGGTTCATGATGCGTTGACAGACGCTTTTGACCAGCAGCATATGGGGATGACGGCAGAGGAAATAGCTTCACGCTGGAATCTCTCTCGAACAGAGCAAGATGAATTTGCATTAAACAGCCAGCAAAAAACCGAGCAAGCGCAAAAAAAAGGTCGTTTTCATGAAGAAATTGCCCCGGTTCATGTGCAAAAACGTCGGGAAGAGGTCGTCATCGATACGGACGAGTATCCACGGCACGGTACAACAATTGAGCAGCTAAGCGCATTGCGCCCTGCTTTTAAGAAAGACGGTACGGTCACGGCGGGGAATGCTTCTGGAATCAATGACGGTGCGGCAATGGTTGTGTTAATGGCAAAAGAAAAAGCTGAAGCGCTCGGTCTACCTTGGCTAGCAACGATTGAAGGGTATGGAAACGCCGCCCTTGATCCAAAAATTATGGGCTATGGACCTGTTCCAGCTTCAAGAAAAGCGCTGGAACGTGCAGGAACAGCGGTGGAAGAGATCGATTTGTTTGAGTTAAACGAGGCTTTTGCGGCTCAATCCCTTGCTGTTATGAAAGACTTAAAACTTGATCCAGCTAAAGTGAATGTGAACGGCGGCGGAATTGCTCTCGGACATCCAGTGGGAGCTTCCGGTGCGAGAATTCTTGTGACGTTGCTGTATGAATTGAAGCGTCAAGAAAAAAATAGAGGGCTGGCAACGCTTTGTATCGGCGGTGGTCAAGGTAGTTCATTAATTGTAAACAGAGGCTAAATTGGTTGTGATATACTTGGGGAAAACAGCGTAGAAAAAGGAGCTGAAACGGTGGATACTCAACAACAGCCTTCGTTTCTTGAAAGCGGTACCGAGTACGAAGCGACCGCTGTCTTTGCCGTGCGTGATGACCGCGACCTTATTGCTTCAAATGAGACTGGCGATCAGCTTTTAGAACGCAGTGGTTATTCATCCCAAAAAGAATACTCATTTGAAAAGGAATGGATTCCTCGTTTATGTGCGTTGATTGAGCAGGCTGGTGACAACGTATACGTTCATAAAGAAAACTGGCGAGTCAATGGCGAAGAAAGCCTGCTTTATTTCTTGAGCGTAACCAAGCAGGAAGCTGCTTTAAAAGGGGATTCGCAGGAACGCAAACTGCTCGATATGATTGAACATACATATGATGGACTCGTGATGGTCGACCAAAATGGTTACGTGCAAATGTTTTCACAAGCCTATGCCGATTTCATCCAAGTGAATCAGGCTGAATCGATTGGAAAACATGTGACAGAAGTCATTCCCAATACGCGCATGCACATCGTCGCCAAGTCTGGGGTAGAAGAAACCGCGCAGCTACAAAAGGTCGGCAATAACTACATTATTGTAACAAGAACGCCGATGTACAAAGGTTCTGAGCTGGTTGGTGCTGTCGGAAAGCTGTTGTTTAAAAATATCGGGCAGTTCTCAGCCTTGTTCAGACGTTTAAATATGCTCGAAAAAGAGGTACGCAAATATAAAGGTGAGTTTCGCGATCGCAACAAAGCGTCCTATTCGTTTCAAAACTTGATAGGAAATAGCCGAGCGTTTACCCATGTCATCAAACAGGCGAAAAAAGCGGCGGAAGGGAACGCGACGATTCTACTCCTTGGTGAAAGTGGAACAGGAAAAGAGCTCTTTGCCCATTCGATTCATCAAGCAAGCTCCCGGGCGATGGGGGTGTTTGTCAAAGTTAATTGCGCAGCTATCCCAAATGATCTGCTGGAAGCGGAGTTATTCGGCTATGAAGAAGGCTCGTTTACGGGGGCAAAAAAAGGCGGCAAGCTCGGTAAATTCGAGGTCGCTGATGGAGGAACCATTTTTCTAGATGAAATTGGTGAACTTCCTCTCCACATGCAGGTGAAGCTGCTTCGTGTCTTGCAGGAACGAGAGGTGGAGCGGGTTGGTGGGTTAACTACAAAACCTGTTGATGTCCGCGTCATCGCGGCGACAAATCAATCCTTGCACTCACTTGTTGAAAAAGGCGAGTTTCGACTTGATTTGTACTACCGACTGAAGGTAATTGAACTTCACATTCCCGCACTGCGAGAGCGGACTTCAGATATTGAGCCACTTCTTTACTTTTTGATAAAGAAGTATGAAGCCATTCTCGGTATTGAAGTTACAGGTATTGATCCACAAACCGTACAGCTCCTTCGTGCCTATCATTTTCCAGGAAACATTCGCGAGTTAGAAAACATTGTTGAACGGGCATTGAATTTAATGAACAGCGTTGATTCGTTCACGCCACTCTTATTGCCACTGGAAGTCATCGGTAAAGAAGAAGAGGACGACGTTCTGACACTTGCTGCACAACTAGAGGAAGCTGAAATAAAGGCTATCGCCCAGTGTTTAAAGAGGACAAAAGGCAATAAATCCGAAGCGGCTAAACTGCTCGGAATTAGTCGAACAACGTTCTACGAGAAAATGGCAAAGCATCGGTTTTAAAAAAGACCTCTTTTTCTTACAAGGAAAAGAGGTCTTTTTTTGCTGAAATCGCCGAACTGTTCGGTTTTCTGAACAACTTTATACTAGGTTTACGTTTGCTGTACTGATTACCGGACAGTAAAAGCGTATTTACTTTCATCCTGCGCGGGCTGGTTAACAAATGGCTGAGATGGAGGAAGAAAAAGAGTCCAATTTGGCTGAAAACCGTACAAAAAACGTTGGCATGGTTTTTGCTTATGTAAAAAGAGGAAGCGCAATCGATTAGTTGGTAACGCTTTCTAATTGATTTTTATAGAGAGGAGTGAGCCAAGTGTTCATTGATATTCTTGCGATTGTGCTTGCGCTTGGACTATTAATTTTCTTAGCTTATCGAGGTTATCCCGTTATTATTATTGCTCCCCTTGTAACGCTGTTAGCCGTTGTGTTATCAGGAGGAGCGCTACTGCCGAGCTACACGGAAACCTACATGACGAACGCGGCAAACTAAACTACATTAAAACGTTCTTTCCAATTTTCCTATTAGGTGCCGTATTCGGAAAGGTGATGGATATGACCGGGGCTGCCGCTTCAATTGCCCATCGTATCGTCCAATCGTTCGGGCAAAAGCGAGCCATTCTCGCCGTTGTGCTTGCCTGTGCGGCATTGACGTATGGCGGCGTTTCCCTATTCGTCGTTGCGTTTGCAGTCTATCCGTTTGCGGCGGCTATTTTTAAAGAAGCCGGTATTCCGAAGCGGTTGATTCCAGCAACAATTGCCCTTGGAGCCTTTACGTTTACAATGGATTCCATGCCCGGAACACCGCAGATTCAGAACATCATACCAACAAGTTATTTTGGAACAGATGCATACGCAGCTCCGCTTGTCGGCTTATCCTGTACGGTTATGATTCTTGGAATTGGGATGTGGTGGTTGGAACGCCGCCGCAAGCAGGCGTTAGCGATTGGAGAAGGATACGGAACCAATCATAAAAACGAACCAGAACCAATTGACGAAAAAACGTTGCCACCATTTTGGTTATCAATTGTGCCGCTTGTTCTTGTTATTATCTTTAACTTTATCTTCAGCCGCACATCACTATCGGTTCGTTACTGGTATGATTCAGCGTTGCTTGAGAACACATACGGAATTGTTGACGTTGGAACGGTTGTATCCAACTGGTCGTTAATCATCGCGCTATCGATCGGAATTTTGGCGGCGATGCTGCTTAATGTGAAGAAGATTCGCCTAACGCTCGCCCAAGGTTTGACGACAGCAGCGACAGGCGCGCTACTGGCGATTTTTAATACGGCATCTGAAGTTGGTTTTGGAAACGTTGTCAGTAAGCTTCCTGGTTTCAGCGCGATTTCCGAGTGGGTCTTCCAAGCAAGTGACAACCCGATTCTATCGGAAACAATCGCGGTTAACGTGCTTGCGGGAATTACAGGTTCCGCCTCCGGTGGACTGTCAATCGCGCTTGAACTGATGGGGTCTTATTACTTACAAGTGGCAAATACGATGGGCATTAGCCCTGAGCTTCTGCACCGTTTCGCCTCAATGGCCTCAGGCGGGATGGATACACTGCCCCATAACGGTGCGGTTATTACGTTACTTGCCATTACCGGATTAACGCATCGTCAATCATATAAAGATATTTTTGTTATTACAATTTTTAAAACAGCGATTGTCTTCTTTTTAGCTATCATGGTATCGCTGTTTATTTAAAAAGAGAGAGTTTGTAGAGGAGAGGAAATCATTATGAGTAAAGTTGTAGAGTCCCTATCGGACGTGATGCACCATATTGAAGACGGCTTAACCCTAGTCGTTGGCGGATTTGGCTTATGTGGAATCCCAGAGAATTTAATTCAAGCCGTGAAAGAAAAAGGCGTTCGTCGATTGACTGTTGTCAGTAACAATTGTGGGGTTGATGACTTTGGACTTGGTCTTTTATTAGAAGAAAAGCAAATTGATAAAATGATTGCTTCTTACGTCGGCGAAAACAAGCGCTTTGAACAACAGTTTCTCAATGGCGAGCTTGATGTCGAGCTTGTGCCTCAAGGAACGCTTGCTGAGCGTCTCCGAGCAGGTGGGGCAGGTATTCCAGCTTTTTATACAGCGACGGGTGTCGGAACGGAAGTGGCTGTCGGAAAAGAAGAGCGGGAGTTTGCGGGCAAGTCCTTTATTCTCGAAGAAGGTATCGTTGGTGATGTCGCGCTTGTTCATGCGTGGAAAGCTGATCCATTTGGCAATCTTGTTTTCCGCAAAACAGCGCGAAACTTTAACCCACTTGTTGCTGCTGCTGGCAAAGTAACGATTGTTGAAGTGGAACAACTTGTCGGAGTGGGCGAACTTAATCCTGATGAGATTCACACACCCGGCATCTATGTACAGCATGTAATTGTCGCAGAGAAGGTAGAGAAACGAATTGAAAAACGAACCGTTGCTGCTGTAAAGGAGGATGCTTCATTATGAATCAATCAAGACAACGGATTTTAACGCGCGCGGTAGAAGAAGTGAAAGATGGCATGTGCGTCAATCTCGGAATCGGCATGCCAACGTTAATTGCGAACATCATTCCAAGTGACGTTCATGTTATGTTGCAATCAGAAAACGGGCTGCTTGGCATTGGTGCCTATCCAGCTGAAAGCGAAGTTGATCCAGATTTAATTAACGCTGGCAAAGAAACCGTTACGGCAAAACAAGGTGCATCTTATTTTGACAGCGCCGAATCATTTGCGATGATTAGAGGCGGACATATTGACCTTGCGATTTTAGGCGGTATGGAAGTATCGGAGACGGGTGATCTTGCCAACTGGATGATTCCAGGAAAAATGGTGAAGGGCATGGGCGGGGCAATGGACCTCGTTCAAGGCGCGAAAAACATCGTCGTCATTATGGATCACACAAATAAATACGGAGAATCCAAAGTAAAGCGTAGCTGCACGCTTCCGTTAACAGGCAAAGCTGTTGTTAACCGCTTAATTACCGATTTAGCTGTATTTGAATTCGCAAACGGAGAAATGACGCTGCTCGAACTACAAGAAGGTGTCTCGATTGCGGAACTGAAAGAAAAGACAGAGGCCCAGTTTTCATTGGGGCGATATCAGTAAAGAAAATGAATGTAATTGGCTCCCTTCAACGTAAACACTAAAAGAGTGTAACCGATGAAGAGAGCTTTTTTGCCAATGTGTCTAATAAGCAAAATCGATTTATGGTTAGAGTATTAACCACCTGTCGGAAAGTAATCAATCGTTGAGAGTTCTCCAACATTTTCTTCATCATGCGTTAGGTTCATTTCGTACTGCACATTTAATTCAATTAAACTCCAAACGTTGCTATCCTGTACATCAATCGTATACGTTACCCTAGGGGTTGATTCAGCAATCGTTTCTGCCGTTATGAAAAAAGAATCATCCTGCTCAAATTTGTCCGTAACTTCAACGATAGCGAATGTTTGCCAGAGCTCGTCATCAGAAGTGCATGATGATAAAAAGAGTAAAAAAAGGACAGGGAAGAATAAAGGATAAAACGATTTACGTTTCATATAGACCCTCCTAAATTGTGGTTATTACGACTTTAACATAGGTAGAAAGATAATTTCCTATTTTTAGTAGAATTGAAGCATATTAAAACAAAAACTGCTGTAACAGAGGCTTCTTGCAAATAAGAAGCCTCTTTTTTGCAATCAAGTTTATGCTAAAATGAAGAAATATACGAATAAAGAAAGTAGGCTACCCGATGATTGCAAAAACAGAACAAGACATACAAGGTTTAAAAGAGATTGGCGCGGTTGTCGCTGCCATTAGAAATCAACTTGTGGAGCGCACAAAACCGGGCGTAACAACGAAAGAGCTGGATGATGTGGCAGGTGACTTGTTTGAACAAGCAGGCGCCGTTTCTGCCCCGAAAAGCCAGTATGATTTTCCAGGCTATACGTGTATTAGCGTCAATGACGAAGTCGCTCATGGCATACCGGGCAAACGGGTCATTCAAGAGGGGGACTTGGTCAACATTGATGTGTCTGGGTCAAAAAACGGCTATTTCGCGGATACGGGCGTTTCGTTTGTGGTTGGTGAAGGAGATGCGAACTTAACGAAGCTATGTGATGTAGCGAAACAGGCATTTGACGCTGGTCTTAAGGAAGCAAAACCAGGCGCGAAAAAAAGTCGCCTCGGAAAAGCCGTGTTTAATACAGCAAGGAAGAATGGATTGACGGTTATTAAAAACCTGACAGGGCACGGGATTGGGCAAGATATACACGAAGCACCTGACCATATCTATAATTACAACGACACGTGGGATGACGAATTATTAATGGATGGGATGGTTATCGCGTTTGAACCGTTTATTTCAACAGCGGAAGAAGAAGTTTTTCAGAAAGAGGACGGCTGGACCTTTGCTACAGAAAAAAGCTACGTCGCTCAATATGAGCATACGATTATATTAAAGAAGGATGGTCCAATTATTACGACGCTGTAATTGTACTGGAGGAGGATGTATGGTCCAAGAGATACAAGCTGTGTTCATTGATCGAGACGGGACAATGGGTGGAACGGGTCACTTTATCCACCCTAATGATTTTTAGCCGTATCCATTCACCCAAAAAGCACTAGAAAAGCTAAAAAATCACGGCGTGAAGCTATTTGCTCTTACGAATCAGCACCGGATTAGTAAGGGCGAGGCAACAGTAGCGGACTTTCAAACGGAATTTGACGAGCTGGGCTTCGATGATTCATTTATCTGTCCTCATAGTCCAACTGAACGGTGCGGATGTCATAAACCTGAGATTGGCTTGCTTTTAGAAGCTCAACAAAAACATCAGTTAGATCTAAAAAAGATCGTTATTATCGGAGATGTAGGTTCAACGGATATGTTAGCTGCACATAAAGTTGGTGCATACAAAATATTGGTTGCAACAGGCTGGGGCAGGCGCTCGAAAAGTGATTATCGCCAGACTTGGCTAGAGACAGAGGCTGACTATTATGCAGAGCACTTGCTTGATGCCGTTAATTGGATTCTAAACAAGGAAAAAGGTGCCAAGTAGATGATACCACTCGTATATGATCAAGTTAATCAGTGGGGCAAAGACGATGAATTCTTTTTACAGTTGTTGAAAAAGGTACAGCCGCAGAAAGTAGCCGATTTAGGCTGTGGCACAGGAAGGTTTACAATCCACCTAGCAAAAGCTGGCTACGATGTAACCGCAATTGATCCGAATGCTGAAGCAATTGCTTTAGCGAAGGAGAAAAAACATGCCGCCGAAATAAACTGGATGATTGGTGATAGCGCCACGCTACCATCAGAGACGTTTGATGCTGTCATCATGACGGCTAATGTCGCCCAGGTCTTTTTGACGGATAAAAGCTGGCAACAAACCCTTGCCGACGTGTACCGCTCTTTAAAACCAGATGGACACTTTCTCTTTGATGCACGTAACCCGAGCGCAAAAATATGGGAAACGTGGGAACAAGACCAAACCCCTGACCGGGCAGTAGACGAGGCAACTGGTGATCCACTTGAAGTCTGGACAGCGTATGATGGTTTTATCAATGGTGTGTATACGTTTTATGAAACAGTTAAACATGCAACAACAGATGAAATTCTTGTGCACGAAAAAATGCAGCTAAAATTCCGCACTGAGGAAGAGATTACGAATTCGCTAGAGCAAGCTGGTTTTGCACAAGTGCATGCTTATGGTGACTTTGACTGGAAAGCAGCAGGAGCGGAAACGAAAGCATTTGTTTTTCACAGTGTAAAGTAAGTCGTAACCAATCGAGGAGGCTTTCTTAATGAATGGGAGAATAAAAAGTCCAAAAACGGTGCTCTTATTTTGTGTTAGTCTGTTTGTTTCATTATTAATGGTTCTATTAGATCCAATTGCGATGGCAACAAATGAGTTTGTTACAATGCCGATGATTTTGCTTATTGTTGTTGGTGCAGTCTTATCGGTTATCCTTGCATGTATTGTGTTAAATGCTAAAGAGAGTAGTACGATTCTCGCATTATTAGGTTTCCTTCTCACAATCGGAAATGCCTCAATTATTGCTTTCTTTATCTACTTCGGCGCGAATTTTGCATAACTATGGTAAGGTTTCCTCTACTATCCAGAAGAGCGAACCTTTTTTTATTAAAGCATTTGAAACATGACAGACGTCGCAAACGTAACTGAAGAAAGGAGGGAGAGAAGGATGAAACCGTTTGTCGTATTTATTCTAGCCTTTTGCTTGTTGTATCCCGTAGCGATGATCGCATCTGGCTGGTTACTAACCGTTTTACATGTTCCGAATCTAGAACAATCTGCAGGACAGGGGATTGTTACAGAACAGTATTATCTAATTCCGTTTATTCTCATCGTACTATGTGCGAGTCTTGCTTATTTCGTCTCACGGGTGTTTTTTGCGCGAAAAGAAGCAAGTCGATGAAGGGGTGAGGAGGGGTGCTGGAATTTTTTAATCAACAGACTGTTATCATCCTCTATTTATTTGTTATCTTATATGTGAATGTCGGTTATTTAAAGGATTATCGATAAATTCAAGCGGATTTAAAGGACGCATCAAGCGAGGATACATTGTTTAATACAGAAGGGTGGATAATTACGCTATTATTAATCGGTTTCACAGCGATGAGAAGCTGGATTATTTATTATATTGCCTATCAGTCAACAGATGCACGTATTCTTTTTCTGATGATGCTCGTTTTTATCGTTATTGATTGTTACCATGTCCTGTTTAATTCTCGTGTCGAGAGGCTTGGGAAGACGCGAATTCCTCTCATGCGAAATGTTATTGATACGAATTTTATCGTGGGGTTTTTATTTTATCTTATCTTTATAAACTAGAAAGAATAGGGTGCTGGGATGATCATTAAGCAAATTGCTTGCGACGTAATGGAAGCAAAAAAAGAGCTCTTTTCATCTGGGCAGCGAAAATGGAACGCGCTCGAACAGGTAGACGGGTTTATTGGGCAGTTCGGTGGCTGGAGTGATAAGGAGAAAAATCTAGCTCATTTGTTTTCTTTTTGGGAGAACGAAGCAGCTTATCAATCCTTTATGAAAAGCGAACACGATCGGATAGCTGATTTTGCAAAGCAATCGGAGAGTATAACGGCGATTGATGTTACGATAGTTAAGAACATTTATAACATTAAATCTGTGATTGGTTTTAAGAAAGCAGATGTAGGAGCTACATACATACGCTTTACAAACCCTGTTGTGAAGGAGTGCCGCGCTACACATTTTGAACAAATGCAGGCAGATGTATGGAATACGGGAATGGCACAGCAACAAGGAATGAAAGCAGGTTCTTTTGCCAAAAGCGCATCGGTCACCGGTTCCTATCTAATTTTAACGCAGTGGGACAGCAAAGCAGCTCATCACGATTACACGATGAGTAAACTCAATTTTCTAAAAGAAGCAAGTAACGTTAACGTCGATGTTTCAGCGATTGGTGGAGACGTTTTTACAGTAGAACCATCTTGGTGCTTGTCAAAATGGAAAAGAAAAGATGAAGCTTTTGCAGATCATTCATTTAGGAAAAGTAACATTTGAGCTGAAAGAGTCGCATCGGTTTGATTGGCTGATCCCTATGGGCGAGGTCTTTACCGTATTCGATCAGCAAGATTCAGGCAATCTGAGCTTTGGCGTTGAAAGAGATGGAGTCAGGACATTCGTCAAATATGCTGGCGCAAAACCAACAGAATTCACTGGGAAACCAGAGAAGGCAGTGGCACAACTAAAGCAGACAGCGCTTATTTATGAGGAGTTACAGCACCCCAATCTCATTCGTATGCTTGATCATTTTCAAACGGAGCAAGGCTACGTGCTTGTTTTTGAATGGTTTGATGGGGAGTGTCTGCACTCGCATTGGTCATTCTCTCCACCGCTTAAGTATACGGATCCTAAATCGCCAACCTATCGCTATAAGCAGCTTCCAATTGAGCAACGGCTGACATCCTTTGATGCGATCGTCGAATTTTGTCAACATGTGGAGAGAAATAATTATGTTGCGGTCGATATTTATGATGGAAGTATTTTATATGATTTTTCAAACGATCGAACAAAAATTTGCGATATTGATTACTTCCAGAAGAAACCTTTTGTGAACACGATGGGTCGGTTATGGGGCTCCAGCCGATTTATGGCACCAGAAGAGTTTGAGTTAGGGGCAGCAATTGATGGACGAACGAATGTCTACAATCTTGGCGCCACCGCATTCGCGCTACTAGGTGGGGAAACGGATCGTTCCTTTTCCAAATGGGCAGCAGGAGAGGCGTTGTATCAAGTGGCGATGAAGGCCGTTCAAGCAGGTCGTATGGAGCGATATGAATCCATTGCTGAGTTTCAACAAGCTTGGAAGGAAGCGGCGGGTTAAGTTTTTACTACACCGTAAAAAAAGGAAACGAATACTCGTTTCCTTTTCGACGTTCTAGCCAATTGTGTCTTCCATACTTCCATCAACAACCTCAATATCATCAGGGGCTTGGAATTGGGATAGATCCGGCTCGATGTTTAATTCATATTCAACGACGGTGTTCATGCCGCCACCTTCTGTTTGGAATTCACCATCTTGGCTCTCGGATTCAGAGTTTAACGTGCTTTGAATTTCAAAGAATGTTTCTGTATCAAACCAAAGCTCCGTTACCTCGCCATCTTCTTCAACGGAGATGTGATAGGTTTGAAACCCATTAATTTCTTCTTCTCCAAGAAATTCAACTTCGCCATTTTCAAGCATTTGTTCATATGGATAAGCGTACTCAGAGAACGAGAAGTCGCTGATGTCTGGACCTTCATATCGAATCGCTTCCGTATCGCCTTCATCATAAGAAATAAGGTAATTGGGGTCTTCTGCGTCAGTAAAAGAAATCGTTGTACCCATATTTTGCTCTTCTGGGTCTTGACCTTCTTCATTTACAATGGACGTGATAGAGTTTTCATTTCTCTGATAAAAATCGCCATCTTGAATCACTTGTAGCTGTGTTTCGGTGATGTTCATTTCAATTTCAGCATCACCAGCTTCTTCATCATCCGGCATGCTGATGTTTTGATCAAGCGTACCTTCGCGAACAACGTACAAACTAGTAACATCATCATAAAGGGCAATCGCCTCGTTTAAAACATCTTCACCCGTCATTGAGTTTTCGCCATTCGTATCGCTTTCATTTTCTTCAGTTGCGTTCTCTTCTGTAGCTGTTTCTTGATCATTGCTGTCCGCGTCTCCGTTGGCATCGTCTGAACCGCATGCTGTGAGAAGAACGGTAGAACTAAGAATAGAAGTAAATAAAATCTTTTTCATGTTGGAATCCCTCGCAATCTGTGATTACTTCTTGTCTTCCCGCTCATTAAAATTGTAAACGATTAGGATGAAAGTTATATAATTCAAAAAAAGGGAATGGAAATGCTAGAGCTAATTTAGAGGGGATGTAGTTTGATCTTTACTTAGTAGAAGCTTTCACAAATAAAAGATCTCTTGTGAAATTTATCGTTTATCGATAAAATGTTAAGAGAGTCTTTTTAAAACGTGGAGGTGTTTTTATGACAAGAAAAAGAATGATTGTAGCATTAATTCCTATCCTCGGTATTCTGATCGTAGCCGCTATTTTTTTCTACCCAGCTTATCCGTTTTTAACGTCATCAACTGACTTAAGCGAAGAGTCTATTGGACCATTCCATTTAAATGAACAGCTTGACGAGGCTGAGTTTGCTTCTTTTGGAAACTATAAAAAGAGTGATCAGCAAGGTGGTTACGGCTACTTAGTAGAAGGAAGCCATTATGTGAAAACGAATGAGTCAGGTGAAATCGTATCCATCTCAATAGGCCGAGGGTTTTCGACTAGCTCTGGAATTGAAATCGATGATCCAGTTGAAAAAGTGATTGATGTCTATGGCGATCACTATTACACGTACCGTGAGATGGGATTAGGTGATGCGATTGTATACATTGATCGTGACAATGCACGGGAGCTCACGGTGTGGACCATGGATGACCATGTAACGGGTGTTTGGTTGAATGAGAGATAACGCGGAATAATTCTCTCAACGGCTTTTTTAGCCACTTTTATAATTTACAATCGTGGGTTTAGGGATGACCAACGAATAGGAGTTTGCTTAATCAAGGATAGATATGTAGAATTAATAGTGAGAGATTACGAGAAAGACCGTTACTTCAAGTTTAAGTTGTAAAACCTTGGAGGTGGAGATGTGAATGGATTAAGTGATAATGAGAAGCAGCACATGATTGAAGTCATGATGGCAAGGAGAAAAGAATTAGGTATTACTAGGGCAGAATTGGCTTTGAAGACAGGTATAAGCCAACAGCATATTCGAAAGCTTGAAAAGAAGATTAATACGGCTTATATGAATGATTATTTAATGATGGCTGATGTTGTAGCACTGGAAATAATGAAAAGAGATCTAAAATTAAATGATTGAAGCTGTCATAAGAAGGAAGGCTGTTTCAGTATAGACCTTCTTGTTTTACGCAATGAATAAATAATTACCGAAAAAAATCTCAAAACTCAAGATTGTTTGAGTTTTGAGATATGAAAGAAATTATTCTCATCCGTAGTCTGTTTTACTTTTTGTTTCAAGGATTGAATTGTCATTTAAATCTGCATGCATTTCCGTTGAGATCGGTGTCACAGCTAACAAAGTAATCGCAATAAGTGCAAACAAATACTTCTTCATCCTTGACCATCTCCAATCGTTTCTGGTTTTAGTTTACATACTTCAGACAATTTTACATTTTGGAGCGTACTTATTCTGATAGGAATCTAATAATAGGTGCAATAATTCGTCAGTTCTGAAACAATAAATATTGATTTATTATACGTAGCCAGTTTTACTTCTAGTTTCAATAGATGGTTCATCACTTCCACTTAAATCAAATGAGATCGGTGTCGCTGTTAATAAAGTAATCGTTATTAAAGCAATCAAGTATTTCTTCATTCTTGACCATCTCCAATCGTCTCAGGATTTAATTTTGCTTGATAAGCAATTTTTAAATATTTTATTACCTTTTCATTATCGCCTTTTTTATCGAATATTTCAATTAATTCTTCAGCAAGTTCACAAACTTCAAAGAATAAACGCGCTTCATATAACTCATCAATTGCCTCATCCACCATACTGAAGTTGTTTTCTATGTATAATCCTTCAATATATTTGCATCTTGTTTTGAACTCAAAGTCGTCAAAATATTGGACGCTTGCTTTTGCTTTCCTAAAAGTTATATTTGCTTCTTCATTGATATTAAGTTTAAATTGTGCATGAGATAGCTCAGTTAGTGTACACATCCCATAATATGAATTACGATGCTCATCAATCTCTAGAGACTCATAGAAATAGGTTGTAGCTGATTTATAATCAGCCTGGGCAAATTTACTTAAACCAATAGCTCTTAGTATTACGCCCGTCATTAGCGAGTGTGTGCTCTCATTTAAGCACTCTTGTAAAATTCGTTCACCCTTCTCATATTGCCTTAATTCTACATAGATAGCACCAATAACTTGTTTATTGTTAACAGCATTATTAATAACTCCTAAACGTCTAAATGCTGTTTCTGCCTGCTCAAGATAGGATAAAGCAAGTAAATATTGATCAATACGGTAGTATGCATAACCCATGTAACCTAAAAAATCTGCCTCTTCCGCATCATCTTTAACATGTTCTAATAATCTCTCGGCTTTGCGGAACATTTTTATAGAAGTCCTAAATTTTTGATTGTTAAACTCATCTTGACCACTGACAAAGTAGTAGAGATACTTTAAGTAATGATCCAATTCAGTCTCAACAAATTTAAACTGGTCTTCCAGGGGTTCAGTTTTGCTACTCTTATCAAGAATGTTATTGTGCCTATATTCTACCAAAGAGTAATAAGCTAACATTTTGTCGTCTTCTTCCATTCTTTTTAGCATTTGCTGTACTTCGTTCTTCAGAAGCGTAGCTTCCTTATAAGAATTTGATAAGATGCAACTATACCACTGGACTATCTTTGCTCCAACTTCTGATGAAGAGAATTTGTCATTCAAAAAATCACCCACCTTGCATCTATTTTTTACCAACCAGGATAACTTTACCATATTTACAAAAGAATATGTCGAATTTTTTGTATTTCCCAACATTTAGAAAGATATTGGGAAAATTTTAAAATGAAACTAATGCATTATATGTTACTTTTTAATCAACAAATGGAGGACCGAACATGTTCAAGTCAAATTCCCTTATCCCAGAACTATCAGTCGCAAATCTAAGCAAGAGCCTGAATTTCTATCTCAACCTTCTTTCATTTAACATCGAGTACGAACGAAAGGAAGACCTATTTGCGATGGTCTCGCTGCAAGGCTCTCAGCTGATGCTTGAACAAATAAACGGGCACTGGCAAACGGCAGAGTTGGCGTATCCATTCGGCCGAGGAATTAATTTTCAGATGGCGGTTGACTCTATTGAGGAGATTTATCGAACTCTACTATTAAATAAATATCCGATAAAGGTAGAAATACAGGAGAACTGGTATCGGGCTGGTGAACGTTCCATCGGACAGAAAGAATTTTTAGTGATGGACCCTGATGGCTATTTATTAAGATTTGTGCAACCGCTAGGAGAAAAGGAAGAGGTTTATTTAAATGACTAAAGCGCCTTTTGTTGTAGCCCAACGCCCAATTGTGGAACGGTATACGGAGGCTCTGCTCAGGATGAATCGCTGTGAGTTATTAATTCCGCTGCTTTCTAGCAATTGTTAACTAGAAAGCAGCTAGAATCTAGAATTGAATCGTATGCAAGGCATTCGCCGCCTTCTGGGCAAACTGAATGGGCGGCTCAACCGCTTGAAAATGAACGTAGAGCAAATTTGGCTCAGAAAAAATCCAGTGATTGTGGATGGCACTAATGAGGATGCCTTGTTGCATTAGCGCTTGCGTAAACGGATGCAGTTCCTTTTCTGTTACGACAAATTCACCTAGGTTAAGTGCATTGCCTTGGGCATCAATCGATTCAAACGTAATGCCCGCATGAATGGCACCCTTTGTCGGGCGTCCTTGAATTGTTGCCGTTAGCTGTCGTGGAATGCTAATCGAGCAGACGCCATGCATGATGGACGCTGTTCCATTAACGATTTGTGCGCACTGCTCACATAATGATCTACTGTTCACCTAAATCACCTCATGTATGGCTTCTTAGTGATAGCATACTGAGAGAGAGGGATTTGGGTGACTGTTGTTAAATTTACGTATAGATAGGGAGCCTTTACTATGAATATCCGTTATCCAATTGGTCCATTTCAACTTGAAGGTGAGCCCTCCACGAAAACAGTCGAAAAGTGGATTGGTGAAATCGAAAAGCTGCCAGCTCAACTTGAAGAAGCAGTAAGAGGGTTAAACGATGAGCAACTTGATACAGCGTATCGAAACGAGGGCTGGACGGTGCGTCAAGTGGTCCATCACCTTGCCGACAGCCATTTGAATAGCTATACGCGCTTTAAGTTAGCGCTAACGGAAACCAATCCGCTTATTAAACCATACGAAGAAGGAGAATGGGCTCAGCTTCCTGATTCCACTATGCCGGTGGATGTCTCTTTACGATTAATTGCGTCGTTACATAGCAGATGGGTGTATCTCTTACGAAGCATGAAGCAGGAGGATTTTGAGCGTCGTTTTCAACATCCGGAGTCAGGAGAGGTTACATTAAAAGAAAATGTCGGTATCTATGCTTGGCACGGGCGCCATCACTTGGCGCATATTACGTCTCTTTGTTCCCGTGAAGGCTGGTAATTGAAAAGGCTTGCTTCTCTCTAGAGAGAAGCAAGCCTGTTTTTATTCACCAATAATCGCTTCGTAAACGGAATCAATCGTTTGCGTATTGGCTTGATAGCCATTGTAGAGCCAGCTGCTCGTGCCTGAGCGGTTGTAAATATGACCTTGCTCAACCGCTGGGATGTTCGACCAGATCGATTCGTTTTCTAGGTTTTCAATTGTTTCCGGATCACTGTCAATTAAAAATAAGTAGTCCGCATCGAGTTCAGCGATTGCTTCAAGCGAAACGGGATTCCAGTGAGCGCCCGTATTTTCAGGTAGCTCGGCAATCAGATTTGCTGGCGTCAGCTCTAAATCTTCAAACAAAACCGCACCGCTTGCTACATCAGGTGCAACAACGAAAAACTTTCCACCAATAACCCAGAGCGCAGCAACTTTGCTGTCTCCAATCTCTTCATTTAATTGATTCTTTATTTCGGCAACATGGGCATCATATTCGTTAATAGCAGCTTCTGCTTCTGTATCTTTACCGAGTACTTCTCCCATTAGTGTTAATGTTGCCCGCCAATCATCTTTTGTTTCGTTATCAATGACGTACGTTGGGGCAATTTTGCTGTATTGATCATAGCTTCCGCTCGCCATGGAATCTTCACCAGAAGCGAAGACAAGGTCAGGTTCAGCTTCCATTAACGCTTCAAGTGGTAAATTAAAATCAATGGGTTCAATGCCTGCTAATTGCTCTTCCAAATAAACTTGCGTGCTTGAACGTTCCAAAACAGACCACTGCCGCACCGGCGTAATGCCGAGCGTTACAAGTGGATCTTCTAAGTAAGACGCAACAATACGAGAAGGATCTTCGGGTATCGTTACCTCGTTCCCGGCTTGATCGGTTACTGTAACGGGACCTGAGTCAGCGGGTTCTTCTCCTTCAGTTGTAGACGGATCGTCAGAACAGGCTGATAACAGGGCGAGTCCCATTGTCGAGAGCAGTATGTATTTTTTCATCTTAATCTCCTTAAGTGAGGTATAGATTTATAATATTGATAATGATTTTCATTGTCAATACAATTTTAGTGTAAAAAACCAGAGTTGTATCGATTAATCGATACTAGCTCTGGCACAATTAAACGTATTTACTTGAATAGTTCACCAAGAGGGAGTTCCTGTTTTTTCGGCGTGTGGCGCTTCTTTAGGTCGTTTTTCAATGACTAGCACGCTGTCGTAAAAGCTCATTGACCACGTGGAAGTAGTAAACGAGTTAACGCCTAATTGGGCATCGCGGGAGTACCACGCATTTAGCTGATCAATTAATGTCTTTGAGTATTCAATGAAGCTATTTGGTTCCTTGTAGCCGCCACCAAACTCAGCTTCGTAGCTCGTATGCATGTCTTCAATTAAATAGACTCCTTGTTCTGATAAGAGAGGAAACATTTCCTCGTAGGAAATTTTCTGCTGGTGCATATGGTGTCCGCCATCATCGATAATGATATCAAATGTTGGCAGGGCGGATTTCTGTGTGCGCCAAAAAATTCGATCACCCTGATCTCCAATGAGAATGGAAACTTGTTCTTCCTCAAACGATTTACATCGAGGATCAATATCAATGCCAACAATCGTCGCTTTATCGCCGAAATACTGCTTCCACATTTGCAGCGAACCACCGTGCGACACGCCGATCTCTAAAATATTGACCTCCTGCCCAACAAATCGTTCAAAATGGCGTTCATAAATCGCGAAATAGTGCATCCATTTATGAATTAGCCGACCGTTATTTGTTTCAAAGTAATGCTGCAATGTATCCAACTGCTCACGTCCTCTCATCAATGGATCCCCATTTTTTCATCTTACGCTTAACCGTGCACGTCTAATGCCAGAAAAAAACGAAAGAGCCTTTGTTTTAAAGAGATCAATGCGCTAAACTAGAAAGAAAAGGGTGCGTGACTCGTGAAAAAAGTAAATATGGAATTCATTGAATCCTTCTTGAGCGAAAAACTAAATCCCTCGTTTATTGTCTTGTTTGGGTCAATGGCGAATGAAACAAGCCGGCCGGACAGTGATATTGATTTGGCTTTTTATCCAAACGAAAAACACGCAGCTACGTCAGCCTATGAGCTCTTTTTAATCGCGCAAGAGCTTGCCGATCATCTGAAACGTGAGGTAGATCTCATCAATATTCGTACCGCTTCGACCGTATTTCAAGCGCAAATTTACGGTACAGGAATCTTGCTTCATGCTCAAAACAAAGCCTTTTATCAACAACAGCGCATGACTGCGTTAAGTATGTACGCCAGACTAAATGAAGAGCGGAAACCGGTATTGGATAAGATTAAAGAAAGTGGGTCGATTTATGAATCGTGATGTCGTTTTGAATAAAATAGAAACAATTGAACGGTGCGTGAAACGTGTTAACGAAGTGTATCAAGACTAGCACAGGGTAAGAACAGGACAGGACTAAATTGGTTTCTGCTTTCTTTGTTAGTAGGTCCAGTGGCGACTTTCATTTTATTATTTGTAGAAAAAAGAGAACAATAGGGAGAAGGAGCTAAACGTTGAAAAGTCAGGTGACAATCTTTGTTTCTATCATTCTTTTAAGCGTTATCATGCTGGTACCAACCGCAGTAGCAAGTTCGGCATTTGTTATTTCTGAGGAAGAAGCGAGGAGTTACCAGTATTCTGTTGAAAAGCAGCAAGATACATATTTATGGACGATTGGATTTGAAGACAAGGAATCTATCCTCGTTGAAGATCAATCGAATACGAACAACCTCAACGCTTTTCGAATAGCTGTTGGAGAGATTGACATAAATCAAACCTCCCTCATCATCTCGGTTGTTTACTTACTATTTATTGCTAGTCTTACACTGTTTTTATTTTTAAAAAACAAACAGGTTCTTAAAAAAAGCATCATTTTTATCGTGATTTTTTCGGGAATTGGATTGTACGACACTGTGGAAAATGTTTTGGACTTACAAAGAGCATTAAAAGTTGCCAATTATTATTATGTGTTGTTAACGGGAGAGGGGAGTTGATTGAATGATCGAGGTTTTGGGGAAAAAGATTAATTTAACAAGACTTGCTTCGGTATTTCTAATCGTTGTTGGTTTATTAGTTGTTATCTTACAGCTAGGGTACCGTATTTTTCAAGGTACGCCGTTCTTCAATGAGAATTCCGTTATTGGAATGGCTGTTTTTATATGTGGATGTTATTTTCTTTATCAGGACAGGAAGGAATTCTTATCGTAATTTCTTAAGGTCGGTTTGTCTGAACAAGTCCTCTTATATGGAACAAAACCACTGCCGCACTCGGCAGTGGTTTTTTATAGCTCCTATTTCTCTAAACAAAACAAAATTCCTACTGTTAGCACTGATAAGATAATGGCAAGCATAAGACTTTTTCCTTTTCCACGGTTCATAAAAGAATGGAAAGCAAGGTAACTTAAGGTTCCAACAATAAAGGGTGGAGACAGAAAATAACCGGCCATGAAGGCCTGATCCCAGAAAGAGATTCCGAGAAAGGCACCATTAGTCATAAGCAAAAGAGCTGAGTAAATCGTTCCAACCAGAATCGACATAGCTATAGCAATAAGGAGGTAGCCAATGGTTTTAAAAAAGTTATAAAAAATGGATTGATAAAGAAGCATTTGTTGTCACCTCATGTTTTTCTTCGATCGAATAATAAGCTAATCAAGTTCGTAACCGTGCCGCAAAACGCTGCGCTGATGAGAGAAAAGAGGATCACGCCGATTACGGCCCCAATCGTAAGAGGAGCCATTAACTGAAAGGAAAAAAACAACAACGTTAAAACAAAAAAGATGACGTAATCAATCTTTCTGATTTTGTGCATGATAATCTCCTTTGCGATACATTCGTTTTTAATGCTACTACTTTTACTATAAGTCTGTTTTTTGTAAAAACAATCATTTATAAAGAAAACTTTAGAATTGATTATCGCACGTTTCGACAAAGCTAAAGAGCTTGGAAAACTTGTCAGTGTGTATCCTCAGTGACAAACCGAATAATACGAATAGTAATGAAACCTTTCTAGATAAGAAACGTAGAAGACGAAAACAAGATGGGGGCTACTAAATTGGAGCGTCAAGTAACGCCGGATACATTTATTGAGCTTTTGACTGACGGGGAATTTGAACTGATATACACGGAAACACATGCATCATTTAAGCAGATTGTTTCGTTGGAGAAGTTTAGCGAATTAGGTAGGGGGCTTAATGAACAGGTAAATAGCTATCAGTTTTTTCAATCAAATAGGAGCTTGCGGGGAATTACTCAATTTGTTTGGCTTGATGATCGTAAAGAAATGGCGGTTAGCGTGTCGTTTGATGATAAGGGTCAGATTGCCAGCCTTTATGTTAAGCGCTATTCGAACCTTGAAGATCTGGAAGAGAACAAGACGAAAAATGTCTATCAAATGCCGATTAATAGCGAGTGGTATGTGTTTTGGGGTGGAACGAATGAGTTTATTAATCACCACTATGAACTGGAAAATCAACGATATGCCTTTGATTTAGTTAAAGTTCGGAACAGAAGCTCGTTTAGAAACAAAGGACTACAAAACAAAGAGTATTATGCGTTTGATCAAGACGTTGTCGCTCCGCTTGACGGCAAAGTAGTCCAAATACATAACGGCAAGAAGGATAACATCCCAGGCGTTTTTAAAGGGAAGGACCTGTTAGGGAATTACATGGTTATTGAGCATGCAAATCAGGAATATAGCTTAATTGCCCACATTAAGCGCGACTCGTTTGTCGTGCGTGAGGGAGATGCTGTTGCGCAAGGACAGAACCTTGCTACATGCGGGAATAGCGGTAACTCATCTGAGCCGCACATCCATTTCCAAGTGATGACTTCAGCACAGTTTAAGTTTACCCGGTCACTCCGGGTTCAATTCGAATTTGAGGAACCACAAAAAGGCGATTTTGTTAGTCATAATCAGAAAGTGATACGCGATGAATGGGAGGAACGGGTTGATCAAGTGGAAAGCACGTCTTCTGTTCTTGACCTTTTCTTGGTTATTCGTAAAGCTGTGGCACAGCTATTAAGTTCTTAATTCATGTGTGACTGAAACAATTCCCGGGTACAGAATGAAGTAGATACTTCTTTCGTCTTTACTGAAAATGTCATTAACTGGACAAGCTAGTGGAGACGAAAATGGAAAGGGAGAATGTCACGATGAAGAAACAACAAATGGAAAAAATGCGTAACGGCAAAGGGTTTATTGCAGCCCTTGATCAGAGTGGAGGCAGCACGCCTAAAGCGTTGGCAGATTACGGTGTAACGAAAGAGGCTTATACAACGGATGCAGAAATGTTTGATTTAGTTCATGAGATGCGGACGCGGATTATCAAAGCGCCAGCGTTTCATTCGGATAAAATTCTTGGCGCGATCCTGTTTGAGCAAACAATGGACCGGAAAATTGACGGTGAGTATACGAGCGACTATCTTGCAAATCAGAAGGGGATTGTTCCGTTTCTAAAAGTCGATAAAGGCTTGGTCGATGAGAAAAACGGCGTGCAGCTAATGAAGCCCATTGATGATTTGGATGAAACGTTAAAGCGGGCGACTGAACGAAACGTTTTTGGGACAAAGATGCGCTCAGTCATCAAAAAGGCAAACAAAGACGGGATTCAGCAAGTGGTCGAGCAGCAGTTTGAAATTGGCAAGCGGATTATTGCCGCTGGTCTTGTACCAATTATCGAGCCTGAAGTGGATATTCATAGCGCCGATAAAGAAGCATCAGAAGAAATTCTAAAGAAAGAGCTGTTAACTCAGTTAAATCTACTTCGGGATGATGAGAGCGTCTTATTAAAGCTGACGATTCCAAGCAATCCAGGTCTCTATCAAGAGCTTGTAGATCATGAGCGGGTGGTCCGAGTTGTCGTTCTTTCTGGTGGTTATTCTCGCGATGAAGCGAACCGCAAATTGAAGGACAATAAAGGCTTAATTGCCAGCTTTTCAAGAGCATTAAGCCAAGATTTAAATGCCAAGCAGACAGAAGATGAATTTAATCAATCGCTTGAAACAGCCATTGACGGTATCTATGATGCATCAGTAAACAAAACACCGTAACAAAGTCACACCTCTCGTGCTACAATCCGCGAGAGGTTTTTGTCTTACCAATATGATAAGGTAAATGTACATTCAATTTCTTTTGGTGGTGTTTGCGATGGCAAGTTTAGAAGATTTTCAGAAACTCGACATGCGGGTTGGAGAAATTATTAGAGCAGAGGATTTTCCAAAGGCAAGAAAACCAGCTTATCAACTATGGGTTGATTTTGGGGAAGAGTTAGGTGTGAAACAAAGCAGCGCTCAAATAACCGATTGTTATCAGCTTGAGCAGCTTGTGGGTCAACAAGTTCTGGCAGTCGTTAACTTCCCGCCGATGAAAATTGCTGGCTTTACATCAGAAGTGCTCGTCATGGGTACGTACTCGGAACAAGGCGTTGTTTTAATTCAACCAGAACAAAATGTGAAGAACGGCGATCGATTAGGCTAACTGGGGTTCATTTCCCAGCTGGACGCTCATACTTATGTTACCCTGATAAGAGAGGTGATTAACATGAAAGCGAAATCAAAGGCGTTACTGGTGATTGGTTTAGGCTTTTTAGTTGGCGCTTTAGGCTATTACTTGTTTTTGTACGTCTTTATTCCAAACTTAATGGGACCTTCACATTAAAGAAGGAGGGGATGCATGATGAAATCAAATACGCCTTTCTGGGTTGGCATTAGTTCCGTATTATTAAGTGGACTGATATTTCTGTTTGTTTTGATTTATTATCCAACTGGTAATGAAAGCTCTTGGGGTGGAATGGGCTTTTTGGTGGCCGTTGCTTTTTTCGCGATCATCGGGCTGATTTTTTTGATTGTTGGATTTGTGTATAGGTTGATGAGTAGGAGTAGCTGATTAATTAGAAAACAATCATTTGGAAACGGAGTTAGACGAATGATACATGATTTGACTATATACAGTGTTCCATATAGATCCATTCTCAACAAAGGTAAGACGGTTGAAGTGAGGTTAAATGATGACTTAGTCAACAAGATTCGATTAGGAGACCAGATAAGATTCTTACTAGAAGATGATGAAGAAGAATCTTTTCTATGTTCTGTTACGAAACTGGAATCTTACAAAAGCTTCTCAGAAATGTATCTCGCGATCGATTTTCGCTTGTTAGACAGCGAAGGCTGGACATTAGAAGAAATGTTAACGGCAACTTACAAGTTCTATTCACTTGAAGAAGAAATGAGTTTCGGAGCGCTGGCAATCGGGATCGAGCTCGTTGAATCAATGGAGAGAACAAGATAGCCAAAACAAAAAGCAAATAGCGCACCCTTTTAAAGGAGCCTATTTGCTATATTCTTATTGACCAACCAAATGATACGTAACGACTTCCTGTGTCGTATCATTCCGTAATTTCACTTCCCATGCATGAAAATCAAGGGCTGCGAGCTGGATGGCATTTTCGAATACAATTTGATCTGCTTCTGTTACGATTTCTTCATCCATTGTGTATTGAACGGAAGCGACACCGTTTTGAATCGATGCACCAAGCACTTCAATGCCCTCGACCATCGCTGAGGAGTAGAAGGCATCTTCTTGCTCAACAGTCTTCATCGTTTCTAACGTCTCTTCAAAAGAAAAAGGTTCTTCCCTTTCATTCGTGACTGGTTCTTCCAAATCACCCCCTGATAAAAACAATGTTTGCTCTAGCTCTTCGTCATAGAGTGTATAATAACCGCGTGATAATCCTCTTTCTTCACCAACATCAAAAGGTTCATTAACAGAGCGCTCGCCCACATTAATATCGATTTCCCCATCCGGATTAAAGAATGAAATTTCTTCAATTCCATATAAATCACTAATGCCAAACAACGAGTCGTAAAACATCATCATTTCGGCAGATGTTAGCGAAAGCTCATTCCCATCTTCATTAAAATAGATGTGGAGTTCAGGCCACTCAAGCGAGATGTCTGCATAAGAATCAAGGATATTCTGCTCAGAAGGATCACCATCAATCAAGGACATCTCAATATTCTCTTCATGCGAATGCTGTTGATCTGCATCCCGTGTAAATGAAAACGCTGTTAAAAATTCGATCGTGTCGCCCATATCGGCTTCAACAAGATGTGTGTCAATTAGATAACTTGATTGTACTTGAGTCCCACTGTACGGATTTGAGTTTTCACCATTTTCTTCATCTGTCGAATCATCACCACTTGAAACGTCATCGTCCGTTTCCTCATCGCTGCTAGTCTCATCGTCATTCGCTTCGTTTTCATCCTCTAGCTGACTTTCATCTGCTGGACCTGTTTGTCCGTTTGCTGTTTCCGGAGCCTCCGTCATCTCGTCCTGCCCATTTTGACAGCCAACGAACAGAAATGAGGCAGATAGAAGACCAGCAGCCGTCACTGTTTTCCTCATTTTGTCATCCTCCCTTTTTATTCCATACCCGAGTGAGCAAAACTTAAAAGCATTTTTTCTTTTGGTAAAAGGGTTTAGATGTGTAATTAGGCTTAACAAAGGGTAAAAGTCATTCAAATTAGCAACTATAGGAGGTTAGTAAAGATGAACAAAGCAGATAAGATTATTAGGTTAATTGGTCAAATTTTGATGAGCTTGTTAGTTGGCTACTTTATAATCATTATGTTTGGTGACAATATACTTGCTGCAGTCATTTTACTCCTGCCAGTCATAATCTTGCTGCAGATTAAAATACTTGTTCAATTAAAAAATAACGAAAAAAATAAATGAGTGCAGATGCTGAACGATTAAAAAGTTTACGTTAGAATAGGGAGAGGCTCGAAATTTAGTGTGTTATTCTAAGGAAATTGAGAGAACTAAAAGCAGCTATACGAAAGTTAAACCGGAAAAAGCTCTTTCCTTTTTGAGCAATAATTTAATTGAAAGCAGGTGCTTCGGTGCGAGCAAGAATTGTAAAGCCAAGACCGGTTTATTTAAAAGGTGGAGATAAAGCCGTCTTATTACTTCACTCCTTTACCAGTCACACTCGGGATATGAAGCCGTTAGCGAAATTCTTGAACGAGAAGGGCTACACTTGTTACTGCCCGGTTTACAAGGGGCATGGACTTCCTCCTGAAGAATTGTTTGGCACCGGTCCAGAAGACTGGTGGGAAAGTGTATCAGAAGGATACCTCCATTTGAAAGAGGAGGGGCATGAATCGATTGCGGTTGTGGGGGTGTCGTTGGGTGGAATTTTCGCCTTACGCGTCGCACAAGAGTTTGAGGTTAACGGTGTTGTGACAATGTCCGTACCTCATAAGCGTGACCTTGCTGCTTTAAAAAATCGCGTCTTTAAATTTGCGAAAGCCTATAAACAATATGAGAGCAAAACAGAACAAGAAATCAAAGCTGAATTAAAAGACCTTGAAAAACAGCCATTTGATGGGTTAGAAGCGTTTGTAGAAAGCATCAATAAGGTAATGGAAGGGCTCTCAACTATCCATGTGCCGATGAAAATCATGTACGGAGAACTTGATGAAACGCTCTACAAAGACAGTGCGGAGTACATCTTTGATCGTGTGGCGACTGATCAGAAGAGCGTGAACAACTATCCTCAATCAAAGCACTTAATGACGCTTGGAAAAGATCAAGAGCAGATTCAAGCCGATATCGAGTCATTCTTGAGTACGTTGCAGTGGTAAATGAAGTACAGTAATGATTTTTGGTAAAGATAGATGGAGGGTTTATGGAAATAGTTATTGTATATGGCTTTATGTTATTGTTTATATTCTCACTGAGTCTGTTAATTCTTCTCCCAGCCTATTTAGTCTTGAGAAAAAAGAAAAAACGAACCATATTTTATTTATTTTTAATTCCGATTGCGATGGTACTTGTGTCACCGTCATTTAGCAATAAAGGCCAAGAAATAGGTGCAGTACACTTGGAACAACAAATCGAGGAACACGGTCATAACGTCCATCTCCTAAATCGGAATAGTGGTGAGGGATTTATGTATAGTGTCGTAGGTATATTCGTACTCTTTATGAGTCTACCAGTAACACTTGCCGCTGGCTTTTATAGCTTTTTAAGATACCGAAAAAAAGATGAACCGATTTCTTCTCTCTAAACAAATGCTGCTAAGCACGTTTCGCTTTCCATAAAAAACCCAGCATTCTTCTTGCCTTCAAAAATGTAGAAAAAAGCGATTGTCTTAAAAATAGTACATAACGCCCGTTTTTGTGTTTATGCAAAATAACAGGTTTCATTCTTTGTGAGCGTGCTATCCACAAGAGTATAGTTCACAAAAAATGAGGAGGAAGTTATGATGAAGAAGAAATTATTAGCGGTAGTTCCTGCGGTTGCGTTACTAGCTGCACCTTTTCCGAATCAAGTAACAGACGCAGCCTCTACCAGTGAACAGGTTCAAGAATCAATCAAGACGATCCCGGCAGATTTTGATGCGTTGCTCAACTGGGCGCCAGAAGAACAGCCAACTGTGACACAAGGAAGCCAGAGTTACGAAGTTGAGTTTATCCAGACGATGTTGGTACACTTTGGCTATGAAACAGATGTAGATGGTGTATTTGGAGCAGATACAGCGAAACAGCTTAAAGCGCTTCAAGGAGAAAAAGGATTAACGCAGGACGCCGTAGTTGGTACAGAGACATGGACGGTACTGCTAGAAGAATACAAAGCGAAATCCTTCCAACCAGAACGAGCGATCTTATACGCTGAACATGTTTTAGCTAATGATGATCTGCTATTTAGCAGTGATGGCATGTTGCATGAAGATGAATCTGGTAAGACGTTTTATTCATTAAAAGCGCAAAGCAAAGAGTTACTTGAAGGCGGAGGTAGCGGCACGGTCGGCTTTTACAATGTGTATTACGATGGCGAAGTCGAAGAATCGAGTCCGCTGTAGGGTGTGAAATACGAAAGGGGTTGTCAATGTTTTTTTCTTGTTGTAAAATATAATTGACAAAATAAAAAACCTGATTAAAGGTTAGCGGCCTCAATCAGGTGAAAAAAGTATCAGAGTTAAGTGTTTTGGTATTACTCGTACACTAATAACCCTTCAGCTTCGAGGCTCAGAGGGTTATTAGTCGTTATTTAGAAGTGTTATGATCATAATTATAACAGTAATTAATGAGAGGATAGACGCAACTGCACCAATTACTACGTTTATTATTAGGGTTAACACTTCATAAGTAGACATTAGCAACACCTCCTTTCCAGGAGAGTGCCACTTAACCTCTGAGCCTATTTTTACTTACCTACTATTCTACCTTAAATTTAAAAACTAGCATATATTCAATTCAAATAAGTTAAGTTCTTTTATCAGCATAAAGATAATTAATTTAATAGTCTACTAGTTATGGGGAGCTTCAATTCACAGAACGTTGAATTTGCAATTAGAATTAATTTAATAAGTATGAAGGAGTCCAGAGATGGGCTTCTTTTTCATGCGAAATTCTTTGGCATTAAAAAAAGCCCCTGCTAAAAAGCAGGGGCAAAAAGGATACAATGAGACTCCCGTGGGGTCATACGGGGGTCTAATCACCTTTCCAGCAAGGGGGAAGGTGAGATAAGAATAACAAAGACCTGTGGGAGATTCAATCGATGTGACGAAAAGTATAAGAAACCTTTACAAACGTAACCTCCGCTCATTCGCTCTGGTCTTCTTTCTCACTCATAAAAACGGGAAACAGAGACATAAAAGCGGTAGCGAATACTGTTTGTGCGACAATCGATGCTAAAGAATCGTCATTTGGAAATAAGTAAAATCGAGCGAGCAACGAGACCGAGAAAAAAACATATAAATTCAGTAATCGTTTTCGTGTATACATATCACGATACGTATAAGCCAAGCAAAATCGCCCCCTCTCATACTAGTAGATTATCAACATTCTTTGAGGGAATAAATCGGTTTCATTGAAATTGATGCTTCTTACCTACACGTTGGAAAATGACAAAACGACCACCCAATTAGGGTGGTCGTTTCTAAGTCGTTTAGTTAGTTTCTCCTGCAAGCATCTGCTTGGCGGCTTTTTCCATTTCCTTTAAGCCGGAAACCTCTGCGTATTCGGCAACGGTAAGTGCGCTCGTTGCATAGAGTTCACTAATGTGTTCAGCCATTCGTGGCCATGTCTGTCCGCCTGCCTGTTCGTATGCGTCAATTAACTTGGTCAGGCCGTCTTCTCCAAAGAGCAAGTAATGAGACATGAAATCAACGCCGACATCTCCGACACCAACTTCAGTCCAGTCAATTAGCCCTGTGACAGAATGATCGCGTGTGGTAATGATATGACCGGGGTGTAAATCACCATGTGTCACGCCGACATGAGTAGGCCAGTAAGACTCGTCACCAAGCCATGTTTGCCAACGTTCCCAGAGTTTAGCGTTAATCGCATAACGCTCTTTAACTCGATCCATGCGCTTTTTCATCGTTGTTCGCAGCTCATAGGGGGTAAGAAAACCCACGCCAATGTCTTTGAATGGCTTTGGATCTAGCGCATGCAGTTCGGCAAGCACTTTTCCAAGAGAGCGGTGGTAGCTATCGGGCGCATTGTTTTCATCGAACGTCCAGACATACCCTTGCTGCTCCAAATCAATTGTGGCCGCGGGAGCCCCACCGAGCTCTTTATAGGCAATTAGATCATCTGAGAAAATTGTCCAATCAGGAACTTCAAAGCTTGCCTGTTTTTTTATGAAATCTAATGCCTGTTTTTCTTGTGTAGCGTGTCGCATTGATTCGGATCTACGTGGGACGCGTAAAATCCAGTTAGAGCCGTTGCTGTCGCTTCCGTGTGCAACTTGAAAATCAACGCCTGATTCATTAACAGTCAGTGACGTTTCATCCAGTTTTAATCCATGCTTTTGCGCAAGTTCAATAAATGTTTTTTTCATTTCTCTATTCCTCCGGTTTTAATCAATTGTCGTAACATTGTTTCCCCGGTAGCGTAAGCAGTTCTCTTTAAAAACAAAAAGGCAGATTACGTTCTGCCTTTCTTCACGTAGAAGATTGTTAAAAATGTGCAGACTACTCCCGTTTACTCTGTTTCAAAAAAACAGAGCGGTTGAACAATGACATTATTTCTGAATCAATGTTTCTTGGCGTAATCTAATTGAGTGCGTCATTTAGAACAATCCTCCTTTCCATAAGCTCCACTTACCATACAAGGTTCTTAAAAGAAAATCAAGAGAATCAGACAGTGACCACATTTTCATTCAGATCTGCGATAAAATGGCGGGTGTGAGGTGCATGAAGATGATGAGCTAGAAAATAATACGTTAAATCTGCTGCTTATTCTCAGATCTCATTTCAAGAAAATCGCTCTGATTTTATGATAGATAATCAGAAAATGACCATTGCAACTATTAGTTGCTGAATAGTTGGTGGCATGCAACCACTAAAAACAATAAAGTATTAAGCATAATGAAAAAAGGAGTGTTGTATGTTGTCAGTAGGTTCTACGATTAGCAGCAAAAGAAAATCCTTCAAGTTATCTCAAGAATATGTAGCTGAACAACTGGGGACTAGCCGACAAGCAGTATCGAAATGGGAAACGAATCAATCAAAACCTTCAACAAGTAATCTCCTAAAATTAGCTGATTTATTTGAATGTGATGTTAAGGAAATCGTATCTCCCGAAAATTATATAAATGAAGAAAAGAACGCAGAAAAGCAAATGGAGCAAAATCAAAAAGATATAAAAATGCAACTGTCAGCTGTCTTTGGACGAATCCTTATGTTAATAAGCTTTTTAGGTTATATTGGGGCTTTTTCTGATCCGTCCTCCTATCAACTTCCAGAATGGTATTTAACCGTTTGGTGGGGCGCATTATGTTTGATTGGTGCAACATTAACATTTATCGCATCAAGGGATTATTTCAATAGAAAATCAGGCTCAAAAAATGTTATTTGGTTTGATTTAATATATGTTTTTTCTTATTTCTTATATGGGATATTGCCTTTCGAAACAAACATAAACGGACTTGCTATAATGGTTTATGCGATTGTGATTTTGAGTATCAAAAATAGTATATTCTTTATACCTATATGGAGGAAATCAACGTAAATGATTCTGCTTATCAAATCATAAATTGACGCGAAAGGGTGAATTAAAATAGATTTTTCGTTTATAGCATTTTTTATGGTGATTATTGTAATGAGGTTTGTCTTAGAATCCATTGTTTTTAAAAATAAACCAGAAGCTCACCTAATAGCTTCTGGTTCATTTTTAGCAGTAATTATAGTAATAACAATTCAGTTCGCCCGATCAACTGTCAATATTTTCTATCCATTTGATGGTCTTTCTGTTGGTATCTTGTTATTGATTGCCATCATATACGGATGGGGAGGCTTTCAAATCTATTCACGTTATAGTAAATGGATAAAAGAAAGTAAGCAATAGACTACTTTTTGCTTTTTTTATCAAATGATTTCTGTATTTTCTTGCCGTATTTTTTTATTGCGGGGTCGAAGTGAATTTTGAATTTATCAAGAATTTGTTGAATTAATTCGTTATCAATTTCTTTGTTATTATCATAACGACTATCAACAATTTTATATAATGCTTCTGCAGCATCTTGTACGATAAACTCATTCTTTTTAGATGCAAGTTTATTAAGTTGATTTAGAAACCAATTCGTATCACTA
The DNA here is from genome assembly GCF_016907895.1 of Shouchella xiaoxiensis. GTDB lineage: Bacteria > Bacillota > Bacilli > Bacillales > Bacillaceae_D > Shouchella > Shouchella xiaoxiensis. Next base: position 194,491 of record NZ_JAFBCV010000001.1, read on the forward strand.
TCCGTGTTGCTGAAATGAAGAACAGCGAAACCAATCTTACCTATATTGTTGCCTGAGAATACTTTTTCGCCTTCTTTGTAGGTAAATTCAGTTTGATCGTCTTCAAAAGCTATATTTTCTATGTATGTGCTCTCTTCATCTCTGTATAATTGTTCAATGAATGAATCAAACGAAACGGCTATACGTTCCTCAACTTCTAATTCAACATCTATAAAAATAACAGCTGGGTTTTCTTTTACGGCTCTATAATCCAACCCGACCCATCTTTCACCGTCGCCACTCACTAAAACTATCCCTTTAGGCAATCCCCATTCATTTGAATAATAGCCTGTTTGTAAAACACCTTCACTTTTCTTACTACTTACGCCAAACAGATAATCAACATCTAAATGTTCCTCTTCATGTGAGAATGGGTATTTGTTCCTTAATAGATAGCCGCCGTTTTTATCTGTTAATAAATTGATATAAGATAGGGGCAATTTCACTTGAAAATAATCTTCAACATAACTGACTGATGATTCCATTAGAGGGTCAAGCTCATATTCATCTAAAACACGTGTATCCCAAATTCTTTTACTCATAAAAAGAGCCCTCCTAGCAAGATTATTCTTACTGTTAGTATTATAGCAAAAATATTTTCGCTATCGAAAAACAATCTCTTCATTTATCGTAGGATCTATTCAACTAGATACATGCAGAAAAAACTGGTTTGAATAAAGCGAATAGATATTACATCTTTTTTTAGATTTCTTTGTACCATGTATGCCAAGGGTTTAGCACAGGTGTTAAAAGGTATTGTTGGAACGGAAATAGTTAGTTGATCGAATGAACCGATTGATGTTGGAAACGCTTGATGAAGTGTTACCTGAATGAACTGTTTTTAAGTCATTTTATCCACTTTGTGCTGGTTGTTTTAATTGAAGATAGCAATGAATTTCGTTGATTGGAAAGGAAGACGGTGACGCCTGCGGAAAAAGGGGCGTGGTGAGACAAGCAGAACGAAGACTGCGATGGCTCAGCCGTTCCTCCGCGGCAAGCTTCCGTCTGAATTGGAGATCAACAACTGCCGCTGGGGCATTCATCTTGTGAACCATCGTTATCTACAACATTCTAGGTTCAATTAGAATGTGAGAGGAAACAGAGCCTCTCATGCTCTTGCCTCGCGTCTTCCTAGATGTTATACATGGAATGGGGGTGTCGTATGTTTAAGTTAGTAAGACCACTCGTTTTAATAATAATTGTGTGGTACATCATCGAGCGTTTTATTTTAGATGATGTTGGGTGGAGCGAACCCGTCTTATTTCTGTTTATGGCCGTTTTGTTTTGCTTTTTAGCGATTGCCGTCATCAGAGACAATCCTTCACGTCAGGATAAAATAAATGTGGTCGTCATTATAGTGCTATTTGTTATACCAGGTTTTTATTTTGGGGTAGCAAGTTTAATAAATTTAACGTAGACAATGCTTCACTTGCTTTAAGTTTGGGAAGTCGTGCTACTTCAAGCGGCCGTATTGGATTAACTCGGTTCGGCAAATAACGCGACTGGAAACAGTGGAGCAAGAGTAGAGCCAGAGTGTTCTTAAGATTCACTGGTTTACATGGATGTTTCCCGGGAAATGGTTGAACAAGGAAACCATTTAGGGAGTTGATCAATTGAGTTCAGAAACTACGTCTGCAAACAAAGATTTCTGGTGGCGAATAGAGGTTTTAGCATGGGTGCCTTTCTTCGTGAGTTTGATTCTTTACGTTATATTGCATCTTCATTACGGGTCTGAGAGCTTTTTTATGACATACGGCAGCTGGATTTTTCATCTTACGTTTATGTTGGCTTTGGTTTTTAAAGCGATAAAGTGTTATCATCTTGGATTAAAGAGGTCCTATGTTTATTGGGGGCTCATAGGGCTCGTAATTGCCAATGCGGTAAGAGTGAACAGCGGGTTTTAATACTTAAACAGAAAGAACGTGACAGCATTGAACTTAATTACAGTAACGCATGTCATGAAACAAGAAGAGTCACTAACAATTTTGAAAGATTTGAATTTTGTTATTGAGGAAAAAGCACAGATTGGCATTAAGATGACGAACAAAGAAAGCATCACCTTATTCAAGCTTCTAGCAGGAGAGACGACGCCTTCAAGCGGAAAGATCGAGAAATCAGTGGACCATGTCCAGCTGGATCTTTCAAGAGATGGGCTTTATGAGGACTTGGCGGTTTCTTCTTATTTAACATTCTTCGCCAAAATTTCAGCTGCAAAAAAGTCACTTGAGGAGCTTTTGGCCGTTTTCTCGTTACTGGATGTACGCGCGACGAAAATTCGAGACTTGTCCCTTGATCAGAAAAAACGGGTCAGTTTATTACGGATGTCTTTGGCGGAGCCACAGCTGATGTTGATTCAAAGTCCTTTAAGCAATTTATCGAATGAAGGGATACAGCTTTATTTAAAAGCGGTGAATCATCTTCAAGCGCAAGGCGTTTCAATTTTGTTTACGTCGCATTATTTAGAGGAGCTTGCTTTACTAAGCAACGTCATTTATCGCTACGACCAGTTTGTCGGATTAGAGAAAGTCGATATTGCACAAGATAAGTCTGAGACTGAAGATACCTCGGCGAATTTTCAACCGCAGAATGTCTATAAAGTCGCGAGCAAAACAGCTGACAAAACGATTTTCTTTAGTCCGGATGAAATTGATTACATAGAAAGTCTTAATAGCGTTAGTACGATTCGGATTGGCAATGAGTATTTTCCGACAGATTTAACGATGAATGAGCTGGAAAAAAGGCTGAGTCATTTTGGTTTTTTTCGCTGCCACCGTTCGTACTTAGTCAATTTGCAGCGCGTGTCTGAACTGATTAGCTACTCGAAAAACAGCTATACGCTTATTTTGAAAGGGCAAGCAAACAACAAATTGCCGCTGTCGCGAAATCGGTTAGAAGAAATGAAAACATTATTGGAGTTCTAAGGTACCGTTGAGGGTGAAATGGCATCATTTCAGCCTTTTTTTCGTTCAATTCGGCGTTTTCCCGTTACTGTTCAACGAATTTTAACGTCAAATCCGCGCTTTTTCGATAACGTTAAGAGTAACAAAGCAACCAATTAATCGAAGGGGTGACGACGAATGAGAAAACGAGTGATTGAAGTGAACCAGCTATCGAAGTCGTTTAAAAAACAGCACGCTTTAAAGAACATTCAGTTCCATGTGAGCGAGGGAGAAATCTTTGGATTTTTAGGTCCTTCAGGATCAGGGAAAACAACAACAATAAAGATTCTGACTGGCCAACTGGCACAGACTTCTGGGCAAGCTTTTGTGCTCGGAAATCCAGTTGAGAAAATTGATGAAAGCATCTATGAGGATGTTGGTATTGTAACGGATAACAGTGGCTTGTATGAGCGTCTGTCGGTTTACAATAATTTAACGGCATTTGCCAAGTTATTAAAAGTGAAGAAAAGCCGAATTGATGTGCTGTTGAAAGAAATGGGATTGTATGAACATAAGAACAAGCTGGCAAATCAGCTGTCAAAAGGAATGAAGCAGCGCTTAGTGCTGGCGCGGTCAATGCTTCATGAGCCGAAAGTGCTTTTTCTCGATGAACCGACGAGTGGGCTTGATCCCGTCACGACAGAAGCGATTCACTCATTGTTAATGGAGCTAAAAGCGAACGGAACGACAATCTTTTTAACGACGCACAATATGGATGAAGCAACAAAGCTTTGTGATCACGTTGCGCTGCTTAATGACGGATTAATCGTCGAGAATGATTCCCCTAAAGCGTTAACGCTTAAATACAACAAAGAGAAGCGCTACAGCGTCCTGTTGTCGAATGAGGTTGAGCATGTGCTGCCTCATTCGCCGGACACGGTTGAACAAATTAACCAATGGCTGAAAAACGATGAGATTTTAACGATTCACTCATGTGAACCGGATTTAGAAGCCGTATTCTTAGAAGTGACAGGGAGGGAACTGATATGAATGTATCACTGCGAAAAATCAATGCGATTCTTCAATTGAAAATAAAGCTAATCGTCGGAAACTTATCCATTTTGTTTGCGCCTATCTTTTCAATTCTGTTCGTAGTCGTCATGAAACAGTTAATGCCAAATGTTGACGTGGGCGAAGGGGGAGTTCCGTTTTCAACGGATACATTTTTGCTCAGTTTTGGTTTAATCTTTAATATTGCAATTTCAGGTATTTCAATGAGCAGTTCACCAATTGCCGAAGAAAAAGAAAAGAATACGTTACGGGTGTTGATGACGTCGTCGGTAAATGGTCTGGAATATTTTATCGGCACGATGATTCCAACCTTCGTCATTCTAGTAACGGTGAATATGGTTTTAGTTCCGATAAGTGGGCTATCTTTCAGTGAGGTACCCCTCGGCAGCTACTTTGTTGTTACAACAGTGGCCAGCTTAATTAGCATCGTTATCGGCTATATAATCGGGATTTACGCGAAAAACCAAGCGCAGGCGTCGTTAGTGAGTACGCCCATTCTGCTTTTGCTTACCGCAACGCCTGTTTTACGCATTTTTAATGAAGATTTAGCCAACATTTTAAATTACACGTATGGAGGGGTGCTGGCCAATTTAGCGGAATCCTTGTCTTCCGATGGCGCCTACCAATGGAATCTGCATGATAGCGCCGTATTGCTTGTTTGGTTTCTTGGGGCACTTGGTATCTTTGTGTATGCCTATAAGAAAAATGGCATTGATCAAGGATGATGTAAAGAAGAAGGACTGCCCTCGGCAGTCCTTCTTTTTATCCGGTGTATACTTCTCCTTTTGCGTAGCGGATGTCTCGGCTTTCCGTTTTTGCCAAGGCAAATGCCAGCGTGACGGGACCGACGCGACCAATAAACATGAGGACCATAATTATAATCTTTCCAATCGAGCTCAGCTCAGCCGTTATGCCCATTGATAGGCCAACCGTACCAAAGGCAGAAACAGCTTCAAACAGCGTTTCAACAAAAGGCGTACTCTCCGTAATCGTGAGGAGAAAAAAGCAGCCGCCGACCGAGAGGGCACTTATAGCCGTAATCGCAAGAGAACGATGAATAATCGTGCTTGAGATGGTTTCTTTAAAAACAACGGCTTCTTTTCGACCGCGTAGGTACGTGATCATCGCAATCAGAATAACGAGAAAGGTTGTTAGCTTAATCCCGCTTCCTGTTGATGCACTGCCTGCGCCGATAAACATTAGCACCATTGTTAACGTGATGCTGCCATCGGTCATCGCCCCGTAATCAAGTGTGTTAAACCCGGCTGTTCGTGGCGTGACTGCTTGGAAATAAGCAGCCCATACCTTCTCCATGCCAGATAGAGCCCCAAGAGTGTTGGGGTTGGCGTATTCAAGCGCAAAAATGAGTGCCATGGCGAGAAGATTTAGCGCCAGCGTACCAATCAACATCAGTTTCGTGTGTAGCTGCAGACGTCTGAATGACTTCTTATGGAACAGGTCGGCAAGCACAACAAACCCGATCCCACCTGAGATAAAGAGCAGCGTAATCGTAAGGTTGACGAGCGGGTCGCCAACATAGCCTGTTAAGCTGTCTGACCATAAGGAAAATCCGGCATTGTTGAAAGCAGAAATCGAATGAAATGCGCTTGTAAACAAGCCATCTTTCCAGCCATATTCCGGGACCCAGCGAAAAGCAAGAAACCCGAAAGCGATAAGCTCAACCGAAAAAGCAAAGATGAGGATGAGCTTTACTAAAGGAACCATTCCTCCTAAAGAGGTTTGGTTAAAAGATTCTTGAATTAAAATCCGACTGATAAGACCAATTCTCTTTCCTAGCAGCAAGGCAATCATAACGGCAAACGTCATTAAGCCAAGACCGCCAATTTGCATCAAGATCATAATAATGGTCTGACCAATGAGTGTAAAGTGCGTGCCTGTGTCAACGACAACTAGACCAGTAACGGTCGTGGCCGACGTTGCTGTGAAAAAAGCATCAACCCAGGAAAGACTGTTGTTTCCCTTAAGCGAGAAGGGGGCTTTTAATAAAAGCGCCCCCATTGTAATGACAGCTAAAAATCCCGCTGCAAGCAGCTGTGGTGGATTGGCCTGCCATAGTTTGCTTCGGCTTATCATAGTTCCGCCTCGCTGAAACGCTGAATGTCTTTATCTAAACCAATGATGATTAACAGATCACCGCTGTTAATTGTGTCAGTTGGCATAGGAGTGAAATTAATCGAATCAGCTGACTGAACAGCTACGAGATTTAAGTGATAGCGTTTTTTTAATGACAGCATTTCAATTGTCTTGTTGGTCAATTGCTCCGTCGCGATAAACTCAACGATGCTGTATTTATTTGACAATGAGATAAAATCAACGAAGGATTCTGAAAGCATATTCTGAGCAATACGGACCCCCATATTCGTTTCTGGCTGAACAACATGGTCAACGCCGAGTTTCTCTAGTAATTGTCGGTGCTGTGGTGTGCTTGCTTTTGCCCATAGCTTAGGGACACCAAGATCTTTCAAATTGATTGCCGTTAAAATGCTCGCTTCAATATCCGATCCCATCGCAACAACACCAAAGTCAAATTGATTCACATCAAGCTTTTGAAGAACATGGCTATCTGTTGGGTCCAAGCATATGACGGTGAAGGGAGCATCTTTGAAATGATCAATTTGTTTCTCATCAATATCTACAGCAACGACTCCATGTCCTTGTCTTGCAAGCTCATTGCAAATGCTCTCCCAAAAATTATTGAGGCCAATGACAATACACTGCTTTTTTTGATTGCGCATGTTTTTACCTAACTCCTCGTAGAAAATCGATTTGGTTTCCATAAATGGTGTTCGGCAAGATATAGCTATCAAATTACTCTTGTATTTTTAAGAAGTCAACGCTTTTTTTTAGAAGTATATACTCCTAATTTTGGAGAAAAAAAGTTCCTTCATATTTAATAACTCCACTTACTGGACCCGTTATTTTTTAGTGATTGACAAGGCGTTAATACAGGACTAAGATCATCGTAAAACTGGATCTGAAGAAGGGGTATATGTGAAACGCATTCCGAAGTTAATTAAGTTTCCGGAGTCACTTGTTGAAAAAATAAAAAAGTATCAAGAGGAACGCAAAATTAAAACGTTCTCGAAAGCATTGTATCTATTAATTGAGAGGGGATTAAATCGGAAAAACGATTCATATAAATAAAGTAGTACAGCATCTTCTATGAGAAAGAGGTTGAACCATGCTTGCAGCGTCTACACGTAAACGTATTTTAATCGCAATCGTTTTACTCGTTCTTCTCATTCTTGCCTATTTTATTTTGCCTGTCTCGTTGCCATTAATTCTGTCGTTCTTCTTTGCGCTAGCGCTTGTGCCGTTGGTTCACGTTGTGATGCGCTTTTTAAAAGTGAGTAGGGCCATTGCCGTAACGCTTGTTTTTAGTGGGTTTATGTTCGTTCTTGCTTTTGTTGTTTACATTCTCACGGTTGTTTTAATTGCTCGGGGACTAGAATTTTATGAAAATGTGCCAACATACATTGCCCAGCTAAATGAAGGTTGGCTCCAGCTTGTCCTTTCCTATGAAGCGTTTTTCTCAAATGTACCGGGGGATATTGTGAACGCTATCAATAATCAAATGATGATCTCATTAAATAGTCTGCGGGCAAGCGTAAGTGAGCTTGATTTAATTGCTTATATCACAGCGGCCGTCTCAAGCATTCCTGGATACTTCATTTCCTTCCTTGTATTCTTAATTGCCTTGTTTTTATTTATGCTGGAGATGCCAAAGATCCAATCAATAACAACGTCTTACATGAAGGAAGAGACGCGAGAGAAAGTGGAGTTTATGGCGAAGCGTTTTGTGAACGTCATCGTTGGTTTCTTAAAAGCCCAGTTCATTGTTAGTATTCCTATCTTTATAGTATCTTATATCGCACTCTTATTTATTACGCCTGAAGTTGCTTTGACGATGGCTGTCGTTATCTGGATTATCGATTTAATTCCATTAATCGGTTCAATTGTTGTCTTAACGCCTTGGGCTCTCTATCTCTTTCTTGTCGGCGATTCAAGCACGGCCGTACAGCTGCTCATTCTAGCTGCCGTATTACTCGTTATTCGCAGAACGGTGGAGCCTAAAGTCATGGGCGTGCAAATTGGTCTATCCCCGCTCGCAACATTAATTGCGATGTATCTCGGGGTTAGCTTTATGGGATTTATCGGCTTTCTTGTCGGTCCGTTAATTCTAATTGCCTTCAAATCGGCGAAGGAAGCAGGAATGATTAAATTAAATGTAAAAATATAAGCGTTTTAGCTGTTTCTATGCATAAAGCAACCCTATTTAAATACCGAAATAAAGGCAAAATCTAGAGCGTTTTGATTTCCAATTCAGGCGGAAGCTTGCCGCGGAGGATCGGCTGAGCCCCTTTTTCCGCTGGCGTCACCGCCTTCCTTTTCAATCAAAAATAGAGCCGTCTAGTTCGGGAATTGAAAGGAGGCGGTTTTGTTGAGCGTAATCCAAACCGATAATAATCAGGAGAACTATGTCTCCCAACATCTCTTCTAAAGTCGAAAAAAACAGGTCCCCCTATCATCTGGGAAACCTGTTTTTACGTCTAATCTTGGTGGTTTTCTTTCATCTTAAGTGGAAGGTGGTAGTGGTCACAGTTCTCCCAGTCGAGATAATCTTTTAGCATCCGGTATGACTGATCGAAGAAATTGACGATCTTAGTAGAGGTTTCTCCTTTCACATCTTCAAGTTCCAAAATAAACTCCATCAATGTCTCATCAAAATAACTGCCGTCTGGAAATGGTGGCGCACACTCGAAAGTAATTGTCGGAAATGGATAACCGAGAACAAAGAAGGTCGGTCCGCTGAAGTTGTCGTCGCCAAACCAGAAGCCGAACTCAATCATCGGCTCATCAAACGCAGCGCGCTCAATTACTTTCGAATCGTCTGGAAAAGGTTGATGTTCATTGTATACAAGGGCACAAGAAACATCGAACGTTCCCCAAAACAGGCCAGGCTTGATTTTTCTCGATCTGAGGGGAGCAAGAAATGTCGTTTCGACGGAATGCGCCAATTTGAAATAGGACAGCACCTTTTTTGAACGATCTGCATCATAGTGATGGTGTTCTGTATCTTCTTCAAACGGAGTAGTCGTATCCATTTCTTGCGGTCTCGTGTTAATCGGTATGTCTATGCCAACTTCTTGTAAATGTTTTTGTAACAAGTGGTAGTATTCTTTAATTGTCACACCATCTTTGAGTGGAATTGTCAACATTCTTTCTGTTGTAACAATCTCAATCTGGTGGTGAATGAGATTAATGGATAAAGAGAATGACTCACCTTTATGAGTAAGCAACCCAGTTGAAACACCTTGAACGGTAATGTCGAGGATAATGTGCTCCCATTGAGGTTCTTGATGCGCCAAGGCGACTTTGTACTTTCCTAACATCTGCGTTAATAAGTGCAAGGTGCGTTTTTCGTTTTCCCATTCTTTGTATAACATTCATATACCTCCATTTTTTCACTCATTTACTTAGTTATTCTTTTAACAACGGAAAAACAGAAATGACTTGATCTGTTTCATTCACAAGGTGAAGTTCTTCTACTTGAAAGTCTAGAGCAGCTAGCTGAAGAACTTGCTCAAAATCGATTCGTTCTTGTTCCGTTGGGTCTGCCTCAGAATGAATCTGGTAGCGAACAATTGCTTGATCACCCTCAATCCTTGCTTCTTCAATTTCTATACCGTCGTAAATACCAGAATAGTAAGGCACTTCCTCAGCTTCAATCGTTGCCATTGTTTCGATTGTCTCCTCGAAAGAAAACAATTCATCTCCTTCACCGTAAATCGATTCTTCTGTAACAATCCCACTTACGTACGTGCTCTCGCCACGCTTTGAGCTGTCTAATGAAACGACATAATAACCACGGTTCGGTTCTGGCTCAATTGCAATCGGTTCTTCCCAAATACTCTCAGCAAAAGTAAGTCCTCTTTCCCCATCTTGATTAAAGAGATTTACTTCACTGATTCCGTATTTGAAACCAAGCTCATGCAGCACCTCCCAGAACTGATTCGATTCTGTCGAAGCCATACTCAAGACATCCTCTTCATCAAAGTAGAGGTTAGCGACCGTTCCTTCGACCGCAAAATCAGTCATGTTCGAGAAATGCTGTCGTTGTGATAGATCACTTTCAGTAAGTGATTCAAACAAAAGCTGTTCGCGTGTCATCTCATCAGTTGTGCGCAGGAAGTAGAGTTGTAGCGGCAGTTCTTCGGATCGCTCTAGATGAATGATGTATTCCCCCGTAACCTGTTCTTCACTGTACTCAGACGGATCATCTTCTTCTCCAGCTCCGTTTTCATTATCGGTGTCTTCAGTTTCATTGTTGTCAAGATCATCTGTTGATTCGTCATCCTCTTCATTTTCAACAGGTTCTGTCATGTTCGTGCCTGCCTCTTCATTGGAGCTTGAATCAACCGAAGTGTTCGATGCATCGTCATCACTGCAAGCGGCAAGAGAAAAAGTTAAGCTGCTAAGCAGCACAACGGTCGTCATTTTTTTCAAAAGAACCCCTCCAAAATAAACCAGTTTTAGAGAACTGTTCCCGAGCAAGGGAAAATGAAACGCCTAATCTAAGATTTAGAGTTAGGATAAAGTCATTAAACGTAAACGTTTGACTGCAGCTATCATTGAGATCAACAGGCTAATTCTCTTTGAACAATTCGTTGTATGACATTTATAATAAAATGAAAAAGAGGTGGGAATGCGATGTTCGACATTGTTCAAGAACCTAAAGGGGAAATTTACTCCGAGCTGTTAGACGTTTTATTCGAGGTCTCGGATCGTTTTGAATTGATTTTGCGAAACGATATGCTGGGAAAGAACAAGAAGAAAGCGATCGATTCATATGAATTGATCTTAGCGAAGTTAGCGCCGTACCTTATTGAAATGAACGAAAAGTCAGAGTGGGCAAGCAATCGGTTAGTAGGAGGAGCAACGGCATTCGTCTACGAATACAAAGCGACGGAAGAAGCAAAGCTTGTGATCAAACAGCTGTCTGATTCTCTATATCAGTGGATCATGCCCAAGTTGCCGGAGGATTTATCTTTTTATAAAAATGGAAGAGTTGTAATCGCGGTGTCATCACATGAGGAGTTCGCCACATTATTTCCTGATCATACGCATAACGCTGAGCGAACGCTGAGAAAGCTCAATCATATCGAAGGGTTATTGTTGGAGAGATGAGAAGAGTAAAGTTCTGTGCTCATATGAAGGAGTGAGTCTCATAAGCAAAGGAGATAAAAATTCTTAGTGGCATGAGGGTAAAACAAATACTGGGGTATTGGCTAAATTGACTAGCTTATTATTAAGTACAGTTAAGGCAGTATGAAAAACAGAAGAGGTCTAAATTCCTTATTCAGTCTTTTCTTAATAGAACAATTCCGATATTTCCGATACAATTGGAACAGACATCCAATTGTTCGGCAAAGGTGTGAGCAACTTGAAAAGAGGCGTACTGATTTCTATTTTAATCATCTGCATCATTGTCGGAGGTTTCTTTGTGATACGTGCGATGAATCAAGCAGAAGATGTCGCCTTGAGCGATGATTTTACGAGTCGATTTCTTGATACAACTGTAGAAACGGATCAAGGTTTTCATTACTTTGAATCGGGAAATGGGAAGTTTTCGATGTGGTTGCCTGAGAATTTTAAAATAAATGACCGAGGCGCACAATATGTCTCCAAAGAACAGTATGAATCATTCATTGCAAACTCAAATACAAATGATCATTTGAGACAATCGATAGTTGTTTTCTATGAAGGAGAAAGGTCTGCCGAGGATATTGAATTTGCTTTAAACGATCTTCTCGAAGATTCAAGTTATGAAAATGAGTATCAAGAGGACACGAATGAAACGATGGTTTTTTACCATGGCTCTTCATACACTGAAGTGGAAGGGACAGATGTAACGAATGGCAGCCCAAATGCAAATACACCTAACTCCTATTTTGCACTTGTAACGAATACCACGAAAGAACGCTACTTTACAATCCGTTTTAATGGTGTATGCGAGAAGGGTGAAGACTGTAGTGAACCATACAAAGAGATGGAAAAAACGTTTTCTACTATACTGAAAAGCATAAAATTTGAGTAGGTGAGCGAGTCGTCTTGAAAAGTAACCTTTTTAATATACAGAGTGAGAAAACACTCCAACAATAGTTTATGAACAAAGCAGGCTTTCCTTATAGATATTCGTTTAGCGAAGGTGTGAGCAACTTGAAAAAAGGCGTACTGATTTTTGTTTTTATAATCTGTTTTATTGTCGGCGGTTTTTTTGTTACACGAGCAATGAATCAAGCAGAAGATGTCGCCTTGAGCGATGATTTTACAAGCAGTTTTATTAATGAAGATGTAGAAACGGATGAAGGCTTTCATTACTTTGAGTCGGGAAATAGGAAGTTTTCGATGTGGTTTCCTGAGGGGTATTATGTTGGAAATAATCATGCTCAATATTCCAGCAAGCCTCATAGCGAGATTATTAATCTTTTTGAAGAAAGCGAAAATGAAAATGGTTATAAAGGAGTTTTTCAAATTAGCTATAGAGACAACATATCTAATGAAAGAGCCCAATTACGGTTAGAACGTTTGTTAGAAGATTTTAGTTATGATAACCAATATGAAACGATTGATAATGAGAGCGCTATTATTTATTATGGAGCATCTAATTATGAGCTTGTGGGCAGGCAAGGTAAAAAAACAGATCCATCTTTAAGTTTCACTAATCGCTTCTTTGCTTTGATACAAGCAAAAAATAGTGATGAAATAATCGCACTTAATTATCGATTATCATGTCCTGAATCAATGGGATGCAGCTATGATGATAACAGTGAGAGGATATTTTTTGAAAAGTTTATAGAAAATATTCATTTTACTGAGTAGAAGAATTGATAGAAAATGAATCTCATTCTTGTCTTTTTGTAATAGAACAATTGTATCGCAAAGGTGTGAGCAACTTGAAAAAAGGCGTACTGATTTCTGTTTTAATCATCTGCATCATTGTCGGAAGTTTCTTTGTAATACGAGCGATGAATCAAGCAGAAGATGTCGCCTTGAGCGATGATTTTACAAGTCGTTTTATTGATGAAGATGTAGAAACGGATGAGGGTTTTCATTACTTTGAGTCGGGAAATGATAAGTTTTCGATGTGGTTTCCTGAGGGGTATATCTTAGAAGGCAAGCCGTCTTATGTGAGCAAAGAAAGTTACGAAACAATAAACCTTTTTAAAAAGGCTGACGATGATGAACAGAAGTTAATTAAAATGACCTATTATAAGGGGGGAGATCTAGGACAGGTAGATGGTAATTTGTCTCTTTTAATTAGTGATTATGGATTTAATGATCATTATGAAGTGAGCAATACAGACGAGACACACATCTATTCTGGCAAATCGTATGTAGAATTAATAGAAAATCGAGCTAAGCCTAAAGAGCCAACTGACGACACACCTGCTAACCAGTATTTTGCTTTAATAAAAAATCAGCAGACAGACCAACATGTAACCGTTAGTTATGAGATTCATTGTTCGGTCGATTGTTCTAGCAATGTTTTGATGGAAAGGAGTTTTTTTGATTCCGTTGTAAGAAGTATTCGATTTCAAGATTAGCTTTAGGTTTATTTAATATAAAGGATAAAGTAGGAATAATTTTTCAATTTTAGGGTATAGGCTTAACTGAAAAACATATTAAAGAATGGTCAAACCACGATGATAAGCAATTGGGCTTCATGCTAAAGTCCACTTTTTTTGATTCAGTCTTTTCTTAATAGAACAATTTCATTATTTCCTATACAATTGGCATAGACATCCAATTGTTTGGCAAAGGTGTGATCAAATTGAAAAAAGGTATACTGATTTCTATTTTAACGATCTGTTTCATTGTAGGAGGTTTTTTTGTGACAAGAGCTATGAATCAATCTGACGATGTCGCTTTAAGCGATGAATTCACAAGTAGTTTTATTGATGAAGATGTTGAAACGGATGAAGGTTTTCATCACTTTGAATCGGGAAATGGGAAGTTTTCGATGTGGTTTCCTAGTCATTTTTATGTAGAAGAAGAAGCTCCTTTCTACGTTTCAAAAGAGCACTATGAATTATATAACTTATTCAATCGTTCATCCAAAGAGGGAGAACTGAATAAATCAATTACAGTACGCTATTTAACAGATGTAGATGAAGAACAAGCTCAACTTAGGTTTGAAAATATTTTAGAAGAGATGGGTTTCAATGGTATTTATGATGATGATGATGAGATAAATTCAAACGGAATACTTAAGGGTAAATCTACAGTTACTATGGAGAATAAAGAAACAATTATTAGCGACCCTCTTGAAAATCCTGCTAATCGATACTTTGCTGTTATCAAAAGTAACCAATCTGATGAATTACTAGAAGTAACTTATCGAATTGATTGTTCGGAAGATAGTTCTTGTACAATAGACTCAAATGAAGAAGAGAGTTTCTTCAATAATCTGGTTAGAAATATTGTTTTTAGAAAGTAGGTGTGAATGGATTGTCTTCTCTTGATAATCATATACGTAATGAGCTTACAAAGTTGCAATATGATGATGGATTCAATATTGATACAGTCGTGAATGCTTTAAGAAACCACGATATTAATGACATAGCAGAAGAAGATATTAAGATTTACACGAGTAACGGAGAGGGTATTTCAAAGAAAATCGGAAATGACTCAGGTTTCGATGGGGCAGCGATCCAGATTGACACCGCTGATGGGACAGAAATATATTATATAGCAAGAGGCACTGAGATGGACTTAGATTCTCCTGAAGACATTGTATATGATGGTGTAGGTGTTGCTACAGGAGTAGCTGATGATCAATTAGTGGACGCTGAGCTGTTTTATGAAGCCGTGGAAAATAGTGTGAAAACTAATCTGAATGAAGAAGAAATAAACAATATTGAGCGATATGGAGATGGACATTCACTCGGAGGTCATTTGATCATTAGTCTCGCTCTTCAGAAAAAAAATTTTCAAGATGTGAGAGGTCAAAATGATGCTCCAGTAAATTTAAAGCAGCTGATCTTTTTTGACGAAGATTTTTTTAATTATCTATCGATAGAGGTTTCAATTGACGACGTTACAAACATCCCACCCGAAGATCTTGAACTTCTCGCTCGTGATTTCTACGCAGATGAAGCAAAAGTAATTTCCCACACGCGCGTTCGTGGTGAACCTCTTTATGCCCAAACAATTCCCAATACATTGTATATCGGAAACGACATCTACTATATTGGGGATTCGAATTCTCCAGAGTTTCCTAATGTATTTGATTCGTCAACGACAGGCCCTGGTTTTTTTGATCCATTGAGGGGCAGTTTGGGAATCTTTTTTGATCTCGGAATAGGGATTAAAACGAAAGCTGATTCGTATATGTATGATGCTCATATTGGTCGCGTTATGGGATTAATTGGTGCGATGGGTGAAGAGATGACGGTTGCGGAGATTACGGAGATAATTGAAACGGCCCAGAGCAATCCTTATGCGGCAATCCAATTAATTCCCGATGACGAACTGGCGCGTTTAGTTAGTACGCTTGGAATGAGTCATCTTATGGAAGGGCTTATGGTATTAAGTAATACAGCAGTATGGGAGAAAGCGCGCGATATTGTTGTACATATGGACCAAATGGACTTGCATAGTATTCAATCTCTCATCGATTTATACAACGATCCGAATGTTCAAAAGGTGACGTATCGCCTTGAACCGGGTACAACCAATCATATTCGCCTTGATATTGCAACGCTTTTTGGGGGAATGCGCGCTCTTGAGGGGGCACTTGAAGAAAAAAGAGAGGCCCTTGGGAAACTTTATCAATACCGGCAATTTGAGATGCACGAACGGTTCTTTGAGGAACGTGAGCGTATTGAATCGATGATGAGCGATAAAGAATCTAACTGGCAGGCTTTTTTGAGTGAAGTAGGCTTTAACTGGAACAAAGACACGATTCATAAGCCTGTCGGGGTGACATTTAGAAAAGAATTTGACCCCATTCATCCTGCTGCTGTTGAAAATGTTGACTGGATTATTGAAACATACGAGCATGAAATTACAGAGTTGGAATCGATGCTTTCCGATTATAAAGAAACGATGCATGTCCTCTTTGAAACAGATGAGGAATTGGCAGCCTTAATTCGATAAGGAGGTGAGAATTCTTGTTTGACTGGTTAAATCCAAATGTGGGTAATTACCGATTTCGTTTTGATGAAGAAGTGTTTGAAAGCGAAGCTCGCGCGAAAATAGAGCAAATTCAAGATCAGATGACAACTGGCACAGCTCAAATGAAATACGCAAATACGCTCCTAGCTGACCAAGAAGGTGAGTTTGTGGAGGCCTTGCTCGAACGGCTTAACAAGCTTGCGGCTGCTGAAGAAACAAAAGCACTTTTTATTCAGAATGCAAACATGCTTCATGCAAGAGGGATCGCCGATACCCTTTCAGACAACGCGAAACAAAAATATGATGTGCACACAGAATTGGATCAAGAAGCACTCACTCGCTCTTTGGAGAATATTTCAAAATCTAATATATGGTAATGATTAAGCGGCAGTAGAAAATAAATGCCGCTTTTTTGGTTTGTGAAAGATGGTGAATTGTTTTCTTTTAAAACAATTTGACAGGTTAATGGGCTTCATACTATTGGCTCTAGCGAAGGTGTGATTAACTTGAAAAAAGGCATACTCATTTCTATTTTTATGTTTTGTTTCATTGTCGGGAGTTTCTTTGTGATACGAGCGATGAATCAAGCAGACGATGTCGCCTTGAGCGATGAATTCACAAGTCGTTTTATTGATGAAGATATAGAAACGGATGAAGGTTTCCATTACTTCGCGTCAGGAAATGGAAAATTTTCAATGTGGTTTCCGGAGAAATACCAGTTAAATGATGAGCAAGGTTTATACATATCAAAGAGTAATTATGAAGCGCTATTTGCGTTTCAAGACCCTGGAGAAGACATTCCTTATGTTAAATCTATCCATGTTACCTACTATGATAGAAATAAAAACTATGCGGAAATCATGTGGGAGAAGATGTTAAATGAATTCAGCTACGAATCTCATTATGAAGAGGATGAACAAGACAATAAGACGATTTATCGAGGAGTCTCATCAACTTCATTAGATGGATCAAACTTAATTATTTCAGATCCAGAAAATAATCCTGACAATTTCTATTTTGCTTTAATCATAAATAATGATGCAGATGAATTTGTAACAATACGGTACTCCTTGACCTGTCCTGAGGGAACTGAGTGTTATGCTCATTCTCAGGAAGAAGCCTTATTCTTCAATACCTTTATTAAAAATGTTCACTTTACGAACTAGTGAGGTTAAAGGATGACGATTTAATTACAACTATATATTCAGAGGGACGGAGCTTGATAGATTAATCGGATACAATGTGAGTTGAAAACCGATTGTATCGCAAAGGTGTGAGCAACTTGAAAAAAGGCGTACTTATTTCTATTATAACGATCTGTTTCATTGTCGGTGGATTTTTAGTGATACGAGTGATGACTCAAGCAGAAGATATCGCCTTAAGCGATGATTTTACAAGCAGTTTTATTAATGAAGATGTTGAAACGGATGAGGGTTTTCATTACTTTGAGTCGGGAAATGGGAAGTTTTCGATGTGGTTTCCTAATCATTTCTATTTAGAAGATGAAGCTCCATTCTACGTTTCAAAAGACCACTATGCATTATACAACTTATTCGATCGTACATCTAAAGAGGAAGGACTTAACAAATCGATTACAGTCCGTTACTTAACGGATGTAGATAAAGAACAAGCTCAACTGAGATTTGAAAATGTATTAGAGGACATGGGCTTTGAAGGTTATTATGAGGAGGAAGAGTCAAAATCTAAGGTAATACTTCAAGGGAAATCTTTAGTCACGATGGAGAATAAGAAAACAGTTATTAGCGACCCTCTTGAAAATCCTGCTAATCGATACTTTGCAGTAATCAAAAGTAACCAATCGGATCAAATGCTAGAACTAACTTATCGAATTGATTGTTACGAGGATAGTTCATGTTCGATAGAATCAAGCGAAGAAGATGTTTTCTTCAATACTGTGATTGAAAACATTGTTTTTAATGAGTAGGAGCAATGGCAAAGGTGTGAGCAACTTGAAAAAAGGCATACTGATTTCTATTTTAATAATCTTGTTCATTGTCGGAGGTTTCTTTGTGATACGAGCAATGAATCAAGCAGAAGATGTCGCCTTAAGCGATGAATTCACAAGTCGTTTTCTTGATGAAGATGTAGAAACGCATAAAGGTTTTCATTACTTTGAGTCGGGAAATGGGAAGTTTTCGATGTGGTTTCCAGAGGGGTATTATGTGGAGGAAGATCCTTCAATCTATATAAGTAAGCCTCATTATGAAGCGATGCAGTTTTTTGAGAAGGAAACTTCTACTGATACAAGAGGAGCGTTACAGCTTAGGTATCAAAAAGAAGATTCACAACGTTCTATTGATCATGCGTTTAATCGATTGCTAGATGGTCTTGCTTTTGACAATCAATATGAAACAGAGGAAATAGACAATCGAATTATTCATTATGGTGCTTCATACCAAGACATGGTAGAAAAACAAGTAGAGACATCTAATCCTAATGACATCCTAGGTGCAAATCGTTATTTTGCGTTTATACAGGATCAGGAGGGTACGCAATACATTTTGATAAATTATCGTTTAAACTGCTCGAATCGTTCCAAGTGTAACATCGATGATGAAGCAGAAGCGGAATTCTTTCAAACAATCTATCGTAATATAACTTTTGCAGAAGGCTAATGCTCTTGAAAAGCGGGCTTTAATTGGAAGCCTATGAAATTGGAATAGACATCCACTTGTATTGAAAAGGTGTGAACAACTTGAAAAAAGGCATACTCATTTCTATCTTAATAATCTGTTTCATTATCGGAGGTTTCTTTTTAACACGAGCGATGAATCAAGCAGACGATATCGCCTTAAGCGATAATTTCACAAGTGGTTTTATTGATGAAAATATAGAAACGGATGAAGGTTTTCATTACTTTGAGTCGGGAAATGGGAAGTTTTCGATGTGGTTTCCAGGGGGGTATTATTTATCGGCAGACCCTGCCCAGTTTGAAAGCAAGGAAACGTATGAAATGTTAAACTTGTATCAAGAAGCAACTGGTGATTCTACTCTCGACCGACATATACAGATTGAATACTTTGGGGAGATGGATCAAGAAAAAGCGGACCTTACTTTAAGTAGAATATTGGAAAATTTTAGTTATAAAAATTCTTATGAAGTAAAAGACAGTAATGATCTTACTATTTCTTATGGAGAAGTTCACGTTGAACTAAATGGCAAAGATACGGTCCTAAAAGAGCCCAAAACCAATCCGGCAAATCGATACTTTGCCCTAATAGAAACAAAGAATTCGAAACACGTTGTAGCCGTTACATATATGCTCTTCTGTAAGGAGAGCTCATCGTGTGAGATAAATTCGAAAGAAGAGCAAAACTTTTTCAGGCAACTGTCTGAAAGTATCGAGTATAAGTAGGTGAGCCCTGTGTCAGTATGACCTAATCATATTCGAACTCTGGAGGAGAACAAAAAAGTGTATCGGGTGTTGCACCCGATACACGATCTTTCTTTAGTAAAAAAACGGTGGGAAAAAGTACGGGTAAAAGCCTATGCCCCCAAAGCCTCCAAATGGGAAAAAACGTGGTCGATACCGGCGGTACCAGCGACCACCAAATTGGCGGGATTCTTCTTGGTGGATGTTTTCACCAACCAACAGCATAATGCCATCTTCTCGAACTTCTGTTAAAATCCCGTCTATAGACTGGCCATCTGTCATGTTTAATTCAACATGGTGATCGATCATTTGCTGACACTGGTCTTTTAACATTCCTTGTGTATGCTGCTGGTTTGATTGATTCATTTGAGGGAAGTGTCCGTTGTTAGTTTGTTGCATCTGCATCTGCTGATAGTCGTTTGCTTGGTGTGACGTATATCCATTAAAGCTATTTGCTGTTTCGTGTGAATTTCGATTCACTTGATTAGGATTATACTGATATTGAGGGGGGAAACCATTAAAATTCATATACCGTTCACTCCTTTTTCTAAGACCAGTGTATTCACCTAGAGCTTGGCAGGTACTTAGCCTATGAACTTTATTAAAAATGATGGATCGTTACTTAAATTCATTTTGCGAAAGGGTATGATGGAGAACAGGAAGCTATAATGCGATATGAACCGTTTTAGTGAACTTAGCTCCGTACTTCATTGAAATGAACGAAATCTAGAAGCAGAAAACGAGAAAGCTCCATCAATCTTATTAAATAAGGAGGCAGTAATGGAAGAGATCTTACAAGCGGTAGCGAGTCACATAAACAAAAGAGACAAACCAATGATCATCGGCATTTCAGGACATGGCGCTTCAGGTAAGACTACTTTTGCGCGTAATCTAATAAAGCTTCTGGATCATAGCAATCTAAATTATATTAATACAGATCCGTATATCATCGGGTCCCAGCTTAGGAAGCATACAACCATTTATTATACATATAACGAGCAAAACCATGGGGACAAAATGACGGGCTGCCACCCAGATGCTCATAATTGGCAGGTGCTTGAACGAGATTTGCAAATGGTTAGAGATCAACTTGATTTTTACTCGTTGACGTTTGATTCGAGCGAAAAAAAGATCATCTCTGCAAAGAACGCTATAACAAATGTAGAAGGGATGACGGTTGCTTTTACCGATCCTCACCTATATGATCGAATGATTTATTTGTATACAAATGAAGAGACTGAGCTTAACAGAAGAAGTGTACGAGATGTTTCTGAGCGAGGAACGGACATCAATTATTTGAGAGAATCACATAGAGAACGTCGAATTCAATATGAACTTTTTATGCATCCGTCCAGTCAAAACTTTGACATTGTTATCAATAATTGGGATGGGGGATATTCGGTTGAGAAGATGTCGGATAACAAGCCGAAGTGGTAATGAATGGTGCAGAAGAAACATAATTTACGATCCATTCGCCATTCACTAATTGAACATAAGTGCTTGAAAAACCTATAAGTTTTCTTACCACTTAGTAAAGATGCAGAATCTCTCCTTTTTAGTTTTTGGTGTCGTTACCTATAAACTTTTAAGGGAGATTCTGCTTTTTTCAATGTCAAGCACAGCTTACTAGGGAGGACTTAATGTAAAACAAACAAATCAAACACTTGCTAATAACGCCCCACCAATTGCTCCCGTTAACACAATAACCCAGGGAGGTAGCTTCCAGAAAACAAGCATGCTGAATAAAACCGCAGCAAAGGCAAAATCAATTGGAGCTAGGATGGCGCTTGTCCAAATTGGTTGGTAAAACGCTGCAATTAATAGACCGACAACAGCGGCGTTTACTCCAAGTAAAGCGCCATTCAGCTTACGGTTTTGGCGTAGCGCATTCCAAAATGGAAGGGCACCAAGAATCAAAAGGAAGGCAGGTAAAAAGATGGCAACAGTCGCTAGAATTCCTCCTGTCCATCCATTCATAACGGCACCTAAATAAGCAGCAAATGTAAATAACGGCCCGGGTACGGCTTGGGCAACGCCATAACCAGCTAAAAAGGCTTCTTCACTGACAAGACCTGTAGGGACAAACTCTCTTTCAAGCAAGGGCAATACAACATGACCACCACCAAAAACAAGCGAACCTGAGCGATAAAAACCATCAAAGGCGGCAATCCAAGCAAACGAAGTAACTTCTCTTAAAATAGGTAAAAGAATAAGTAAACCAAAAAAGATCGTAAGGCAGATGACGCCAAACCGACGTGAAATTGGAATGACGATGCTTGATTGATTATCCTCTTTTTTTTCTTTGAAAATGAGATAACCAAGAAAGGCTGCTAGTAAAATAACGCCGACTTGGATAAAGGCCGTCTGCCACATTAAGGTTGCAACAAGCGCGGCTAAAGCAATGGTTTTTCGCTTTAGGTCAGGTGTTAAGTTCTTTGCCATACCAAGAATGGCGTGGGCAACAATGACGACTGCTACTATTTTTAAGCCGTGAATCCAGCCAGCATCGGCTACGTCGAACGATTGCAGCATCAAGGCGAAAACGATTAGGACAAGAACGGAGGGCAGGGTGAAACCGATAAATGAAACTATTCCTCCTAAAACACCGGCCCGTATTACGCCGATACCAAAGCCGACTTGGCTGCTTGCAGGTCCAGGTAGAAACTGGCATAAGGCGACAAGGTCAGCATAGCTTTTCTCATCGATCCACTTTCTTCTGCGTACATACTCTTGGTGAAAATAACCCAAATGAGCGATTGGTCCGCCAAAAGAAGTGAGGCCTAATCTAGTTGAGATGAGCAGTACCTCAATGAGTGTACGGAATGTGACTCGGGGCTGTTTTTTATCTGTCATACATCGGCTCCTTTCGTTAACATCTCATGCTCACTTTCCCGTTTTCTTAAAACGCTCCATTCGTGCGCCAATTTCATCGCGAACACGTTGAAACACGGTCCATTTTTCAGCATCCGTACCTGTCGCTTTGGCAGGGTCATCGAAGCCCCAATGTTCACGATTAACATGGGGTGGTGTAGCTGGGCACTTATCAGCAGCATCGCCACATAAGGTTACAACCAAATCAGCGTTGTTTAAAAGTGTCTGGTCAATTAGATCCGATGTCTGATTGCCAATCGAAATGCCCACCTCATTCATGGCTTGAACCGCCTTTGGATTTAAGCCGTGCGCTTCAATGCCTGCACTATACACAGTCCAATCTTCAGCTAGATAGTGTTTTGCCCAGGCTTCTGCCATTTGGCTTCGGCAGGAATTTCCGGTACATAAAAAATAAATCGTTTTCTTCATCAGTCGTCATCTCCTTTAATAAATGATTAGTAACCATAGATACAATCCAAACAACGTCATAAATAAAACGGGTAGCGTAATAATGATGCCGGTTTTAAAGTACGTGCCCCATGAAATCTTGACGCCTTTTTTTGAGAGCACATGGAGCCAGAGCAGCGTTGCAAGGGAACCGATTGGCGTAATCTTTGGTCCTAAGTCTGCCCCAATAACGTTGGCATAGATAAGCGCTTCTCTTGTGAGCCCGGCCGTGTCTGTTTCAGCGATCGCTAAGGCGTTTATTAATACCGTCGGCAAGTTATTCATTACAGAAGACAGAATCGCAGCAATAAAGCCCATGCCCATCGTCGCTGCGAACAGACCGTAATCGGCTATGTGAAAGATGGCATCTGCGAGTACGTCCGTTAAGCCAACGTTTCGTAATCCATAAACAACGACGTACATCCCGACTGAGAAAAAGACAATGTTCCACGGTGCTCCTTTTAAGACCGTCTTTGTTTCTACTGCGGGGCTTGTGCGAGAAATGAGTAAGAACAAAAGGGCAATAATTCCTGCTACAAGGGAAACCGGAATGCCAACAAATTCGCTGACAAGGTAGCCGACAAGCAGAAAGGCTAATACAACCCAAGAAAGACGAAACATTTTTCGATCTTTTATCGCAGATTCTGGTTCAATGAGCTGGGCGTAATCATAGCGTTTCGGGATGCTTTTACGGAAATAAAGCAGGAGAACGACGATGCTTGCGATCAACGCAAACAAGTTTGGCACAATCATTCTCGTCGCATATTCGACAAACCCAATTCCGAAGAAATCAGCCGAGACGATGTTGACGAGGTTGCTGACAATTAAGGGCAGCGATGTCGTATCCGCGATAAAGCCGCTTGCAATTATAAACGGAAAGACCATTTTTTCCGTAAAGTTTAATGAACGAACCATCGCGAGGACGATCGGCGTTAAGATTAAGGCTGCTCCGTCATTTGCAAAGAATGCTGCAACAATTGAACCGAGTAAGCAGACATAAATAAACATTAGAACCGAATTCCCTTTTGCGATCCGCGCCATATGCAGCGCTGACCATTCAAAAAAACCAATCTCATCGAGAATAAGGGAAATAATAATGATTGCAATAAAAGTGAGGGTCGCGTTCCACACGATCCCGGTAACATCGAGAACATCAGTCAAGCTCACTACGCCGAGGAGTAACGCTAGAATCGCGCCAGCGCAAGCCGACCAGCCAATATCTAAATTCTTCGGCTGCCAAATGACAAGCGTTAGCGTCAACAAAAATAGCAGTGAAGCTATAAGTACATCTGTCATGGCCAACCCCCGCTTAACAACGTGCTAGACCTTCTTTTTCTAATGCCTGTAAATAGCGCGCGTCCTGATCATCACTATGATCCAAGAGCTCACGGATAATCGAGTAATAGCGAGCGTTTCTATTTAACGAAAAATAGCGCCACTGTTCTCTTTTTTCTTCAATGAGTAAATCAAAATCTTTCAGCTTGCGTAAGTGTTGACTAACCGCAGGCTGACTTATATGTAGCATTTCAACAAGTTCACAAACACAGTACGTTTTTTGATCAACGAGCTTTAGCAGCAGGAAGCGCGTTGGATCAGCTACTAGTTTTAAACAAGCCGTCAGCTGCTCGATGCTATGTTTTTCTTTTTCCAAAAGAATCACCTCTCCAGAAAGGATTATATAAGCATTTATTAATATAAGTCAATCGTAATATACATTTTGACAAATTCATCTAGTTGACAACATACCTATAGGGGTATATGATGTGAGCATAAGTGAAGCGAATGAGGTGAAAAAATGGATTATACCGATCAAATGAAAAATCGTTTAAAGCGGATTGAAGGACAGATTCGTGGCGTGTTAAAAATGATGGAAGAAGGCGAAGATTGCCGCGATGTTGTCTCGCAGCTATCTGCTTCACGCACGGCGATTGACCGGACGATGGGCGTCATCGTTAGTGAAAACCTTGTCGAGTGTGTTCAAAAAGCAATAGAAAATGGCGAAGATACTCAGGAATACGTGGATCAAGCCGTGAATTTACTTGTAAAAAGTCGCTAGGATAGGCTAAAAAGTCTATCTTAGCAAAAAAATTTAATCATTTATAATACCCATAGAGGTATATGTATATTTGGAGGCGGAGAAAATGAGCGAAACAAAATCAACGAATATTATTCTTTTCAGTGGAGATTACGACAAGGCAATGGCGGCGTACATTATTGCGAATGGGGCAGCTGCCTATGACCATAAAGTGACGATCTTCCATACGTTTTGGGGACTAAACGCATTACGAAAAGACGAGCCAATCAAAGCGAATAAAACCTTGCTTGAAAAGATGTTTGGAAAAATGATGCCTCGTGGAGCGGAGAAAATGGGGTTATCGAATATGCACTTTGCCGGAATGGGTCCGAAGCTAATAAAAAAAGTGATGAAAAAGCATAACGCGATGCCGCTCGGTGACTTAATCAATATGGCCGAAGAACAAGAGATTAATTTGGTCGCTTGTACGATGACGATGGATTTACTCGGCTTACAAAAGGCGGAGTTACGCGAAAGCAGTCAATATGCGGGCGTCGCTGCGTATTTAGGAGAAGCGGAGGACGGAAACGTCAATCTATTTATCTAAAAAACGAAGAAGGAATGGTGAAGATGGACTCAATTAAACATGATTACCTCGTTGATGCAAAAGGGCTTGCCTGCCCGATGCCAATTATCCGTACAAAAAAAGCGATGAACGAGTTGGAAGCAGGAGCGGTTGTGCAGGTTCAAGCAACGGATCAAGGCTCAACGGCAGATTTAAAAGCATGGGCAAACAAAGCCGGGCACGACTATCTTGGCACCGTAGAAGATGGGGCTACGCTTAAGCATTTTTTACGAGTGGCAGGTATTAAACCAGTGGAAACTCACTCTTTTCCTCATGTCGTTGATAATGAAGGTTTGCAGAACGCATTGGAAAACAACCGACCAATGACGATCGTTGATGTGCGAGAAAAAGCAGAGTATGACGAGTACCACATTCCAGAAGCGGTATCGATGCCGCTCGGTGAATTAGAAGAGCGAATGAATGAACTTGACCTAGAAACTCCTGTATATGTTGTGTGTCGGACGGGGAATCGAAGTGATCTAGCGGCACAAACTTTTGCTAAGAACGGTTTTAATCAGGTGACGAATGTGATTCCAGGTATGAGTGAGTGGAACAAGAAAGGAGAAAGGTAAGATGAGTTTAACCCCAATGACCGCGCAAGAATTAGCAAAAAAAGTGATCGAAAAAGAAAATTTGTTTATTTTAGATGTGCGAAATGAAGCCGCTTTTGAAGACTGGAAAGTGGAAGGAGCACACTTTGAGTATTTGAACATTCCTTATTTTGATCTACTTGATGGCGTTGAAGACATCCTGGCTCAACTTCCAACAGACAAAGAAATTCTCGTTGTTTGTGCCAAAGAAAATTCCTCGATTATGATTGGCGAGATGCTCGCTGATGTTGGAGTAAATGCCTCTTATCTAAGTGGTGGAATGAAAGCATGGAGTGAGCATTTGGAGCCGATTAAAGTAGCCGACCTTGATAACGGCGGCGAACTGTATCAATTTGTTCGTCTTGGCAAAGGGTGTCTTTCTTATATGGTCATATCAGGTCGTGATGCGGTTGTAATTGATTCAGCAAGAATGACCGAACCGTATTTGACGCTTGCAAAAGAAAAAGGCGTGTCGATTACTCATGTGCTAGACACTCACTTACATGCGGATCATATCTCTGGTGGACGAACAATTGCTGAGCAGACAGGCGCTCATTACTGGCTTCCGGCAAAAGATGCAGAGTATGTAACGTTCAGCTACAAGCCAATTGAAGACGGAGCACAGATTCAAGTAGGCGCATCACAAATTGAGATTCAGGCTCTTTACACACCGGGACATACGATTGGCTCAACCTCTTTTATCGTTGATGATGCCTATTTGTTAACAGGGGATATTCTCTTTATTGATTCGATTGGCCGACCAGATTTAGCGGGAAAAGCGGAAGATTGGGTCGCTGACTTAAGGCATTCCCTTTACCAGATATACAAAGACATATCGGCCGACTTGCTTGTATTACCAGCACACTTTATGCTAGTTGATGAGTTAAATGAGGACGGAAGCGTGGCGAAAAAGCTAGGTGTGTTATTGAAGAAAAATCACGGACTGAATGTGGACGATGAGCAAACATTTCGCTCAATGGTGACGGACCATTTGCCACCTCAGCCGAATGCCTATCAAGACATCCGTCAAACCAATTTAGGGAAAAAAGACCCTTCAAAAGAAGAACAAAGAGAGATGGAAATCGGACCAAATCGTTGTGCAGTTCGCTAAACAATCTTATTTAAAAAGGAGATCATCATAATGAATGTAAACAAGGTGTTAGATGCAAAAGGAATGGCATGTCCAATGCCCATTGTGAAAACAAAAAAGGAAATGAACACGCTGAATGTTGGGGATATTTTAGAAGTACAGGCAACGGATCAAGGCGCTTTAAAGGATTTTGAAGCGTGGGCGAAATCGACTGGTCATGACTTGCTTCAAACAAAAGAAGAGGATGGCGTTCTCATTTTCCACATCCAAAAAGGGGAATAATGAGCGATGAGGAGGGAGGCACAACGCGGCCTCTTTTTTTATCAACAAGGAGACAGATATGGACATTTTGTTTATCATCACGATATTTTTCATAGGTTTTTTCGGATCGTTTCTATCGGGCATGGTTGGAGTCGGTGGCTCCATTATTAAGTACCCGATGCTGCTGTTCATCCCCCCGATGCTCGGGTTCACGGCTTTCAGCGCCCATGAAGTTGCTGGAATTAGTGCGATTCAGGTATTTTTCGCGACAATTGCCGGGGTATGGGCGTATCGCGGGACAGGGTATCTCCATCGAACGCTAATCATCTACATGGGTAGCAGCATTTTAGTCGGCAGCTTTATCGGTGCGTTTGCCTCAACGGTCTTTTCTGGAAATGCGGTCAATCTCGTATATGCGATTTTGGCGACGATTGCGGTTGTCCTCATGTTTCTACCAAAAAAACAACTGCCCGATCAACCGGCAAATCAAATTTCCTTTCATCGCGGGCTTGCTGCTAGTTTATCCTTTATCGTTGGGATTGCCTCTGGAATTGTCGGTGCAGCCGGCTCGTTTTTACTCGTTCCCATTATGCTGACGGTATTAAAATTACCAACGCGAGTGACGATTGCGACTTCTTTAGCCGTTACGTTTATTTCCTCAATTGGTTCAACCGTTGGAAAAGTGGCGACCGATCAAGTGCTGTATGGTCCAGCAATCGTAATGATCATTGCCAGCATAATCGCGTCTCCCATTGGAGCCAAGCTTGGTCAGAAAATGAACACGACGGTATTGAAGGGGATTCTGGCAGCACTGATTTTAGGGTCGGCGATTCAAATATGGGTAACGTTGTTTACTTAGGAGACAATCTGACCGTAGCGGGGGTAAAAGAAGCGCATTTGCTGAGCCAGAGTCGCAGAGCAAGAGGGAAGATTGTGTTGAGTTTTGATGAAGCGAAGTAAATGACATGGTACTCTCAGAAAGACGACCTAATCAAGTGGTTGTCTTTTTTTGTTTGGAATAAAACTTTGAGCATTTTTAGCGAAAATAACCGATTATTTCCCAAAAAATAGGGTAAAAGGAAGTAGTAGACTCTATTTCTGGAACTTTTCGGGAGGTAATGGTATGAAAGCTTTCGCAAAGACAACATCAGCTGTTCTTGTAAGTGTAGCAATGTTAGCGGCATGTGGAAATGATGAAGAAACGCAAATAGGAACGGAAAACGATGAAACGGAGAACGTATCTGAACCTGAGACAGAAAACGAAGAAACAAATAATGTAACTGAAACGGGTACCGACGCAAGTGAAGATGATGAAGCGGAGTCAGAGAATGATGAGACTAGCGATAACGAAAACGAGGGAGACAATGATCAATCGAATGAAAGCGATAACGAAGGTTCAGGCGAAGAAGTATTTGAACCGGTAGAAGCAGGAGAAGAGCATGAGGCTGCGGCAACGAAGGAAGACCATTACCTCCAGGCCGGTATGGTTTCGGGTGGGGAGATAACGGACGGGAAATCAGTCGGAAATATCGACCACGGAATACATGATGAGTATGAGCGGCTTGTGTTTGATATTTATGAGGGCTCTTATCAAGAATTGGAGGGACCAGCAGAGATTCCCAATCATTTTGAAGTGACGAAAGAAGCCTATCCCTACCGCTTTGTTTACACGTTAAGAGGAATTCGCGGGCAGCCAGAAGAGTTACCAGATCTATCAAACATGGCATTATTCTCACATATGGAAATCATTCCTTACTATGATGATGCTGCGATCCAGTTAACCGCGTATGTACAAGATTCGGTTGAATTTGAAGTATTTGAGATGCATGACCCGGCAAAAATTGTGACCGATGTTCGTTTAGTCGAAAGAGAAAAAGAGCATGCCCCAGTGTATTCCGTTCGCACTGCTTCACTCTCATCTGAAGATAATTTTGAAATCATTCAACAACCAACAGCAGAATTTCAAGAGAGAGGTGCCGATCACGTAAGAACATTGTTCTCAGCAGATAATACGCTTTTTGTGGAAGAAGGGTATTATGCGACGCTTGAAGAGGCTGAAGTGCGAAAAGCAGAGCTAGAGGATGACCTGGATTTTGAGCTCCACATCGAAGAACGAGGAATGTTTGATGAGCCTGAGAATATTGCCGGAAGCATGAATGAATAGCTAGAAAAAAAGAGTGGGCAAACACCCACTCTTTTTTCGTTACAACCGATTGCCAATCGTGACGCCGCCATCAACTACAATTTCCGTGCCTGTACAATAGGAGCTATCGTCTGAGGCAAGGAATGCGATCGCCTTTGCGACATCGCTTGGATAACCAGGGCGAGCAAGCGGAATGCGCTCAGCCAGATTGTCTTGATCATACAGCCCTTGAGCCATTTCTGTTTCAATTAAGCCCGGATGAACCATGTTTACGCGAATTCCGTCTCTACCAAGTTCCACAGCCGTTGCTTTCGAAAGCGTAGCGACGGCTGCTTTGGTGGATGCGTAGACGGAAGAATGAGTAATCGGTGAAAAGGACGAGATCGAGACATTGTTAATAATCGAACCCTGCTTGAGCGGGATCATTTGTTTTGCGGCGGCCTGCATGCCTAAAAATACACTGAGCTGATTGACTTGGATAAGATTAAGGTATTCTTCCGCAGTCGTTTCGATAAACGGTTTTTTTAGAAAAACTCCGGCATTATTCACGAGTACATCAAGCTTATTAAAATTCTGCATAATGATCGTCATCGCCGCGTCCCACTCATCAGCTTGTGTAACGTCTAGCTGACAGGCAGTCGCCTGTTCCCCAATCTCTTCGACCACGGTCTGTGCGTCCGAAAAATGTCGTGCTGCGACAATAATCGTTGCGCCTTCTGATGCCAAGTGCTTGGCAATCATTTTTCCTTGACCACGATTCGCGCCGGTTACGAGAATCACTTTTCCACTTAATTTTTTCATAAATCCTCCAGTATTTCGTTTAAAAACGATTCGTAATGTGAAGCTAGCTTTCTACCCATCTTGATAGTATCTCTTTTTTTCATTCATTAAAACCATTCTCGCATAGAAAAGAGCCATCACAAGCATGGTGAGGGAGAGGGTCACAATCGTACCCCGTAAGGATAGGAGGTCAGCGAGTAATCCAACGGCTAGTATTGCGATGATTTGAAGGACGCTCTGAACCAAATCGTAAATACTCGTCACTCGGCCCATCATCTCAACTTGAACATTATTTTGGTAAAACGTTGTGATTCCGGCATTTAAATAGACGTTAAAGAACCCTATAATGACAAAGCCGACGACGATTGAAGCAAACGACCACGAAAACGCATAGATGACATAGCCAACGGACATAGAGATTAATCCTGTAACAACCATCGCTCGAATCGATAATTTGTTAGCGAACAAAGAAAGTAAGAGTGCGCCTACGACGGAGCCAATCCCCGTTATACTGACGAGCAAGGTGTATTCTAATTCCGTTAAGCCAACAATCTGTTGCGTAAAGACAACTTCCTGGACATCCATCGCAAACGTAAAAATCATCACAACGATAAATCCGGTATAGATAAACGTGACATAGCGATGTTTTTGCATAAAGCGAAGCACGATCGAAAAGTCTGATTTCACTTGAGCGAGCGTCAGTTTCGGTATCGTTGATTTTTCAACAGGGTCATTTGGCAAGAAAAGAAGTAGACCTGCAGAGAGGATGAAAAACAAGCCATTGATCCATAACGTTGTGGAAACGGATGTAACGGTAATCAAGGCGCCGCCAATGGCTGGACCAATGATGAACGCGCCAGATGTGGCAAAAGCACGAATCGAATTAAAGCGCTTACGTAATTCTTTCGGAATAAGCATCGTGATGTAGGTCATTGATGCTGGGTTAAAAAAAGCTTTAGCCACACTAATGACGATCAACACGCTGAAAATCAAGATTAAGCTCTCGCTAAACGCCAATAGCACGATTGAAAAAGCCCTGATCAAATACGTCGCAATGATGATTCTTCGCTTGTTTCGATAATCAATAAAGCTGCCTGTCCAAAACTTCGCAAAGAGATTCGTCAACGGACCAATTAACCACATCAGCGCAACCGCAGTAGCAGAACCGGTTAACTGGTAAATGAGAAGGTTAATCGCAACTAAGTAAATAAAATCGCCAACATTGGCAACTCCAACGGATAGGAGGAGGATGGCAGGGTGACGCCATTTCTTGTTCATTCGTTCACCTACTTGTCTGCGTATGTATGAGTAAATTATCCCATACTTTCTCATAGTGGGAGAAACGTAATTTTTACACTTTTGCGAACATTGGTGATGGATTCTATAAAGATAGCAACTTTAACTAGCTTGAATTTACAAGAGTGGTATTTTACGATTAGGAGGAAGCTTTAATGGGGAGTGGTCGTTTGTGAGTGAAACGTTTTACAAAAGATTGTTTTTGACGATTATTGTTGTAATTGGCTTGCTTCAGTTTTTTTCATTACCGTCGAGCTTAAATTATGTATTGTTAGCGTTTGCTCTATTTTGTGGCATGATGCATATACGTCTTCGATTCGATGAGTCTAGGTAAATTGATAAAAGAAAGGTGATAAAAAATGCGAATAGCGGCAATTTACGATATTCACGGGAATAACGATGCCCTGGAAGCAGTTGTAGAAGAAATCGACAAGTTGGGTGTCGATAAGGTCGTTGTAGGCGGGGATCTAGCATGGGGTCCTCAGCCGCGACAAGTAATGGATAAACTATATGCAAAAAAAGAGGATTGGCTATTTATTAGGGGGAACAGTGACCGGGAAATATTTGAACAATACCGAGATGCGACTTCTAGCGATGATATGGTTGGAAAACTAAATCAATGGTGCATCGATCAGCTCACAATAGAACAGCTTCAATGGTTAGGTTCATTGCCGTTTTCTTATACAGAAAACAATCGTCTATTCGTTCATGGATCGCCAAGAAGCGATACAGAATCAATTCGTGTGGATACATGGGACAAGGACGTAATGGAAATGGTAAAGAACACCCCACAATCCATTGTTATTTGCGGACATACACATAGACAATTTAAAAGAAAGATTGGCAGAACACAAGTGATAAATGCAGGGAGCGTCGGTCTACAAAGCAGGGCAAACGGAGCTTGTTGGCTTCTGATCGATTCTGATGAATACAAATTACAGGTGACGAGGTATGACGTCGATCAAGCAGCAAGGGCAATCTTAGCGAGCAGCGCACCCTATAAAGAGGACTTTGCCGAGCATATTCGAAATCCACCTGACGAAGGACCTTAACAATGGTTAAACAAAAAATGAATTAAAGAGGGGAACGATTTGATTGGAAATAAGCAAAGCAACAGAAATGGAATTACCACATATTTTAGAACATTCGAGACAGGCAATTTATGAAGGGACACTCGGTGACGTCATGCCGAGTGATGACAAGGTAAAAGCTCTTATTAGCCCACTATTAGAAAGAGGTTGTTACTATTTACTCGCTAAGGAGGATGAAACGATACTAGGGTGGGTATTGATCGGCAAAACAACAGATTCCTTTACAGATCAAGATCATGGATTTATTTATGAGCTATATGTACTGGAAGCATTTAGAGGGAAGGGCATTGCCAAGCAACTAATGCAGACGGCTGTTCAAAAATTTAAAGAAGCTAATTACAAGCAAATTCGATTAAGTGCTTACGTTGAAAACCAAGCAATCAACTTATATAAAAAACTTGGTTTTAAAGAAAGAACTGTGACGATGAGTTTAAACTTATAGTTGGATTTATTAATTATTCTAAAAGGATATCTTTTAAAAAAGAACTGTAAAATTCCCTCTTTACTTTATTCAGAAAAATACCTATAATAAAAAAACGAAACAAGCGACGATGAGAAGAGTACTTGCGCACAAGCATAACAGAGAACTCCTGATGGTGGGAATGGAGGATGTAATGGCGTGAGGAAACAAGTCTCTGAGCTGTACAAAGGATCTTTCTGCGGAAGGTGATGGTGTACCGGGTTCTCCCGTTATCGAGATAGAGTATAACCACATGTATGTGTGGCGTACTTGAAAAGGTTGTTGTAGCGATACAGCAACAAACTGGGGTGGCACCGCGAAACTTCTAATCCGAAGTCTCGCCCCCAAGGTTTAGAACCTTGGGGGTGAGACTTTTTTTCGTTGTTCAAAAAATCGGTTAGGAGTGGTGCTACATGAATTGGAAAGCCCCGGTGCTTTTGCTTGTTGGTGTTGGTATTTCAAATATTGGTGCGTGGGTTTACCTCCTCGCCTTAAATTTAACGGTGTTAACAATGACTGGTTCGCCTTTTGCCGTTTCGGTTTTATATATGCTCATTCCGGTTGCAACACTCGTTACAAATATGTGGGCGGGATCCTTTATTGATCGGTTAAATAAACGAACGCTTATGATAACGTTGGATATCATGCGAGCGTGCTTGATCTTCTGTTTACCGTTTATCGATTCACTGTTTTTGATTTATGCCCTTGTTTTATTGATTAATATGGGCAGTTCGATGTTTGAATCAACATCGATTGTCTATATGACGAAACTAATTCCGAAAGAAAACAGGCAGCGCTTTAACTCATTGCGTAATTTCATTCAGTCCAGTGGATTTATCCTCGGACCGTCTATCGCGGGTGTTCTCTTTATTGTCAGTTCACCAAATATGGCGATCTTCGTAAATGCAGTTGCCTTACTATTATCAGCATTTGTCATTATGCTGCTGCCAAATCTTGACCTTAAAGACGAAGAAGCTGTCTATGAAAGAGTAACGTTTGCGGTTGTAAAGAAAGATTGGAAGCTGGTACTCGCTTTTGGACGTAAACATACCCATGTGACGTGGGTCTATCTGTTATTTGGCGGGTTTGTTGTCTTTCTAGCAGGAATTGACTCAATCGAGGCGGCTTTTGCGACAAAAGTGCTTCTTTTCTCAGAAAGTACGTATGGCTTTCTTGTCGGAATTGCAGGACTCGGAATGGTTGTAAGCTCTCTCTTGAACGCTTGGTTTGCAAAGGTGCTAAAAATCAATTTGTTAATCGGTGTTGGCGCAATCATCACGCCAATCGGCTACTTGGTTTTTGCCTTCTCCCATTCATTTCTAACTGCTTCAATTGGCGTATTTATCGTGACGTTTGCAATTACGTTTGCCCATGTCGGTTTTCTCACGTTTTATCAAAATCACATTCCTGTATCGATCATGGGTCGATTTACGAATCTGATTGGTATGGTTGAAGCAGGACTGACGATCGTCATGGTTGCGTTGATCGGTGTTTTTGCCGAATGGATTGCGATTCGTCCCGTGTATATCTTTAGTTCGATTGTGTTTCTCCTGCTCGGTTGCTACATTTACACGGTTGTGATGAGTAAGGAGAAGGAAGGGTTTTATAAGGATGAGGTGTCTGAAATCTAAGGGTTGCTTTTACAAAAGGTGATCAACATCAATCATCGTACTTTTGAAATGCGACGACTAAATGATGCGATGTACAAATTGTATTTAGAGGAGAATGTTCATGACTAAAATCGTTGTTAAAGAATTATCAGTGGAGACTTTTTATAAATGCATTGAACTAAATTTAGCAGAAGATCAAGTGGATCGAATTGCTCCTAACGTCTATTCCATTGCTGAGTCTAAAGTAAATCCTTTTCTAACACCGTACGCTATACACTTAGGAGACAAAGTGATCGGCTTTGTGATGACGGAGAATGATCCAAACGAGATTGAAGAGCGGAAGTATTGGATTCCAAGGTTCATGATTGATGTCGCCTATCAAAGAAAGGGCTACGGGAATGAGGCAATGAAACAATTCATTGAATCGTATAAAAAGAACGAGGATTGTTGTTACATTGGTCTATCAACAGAGCCAGATAACGATTCAGCACTTCAGTTCTATACGTCACTTGGATTCGTAAACACAGGCGAAATGCTGGAGGAAAGCGAAGTGATTTTATTATTGGAAGTGAAACGTGAACCCTCGTAAATGGTTAGTTAGACAATGGTCTTAGTAATTTTTGCTTTTTAAACTAGATAAATGGAGTCTTCCACACCCGCTAGACGGTGTAAAAAAGTAAAAGTAAAGAAGCAGCACCCTTAGGCGTGGTAAGATGATCTTATCGTTTTCTAGGGGTGTTTCTATGCGTACATTCTGGTCAATTACTTCCGTTATCATTCTTATAGTAGGGTTTGCTAATAATTTCTCTATTTGGCTATTGCTATTTGTGGGCATAACAGGTTTTTTGGCAAGCCTTAAAGCTTCGGAGTATATAAGGTGGTTTGTGTTAGGAGCTAATGGACTATTTTTATTATGGGTAGCATTCTCGGTATTATTAATTTTATTCTTTTTAATACCCTAATAACAGCGTGTGCGAGCTTAATAGCCCTATGCGCTGTTTTTAAATAATCTTTTGTTTTTTAAAAGTGTCCTTCTCTTTTCTAGTTGTAACACAATTTCTTTGAGGAGGAACATATATGATAGAAAAATTCAGTTTTGCACCTGACGTTAAGTATATTTTCGAGTTCGAGGAAGCTGTGCATGAGGAGACCTTCTATTCGAACGCACTTGATGATCAACGCTATGTTTTATCTTTTGAGCTGGGATTATATTTGCCAACGGATTATTTTGGAAAGAAGACTGGCAATCCTTACAGTGAAGTATATGCCGAGGTACTTGGAATATCTGAGAAGGTAGTAGTAGATGGGGAAACTGTGACCCAAATTATCTTCTATTTACCTGACATTGAGCAACGTATTTATGCTAACTACAGAGTGAATCGAGGAGGATTTACGAGAATTCAATTTCCAAGACAGCTTTAATTTTTTTGACCTGTTAAAAGCAGGTCTTTTTTATATTAAAAGCTTCGCTGCATAGGAGAAACCATATGAAGATGATTAAGCCAGAAAGAGATTGTTTTAGATGAATATTCGCCAAGCCAGTTTACAAGACATGGGATAAAATGCTGCTGTAATGCACATATCGGGCACGTGTAAATCTTCTCTCTATTTTTTGATGGATGTGAAGTTGTTTCGCAAACCATTGAATTTTTAGATTAATTATGAAAAAATTGTAAAAACAAACTTGTAGTAGATTGGGATCTAAACATGGTCAGACGTCTTTTGAAATTGATAGAGTCTGAGAAAAAGAGGTGCGGGAAGTTAGCCACTCTTATTCAAAAGGAGGGTCTTTTGTTGAATGGGAATACGTCACCGTGGAACTATCTTGATGTAACGGAAGCAGATTTTTTCTTGAACCATAGGTATGAAAGCTTGTTAGACGTGCATCACTTTTTAAATGATGTTGTGGCATTTGGCTGGGTTCCTGGTTTAAATATAGTCGTTGCAAAAGAGGGGCAAATTGTTTATCAAGGCTCGTACGGAAAGGTTGGAGTAGGCGAAACGTTTAAAAAACCAAATTCGATTAAAACGGTATATGATCTTGCTTCTCTGACAAAAGTGATTGCTACGTGGCCTGCATTAATGAAGCTGATTGCTGATGGTGAGATTAGATTAGACGCGTGTGTGAACGATTATTTATCTGAAACAACGCATAATGAGGTCGGGCAAGTTACGATAAAGCAATTAGTAACGCATACTGCAGGTTTACAAGCTGAAACGTATTTAAAGCAATATGGAACAAAGACTTCAGCGATTCTAGCTGGAATTTTGAATGATAGCTTACAGTATCGACCAGGTAAAAAAGTTGTTTACAGTAATAGAGGGTTTATTATTCTTGCTATAATTATTGAGAGAGTAAGTGGAATGAGGATAGACCACTTTGTAAAAGAAAACATCTGGAGTCAGTTAGATATGAACAGTACATTCTTTCGACCACTAGAGCATGTCCCATTAAATACAATTGCGCCAACGGAGTATCT
Source organism: Shouchella xiaoxiensis (assembly GCF_016907895.1). Taxonomy (GTDB): domain Bacteria; phylum Bacillota; class Bacilli; order Bacillales; family Bacillaceae_D; genus Shouchella; species Shouchella xiaoxiensis. The sequence continues at coordinate 231,833 of NZ_JAFBCV010000001.1, forward strand.
AAAAGAAGCGAACGCGTATCGACATGGTGAAGTTCATGATGAGAATGCGCTCCTTCTCAAAGAAATAACGGGGCACGCTGATGCTTTTTCCACTATTAATGACCTTGCGAAGTTTAGCGCAATGGTTATGGCCACCGGTGAATACCAAGGAAAAAGAGTACTAGACGATACATTAGTAAGTAGGTCCCTACAAATACAAACGGGAAAACGAGCAAACCCAAGAGGTTACGCGTGGGACTATTTTAACCACCCCGGTTTTCCTCATCCTTCAATTGGACATTTAGGGTTTACAGGGACAAGCATGTTGATAAACCCTCACTTAAATGCCTTTGTTATTCTATTAACCAATCGAATCCACCCAAGCCGTAGCAACACGCATATTAGAAGCATAAGAGATTATGTCCATCATAAAGTTTGGCAGGGGTTAGTGTAAGGTACGAAAATTATGGAGACGGGAGGTTGATTTTCGTACGAAAAAAATTTTAGAATGGTAAAAAAATCTGTCCAACTAAATGTCGCCTATCCATCAATCTTCGTCCATTGATCAATTAAAATAACAAATTTCGTAATACGTTATATGCTTAATAGCCCTAAGCGTTGACTTTATGATAAGCTTTCCGCAAGAGGTGGAGAGATGAAGGTTTTATCAAGTAGAACATGGCCGGTGTTTGCATTTATAGGGATAGTAGTATTGATTACCAGTTTCTTTACTGAATCAATTTGGTTAGATATAGCATTCAATTTATCCGTTGTGATAACATTCACCTTTGTAGCCATTGAGATGTTCTATGAAGATCAAAAGAGTAGAAGGTGGCAGGTTATAATTATCGGTTTTTGCGTGCTGGTGTTTCTAATTGATACAATACTGGAATTAATATCGCTGTTTTAAACATCTGCTGAAGAGGAGGTCTTTTTTTAATCAAATCCTCGAAGTGTAAAAGCGAGTATGAAGAAATTTGATGGATAACAAACAAAAAGAGGACTATCTTACGAGGCAGTTCTCTTTTTGTTTGTTCCTACAATACGATGATTAAAAAAACAAGAGCAAAAAGCTCGGTCACTGCTATTATCCTAAACAGTTTATATCTTTTAGATGATACGGTTAGTACTAGAACGCTAATTACAGTTAATAAAAAGAAAATAATGAATAGCCAGGTTAAGGTTGAAAATAATACGCCTAAAATTATCAAAGGAAGAAGAATCAGTGAGCAGATCAAAAATTTATCTATTTTGGGGTAGAGTGTGTTGGACCATTCTTCGGCTAAAGCGATGGTGTTCTCTTTATTCGATTCAAGTTCAGCATACTTCATTCCAATTTGAGCTAATTCCCTTTGTTTATCACTTTTGAGCTTATATCCATCTAATTGGCGATTTACTGTTATTTCTTTAAGATTGTTAACGGATTCTTCTAACCCGCGAAAGGAATTTGATGCTTTCTCGCTCTGATTCTTCTCAACATAGTGCTTGTAACCAGAAAGTCCAGCCATTACCCCTATTCGAGATAGTACTAAAAGTACGGTTAATGCGAGTTTCTTAATCATTGTGTAGCCCCTTTCGTGAGTTGGATTAATTAAGTTTAACATGTTGCTAATTAGGTGGCTTTAATAAAATTAGATAAGGGGATAGGGGTGTATGTAAGATGGAATCAGCTCAGACTGTAATCTTCATAAATTTCCAATTTTTTGTTTACATAGCTTGTAACTTTTATTATCGTTACTTTATACGAACCCAGTAGGAGGAAATCCATGGTTACCATACTTTTTTTAGTGCTTATTTTCATTGGTGTTTTTTGTGTCTTCGATGCGATTCGCAAGTTAAACGATAATATTCTAGAACAGACAAAAGAAATAAAGGCGTTAAGAGAAGAAGTAACGCGGATGAAAGATTAGTCGTTTTAATAGAATACATGTAAATAGATAAGAGTTCCTTAGAAAGTGTGGGCATCAATGATGGAAACAAACGTATTAATTGTTGAGGATGATGAAGAAATTGGTCAGCTGCTCAGCTTAATTGTGACAAGAGCAGGGATGAAAGTGACGCGAGCTTACTCTGGTACGGAGGCATTGCTGCAAGTGCAAACCAATTCGTTTGATTTGGTTCTGCTTGATTTGATGCTGCCGGGAGTAAGTGGTGAGTCATTTATTAGCCGAGTTCGGAAGGAAATTCAGATTCCGATCATTGTGCTTTCGGCCAAGATTCATTTTGAAGACAAAGTGGTTGTCTTAAAAATGGGGGCGGATGATTACATAACGAAGCCTTTTCACCAAGAAGAAGTCCTTGCACGAATGGAAGTACAATTACGTAAGCGAGCAAATCATCGGTCTGAGAGAGTAGCGTTGGAATGGCGCAAGCTAAAAGTAATGGTTGAGCAACGAGCTGTGGAGTTAGACGGGCAGTCGTTAACACTGACGAACGCTGAATTTGATTTGCTCTGCTTATTAATGAGGAAGCCGAATTATGCTTTTTCAAAGCGGGAAATTTATGAAGCGATTTGGAAGGGCACATACGTTGGAGATGACAATACGGTTAGTGTTCATATTTCCAATTTACGAAAAAAGCTAGCGAACATCACGAATGATGATTACATAAAAACGGTTTGGGGCGTAGGGTTTATGCTCATCTAACATTCTTTATGAATTCTTTATCTTTTGTTTAAAGCTTCTTAAAGCGCGTTTTTTTAAACTAAAGTCAGACGAATTTCTTAAAGGAGCGAACAAGATGGAACCCATTATTCAAACCTATCAATTACAAAAAACATTTGGCGGAGAGCAAGCGTTAAAACCGCTTGATTTCAGCTTACAAAAAGGGGAGATCTGTGCCCTAATCGGAAAAAACGGGGCAGGAAAATCGACGTTTTTTAAAATTCTTTCCGGTCAAATCGTTGCAACAGCGGGAGAAGTGCATCTATTTGGTAAGTCTGGCGATGCAGTAGCTAGCCAAAAAAGTCGCCTTGGCTTCATGGTTGAATCGCCACAGTTTTTTCCTGATTTCACCGCAGCTCAAAACATGGAATACTTTCGAATTCAAAGAGGCGTTGTCGAGAAGGCTCGTGTTACCGAGGTTCTAAAGCTGGTTGGCCTTAGCCACCATCGGAAAAAGAAGTTTCATGAGTACTCAATGGGAATGAAGCAGAGACTTGGCATTGCGCTCTGCTTGTTGTCGGGGCCAGATTGTCTCGTTTTAGATGAGCCTATTAATGGGCTTGACGCTGAAGGCATTAAGGAAGTTCGCCAGCTACTGCTTGAATTAAATCAACGTAAACAAATGACGATCCTCGTATCGAGTCATCTATTAGCTGAATTGCAGTTGATTGCGTCACGATTTGTCTTTATTAAAGACGGAACGGTGGTTGAAGATGTAAGCAAAGCGGAATTGGAAGATAAGAGTAAAAAACAACTCATCCTGCATGTCGATCTGCCAGCTAAAGCAGTCCAGCTGTTAGAGCGACAGTATGAAGGCGTAGACTACTTGCTCTTGCCAAACAAAGGCCTGAAGCTGTTTAATTACTTAGATTTTGCTAGTGAAATCAATCGATTATTGGTCGAGAACGGTATCGAGGTAAGAGAGATCCAATATGAATCTCTAAACCTAGAGGACTACTTTTTAGGGCTAGTGGAGGATGACGTCTATGCTTAACTATCTGAAGAGCGAACAATACCGATTATTGCGCAAGAAAGCGACGTATATCCTCCCCTTTATTTGCTTCCTATTAATTACCGCGGCCGCGGTTGTATTGATCCTTTCAGATCAACAAATGGTCGAATTCCCTTATGCGACCAATCAGTTCTTTTATGCAAATGTCATCGGTGGGATCATTCTTATTTTAATTGTGGCGTTCCTCTTTAACTTGTTGCTAACGGGGAATAGGGAGTTAGCCGTGCTGAAGCAAACGGTCTCTTTCGGAATCGGACGAACAGCGATCTTTTATGCAAAACTGCTTGTCACGTTAGGCTATTTCTTGCTTGTTTGTGCACTCGGTTTAACCCTAGTAATTGCTTTAGCGGAAGGCTTATTCGCGCAAGGTGAATCACTGATTCAGCCGTTTCTTGTAGCTAGTGCCAATATGCTGCCGCTCGTGTTAAGTGGGTTTATAGCGGTTCATAGCTTGAGAATGATTCAAGTTGGCGAAGTTTATGTTATCGTTCTTGTTCTGGTTGTGTATCGTCTTTCAGGCGATCTAATAAGAGCGGTTTCGAACCTCATACCAGGGTTAGATGGTGTGTACCAATACGCACCGAGCACGTTGTTAAACGATAATTTGACGCAATTCGGAAATCAATCCGCTCAACTTGATTTCCGCGTTTGGCTAACCGGCCTCGTCCTTGCCGCTTTATTTTTAGCGATAGGGCATCTAAAATTCTTGAAACAGCCGATTGAATAAAAGGAAGGGGGTTGTGACTTTGAATGATTGGTTTCTAGTTGGTGGTGCGGTCGTTTTGCTTGTCATAATTTTAGTGGTTTCCATTAAACTGTTGCTGCTGCGCTTGGAAATGAAGAGCATAAGCAAGCAAGTAGACACGATTGTCAAACAGTTTGGTACGAACCAGCTCGTTCAAACGAAAACCCACAGCAACCTTTCTGCACCATTAATTACGAATATCAATCAGCTGATTCAGCTGTATAAGCAAGACCAACAAGAAAAGACGCTCCAAGAAAAAGAGCTTAGACAAGAAATGACGAATATCTCACACGATCTGAGAACGCCTTTAACGTCGCTTAAAGGTTTCTCAGAATTGTTATTAGACTCAAATCTATCCGAATCCGAAAAGATTGAGTACGTGTCGATCATCCTTAAGAAAATTGACCAGCTAACGCTAATCAGTGAATCGTTTTATGAGCTATCGCAACTTGATTCAGCCGATGTCCAAGCACAGATTGAACCCCTGTCGGTTGATCAAATCATGATGGAGGCGCTCGTTCTTTATCACGATCAATTTGAAAAAAGTGCCTTAACGATTGAAGTTGACGAACTGTATGATTGGACAATAAAGGCCGATCGTCACATGACAATTCGCATACTCTCGAACGTACTTGCCAACGCCCTAACGTATGCAACCAGTTATTTAACGATCACCTTAAGGAACGAAGACGAGCACGCCATCATTCGCATCGCTAATGATGTTGATTCCTTCGACCAAAACAAACTTGATCGGATCTTCGAACGTTCCTTTCGCCTTGAGCCAAGCCGCACCAACGGACGGCTTGGATTAGGTCTGCATATCGTGCAGAAGCTCGTGGGAAAGCAAGGAGGAAAGGTGAAAGCGGATGTGCAAGAGGGGGAGTTTTCGATTGAGGTTTGGTTGAGGAAGTAAATCTGTTTGAGACGGGGGATTTGAATATGAACTATCGAAAGAGTTATCTAGTAAGAACTTGCCTATTGTACCTAATTTGTTCTCTCCTCTTTTTTACACTTGAATTCAGCGCACCCGATTGGTCTTATTTCTTTACAGTAAGTGCACTTTATTGGCTCGTCGTTTTTGCAGATTATCAGCGGAAGTTTCGGAGGGGAAAAGACAGAAATTTTAAGGAGAAAAAGAGGTTGGGCAGAGCTTAGTTTTAAATGGAAAAAAGCCTGTATCAAGGGAAAGATACAGGCTCTTAAATTTTAATTTTGGTAATTAGATTAATTCACCATTGTAGGCTCGATAATATCTTTTCTGCGATACACGCTTAGAATAAGACCTAACAGAGCAGAGTAAACGAGCAACATGCTTCCTCCGTAACTAATAAAAGGCAAGGGTACATCCATGATTGGGACTACTCCAAACCCCATTAGGATGTTCCAACAAGCTGGAACAATAAATAATGCTGACCCTCCAATTGCTAGTAATCTGCCAAATAAATCCTTTGTTTTAAATGCATTTAACGAAATTCGTAAAATAAATACAAAGAGCAGTAGGCAAAGAGAAACACCGAATACCCAGCCAAGAGAATGAACGAGAAATGGGAACACAAAATCTGTATGTGCTTCTGGAAGCACAAGGTCATTGAAAAGTCCGGTGCCAAACCAGCCAGCCTCTGAAAGAATACCTTCTAATGGAAAGAATGTATCAGAGCGAGTAGTTCTAAGGAGAATTAAACTAATGAAAAGGATACCTATAAGCAAATGACCGACGGCGACTTTAATGGCAAATTGTTTATGACCAAATGAAAATACGTACATCGCTAATACGCATAAAACGTAGATAATACTAAACATAATTTGTGGAACCATGATGTAGAGTAGGGCTGGAGTCCAAAATAGGAATAAGAACATTCCTTGTTTTTTCCATCCCTTAAACTCATGGAATTTTGTAAGAAGGCCGGCCCACGCAATAAAAAATAAGAATAAGGATATAGCTGGACCATCAATTGTCATACTCCCGACAGAAAGCCATTTTTTTGCTCCGTTAAGCTCAATGCCAAACAAGAAAGTTGCGAAAAATAGGAGTAAGCCACCTCCATAAAAATACATCCACAAGTTTTTTAGTTTTCTATAATCAAAGAAACGAAATCCTACGAGAACAATGATAGCTAGGACGAGCCAGACTAGTTGTTTATTCGTAAAAGCATGATGAACATCGCCAATAAGTGGCAGAAAACTAATCCCTGCAAAAATGATAAATAAACCAATTAGGAGCCAATCAATTCTCGGTTTATGAAGGTGATTCATGTTTCGTCCAACAGTTGAGGGATCTCCCATTTCCTGCATGGCCTTTTTATCCGCATCCTTCACAGATAATCCTCTGTCTTGAAGGGATTGGCTCAGCTCTTCCATATGATTGCCAAGCTCTTTTTTGATCATGCTGTGGGCTTCCTTGGATTTCACTTTTGAGGTCACTTTACTTAAATAGTCTTCAAATCTAGAAGAACTCATAAAGAAGCCTCCTCAAGTAAATGTTTCAGTGATGCCTGTTGTTTAAGATCACTCTGTTCGTAAGCAGCTACGTATTTTTTCCCTTTTGTTGTTAAAGAATAATATTTTTTGTCTTCAATCCATTCTGAAGCAATCAATTTTTTATGTTCAAGTAGGTGTAAGAGAATATAAAGCTGTCCTTCATTGTTTTTGAAGCGAAGCTCATTTTTTTGAAGGAGTAGGGTCGAAATATCGTACCCATGCTTAGCTTCGTGTTGCAGTAAATCAAAGATATTCTTAAGGATTTCTACTTTCCAATAATGAAGTTCTAGATGTGCTTGTTTCTTCTGGATTGTTTCCTTGACCGCATTTTTTCGCTCTTCGGAAAAAGATAGACCGCCAAAATCTTTTTTGAGAGAATTCTTTAAGTTAGAGAATGGGTCACCCATTGCTATACCTCCTTTTTCATCTTATGCTTTAGTAATTCTCTGGCATGTTTTACTCTCGTTTTTAACGTATTCGTATTTACACCTGTAATTTTGCTAATTTGTGCGAATGTAAGTTCTTCATAATAATGTAAGAAAACAACTTCCCTGTACTTCACCGGTAATTCCATAACAGCACTCGATAAACGATCCGCTACATTTTTTGAGATAACTTCCTCATCCACCTGTTTTGATTTGGATGGAATATAATCCAAGATTTTCTTACCAAAATTGATTTTGCGGTAATGCCAGCTCCGCAAGTAATCCTTACAATGATTAACGGCAATTCGATAGAGCCACGTTTTTATCGACGAATGATGATTAAACTGAACTAGTTTTTCATAGCACTTAATAAAGATCTCTTGCGTTAAATCCTCAGCTGTCGTTCGATTCTTTACATACGAAAAAACTAGATGCAATACATCATCGCTGTATGTATCCATTAATTGTCCGATCGCTTCTTCCGTATTTTCTATGTTATTTAAATCAATTGCTATTTCTTTAAGTTCGGCCATTCACGTTTCACCCCTTTCACCATTTTAGACGAAGCAAGGAATGTTTTGGTTTGGAAAAATTTTTTTGTATGGGAATTGAACAATAAAGAACCTGTAACTATTCAAGTGGAACAAGTAGGTCGTTTATTCTTTTAGTAAATCAAACAAAAATAAATAGGTGAATGATATAATTAGGCTTATCTTTCTAATCGGAGGATCGAACTATGAAACTTGTTAGACTTATTCTAGGAATTATTGTTGTATCTTTATCAAGTTATGCTCTACTAACAGGCGTAACAGAAGCGCTCATCCCCTATGTGCTTTTTTTCTTAGGTGCGATGCTTTTCGTTAGTGGGATGATTGAATTTCGTAAGAAAAGTAAGACTATGGCAATTTTACTTTTCTTTGTAACGGGTTTTAATTTTATTGTTTTGTTTACGATTCTACTATCTTAACTAAGCTTTCCTTAAAAACAGGGAAGCTTTTTTTGTTGCTTAATCATTATTTAAGCGAAAAAGTATGAAGGAACAATGGGCTGTTAAACAGAAGAGAAGGAATAGTGGTGCAGGAAGATGTAAACGAGGGTTGCTTTTGAAAGCATGAAGAGAAAGGACTGAGTAAAGTTGATCAAAGTTAATGTCGCGTATGCCCTCATTCATAAAGAAGATGAAGGTAAAATCCTGATGGTTTATAACAAGGATCGAGGCTGGTCGTTGCCTGGAGGAAGAGGAAACGTTGGAACAAGCACTCGTTCGAGAAGTGAAAGAAGAAACCAGTTTAACCGTTAAAGCTGATGGCATAGTCGCTGTAAACGAAGCAAAATCTAAAGAGAAGGGTGTTCACACACTATTTATAACGTTTAAAGCAGTGGTTGTTGAAGGGAAGATTGCAATCAATGATAGAGAAGAAGAAATTCAAGAAATAGAATGGGTCGACATAAAAAGAGCGAATGAATACATGCCATATCACTTGAACGGGGTTGAGCGCTTGCTACAAATGGGGATTCCTTATATATATCAAGATTAATTACAGGCTAATTTATATTGCGAAAATAGGTAAATATTATATAAAATATAAGCAATGTATTGAAAAAGGAGAATTAGAATGGCAACTTCCTAAAACGTAGTAAAAATAAAAATTCACCCAATAAAACGGGAGAAGTGTGTCTTTTTAAACGTTTTAGGACGTACGACTGGTCTTGTTTACGTGCGTCCTCATTAATAGGAGGATGATGATGATGAAGCCTTTACATGGGAAAATCGCTATAGTTACTGGAGCAAGTCGCGCTCAAGGAATAGGTGCTGCTATTTGTTTGGCCCTTGCAGAAGCAGGTGTAGATATATTCTTTACGCATTGGTCTAGTTTTGATGAAGTTGAGGGAAACGGGAAAGAGGTTCATTTTCCAGATGTACTGTGTGAACAGATAAAAAGTCTTGGTGTGCGGGCAAACCAAATGCCGTTAGACTTAAGCCTAGAAGAAGCTCCAATAATGCTGTTGGAAGCTGTTGAACAATCTCTTGGGACAGCGTCTATTCTAGTTAATAACGCAACTTATGAATCTCCAACAAATTTTCGCGATTTGAATGCTGAAATGTTAACAAAGCATTATAAAGTAAACAATTTGGGAACATTGATGCTATCAGTTGAATTTGCGAAGAAATATGAAAAAAGCTTTAAAGATAAAAAGGCTGGGCGAATTATCAATCTGGTTTCAGGTGGACCTGACCCTAATAACCTAGCTTATATTGCTACAAAAGGTATGATTATTGCGGCCACAGAGCCTTTATCCGTTGCGCTTGCACCTATCGGAATCACGGTGAACTCCATTAATCCCGGACCGACGGACTCAGGCTGGATGAATGATGAGATTAAGAACCACTTACTACCTCAGTTTCCTTCTGGTCGAATAGGAAAGCCCGAAGATGTCGCAAAAACAATTTCATTTCTATCTAGCGACGACTCTTATTGGTTAACGGGACAAACCATTCGGAGCGAGGGTGGTTTTTTAGGCAAGTAGAAGGTAAAAAGGGTTGCTGATAGTTAGCAATCCTTTTTACCGCTTCTATTCCATTCTCCACTCCTCAGCTAACATCCCATAAACCGCAACATCCACAAAATGGTCATGATTCCACTCGCCAGCTCGGATGGTTCCTTCATGAATGAACCCGAGATTCTCTGGAACACGTCTGCTTTTGTGATTACCAACGGCAGCGCGAATTTCTACTTTGTTTAACTTTAATTCGTCCATGCCATAGTCCGTTAATGCTTTCGTCGCTTTCGTCATGATGCCATTCCCTTGAAAGTCTTCACCTAGCCAGTAGCCGATGTATGCGGTCTTTATTGAAATATCAATGCTAGTGAACCCGACCATGCCTACAATTTCTCCATTAAATAGAATGACGGTACTAATCATTTTCTTGTCTTTATAGCCTTCAATTCGTCTGCGAATGAAATTTCTTGTATCTTCAACGCTGTGGGTGGAGTAAACCCACGGTAACCACTCTTTTAAATAGTCTCTGTGATCGTCAGTTAATGTAAAAACGCGGTCAGCGTCACTCATTTCAATTAACCGAATAGACAGGTTCTCATCTATTTGCTTGATAAACATTGTGGTCCTCCTTTTTGTATTACTACCATCTTATCAAAAAATCCTAGATCGCTGGTTATTATCTATAGCTTGTTTGAAGCAGGAATAAGGTTATGACACGGGGGGAATAAAAAAGAGGATATCAGAGTGTTTTGGCTTTCACCTTGTCGTAACAGGAGGTTCCAATGTTTCTTATTCTTGTAAGAGTGGTTGTTTTTCTAGCGGTATTTGTTGCCATGTTTTCTGTGATTCGGTGGGCTTATCATGCTTTTTCGCTATTCTCTGGAGTGGCAGACATCCTATTTATCATTTTGATCCTGCCTATCATCATTGTTACTTCTTCGATCGTGTCGGGTAAGGTGAAAATTTGACGTTACCAAAGCATGTGAGAACATTTTGCTTTCTCATTCGAGTTCAGCTATAATTCTACCTACAAATCTAAGGAGGGGTTATTAAATGCTTATTCATTTCCGTGCATTGAACAACTAATTGAATCGTTCATTGGCTCTGACTTTTTCAGGGTGAAGCGGGATAAATCTGTCCATTTATAAATCTCTTAACGTTTATGGAGGAGTATGGCGATTACAGCCATGCTTCTTTGAATTTGTCGGATATCCACGCCTTATCTAAAAAGGTAAGAGACACTGTTTGATTCATTTTTATCCTAAAAAAGATGAGGAGTGTCTTTATGAAAACGAGTAAAACAAGAGTATGGTTCATCACAGGTGCTAGTAGCGGCTTAGGACGAGAGTTTACGAAAACAGCCCTTGAATCAGGAGACAAGGTTGTTGGCGTTGCGCGAACGACAGAGAGCTTGAATGAGCTTGAAGAACAATATCAGGATACGTTTAAGTCGTTCAAACTGGATATTACCGATAGGGAAGCGGTTTTTACTGTGATTGATCAAGCAGTAAGCCATTTTGGAAACCTTGATGTAGTAGTGAACAATGCAGGCAATATGATTATGGGAATGGTCGAGGAGTTCACTGAAGCAGAAATAAGGCAGCAAATAGACACCAATTTCTATGGCTCTGTTTGGGTTAGTCAAGCTGTTCTACCCTATTTGCGAAAACAAAAATCTGGTCATATTGTGCAAATTTCTAGCATCGGTGGCGTACTTGCGGGGCCGCTGACGGGAATGTATAGCGCCAGTAAATTTGCGTTAGAAGGCTTTAGTGAAGCACTGGCACAAGAAGCTTCTCATTTTGGCATCGATGTCTCAATCGTGGAGCCGGGCGGGTATTGGACGAATCTTTATACGCAAATGCAGTTTGCGGATGTAAAGGAAGAATATCGTCCTGTCCGAGAGTTTTTGGCAAGCCAAGAATACGAAAGCAGAGACAGCCACCCTAAGGAAGCGGCTAAAGCGCTAATGAGACTCGTTAACGCTGAAAACCCACCTTTACGATTGCTGTTAGGGAGTCAAATCTTTGATGCGGCGATTGACCATGAAACGAGGAAAATAGCAACATGGAGAGAATGGGAAAGCGTAAGCCGAGCGGCAGAGAACGCCATTCCGAATCCTGAAGAGTAGATAAGTGTAGAAGTAGCAGGGACAAAAGGATGTGAACAAAATGAACAGACGATGATCCAATTTGGATTAATCGTCTGTTCGTTTTTCTTCTAAATAAATGTTAGGAGAAAAGGAGGCTCCAATGAAACAGCACGAGTCTGAACTGGTCTGTATTCCTACGAAAAACGCTGAGGACACGCCCGCGAAAAGCGGAGGATGCTCCTATAACGTATTTGTATCAGTGTCCAACCTCTCTAGGTGCTAATTCATTATCTGATTGCTCTTCCATATTGTTTTGGTGGTGTAACTTCTTTAGTAATTTCTTTAATCGCATGCATGGCCCAATACGGATCATTTAACATTCCACGTGCAACTGCGACTAAATCAGCATCCATATTCGATAAAACAGATTCGGCAACTTGTGGATTTTCTAATCGACCTACTGCAATTACAGGAACATGTAACTGTTCCTTAAACGCTTTTGCGAAAGGGACTTGGTAAGCCGGCGTATTGAGTGGTTTCTTTTTACCGGGTAACCCTTCGCCGCCTGTTGAAATATGGAACATATCTACTCCCGCTGCTTGAAACGACTTTGCCATTTCTAGTGAATGATCGAGATCATAGCCCCCATCAATATATTCAATAGCTGAAAGGCGCATTAAGAGCGGCATATTTTTCGGCATGACCGATTTAACTGCTTTAATGACCTCTACACCGAACTTAGATAACTCGCCATACTCGTCAGAGCGGTTATTAATACTTGGAGACATAAATTGATGCAGCAAATATCCGTGGGCTCCGTGTAATTCAATCGTATCAAAACCCGCTTTTACCGCTCTTTCAGCCGCCTCCTTAAAGTTCAAAATCATTCGTTTTACTTCGCTTGTCTCTAAGGCTCTCGGCGGAGTTAATTTGCCATTCTTCGTCTCTTCAGGAATAACATCAGTAGGAATATTCGAAGCGCTGACGGGTTGAGTAGCATCCTCTGCTTTTCGACCAGCGTGGGCAATCTGTATCCCGATTTTCGTATCATACTTATGAACTTCGTTAATAATCCGTTGATACGCTGGAATTTGCGCATCTGTCCACAGTCCTAAATCTTGATCGGTAATTCGTCCATCTGGTTCGACGCCAGTCATCTCCATAATGATTAATCCAGCACCACCAACAGCTCTAGAAACATAGTGAACAAAGTGCCAATCGTTCGGTATACCATCCTCTTTGTCAACAGAATACTGACACATTGGCGGCATAACAACACGATTTTTTAAATCTAGTCCTTTAATTGAATAAGGTGTTTGTATAATAGACATCAAATCCACTCCCAATCATTTATTTGTTTGCGCACGCAAATATTTTCCCTTGAAATTTGATTATAAACAGATTTCTCATGAATGCAAGACTTTTATATCGTAGTGGCACAATTGTCTACAATTTATCAATATAGTATGCTAAAGAGGGATAAAAGAATTGAGGTTAGTCATATGGCAGATCAAAGCAAGATTCACGTTATGGATGCGTGGATCAATTATTCAAAGTTCTACACCAGAATATCAAAAGCAATGAACTATTTATTACTGGAACAACACCAGTTGGGACTAAATGACTTTTACTTTCTCTATTTTCTTAGTGAAGCAAAAAATAACGAATTACAGCAATCGGAATTACAAAGCTTAGTTCAGCTAAGTCCGAGTGCCCTGTCAAGAATGGTCACAAGGCTGCTCGATTACAAAGGGTTAACAATCATTAAAAAAAAGGCGCTAGCTCACGATAAAAGAGGCTATGCCATTCAGCTAACGGAGACCGGTGAAGACTTAGTAAAGCAGCTGCTGGCCGCTTTAGAAACGAAGCTTGAAACATCATTAAAGGCAAGTGATATGAAGCATATTTATTCTTTGAGTACGGAGTAAGTTGATAGTGGAAAGGGTTTCCTGAAAGTAGGGAAATCCCTTTTTTTATGGAATTGGATAGAAAATTATGGTTTTTAATTGGGTTTAACAGGCTATAGGTAACTAGAAGCCATAGTTGAAAGGGATAGCATAAATCTATAATGAATGAGGTGAATCATATGAACACTAAGACACTTAATGTGGTAAAGAACGTATTGATTGTTGTTGCTCTAATGTTATTAGTTTCTTCGCTTGCACTTTTAATTTTAAGAGATAGTGGAACGAATCAGTTTGGATCAACGCCAATTCTCCTTACTATAGCAAGCTCTCCACTCATTATTGTGGTTGCTCTCCTAAGGCAAACGCTAAAAAAGAGAAACGAATCGCTTTAGTTGCGCTTTCCTTAAGGGGAAAGCTTTTTTGTTTCGTGGAAAAGAGACGTTCTTTGAATGGTGTAAAAAACTTTTTAACTGTCTTTCGAAGGATTAAACCATTTTTATTTAAATAGATTCGTTAAATCCCTTGCAGGAAAAATTAGGGTTTTATATCATGTAGGTAGGGTATGTGTAAATGATCAGAAAATTGCAGAGATGTTGAAGAAAAACCCTTGTCGATGGGAGAAAGGGAGACAACTAGTGAAGAAATGGCTAACCATAAGTGTATTATGTAGCGCTTTATTGATAGGAGGATGCAATATGACTAATGAAGGAGAAAACCCGCAACAACCAAATGGAGAAGATAATGGGAACAACGAAGAACCTGTTGAACAAGATTTAGGTAAAGCGGCAGAAGATGAGTTCACAAGCAAGTTCCTTGTGTCTACGGAAGAAGAGGAAGAAGGCTTTTACCGGATGCGTGGGGAGTTAGGCGGGTTTGAGATGTTGATGCCGAAAGATGCGGTAATGGGAGAGATGTTCCATAAAGTAGAGAATAATGCAGTTGAGGAAGTGGAATATTCTCAACCAGATGAAGAGAATAATAGAAGATTATCGGTTTTCACTGTATATATTAGCAGATATCCACAAGATCAAAAAGATAATTATCTAGAATCCTTTAAGCAAGAGATTGGTTTTACGGGTGAGTTTGATTTAAAAGAAACAGATTCTAACGAAATTTATAAAGGGAAGTTAACAAATGAAGAAATAGATGATAAGCCTTTTCATGTGTTCTTTGCTTATACTTTTTCTAAAGATGGTAATGAAGCAATTTCTTTACGATATAGTATTGCTTGTATAGATGAAAACCAATGTGAATTACAACTTAATAATGAAGAAAAATACTTTAACCAGCTAGTTGAGTCAATTAATTTTACAGATAAAGGGTAGATAGGAGTAACCAAATGGGCGAATCAGCTTTTAAATTAAAAGAGTTGCAGATGAGACTAATTAATTTGGAATATAATTTTTCAGATGAAAATTATAATGAGGAAAAAATTATAGATAAAATAGAACGTATTTACCTCGAAGAAACTGGTGAACCATTAAATGCAACTATTCAGATTAAGCATATGGTACCAAGTGGAGAAACCTCTGAATATCCTAGTGATGCCAAAGGTACTGCCATACTATTAAACTATGATAATGAAAATGAAAATGCCGATGAAATGTTACTTATTTCTAGGGGGACTGTTTCGTTTGAGGATTGGATAGATAACACTTTTAGTATTGGTGTTGGAACTGGTGGTGGTCAATATGCACGAGATACATATGCATTTCTAAATACAGCTAGGGAAGAATGGGATGTAAAAGAGGTTCCAATATATGGGTTAGGACATTCTAAAGCTCATAACACGCTAACTCAAATGCAATTAAGGACTAATGTTTTTGAAGAAGTTAACACCTATAACGGAGCACAATCTAATGCTCTTCAACAAATAACTGGAGATTATGTTTTTAATCAAGCCGTTATAACTGAGTTCGGTTTAGAGAATAAGGACTCCAATGCAATCCGCTCCATCCCACCAGAAGACCTCGAAGCCTTTGCAAAAGACTATTACAAGGACAAAGGCACTAACATTCATCAAGACCGCTCCAAAAGTGATTTTCTCTATGCGCTTGATGTAATGCCGGCCATGTTTGTGGTTGGAAATGTTCAGGAGCATCAAACGGATCATGTCAATGATGGGTTTGTGGGAGCGATGGAATCGATACCAAAAGAAGATTTGCAATTATTAGGCGACTTCCTTGCCCCTTATGGGGAGGTTTATGCAGAAGATGGATTTGGTGGCGTGCTTCAAGTGGCGATCCAAGATGCCGTGGAGTTTTATCTTGAAAATCCTGAAGTGGAACCGATGGATTTTGATGCCATTAAAAGTTCAATGGGCGGACTGGTTGAAGGATTAGGCGAGGCTGGCTACCTGTCTGAGGAGGATGCACAATTACTGAAACTTGAAGTGCAAATGCTTTTAGGTAGTGTTGAGTCGATCTATACGCGAGTTTACGAAGGGGAAGGCTTGAGTTTAAAGAGAGGTCTCGATGATGCTGCGTATGCGTATTTGTCTTACAACTATTTATTGGAACCACGTTTTAAAAACATAAGTGAGTTACTTGACGGGATTGGCGAAGCTGCCTATGAACATCATAGCTTAGAAGCACTGATGAATGAAATAGCCGTAGGGAAATCATATCAAGGAGGAGAGATGTATCTTGAAACGGGTGGAGGACCAGGTGGACAAGGGCAGATTACGTTAAACCTTTCCCAAACCCTTGAGGCATATGCGGCGATAACGAGCGTCTTAGACGAGCAAGATACGTTGTTGGAAACGTATTTGGCGATGATGGAAGGAAATTATATCGATTATTACGAAAATAAAAAGAAACAACTAGGTACGAAAATGTCAAACATCGAAAGCAACTACCAATCTTATCGCCATTTATTACCTACAGAGTACAGTGGTTTAATTACAAATTTGAAATTTGATGAATTTTTTAAGCCGCTTGTTGGTGCACCGATGGAAGGGATGGTGATGTTAGTGAAACTGAACCGGGAACGAATTGAAACGACAGCGGAAGAAATGCGCAAGGCTTTAGAAGAAATCTTTGATGTCGAACACAATGTGGCGGGCATGTTTAAACACTTATCTGGGTAGTCTTTTCATGATAAATTGAACAAGTACCTAACCGTAGGGGAAGAAAATCACTTGCTTTTTTGGCATGGCAGGTGGAATTAATTTGATCAGAGAGATGGATCGATGGAGGGGAAATAATGGACACATTTGGTTATAAAGGCACTTATAAGCTGCAAGAAGAAATAGCGTATGATTATAAACGAAATCGAATCGTAAACCATGTGCAGGAGATGATGGAAGGACTTGGTGAGTTAAAACAAAAAGTGACAGCGGTGCTTGATTCAAGTGAAGGAGAGATCATACTAGCAACAGTAGAGGAAGTCGAGTCGAACACTTTAGAAAGTCAGGAACGACTTCAACTTGTGGTGGACGAGTTCATCAAGTTTCATACGAAGTTTGATGAACAAGCCAACGAGATGAAAACGCAGCCTTTCACGATTACGTATATGGAAGTGCCCAAGGATTAGTATAGCCGAAGGATAAATTGGATTTAACATTCGAATGTTTATAGCCCTGCTGCTACCGGTTGCACATTAAACAAGGCAAGGGGATGACAATTATGAGTTATGAGATGGAATTGAACAAGTTGTACGAAGAATTAGCACAACGTTTGAATGAGATAATCCCAAATGAATGGAATGAAATTTTTTTTAATGGGGAAGTGACGAGTCAAGAAGGGGCAGTATACTTCTTTTTTAAAACGAAACTTCATAAGGATGAGCCCGTGTTTTCTCACTATATTCCTAAAATCTATCATGTTGATAAGAAACAATACTATAGAGAGCTTCAAGAGATCATTGTAGTAACAAAGAAATTAAGACAGATTTTTATAGATAATGACCAAGAACCTTGGTTTTCTGTGACGTTTCTACTTAAGGAAGATGGCAGATTAAATGTACACTTTGATTATATAAATTGGGCAGTTAGCGATTATGGACCAAGCTCTAGAATAAAGTACTTTGAATATAAATACGTTAAAAGAAAGACTGATTCAAAAGATAATATCGAATTAATGGAATCAATGAAGGAGTATGAGGCGGAAAACAAACTCAAATAATTGAAATTGAAATTTTATGATTTTTCAATAAAAATTTTGGGAACTAGGAGCAGGTTATAATGCTGTGGACACGGTAAATAAATATGAAGAAGGCAAGTCTGAGATAGAGCGGTCATTAACTCAAGCTGAGGTAGAAGGTATTGCAAATATTCTAGCGATGGAGGTAAAATTTTAGAACAATCTAGATTCGCTCAAGGGGATTACTTGCTTATATAGATCGTGCACATGTTGAAGGAGAAGTTGAAGATCTAGTTGTACGAAAATCAGGAGGAAACCAATGAAGTATAAAAAAACCATTCTAGTTCTTAGCTTAATTATTTCTCTAGTTATAGTACTGCTCCTCTTAAATTATGTAAACGAGAAGGAAAAAATTGAAGAAAGTCAGAAAGCCCAGTATCTTAGTATGCAAGAAGGTGCAGCTTCAATGTTTGGTTTGGAGATTAAGGATGAAGACGATGAAGGTTACTTTATTATGTCTGCGACTAAGGAGACTGAGATAATATTAGATCGATGGAAAGCAGTTTCCGATGCTTTTCCTTCGATTGAGTACCCAACTGAAGAATTAGGAGAAGAAGATTGGGTAGGTGTTGTAGATGTATATTTAAGGAACCAATTTCAAATGCAAGAAGAAACTAAAAAAGTCATTAAAGAATTAGATCTAGAGGATGCAAGTGTATCTGGAATAGATTACTATATATCCTACCAAAGTCAACCCTCTGAACATGCAACACTGTTTCGAGAGTTATTAGAAGAACATTACTTGAAGTAGAAGGGTTACATTTGTATGTCTCTTTTAATGAAAAATCATCATTAACTTATGGTCAGATGTAAAATGAAATGCAGCACCTTAAACGGCTAAAGCCTTAATGAATCTTATTAATCCTAAAACCCAATTTTATGATTGTTATTAGGAGTCAAATTTTTGATGCGGCGATTGATTATGAAACGAAGAAAATAGCAACATAGAGAATGGGAAAGCAGAGAATTCGATTCCGAATCCTAAGGAACAGTTTTAGAAATGCAATTTTATATCCTAAAGAGAGCTTACCCACTTTATGGGGAGCTCTCTTTAGTCATGAATGAACTAATCATTGTAGAAAAGGCTAAAAATAAGTTTAGTTAAACAGATGTCTTTAAATAAAAGATGATGAATTTTCTGCTTTTAAGTGGTAATGTTTGAATAAAAAAAACCAATAAAATGTTAAACTTAGGTTACTAGGCATACGTAGGCTGAAAACAAAGATCATAGAAAAGGGCTGTGATAACATGGGTTTTCGATTTAGGAAAAGTGTGAAGATCGCTCCAGGTGTTCGGTTAAATGTGGGAAAGAAGTCAGTGGGAGTTAGTATGGGGGGAAAAGGATTTAGACATTCAATAAATAGTAGTGGCAGAAGAACAACTACCGTTGGTGTGCCTGGAACTGGGGTCTCTTATTCTCATTCGCATTCATCCAGTAAGAAATCGAGAAATAAAACAAAACCAATGAACACTACAAATAATTATACTGGTGGAAACGGTAATAGTTCTTCAAAACAAGTTTATGATTATACGCAGACTCCTGCTTATATAGTCGAAAAGTATGAAGAAAGAGTCCTTGCTTTATCTCAATTGCATTTAAATTTGATTAAACCTATAGATTGGAATGCTAGAGCCAAACAACAGCCGCCTTTTAAAATTGGTGAAATGGGTCAAAATGAAGCAGCAGCTAGTCAAGTACTTAAAGAGTATAAACCATCTTTTTTTGCAAAAATTTTCAAGAAAGATAAGGCTAAATTAAACAACTTGCAAGAGCAAGTCAGTGAAGCGAGCAAAAAGGATAAAAAAATCTATGCTGAATGGTTAGAGATGGTTCAGCAAGCACAAATGTTTGCGAGTGCTACACCAGATTTATACTTAGAACTTCTAAGACAAACGGATTTCTTCAAAATAGAGAGTGAGCTTGGAGTTAAGATTAGGTTAGAGTTAAAAGAGGATGAGATACTCATTGATCTTGTCATAAACGATACGCTTATACCAGATGAGGTAACGAGTCTATCAAAAACGGGCCGTTTATCTACAAAAGCACAGACTAAAACAAACTATTATAGTTTATATCAACAGCATATATGTTCAATTATTTTAAAAGTAGTCAAGGACTGTTTTAATACGTTAGCTAGCATAAAAGAGATTTCTATAAACGTTATAGAAGAAAAAGTTGATCCAACAGATGGACATCATAAAGTATTTCTTTTAATACAAGCAGCATTTGCAAAAGAAGAATTAGAGAATCTAAATTTCGAAAGGTTAGAGCCAGTAGCAGCTATTGAGGGATTTGAACCAAAGTGGAAATTCTTGAAGACAAAAGGTTATCAACCGCTTGCTGTCAATTAAGGAGGAATATGTCTGTGG
This sequence comes from Shouchella xiaoxiensis, assembly GCF_016907895.1. Taxonomy (GTDB): domain Bacteria; phylum Bacillota; class Bacilli; order Bacillales; family Bacillaceae_D; genus Shouchella; species Shouchella xiaoxiensis. The sequence continues at coordinate 252,148 of NZ_JAFBCV010000001.1, forward strand.
AAAAATGGGCGAAGATTATTCTTACTGAATCACAATACAATAAAAGGAGGCTTAAGGATGATATTCGAAACAGACAGGTGTTTGTTAACGTCTTTTCAGAAATCGGATGTTATTGATGTCAGGCAGTTATATGTCAATCAGGAAGTAAGAGAGTTTCTTGGTGGGATACGGAATGATGACTCAATTGAAGCGAGTGTAGTCGGCATGCTTCATCCAAAGGCAGATTGTTATTATTGGGTTGTTAGAGAGAAGCAGACAGATTCTTTCATTGGGCTAGTCTCGCTTGATCCACACCACGAAGGCGTTGAGCTTGAACTATCCTATCAATTTTTACCAGAGTGGTGGGGAAAAGGGTATGCAAAAGAAGTACTTCGAGAAATTATTGCTTATGCCCTAACGGATTTACATGTCGCGAAAGTCATTGCGGAAACACAGACTGCAAATAAGTCCTCTTGTAAACTGTTAGAGAAATTAGGCATGAAAGAGGAAAGAACTCTCGTTAGGTTTGGCAAGGAGCAGGTGATTTATTTGATTAGGTCCTCTTAAAAATCTAGGGAAGCTTGGTAAGAAGGTTTATTTCTCACTGATGATTAAAGCAAGATAGTCCCACCAAAAAATTGGACCACCTTGCTCTATGAAAGCTTTATCGAGAAATTTCTAAGCTTGAACTTTCTTGCCCATAAACAGATTTACATCTTCAATCTTTGGCAGTTTCCGTAAAACGGAGCTGCTTAGCCAATAAAGACTAAAAACAATCATGGAAACGCCACAAATCAAAACAGGGATATGTGGTGCAAATAGGTCCCCGAGAAATCCTCCGAGCAGCGCGCCAACTGGCATTCCAAGCGCAGCTGCGCTAGTCATGAGGGTGATAACTCTACCAATAAAAGCTGTTTCGACTTGACTTTGAATTGATGAAAAAACAAGAATGTTTAATACTCCAATGGAAATGGCTCCAATGCTGAACAAAACTATGGAGAAGACGAGTGGAAGAATCGCTGTACCAATCCACATCACTCCTGTACCGAAAAAAACAAAAATAATTAGTTTTCCGAAATTAACGTGTTTTAATTTGGATGTGAGGAGTGTACCAATTAGTATGCCGATAGACATGGCTGCTAAATAGAAGCCATAGGTTGCTTCAACGCCATTTCCTTTTGATAGTGTGAATGCTGGCATGTTCGTTGTCATAATAACCATAGCAAGGTTTATAAAAACGATTGAAAAAATCATTTTTGGTATTAGTGAATTTCCAATATACGTGAATCCAGCTTTGAGATCAAATATATAAGACTGGACTGCGGCGCTTATAGTTTTTGATGAATCTTTTGCCAGATCTGGTTGTGGGAAGTTGAAAAACGAATAGAAAATCGTGACTAAAATGAGACAGACAGCTGTAATAGAAATCGCAGGAACCGTTCCTGTAAACGTAATGAGAATACCTGCTCCTGCGATAAAAGCAATGTCCATCGCTTCACGAATCGTTTGCATGAAGGCATTAGCGGATAAGACATTTTCTTTACCAACGATGATTGGGAGGATGGTTGACTCAATTGGGTACGTAAATTGCGTGAATAGCGCTACTATGAATAACAAGCCAATGACGTACCAAACATGTAAGCCAACCGTGTTATGTAGTAGAGGAATCGTAAATAAGATAAGCGCTTTAATAAGATTGCTGTAAACCAATCCGTTTTTGTATTTGAAATAGTTTGCGAGTGGAGCAATCATAAAAGATAGAACACCCGCAGACGTAATCGCAAAGACAGCAAAGCCGGAATACAAGACGCTACCACTCAGGTTCAAAACCAATAACATTCCCGCTATCAGGTAAATACCACTTCCTAATCCATTGATGAAGACTCCAGTCATTAAAAGAATGAAGTTTCTTTCAAACATAAACGGTTGAATTTTTAGCTTCATCTTAATCCTCCTCAGTCGTTTTCTTAATGAGATACTCAATCGAGTAGGGCATTTGTTTCGCTTCATCTTTCTCTTTAAAAGACAAGTGACCATACTTAAAGAACAACTCTGATAATTCTTGGTTTAACTGTTCGACAAGTTTTTTAGATAAGTAGACATCCGTCTGTTTGCCATCATAAAGGGTAGGGTCTTTTACCGCTTCGGTATTTTTATATGTCATCGCCCTTGCTCTGTAGTATTTCTCGACAATTCCCTTATCTGTATCAATCTTTTCTACGATTAACAGATCGTGCTTTAAGAGCTGTTGGATGTGATAGTAAACCGTACCGGGGTTTTTCCCGAGTAGATCAGCCATTTGTTTCGGGGTCATCGGCTGTTCAAAAAACAGAGCAACCATTCTGGACCGTAAAGGGTGAGACAATACTTTCTGTTGATCCCAGTTAATATTCATTGCTTTGTTTCTGTCTTGTTTTGAATGATCCATGTTTGGTCACTCTCCTCTAGTGATTTGGATTTGCAAATACATTTGTGTTTATAATACTATTTGGATTTCCAAATGTAAAGTGTATTATTCGTTATTAGTGAAATTATTTGAAAAAAAGAGGATTCATGATTAGTGATGGATTGGATGCAAGGTGTTTGAGTTGTAAAAATGAAGTGTCAATGGTTTCGGTAGGCTGAGTAAGAAGTAGCACAAATCGTTGTTTTTGAAGCTGGGGGGCTTTGTAAAAATAATCTAGTGATTTACGCTGAGATTATTTTCTGTATAGTTGATAGAGTAGTAGACTTGTAATCCTTTCTCCTATTTTTGGGAGGGAGGTGTTTAATTAATCCTTTACCCAAACGACAACTGAAGGAGACTAATCTATGAAAATCGAACAAACCCTCTACCAAGCAGCGACCGATTTAGTCGAAAAGCGCTACCAGTCTGGCTGGGGAGGGGCGGCAGCGATGGCGACGGAAGATGGTCAGATTTTAACGAGCATTGCGCCAGATGTGATCAACGCCTCGACGGAATTATGTATGGAGACCGGGGCGATTCTTGAAGCGCATAAGTATGGGACGAAAGTGACACATACCATCTGTGTTGCCCGCGAAGACGAGAATGCCCCATATGTTGTTTTAACCCCATGTGGTGTGTGCCAAGAGCGGCTGTTTTACTGGGGAGAAGATGTAAAAGCGGCGGTGACGAATACGGCTGGGAAGCTAGATTTTAAAACGTTAAAAGAGATTCAGCCGTATCATTGGTACAAGGCGTATGAAGGGTAGTTACTTAATCATTTCTTCGGAAAAGTATTAGATTAAATACGTTTATGCGCATACTGTGTTTGACAAAATATCTTTACATAGCCCTCAGTAGAGTGGCGAAATAAATACTAAAAACGGTTAGGTCATGAAAGGATGGCTTGTGACCTAACCGTGAGACGTATTCATTCTACATTGTTTAATAACTCAATACTTCGACTCATACCTCCGATACGTTCTTCCTCTCCATAACGTTAGTAACGCAATAACCAACCCAACAGCAGAAAACGAAAGAATGACCATTTGAATATCAAACCCTCTTGCAACGAGGAAGGTGACGCTGGCATAGGCAAGCGGATCAAACCCATTCATTGCTAAAAACACAATACTCATGACGCGACCCATAATGCGCGGGTCGGTGTCTTCTTGTGCAGACGTAAAGAAGGGAATCGCAACAAAGGTCATTGTGAAACCGATCAAGAACGCCAACCCGGTTAGAATCGTTAAGTTCGGAATCTGACTGAAGGCAAGCGCCACAACCAAAGTAGCAATCAAGCCAAGCAGCGAAACGAGGCCGCGCCGCTTTATTTTTACGATGCCGATGATGGCTGTACTAATCAGCATGCCAATTCCTAAGCCAGCTTCAATGTAGCTTAAGTTGATCGGCGTACCGCCATACGTTTCCACTAAGATTGGAATGGCGATGGAAATTGCCCCAAAGCCAAAGAAGTTTAGCGTAATTAAAATCAAAATCCCTGTCAGTAAAAACTTGCTGGCCTTCACGTACGAAAACCCTTCGACTAAATCTTTAAAAGGTGTCTGCTTAACCGTATTATCAACGGGACCTTCTTTTAAGAAGGGAGGAAACATGAAGAAGGCAGACAGGAGAACGACGATTGCCGCGGTAAAATATCCAGTCGTGACCCCACCAAATTCCATTACGCTACCTGCGATGATTGGACCGACAATAAAGCCAAGCTGTCCTAATCCTTGAATCATCGCATTCGCTTGTTTGATTTGTGATTTTGGCACTAGCTTCGGAATTAATGATGTTCCAGCAGGTCCAGAAAAGGCATCCAATGTTCCAAAAATAAAGCCGAGAATGAGCAGGTAGCCAAAGGTCAGCTGGTTGGATTGACTTAGAAAAAAGATCGCGACAAGGAGAATGCCTTGAATAAAGCTGGTGCTGAACATGATCGTTGTTTTTTTGTATTTATCGGCGATGACCACACCAAATGCCATCATCAACACGCGTGGTACCGACACTGCAATTAGAATAATGCCGAGCGAGCTGGCCGAGCCGAGTTCAGAAATAACAAACCAGGTTGTTGTCATAAAGAACATGCTGAAGCCAATAATCGCCAGAAAGCTGGCGAGAAAAAGAAAGATAAAAGCGCGGTTTTTTAAAATGGGTTTTTCCATTTAGAACGTCCTTTCTATTGTTGGATAAATCCTATCTTAGATTGTGACGTTACGTCGTAGGCAAGAGGTTTTTTTAGAAAAGTTTTGTTTTACGTTTTTATAGACAGGATTATCCTTCCAAATGGAGAAAAATCTATGGAGGCTTGTCAAAAAGGAGGAAGACAATGAATCAACTAGTACGAGTGGGTACAACGTATATCCCGGTGACCAATGTCACGAACGCAGCGGAGTGGTATAGAACCAATTTAAGCGCAGAATTAACGTATCAAGACGAGGCTAAGGCGATTTTGAATCTTGCTAATCAGAGTATCTTTTTGATTAAGGCAGCTAAAGATCAATCTGCCAATTTCAAAACTGCGACTGGATTTGAGCAATTTTCGCTAACATTTGAAGTGGATGGACTAGAAGCGCTACAGGCGTTGCGCAAGGAGTTTGTTGGCAAAGGAATTCAGGTCGGTGAAGTGGAAGATCGCGGCCATGCGGGCAGAAACTTTGTGTTCATTGATTTAGACGGGAATAAATTTGATGTCTGGAGCGAATTAAGCCCAGTGTTTAAAGGGATTTTAACGAAAGTAAACTAAATGCTTTTCATTTAGCTAGACGCACTTATAAAGGGTGTGTCTTTTTCCGTGTGTAAAGATATCTTTACAATTAGGTGAGGATGGTGTAGAGTGAGTGTAAAGATATCTTTACCTTTTGAGGTGAGCAATGAAGGTTATTAATCATATTCGAGAAATTCGACAGCAGCAAGGCATTACGCAAGTTAAGATGGCGGAAGATTTGCAAATAACAAGACAGACGATTAATGCGATTGAAAAAAACAAGTATAATCCAAGTCTTGAATTGGCATTAAAGCTAGTCCGCTATTTTGATGTGCCGATTGAGCAATTGTTTTATTTAGAAGACGATCAATAAGGAGGAAATGGTATGAGTCGCAAAACGTTATCACTATTAATTTGGGTAACGATCGTTCTATCTATGATCGGGGGTGGTACATGGGGGATGTATCTGGCTTACGGTGAATTTAGATTGGACGTCATCGTGCCCATTATCGTCGGAACAGGAATAGGTGTTGCATCCACTATCTTTCTTTCAAAACAGCATAAGAGAAAGCATGGCAATGTTCCGGAGGTGGATGAGCGAACCATTAAAATCATGACAAAATACATCGTTGTTGCTTTTTATGTCTTGTTAATGATTCTCGGAATCGGCTTGATAAGCTTGTATGCTGCAGGTGTTCATACAGTGGAAACAGGGTGGTTGATTGTCGCTCTGATGGCTGTTTATATCGTTCTTGGTTTAGGTGCGATGGTGGTAAAGAGGGTTTAAGGGTGAAGTCTATTTTGAGCAAATCTATGTCAGAAATTCATTATAATTTTGAGTAATGAACACGTTTAAATATGTATTAAAATGAATTTCCCTTAAGTTTGTGTCGGCAAGTTCATAAAAAGTCACTCTTTGCAAAAAGGAGTGGAATCCCTTGTTTTTTAGTAATTTCAAAATGAGGCTTATCTGACTTCGCTTTTTTGATGAGAGTACGTTTGAAGCTGAATCAGGTAAAGGATTTTCAATAATTGTTCGTATGATACCTAATAGTAGGTCGGTGCATTCGAGTCCTAACTCAGTTTTCTTTGGTGCATATCTACTTGATATAATTTTAAAATTTTCGCCTCTGTAGAGAGCTTGAATATTTAATTGCCGTGTTAATGTATTTTTTAAATCAATGGCAGGAGTTTTATATTCTTCTGCTTCTTCAATCACAATTTCAGCAGTTAATGATGTTATTTTTCCATAATTACGTAATAATCCATAAATAATTCTCTCGGGTAATTTCATATAAATCGTTGAATTTCCCAATGACCCATCTACATCTTTATAATAGATAGATTTCTTTTCAATGATTGATTGATCATAATTAATGAGATTAAATTTAAAATAGTCGAAGTGTTTATCCAATATTTCAACTACATATTCAATTCTCTTCCTTGTGACAGAATGTCCTTTATAATCAGTCCAGTGAATACCTTTGTTGATAAGCGGTTCTAAATGGCTTAATTCGGTTAAACTGAGAATAGTATCGGGAATTAATAATGCACCCATTAAATGCGGTTTGTTGTTATTTTTTCCACTCTCATCAAAAAAAATTTTGACATGTGACATTCATCATCCTCTTTACAATTTTGACATTATCCTGCATAATTTAGATAATAGAAACTTATAGTAAAGTATAACTCGTTGCTCCAGAATTTGCGACGCGTTTTAGAAAAAAAGTGTCTCAAGGAACCTTTTTCCTTGCGACACTTTTTTCGTTATCTTAAGCATTGGGCTAATGATTTGTAACTTTTTTAAACGTATACATCTGTTACTTAATACGATAGAATCCCGATAACTTCTCATCTTCTTCCAAACCACTCAAATAAATAAAATAAGGCAGCTGCCAAGCCTGCGTTTTAAGCGCCTGTTTGCTCGTCGGCTTGTCCCATACCGGATAAACGCGCATAGCCATCTTTCCTTTTGTTGTGTCCGAGCGGAGAATATGTTGCTTCAGCAACAATGCTTTTGGAAATACAAACTGTCCAAACTCGGTCTTATTTTTAAACGTTGTGATGACAAGCAAATCAGGAGAGGCTTCAGCTGAGAAAGGCTGATTCTGGTTATGCTCATCTTTTTCCCAAAACGCCACAAACTGACCGAGCTTCGTTGGCGTTTTATGAGCAACTCTGAAACGCACGCTTTTTGACGAGAGTAGGAACATACCGGCTCCGTATTTTGCATTTTTGCTTTTCTTCAAGGATGTTTGAAACGGTGAGTCCATTTGGCTGATAAACTTGTTTGGTTACAAACGTTAACGCGGTCTGAAAATCGTTCATTTATGTACACCTCGGAGGATTGCTATAATAAAAAGTAAATGACAATAAGGAGAAAACCATGCACAAAGAAAATGTGAGAATTGTTGAATTAAACCAAGATAACTGGTACGACTGTTGTGAATTAGTTGTGACACCAGAGCAAGAGCCATTTATAGAATCAAATGCTTTGTCAATTGCTCAATCAAAGTATGAACCATCGTTAAAACCTTATGGAATCTACTTGGACAATCAAGCCATTGGGTTTCTCATGTTTAATTCGGTTAAGGAAGAACTTGATGGGTACTGGATTTATCGTATCATGATTGATAAAAATTACCAAGGGAAGGGGCTAGGCAAGGCGGCTACAACACTCATGATTGAAGAGATGACCGAACGGCTGAATGCCAAAAAGATCGTTGTCGGCTATCATCCTGAAAACGCCGGAGCGCATCACTTGTATAAGAGCTTAGGTTTTGTTGATCAAGGGGATCGATTTGGTAAGGAAATGGCTGTCGTGAAAGTGGTAAAAAAGTAATCATAACCTGAAAAGAGCTTTTACATATAAAAAGAGCCTGTGACAAACCGTTGTGTTCTTCTTAATACATCCACGCTTTCCGTGGGCACGGTCTCAGCCTTTTTCGTGAAAATACCGCCACAACAAAGTCTTCATACTCGTGCTGTCCTATAGGAGTCGCGGGTTCTCTTTATGTTAATGTAGATGAAAAACGAACAGACGATCACTGATCGTCTATTCATTCTGTTTATAGCCTTGTGTCACTGCCTCTTATTGTTGTTGATTGGAAAGGAAGGCGGTGACGCCAGCGGAAGAAGGGGCGTGGTGAGACAAGCAGGACGAAGACTGCGAAGGCTCAGCCGTTCCTCCGCGGCAAGCTTCCGCCTGAAATGGAAATCGACCGCTCTACCTTTTGATTAACGCTTTTTTTTAGCTACTACATAAGCCAATCGATTGGCTTATCAGCCCGCTCTTGAACAGCGTTCATAAACAGGCTTGCATGATACCCATCGCAGACGGCATGGTGCACTTGCAGCGATAAAGGCAGAAGAAGCGCTTCTTCTTTCATTTCAAATTTTCCTGCTGTAATGATTGGAAGGAGATGGTTTTTATTGGTGTTTATGTTTAAATTAAATCCTGTAAACGATGTCCACGGAATCATTGAGATGGAGACTGTATTTTCCGGTATCGGTTTCTTTGGAAACAATGTTTCTGAGCTACCATATTGCGCCACATCTGCCTGATAGTTACGATGAAATTGACGAAAATCAGTGGAGCTATCTGTCCAAATCGCTGAGAATGTTTCAGAAGTTTGATTAAATAGCGTATACATCGGGTTAAGCTTTTTCCAAATTCCTAAATCTCCGTCCTGATTAAAGCTTGTTCGAAAAACAGAATTCGAATTGACAACCTCTGTCAGTAGAAAAATAAGCGCAGGATAGAGTTTAATCCCGTGCTGATCAAGCGCCTGTTTCAACTTTGTTAGATCAATCTCTGTAGTGATGCTAAACGATGTCTGTTGCTGATAATAATGTTCAAACGTTTCTTTTCGTTTCCAGTTTGCTAAATCTATTTTTTCGAATGTCATTTGATAGCCTCCTAATGGTATTGGAATGGATGGTTAGGAGGCTATTTTGTCTGCTTTTTTCATTGCGATCATTCCTTTTTCAACGGTTAGACGGATTCTACCAAATTTCAGGTCAATCCTCAATCTATAAATAAAAAGGAACAGCTTCCACTGTTCCTTTTTGCATTATTTCGCACACCAGAGCTCAATCTCAATTTTTAATTCTGGCAGGCCGAGTGCGCTAATATAGGCGACCGTCATTGACGGGTAGTCAGCAGGGAAAAGCGCGTCCCACTTGGCGTCAAGATGGTCCCAATCAAGTTCTTCGGTTGCCCAAATATTCACTTTTACCACGTTCTCTTCGGTCAAGCCTTCTGCTTCGAGAATGCTTTTTAGATTCACAAACGTATTGGTGACTTGATCGTTTAAGGCATCGGGAATCTCACTGTTTGCGTCTGTCCCGATTTGTCCGGACGTGACGATCCATTCTGCTCCTTGTGGAACGCGGGTGATGTGGCTATAGTTCCCGACTGGTTTGGACATTGTTGCTGGGTTTGTACGTTGAATCTTTTTCATTCAAAGACCTCACTCACTTTGAGATTTACTGCTTTTTCTTATAAGTAGACAGACTTCACCAATCTACTTTTTTTAAAAGAAAACAGCAGTGGAGTATCCGTATCCTAGTGATAAGAATGGCAATAGTTTCTTTTTCATTAGTCGGATACGCTCCTCTCGAGTGGGTGTTTGTTAGTTTAAAATCATAGCTCGCCTGTCTTCAACTGTGAGACGTCATTTCTTTACCTGTATTCTACCACACGGTTGCTGAACATTATTTATTACTATTATTAATGATACTTATTCTATATATTAATTTAACTAATTAGATGAAATCGGTTATGCTCTTTTAGGAGGGATGACCATGACAGACAACAACAGGAAACAGACAACATTCTTTCTTCTAGGTGTGTTACTTACTTTTCTTATTGCTCTGGTAGCCGGCTGGCTAGCCAAAGTACCTTATTTAGACGTTGTCGGACAGTTGGTTTTAGCAATCATTATCGGGATTATTTGGAATCATACCATTGGTTTAAAGGATCCTTATCGCACGGGTGTTTCTTTTTCAAGTAAAAAATTGCTGCGGCTTGGGATTATATTACTCGGGCTTCGTTTAAACTTAACCGACATTTACGATGCAGGTATCACTGTTTTTTTGTACGCGGCATTGTTACTCGGGATAACGCTCGTTACCGTATATGGATTAGCAAGATTGTTTAAGGTCGATAAAACGCTCAGCCTTTTAACCGCATGTGGCACGGCTATTTGCGGAGCGGCGGCAATTGTGGCAATCGCCCCGCTTTTAAAAGCAAAAGATCATCAAGTCGCGGTAAGTGTGGCGGTTATTGCCGTATTGGGAACGCTATTTACGTTAATCTATACATTTGTCTATCCAATTCTACCGTTAAGTGATTATCAGTATGGCATATTTGCAGGTGGAACCTTGCATGAAATTGCCCATGCGATTGCTGCGTCCACCGCTGGGGGAACGGAAGCGGAAGATATTGCGGTTGTTGTGAAATTGACTAGGGTAGCTTTACTCGTACCAGTTGCACTATTGATTGGTATCGTCATGAATAAGCAAGCAGCTAATGCCCAAGCAAGCAACTCGTTTTCACTAAAAACACTGCCTATTCCGTGGTTTATTCTCGGGTTTCTCATGATGAGTGCCGTCAATACGTCAGGCATCTTGCCAACTGAATTCGTTGAACAATTGATTACCGTTTCTTATCTTCTACTAGCGATGGCAATGGCTGGTTTAGGCTTAAACGTGGAGCTGAAGGCATTTAAACAGCTCGGAATGACTGTTTTTTACGCAGGGTTAATCGGATCAATTAGTTTGGTTGCTTTAGGGCTGCTCTTCATTTATTTATTGAATTTGGGATAATTCAATCATTGATTCATAAATTAGTATCTACTACTAATGATTAGTGCTAATATAAGTGAATAGTGAAAAAGGGAGATGGTCTTAAGATGCAATCAAAGGCACAGATAACAGCAATTGGCTCATATGTACCTACTGGGACGTTAACGAATCATGATTTGGAAAAAATGGTTGAAACAAATGATGAGTGGATTGTGCAGCGAACCGGCATTAAAGAGCGACGAATTGTTGAGCCTGGCCAATATACAAGTGACTTAGCCTATCAAGCAGCGATCGATTTAAAAACCCGTTATAACAAAGACTTAGCGGATGTAGACATGATTATCGTCTGTACATTAACACCTGATTACAAAACCCCAAGCGTCGCTTCCGTTATTCAGGACAGGCTTGGCATCAATCATGCTGGTGCGATTGATTTAAATGCAGCCTGTGCTGGCTTTACGTACGGGCTTCACGTGGCGAATGGTTTAATTACGGCAGGTCTGAACAAGAAAATTCTTGTAGTCGGGGCGGAAACGTTATCAAAAGTAACCGATATGGAAGACCGGACCACCTGCATCTTGTTTGGAGATGGAGCAGGTGCGGCACTTATTGAATTGAACGAGGAAAACCCAAGCTTCCTTTCGTTTCATCTTGGCTCAGAAGGCAAGGGAGGCAAGCATCTGTACAGCACGAATCTGTCGGATCAGATGGCTGAAAAAGAGTTGGTCAACAGTGGAAACCTTGTTCAGAACGGGCGTGAAGTGTATAAGTGGGCGGTCTCTTCCGTTCCAAAAGGAATGAAACAGGTGATGGATAATGCTCAGATTCCATTAAGCGACGTCAATTGGTTTATTCCTCATAGCGCAAATTTGAGAATGATTGAATCGATTTGCACGAAAAGTGATCTTCCGATTGAAAAAACATTGTATAGCCTTGTTCATTATGGCAATACGTCGTCGGCAACGATTCCTCTAGCGCTTGATCTGGGCATTAAAGCGAACAAGGTAAAAAAAGATGATTTAATTTTACTCTATGGCTTTGGCGGGGGACTCGCCCAAGCCGGTCTGTTAATTAAGTGGGGAATTGATCCTGCATAAGTGAATCATTGGGCTTCTTCGATTAGGAGAAGCTCTTTTAATGTGTCTGAATCTGCTTTTGATAAAAGAAAAGCTTCATTGACCGAATCAGATTGATGAATGGCATGTGTAAACAGGATCGACTGGTCATCTAAGAGATAGAGCTGATAAGCATTGAACGTGACGGATTCTTTTAGGCTATTGTGCATGAGGGTTATAGGTTCGATTTCAGTAGGGCGGTTAGTAATCGGTACTTCCTCTCCTTGCTTCATAATCTGTTGAACGGTTTCAATGGTTTCGACTGATGTAATCGGTTCGTCAAAATTTGTTTGAAATTCATTATCGTCGTCAGCGTAACCAACTCGTATTTCTTGATCATGAGAGCAGGCTGTACATAGAAAAAGTAGAAAAAAGAGGGGAATAAAGGGCTTTTTAATAAAAATAATCCTTAATAATCAATTTAAAACCATTCTAGATTATACTATACCATAAAATTCCTTTTATTTAATTCTAATTCTCTAGATGTTTCATTTTAAAAAATTTTATTAGAACTGTTACGTAAAAATTAGAACTAATATGCTAAAAAAGATGTAAAATACCTATTGACTTTTTTGGAAATATAACCGGTTATATTTTGATAAGTGCTTGATCTTTTGAAAAATAATCGTATAGTTAAGTTTAAGAGGAAGAGATTGGAAGCTTCACTCCAGTTTTGTAACCGCTTACTATTTGGAGAAAGGAGGAAAAAAATGATGCAGACCATGTATGACCGATTTACACGGAGGCAGTTTGAAGAATCGTTTCATCAAAATGTTGTCTCATTGTGGCAGGCGCTTTATTATCAAAGTCTACTTCGCGAGACGAATCGTTTTGAGTGGCAGAATCAAGATGCTTGTCAGCTGTCGGGCTTGTCAAAAGATGCTTTTTTTAGAGCGAGACGTCAATTAATAACGCTTGGATTTTTGCATGTGGTATCGCAATCAGGCAGTTCCCTTGCCGTGTATACATTGCTTTCTGAGGAACATGCTGTGGACGAACCGAAGCAAGAAGATGCTGTTTTACCTGAGCGAAAAGCTCAGCTAAACCGGAAGAGACAGGAAGCTCAAATGCTTGCGACTGCGCGGAAAGTAGACAGACAAGCTAAGGGGAAACCCAATCAGAAAATGCAGATGCATACGCAGGTAAAACCCGTGGACGAGCCACAGGCACACCCACAGTTTGAGTTAAAAATCGCTGATAGTAGATCTAAGTCTTTAAAGAACTTAAAAAAGAACTTAGTTAAGAGTCAGCGAACAGCAACAACAAACGCGCTTCGCTTCGATGAGATAAGCGAATATTTCGACTTGTTAAACCCGAATGAAATGATGAAAACATGGCTAACAGAATGGTTTAAGCGTAACGGTACAGCAGGGGTCGATTTATTAATTCAAGCGCTTGAAGAAACGAAAGAGGCAGAGCGCCCAAGCTGGCGCTATACGAAAACGCTCCTGTTTAACTGGGAGAAAAGCGGGTTTTCCAGTTTGGAGGATGTCATTGCCTCTGATGACGCTCGATTGGAAAAGCAATTTGAAGCGAAAAAAAGACCGAAGCAAGCAAATAAGCGAAGGAGTGTTAACCATGAAAGAGCTACGCGATCTATTCGAGAAGAATATCCATCGGCAGATTTCTGATGAGAATGAGGTTCGGCGCTTTTTATGTGAGGGTTGTGAACAAGAGGTGATTGTCTATAAGATGATGCTTTTCTTCGGAACGGAAAAAGGGAAAATGAAAGAAATGAATCGGGGCTGTAAGTGTGAAGACTTAAGGCTTGGAAGAGAAGCACGACAGGCGCAAATCAAAATGAAGCAAAAGCACCAGATGAAGTGGTTTGAGCAATTCAGCCTTGTAAACGTCGATTTACTTGATGCTCGCTTTGATAATTATCAACCTACTACGGATAAGCAGGAAGAGGCCCACTCGATTTGTCAGTCCTATGTGGATGAATTTACGAAAACGAGCGGAAATCTCATTTTAAGTGGACCGGTGACTGGAATTGGCAAGAGTCATTTAAGCTATTCGATCGTCAAGGCCTTAAGCAGTAAAGGATACAAGACGCTGTTTCTTTCTGTTCCAAAGCTACTAGCAGCAATTCGCGCAACGTATAAACCAAACAGTGAACAAAGCGAGTACGACATCATTCAGCGGCTGGTTGAAGTCGATTGCCTCTGTATGGATGACCTTGGAGCGGAATACAGTAAGAAGGACGCGGACGGCTGGGTCGCCTCAAAGCTGTTTGAAATTGTTGATGCGAGACTAGGAAAACCAACGATTTATACGACAAACTTAAGTGCAGACGAACTAGTTGATCGTGTTGGACGACGGAATTTTTCACGCATCCTCTACAAAACAACGTCGATTAAAATGGACGGACAAGATTACCGCGAGTGGGTTAAGGCGTTGGATCGTTTTTCAACGTAACAAGAGACGATCTGTATAAGGAGATAGAATAAGGAGAGTGCGCTTTACGTGAATCACTTACTTGTTTCTCCATTTATATTGCTCCTGTTACTAACTACAATCTTTTTGCTGATGAGGAAAAGCCTCAGTCTTTTCAAGTATGAACGTCAAGAAGGCTTTATTTAAAGCCTTCTTTTAGCTCCCTCACTTACTTATCATTCATGACCTTCACGTATTTAACAGATATAAGAAGCATTATTTGTTTTATAAGCATTAAAAGGGTTCTCTTTGGCAGTGGATTTATGATGTAACGAAATGTTTTTAAGGGACTGGTATAGTTGAAGTTTACCTTGTTTTCAATTACCTTTATTTGGCTCAATAAATAAATATATGTTTTAATTAGCTGGATATGGGAACTCACTCTCTGTAGATACATAAAAAAAGGGGAGTGGATATTTATGAGAAAAGTCATGTTAACAGGATTATTAAGTACAGCAGTATTACTAGGTGCGTGTTCAGATGGGGAAGACGAGAACACAAATGGAGATAATGGAAACACTAACAATGAACAAGAAGAAACCAATGATAACGGAGATAATAATGCAAGTAATGAAGAAGATGATTTAACGGCTGAAGAGATAATGGAAGAAGTTATAGCGCTATACAATGGACTTGAAGGTTTATATGTTGAAGCTGAAGGTTCTGGTGATGTATCGTTTGAAATGCCAGAAGATGAAGAAGAGATAGGTGACGCGGAAATGGATTTGAACACGTCTAGCAAAGAATGGAACTTCATGCAGGATGGTATGATCTATAATCGCAGTGAAGTCATGATTGCTATTGGTGTAGAAGAAGAGGGTGGTGAAACGGCTGAGGAGGAGACCACAACAATTAGTTTTACCGACATTGATGACCCGAATTATGCAATTACGTATGAAGAGGGTGATGAAGAAGCTGTTCGTTATGAGGACGAAATAACGCAAGACTTTACGTTTTCAATGATGGCCGAGCCTTATCAAGATGTGTTAGACAATGGGTCTTTAACGCTGGTCGGTGAAGAAGAAATAAATGGCTATCAAACCTATAATGTTGAAGCGGAACAAGATGGTGAAACGATGTCGTTTTGGATTGATCAAGAAACGTTCTTTCCTATAAAAGAAACAATGAAAGAATCGAATGAAGGAGAAACGGTTGAAGGTTCCGTCGAGGCGGAAGATACTGTTATTGATTTTGAATTAAATCCAACGTTTGATGAATCGGCCTTTGTTGCTCCAGATGACCTTACAGTAGAAGATGGAGAACTTGCGGATACGATACAATAAAGCATATAAAATCGTTCTCGAACCTGAGAACGATTTTTTTGTTTCTAATCATTCTAAGAGTTTCTTAGAAAATACGCCAAATCAAAAAATTTCGGGTGTGTTAACGCTTCTTGTTATTTTGTTCTTTTACCGTGTGATAAGCCATCATTCCTAAAGAGAATAAGACAACAACTGCTAAAACAAGTAACCATATAGAAAGATGATCCATTGGAATTCCTCCTCACAATATGCTTATTTTTATAAGAGAAAAAGATTGTATTCCTTCAGAGGAAATACAATCTTTTCGTTGTTTGACGTTACTAAGCTGAACTGGATGACTGAACACTTTGTATATACCCCTTAAAATAAGTTTTTAACCAGTAAGACGAAAAAAAAAAAGCTACACCCAGTTAAAGGTATAGATTAAACCAATATCATATTAATTAGATTGTCTGATGCTACCAACAACATAGACAACGATTATAATAAAGAGAAACGGTAGTAACGTGAATAATATAGTTACAATGTTTAAATGACCAGTCAACAAGAATATAATAGGTAATGAGATAGCAAGCACCGAAAAAGCCCCGACAATTAAAAATTTTATAAAATCAATCATAAAGATCACCCTTTCAATTTATTTAGGTGCCACGATGAACTGAACTATATAACAAAAAGATCAAGGATGAGATCCTTGATCTTTTTGTTATACTCTTCGGCGTCCGGAAACAAGTTGAATAATAAGAACAACTAATGCAACAACTAATAAAATATGTACAAGATTTCCGCCAACCTCACCAATAAATCCAAGTAACCATAATACTAAAATAACAACAAGTGCAGTCCAGAGCATTTTTTAGCCCTCCTTTGATTGATGTACTAAGAATACCCCTTTACAGAAAAACGAAACAAAATTGGTTTTAACTATACCTTAAGGACATTTGAACTCCTACTAAATAGGAGTAGTGAATTCATTTATATGTTTTGCTAACGAAAAGGAATTGAATTCTAAATAAGAGCTTCTTTCACTTAATCATGCAATATAAATATCACTAGATGCTCTAAGTCAATCACTTAGAGCTTTTTTGCTGTCTTTTTTTTGTGGATGAATAATCCAGCAACTCTGCGCAGAAAGTAACAGTAATAAAGAAGGTGAGAGATGATGAAGACTTTAGACCAAGTAAAACAAACGCTTGTAGAGAAATTACATGATCCCGCTGACCTGATGACTCGCTCATTTGCATACCAAGGACAGGAAGGTTTCATTATCTATCTCAATACATTAGTTGATGAGCAATGGCTTGAAGATACGTTTTTTGATCCATTATTAAATGATGAAATGCTTGTAGAACCGCTAATTAAAAAACTAGCGGCGGTAGATCTTGAAGAGCTTCCAACCATTGATGCCTGCATTCCTTTATTTTGGAAAGGGCGATACGTCATTGTTTATGATAAGAAGCCAATACAACTTATCGCAGTGAAGACGCCAGTTTATTTGAATCGGTCTATTGAAGAGCCAATCAATGATCGAGCATTACGTGGAGCTCATGACGGTTTTGTAGAAAGTCTAACAACGAATTTAAGCCTAGTCAGGCGTCATGGCTTATTAGAAAGTTTAACTATAAAAAAAATAGAAGTCGGCGGTTCGTTAAAACAAGAAGTCGCGCTTGTTTATGTAGAAGGTCAGGTTGATAAAGTTATTTTACAGAAAGTGACTAAGAGGCTCAGTAATATAAAGGAAGAACTAATCAGCTCCCCAGGAACAATAAATGAGTTGCTACAAGATTCAAAGCGCTCTTTTTTTCCGCAAATCCTTTATACGGAACGACCAGATTCGGTTGTTGGCAATATCGCCGAAGGACGAATTGCTTTATTAATTGAAGGAAATCCGACGGCACTGATATTACCTGTTTCTTTCTTTAGCTTCTTGCAGGCAGTGGATGATTACAATGTACACTTTGTGCTTGGGAGCTTTATCCGCCTGATTCGAACAATGGCGCTGGTGATTTCGATTTTACTACCGTCGCTGTACATATCCCTTGTTGCTTTTCATTTCGAGATCATCCCACAGCCATTGGTTATTTCGGTCAAAAGTTCCTTGCAAAACATTCCTTACCCACCGCTAATTGAAGCGCTCATAATGGAGTTTACGATTGAGTTAATTCGCGAGGCCGGGTTGCGCTTGCCAGCACCGATTGGGCAAACGATTGGGATTGTTGGCGGTCTGGTAATTGGCGAGGCTGTTGTGAACGCGGGGCTTGTTTCAAACATCATGATTATCGTGGTTGCCGTAACGGCGATTTCTTCCTTTGTAATACCGAGTCCTGAAATGAGTGCGGTTATTCGCTTAACGCGTTTTCCGTTAATGGTTGCGGCTGCGACCTTTGGACTGATCGGCGTGATCTTATCGTTTTTTGTGATTCTGATGCATTTAATTAAGCTCGAGTCATTTGGCACACCTTATATGACGCCAATTGCTCCATTTAAACGAGCTGGCTTAAAGGATACGATTGTTCGCTTTCCACTTTGGATGATTCAGCGCCATACATCAATGGCTTCAACTAAACCAACAAAGAGTCCAACAAAATAAAGGAGGATAAGTAGATGAAGACACAGCCTGTACTGGGAAGAACGCAGCTTTTTTGGTTTTTTATGCATGCTCAAATTGGGGTAGGCCTCTTTTCGTTACCTGCGAATATTTATGAACACGCTCAAACCGACGGCTGGATTTCTCTTCTCGTTGCCGGCGTGATCGTACAGCTTGTCTTTTTTTGCTTCTACATTCTCCATAAGCGCTTTCCTAATGAAACGCTGTTTGGTATTTGCCAGAAAGCATCTGGGAAAGTGGTTGGAAAGCTGTTGATCTTTTTGCTCGTTGTTTATTTCATTGCGATTGCGACGCTTGTATTAAAAGGCTTTACGCAATTGATTGCCATCTGGATTTTAAACAAGACGCCGGAAACGGTCTTTGTGCTGTTATTTGTGTCTGCTTGTTTGCCAATGCTATTTTCCACGCTTAAGCAGATGGGGCGGATGCTTGTTGTATCAGCACCGATCGTGCTATTAATTCCTGTTATTGCAGCCTATGCGTTTGTATATGGCGATTATTTAAATTTACTGCCAGTTGCTGTCACCCATGCGACAGGAATTATGCGCGGTGTGTTTGCTTCCATGTTTGCGATTAACGGCTTTATCGTATTTTCCGTTGTTCTGCCATACGTCAAAGGGACGGAGAAAGAGAAGTTAAAAGTCATTTCGGCTGCGCATTGGACGGTAACGGCGATTTACATTATTGTCCTACTGACATCCTTTATTACCTTTAGCCACGGAGAAATGAAGCTTCTGCCTGAACCGTATTTATATATGATTAAATCATTCTCTCTGACCATTATTGAACGTCTTGATTTAATTTTTCTGTCCATCTGGTCGCTTAGCATTATTACAACCTACGTTATTTTTGTGTACTGCGGCAGTATTGGCATCCTTACTCTATTTAACAGTACACGCTACCGCCTTGTTGTTCTGCTCGTTGTGTTACTTACAGTTTTACTTGAGCTCTTTCCATTATCGGTATACGAATTTAGCGATTGGGTTGGCTATATTAATCGTCCAAGCGCATACCTTACTTTTCTGTTACCCGTTTTACTCGTCATCTTCTCGACTCGTTTTAAAAAGCGAAGGGGGATTCAAGCATGAGAAAAGCAGTCATCATGATCCTCGCACTTATTGCCTTAAGTGGATGCTGGGACCAGCGACTTGTGAAAGATATTAATTTAATCTACTCGCAAGCACTTGATCAAACCGATGACCAGCTCATCGAAACAACAATTGTGACAATAGGTGGATCTCAAGACGAGAGTGGATCACGACTCGGAAGTTCACAAGAGCCGGCAATTATTTCTGCCGTGGGCAATACGCCGCGGGATAGCCGCATGAATTTGGACCGGAAAGTATCGGGAGAATTGTTTGCATCGAAAAACCGAGTCACTTTATTGAGTGAAGAACTCGCCCAGCAAAACATCTATCCACTGCTCGATGTCCATTTCCGCTCGCCAATCTCAACAACAAACGCCCGGATTGCCGTCGTGAAAGATGTTGCAAAAAAGGCGCTTGATGTTCGCACGGCTGAAACACCGCTTATAAGTGATTACCTCGGTGATCTGTTAAATGGCTTGGAAGAAGCAGAAGTAATTCCGAAAGCATCAATGGAAAAGGTCTTAAGCGCGATTTTTGATGATGGTACGGATTTTGTTCTGCCATATTTACACGCGGTTGATCATAAGAACATTACACTCGACGGCGTCGCATTATTTAATAAAGACCATATGAGCGGAATCATTAATGCCGACCAGACGTTACGGTTAATGCTGATGGACAGCGATAAATTTAAGCCGAGCCGTTTTAATTTTCGCGTTCGTGATAACGAAGAGCAGCGGATTAACAACTATGTGACGACCGATGTAGAAGAGAAAAACAGAATATTAACCGTTAAGAAGGAAAACGGCTCATTTAAAGCCAAGTTTCACTTAGACTTAGCTTTTAACGTTGTTGAGTACCCGAAGGACACGCTTTATATTGAAGAGAATGTGATTGAATTGAATAAGCGAATCCAAGAGCGCTTGCAAATGGAGTGTGAGGAGGTTATTCGCCTATTGCAAGAAGCCAACTGTGATTACTACGGAATAGGAAAACGCGTCCGTGCTCATCATTACGAAGACTGGAAAGAGCTCGACTGGAAGCAGGAGTACCCAAATATGCCGATTGAGGTGGAGATTAAGACAGAGGTTCTTTATCATGGGATTGTGAATTAGAAAAGGGAACCAAGAGTCGTTACGACTACGACTCTTGGTTTATTCGAGGTTCATATCGTCGGTTAAAAATGAAATAACCTGAGAATCCTAAGATCGTTAATACGCTAGGAACCCTTTCCGCCCAAGCCGGTAAGCCAACAAGTGAGATACTTGTTCCGGCAAACGTGTTAAGGGCTGTTGCCAGCCAGATAAAGATTATGGCAATGCCATTTACATAGAGGATGACTTCAAATAACTCTTTTAATTTTGGGTAAGCGAGCTTGCGGCTGTCTTGAATCAGCTTTCTCTCCAATTGAGGGTCACCTCGTAAAAAATCGTCAATCGTAATGTTAAACAAATCGCTTAATTGGATAATGGTTTCAATTGTGGGCAAACTTTTTCCAGTTTCCCATTTGGAAATAGCCTGTCTCGTTACATGAACTTGGTCAGCTAGCTCCTGTTGCGACCAGTTGAACTTTTCTCGCTCGTATTTTATTCGATCTTGAAAACGCAAACGATTCACTCCTTCCTGCTCTCCATTATCACCTCTATAAGCTGACAAAGATAGCGATTACTGGATGCATGATGAGCAACAGTTGGTTGCAGTGATTATTGGAAATATAGATTGAATAATGTAAAAATAAAATTTCCCGGGTAATATGGCCGGGAAATTGACGGCTAAAGGCGGATTAATGGTGCAACATGTCGATAGTTGTTGAGACTCTATGAGGTATAGCAATAAAAGACATCTTTTGAAATGGTTTAATCAGACTACTACAATTTTTTGCTGTGAGAATAAAATTAATAGGTGGTAATTTTTTTTGACTGTGCAGAAGTCTTAAATACGAACGCCAATAGCAAACGGCCATTCTCAAAAGACGTTTTTATCATAGAAGACAAATAAAAATGCCACTTCGGAAAAATGAATACGCAACCAATTGATTGCTTATACTTGTGCGCAACTAATTGGTTGCGTATAATAAGCGCTATGAGTGATAAAAAAGATGCGATTTTTAAGGCGCTCGCCGATTCCACACGACGACTGATGCTTGATGAATTGGCTGAACGCAGGGAGTTAACGTTATATGAACTCACGGCTCGACTAATTATGAAATACAACCTCGCCATTTCTCGTCAGGCAATAGCAAAACACCTTGCACTACTTGAAGAAGCGGGCCTTGTCGAGACGGAGAAGAAAGGAAAGTACCGCGTCATTGTATTTAGAAGGGAACCGCTGCACAGTTTACTAAATAGCTGGCTTGATGAGTAGCCACAGTTCCTAAAGGAGGAAGAAAACAGATGAAGATTATTGTGACGAGCCTGTTTGTTCAGGATCAGTAAAAAGCACTTGAGTTTTATACGGAAAAGCTAGGATTTATCAAGAAAGAGGATATGCCTGCTGGTGAATATCGCTGGATTACGGTGGTCTCACCCCATAACGATAATGGAATTGATTTGCTGCTAGAACCGGATGCTCACCAGGCAGCAAAGGACTATCAGAAAGCCATTTTTTCTGATGGTATCCCAGCAACGATGTTTGGCGTTAGCAGTGTTGAAGACGAGTACAATCGCCTGACAAACCTAGGTGTTAGCTTCACGATGAAACCAACAAAAATGGGCGAAATGACCATCGCTGTTTTTGACGATACATGCGGCAATTTAATCCAACTAATTGAACGGTAGAGACACTCCTTGATGGAGTGTTTTTTTTTTGCGCAAAAAAAGAAGATCTTGTCGAAAAAAAAGCTTGTCAAAAAATAGAATTACAATATATTATAAGTTTGTTACAAATATAACTAAATTGTGACAAATATTTCAAAGAAAGCAGGGTTGAAGATGAGGCGAAAGGCACAGAAGTGGTTTATTTGGTTACTCGCTGTACTGATTGTTGTTGGTGGTATGCCTTTGCAGGCAATTGCAGAACAGACTGGATCTGGCAGTCAACCAGCGGAATCCGAGCAACACGATGAAGCAGACCATGTAGAAGAAACGCATGATGAAGAGGAAGAAGACGGAGACGGCGATTCGCTTTATGAAGATGTCGAACCCGATTTTGCGGTACAAGAAAATGAAGTTGATAAGATTTCAGAATTGGAAGATAATGATGACCCTGGGTCACAAGAAGAGCTCGTAGACGAACGAACAGAGAATACGAAACTTTTCTTAAATGATGATGGTTCCTATACGCAGGAAGTGTATTTTGAACCGATTCATACACTTGATGATGGCACAGAAGAATGGCAAGACATATCAAGTGAGCTTGAGAAGGTTTCGTCTGAAGAAATAACGACGGAAAACACAAACCTCGCCTCAAGCTTCAAACCTGCAATGGAAAACGGAGAGTACGCTACGTACACGCAAGACGATCATACACTGACGTTTTCGCTCCTCTCAGCAACAGATCGAGAGGGAGAAACGATTGCAGTTACAGATCAACCTGCCTCTTTTAATGAAAATGAATTAACCTACCAAGCGATTTTTCCTAATATTGATTTACGTCATTTTACATTTGATCAGAGCACAAAAGAAGATCTAGTTTTACACGAATACAATGGAATTCATACATTCACATACAACCTTAAAACCGATTTAACGGCAGTTGAGAACGAAGATGGCTCAATTACGTTTACAAATGACGCCGCTGAAGATGTTTTCCATTTGCCAAAACCGTATATGGCCGATTCCAATTACGATGATGCCAAAGGAGAAACGGCAGAATCTCAAGATGTTAGCTATGTGCTTACGGAGATTGATGAAGGTTATGAAATTATGGTGGAAGCCGATGAGCAGTGGCTCGCGGATGAGTCGCGGGTCTATCCGGTTTATATCGATCCGACAACATCTGTCAATGTGAGCTCTGACGCCTTTGTCATGAGCGCTTATCCAACGGCAAACTACAGCTCAACAAGTAGCAAATGGGATGCTTCGCAAAATGCCCATGTACTAAAGGTTGGTAAGTACGATAATACAACGGGGACGACATACGGTTATTTAAAGCAAAGCATTGATGCAGTAAAAAATATGACCGTTACAAAAGCGACCTTTAATGTGCACGTCATTCACCATTACTACGGCAACAGTCCAAATGGTTTGTGGCTGGACACGGTGAACAGTGACTGGACCCCGAGTTCACTGAATTGGAATAACAAGCCTGGTTCAACGAATATTGCTAAAGTTGACGTTGGCAGAAACAAGCCAGCTAGCTTTGATGTAACAAGCACGGTTAAAGCATGGATGGACGGTTCTAAAAAGAACTACGGCTTTAAGTTGCATACGAACGGAAATGGGATGGAGTACTGGAAAAAAGTCATCTCCACGTCCAATTCAACAAACAAGCCACATATGAGCATTACGTACACGATTCCAGCACCAGCGACACCGACGTCAAAAACATTTACAACAGGGGATGGAGCAGGGCATGTTAACGTAAGTTGGAAGAAGGTTCCGGGAGCAACAGGCTACAAAGTCTGGGTTTATAACGGGAAAGATTACCAAGCATTTACCGTTGGTGATGTTGCAACATGGACGACAGAAAATAAGAAGATCTGGCCGACGGCAGGGGATATTGCAGCTGGTAAATTCGCGCTTTACACAAATGGAAAAGGGGCAGAGCTAGCAGTCGATCCTTCTCCAGTTTATAAAAACTCTGGCGGTAGTTATCCTACTAGTAAAAACTACTGGTTTAGAGTGAGTGCGATTTATGCACAGGGTGAAAGTGCAATGTCTGATGCAACAAAACCGACGATTCCAAACTTGAAAAAACCAGATAAACCAACAACAAAAAGCTTCAGCAGCGGTGACGGTACAGGCTATATCGATTTAAACTGGCCGGCAATTAGCGGAGCGACAGGGTACAAGCTCTACCTGTACAACGGAACGAGCCATGAAATGCTCGATGTAGGGAACGTCACGTCCTATAGCACAAAAGGAAAGAAGATCTGGCCGACGGCTGCCGAAATAAAAGCCGGAAAATTTAAGCTGCACTTAACCGATAACGCAGGGGCTGAACTGCCTGTTGATCCATCTCCTGTGTATAAGAATTCAGGCGGAAACTATCCAAATGCAACCGATTTTAATTTTAAAATTCAGGCCTACAATGCTCATGGGGAAACCGTCCGCTCAGCAAGCGTACTTCCATATATTCCCGATTTAGAGAAGCCGAAAGCACCAAACGGCGTTGCCTATACGAACATTAAATCCGAGAATACCGGCTACATCATGCTTGACTGGGACGAGATGGAGAATGCCTCAGGCTATAAAGTGTGGATGTCAAACGGCAAAACGTTCACAAGCTTTGACGCCGGCGATAATACCCATTGGACGACGCAAGGTAAAGGTATTTGGCCAACTGCTGCCGATATTGATGGTGGTAAATCTGCACTCTATACGAATGGCAAAGGAACGGAACTTGCGATTGACCCGTCTCCTGTCTACAAGAATGCAGGTGGAAACACAACGGCGAAAAATTATTTCTTCAAAATAACAGCTTATAACGAGGATGGAGAAACGATTCAGTCTCCTGAATTCAAACCATCGATCGGGCAGCCGACCGAACTGTTCGGCGAAGAAGACTACTGGTCAATATTATCCGTACCGTATGGAAAAGTGAATGCAGCGACAGGAAATCTGATGGTCTCTGAAGAGGATCTGTCGATTAGCGGACGCGGACCAGGACTTGGATTCTCCCGCACATACAACAGCTTGGCACGAACAACGGGAATGTTTGGCTATGGCTGGCACGCTGACAGTGAAATGACGCTGAAGCTGTCGGGCAATCAAGCGCTGTTTGTTGATGATGACAGCACGCTTCACGTTTTTACGAAGCAGAGTGATGGCTCGTACAAGCCGCCAACCGGTGTGTATCTTGAGCTTGAAGATAAGAACAACGAGCTCATTTTAACAACAAAAGACCAGACCAAAGCGCATTTTTCAAAGACAACTGGAAAACTTGGAAAACTCGTTGATGGTCACAACAATACAACGACGTATACGTATGAAACAAATCGTCTAAAAACAATCAAAGATGCATCTGGCCGTACGGTCACATTTATTTACAACGGTGATGGAACGGTCAAAGAAGTACAGGCACCAGCATCTCGCAAGCTGCTATATGGCTATGAAAACGGGCGCTTAGTTAGCTACACCGATTTTGATGGAGCCGTCACAAAGTATGAGTATGCAACGGACGGAAAGCTAACGGCCGTCTATGAGCCGACACATACGGAAGCGAATCCTGTTTCTAATCGTTTTCTCTATAACGGCGACATGCTGAAAGAAGCGATTAATCCGCGCAATGAATCATACAAGCTGACGTATGATTTAGCGAAACGAACGCTTTTATTTACACAGCCAAACAACCGCAAGCTCTCTTACACGTACAATGCCGCTGGAAACCCAATTCAGTACATTGAAGATGTGGACGGGCTAAAGCTGACAACGAACTATAAGTATGCCGGCAATAATTTAACCGAGACAACCGACCCGAATGACATTGCGTCGGGCAAGCCAACGGAGTCATTCCAGTACGATAAAGACGGAAATGTCATTAAAGCCGTTGATGATTATGGAACGGAAACCTATACGTACAACGACAATCATGACGTCACTTCAATGATTGATACAGAAGGCGATGAAGTAACGATTGCCTACGATGGGCTTGATCCTGTATCGGAAACCGATCAAAGCGGAAAAACCGCTTCTGCCTCTAAATATGCAGCGAACGGAAACCTTACGGAAGAAAGCCATGAGCTTGCAACGGCAGCAAATATACTCGCAAACAGCCGCTTTGAAGATGGGACGAATAGCTGGACACGAATGGATAGAAATTCAAATGGCACCTATGCTGTTGATCGTCAGTCCACTGGCAAACTAGCTGGTCCAAACTCACTGAAGCTGACAATTCAATCCGATGCAGCCGATCATGTTTATCAAGCCGCAACCCAAGTTGTAGATGCTGCGCCAGATGTGTCGTACACCTTAAGTTCACTTGTGAAAACCGATACCATCAACGCTAGAGCGTTCTTAAACGTCGAAGCGCTTGATGCGGCAGGGAAACGAATTCAGTGGATTGACAATCGCCACAGTCATGTTGTTGGTAAGCAGAACTGGGCAGAGCGCCAGCTTTCCTTTGTTACACCGGCGAATACGGCGAAAATCCGGGTTTACTTAGAAATTGAAAAAATAAAGCCGACCGCAAGCGGGTCAGCCTGGTTTGATCAAGTTCAGCTGGAACGGGCCGAAGTATCATCAAGCTTTAACCCAATCGCAAACTCTAGCTTCCAAAACAACCTGACTGGATGGAGTGGTTCTGGCGGGTCCGTTGACAGCAACGGCTTTGACGATAAAAAATCAATCAAAATCGTCAAAACAGCGAGCCAAGCAGTCAGTGAATACAAGCAAACAATTACGCTTAACAAAGCCGCTACTGAACAAGCGATTGATCTAACGTTCACAGGTTTATCAAAAGCTGACAATGTTAAATCAACAAACTATGGCCTTAAAGCTAAAGTTCACTACACAGATGGCACAACCGCCGACTTCGGGCCAGCGACGTTCCCAGAAGGTACAAACGACTGGAACCGGACCGCACTGAAGCTTGGTAAAAGCAAGCCAGTCACGAAAATTGATGTCTCGTTCTTTATTCAAGGAAGTGGCACAGCCTGGTTTGATGATATGCGCATACTTGAAGGCAATGTTGTCAAAAAGCAGACGTTTGACAGTCAAGGAAACTATGTAAACAAAGTCGAGGACGAGCTTGGTTTTACGACGTCTAGCGTGTTTGATGCATACGGCAATGAGACCGAATCAATTGATGCACTCGGTAAGAAAAAAACGTTCACCTATGATCTAGCCAATCAGCTAAAGCAACTAAAGCTTGATAACGGCACCAGCATCTCCTATACACATGATAAGAACGGCAACATGCTGTCAAAATCAATTGCACCAACAAATGGGCAGGCGCAAGTTTTCAGCTATGAGTACGATACAGCCGGCAAGCTGATGAAAACGGTTGGTCCTTTCCAAGACGTGGTCAGCAACCAGTACGACGCCAACAGCAACGTCATTAAAACAACGATGCCAAACGGTCACACAACAGAAATGACTTATGACGGCACAGACCGAATGGCCACGAAGAGTTACAACGGTCAAATCGCTTACCGCTTTACGTACGACAAAAACGGCAATGAATTAACCGTAAAAGACGAAAAGGCAAACCAAACAAAGACACGTACGTTTGACAAAAAAGATCGGATGGTTACGCTCGCCGAACGAACAGGCAAGCAGGAATGGACGTATTCCACCACGTCCGATAAGTTAAACACATTCATTTTCACACACGGCTCGTTTAAACAAACGAATACGTATGAGTACAACAAAAAAGATCAAAACGTCCGAATGAAAGATGGCGACGGCACGTACCATTTTGATTACGACGAGAAGGGCAACGTTAAAACATTCATCTCCGGCAACGGTACGGGCGCATCATTTACCTACGACCCGCGCGGACTTGTAACGGCTTTAACCGTTGGTTCAGACGCAGGTGCGCCATTCTTAGAGGAATTCATGACCTACGACGCGAATGGAAACCGTACGTCAATCAAAGACAGCAGCGGCAAAGCGATCACCTACACATACGGCACGCTTGACCAGCTCATGAGCGAAACGCTGCGCGACGGCACGAAGAACGAATTCACCTACGACGGCTTCGGCAACCGCACATCCGTCAAAACAACGAAAAACGGACAAACAACAGAGACAAAAGCAAGCTACAATCTGTATAATCAGCTTACAAGCGTCGGCAACGAATCGCTCACCTACGACAAAAACGGCAACCGCCTAACGGACGGCGCCTACAGCTATACTTGGGATGCCGCCGACCAGATTACGGCGATCACCAAAAAAGGCGAAACGGCTCCGATTGCCACTTACTCGTACGATGAAGACGGACGACGCATCCAAAAAGCAGTCGGAACAAGCGTCACGAACTACTTTTACGACGGAGATAGCTTAAACGTTCTTTACGAAACGAACGGCTCTAACGCCGTCACGAAATCGTACACGTACTCCGACTCAGGCCAGCTCGTCTCAATGAAAAAAGGCAGCACGAAGTACTATTATCACTACAATGCCCATGGCGACATTATCGGCATTAGTGACAAAGACGGCAATCGACTCGCAACCTATGAATACGACGCCTGGGGCAACCCGCTCAAAGTCGAAGAAACCACAGCGGTCAAAGACAACTCGTACCGCTACGCCGGGTACCAGTATGACCACGAAACCGGCATGTACTACCTAATGGCCCGCTACTACGAGCCAAAGCACGGAGCGTTCTTATCGATTGATCCCGACCCAGGTGATGAAGACGATATTATTACGCAGAATGGCTATACGTACGCGAATAATAACCCGGTGATGTTGGTTGACCCGGATGGACATTGGGTCTGGCTTGCAGTAAACGCAGGATTTGCCGCATATGACGGCTATAAAGCGTATAAGGCAGGCAAGGGCTGGAAAGGCGCTGCTTGGGCAGCTGCATCGAACTTCGGACCAGGTAAAGTGTTTAAGGGTGCGAAGAAGGCGCTGGGGTTTGCGAAGAAAGTTCATGGGAATAGTAAGAAGTCGATGAAAAACCATCATGGTTATAAGATTATAGACAAAAAGACTGGGCAGATAGCTAAGATTGGAATTAGTGGTAGCAAGCTAAATAAGAATGGCAGTTCGAGGAGAGCAAATACTCAATTAAGGGATTTTAACAAATCGGCTGGATATAACCGATATAAGGCTGTGGTTATAAAAAAGAATTTGAAAGGTAGAGAAAGGGCATCAAGGTGGGAACAGGGAAGATCTGATTCTGTATTCTTAGCCGGTGGGCGCATGAAATTTCATTCAAAACCTAAACAATCAAGATACCGATAGTATATTTAAGAGTGAACAAACTGTAAAAAAGGGAGGACGTTCCTCCCTTTAACCAAAAAAATTTATTATTGGGAGTAATTTATGATCTTAAAAAGTATTGGAATGTATGATAAGGAATTGAGGATAAAAGATCCATTGAAAAATCTAAATTTTATTACTCGGTGTATAACAGATCTATTTGAAGAATGTTTAGGTACATTTAAAACAAATAATTGTAGACAATTAAACTTTATCCTAGGTGAGTACAGTCATAGTAGAATAGATGAAGAGAATAATGGATTTTATGAAGTAGAAGTCCCATTTAATAAAGAAGTTTTCTTGGAATTAAGCGAAGTTGAGCAGAAAAAAATACTGGCTAAAACTCTAATAGAATCAATGCTGTTTGTAAGCGAATTAAAAAACTGGGATAGTTTTATGATAAAACAAGCATATTTGAAAATGAAGGAAAGAAATTTTAAAAATGAATTTTATGTATTTAAGAATAAGAGAAATATGGATCAAAGTTTATTAGCAAGTGTTTTCTGCGAGTATGAGCTGTATGCATTTTTTATATGGATAGAGATTAGAAAGAATGATAAAAATAAAACATTGATAAAAAGAGAATTGATTCATAAAACTTTGCCAATTGAATACGAGTTTAGCAGATTAATGAAGGAATTAAAATGGATAAATAATAATGAAATAGCTTTATATATCGATTCACATAAAGAAAATTATCAAAGTATTATTATTAGGTAATTAATAAGTTACTAAATAACTTAAATTAGAACTTTTGAACTTTGCATGGATGAAAATGTCCTTATAAAGTATAAAAGCATGATTTAAACAAAAAGCGAAGAAGTATCATTTACTTTAACAAGAAAATTTGATAATTCTATTCCTAGCTTAGATGATGAAAGACTTGAATTGCTTTCTAAAGATTTTTATTGCTCTGTCGCTAAGAAAATTGATGTTAACGAATTAATCTTTGTGATTAACAAGCCATTAAGCTGCACGTAAAAAGCTGGTATTCATGAAAGAGAAGCAGATTAAACAGTTCGAAGAAGCATTGGCTCAGAAGCTGTACAAGCTGGATACAGAAAAACATGCACGAGCAATTGGTGAAGCTGCTTACATTGATGAAGAAACGTTTATCTCACCTGATTTCTTCCTGTATGCGAGGTGTCTTGTAGTTGTGCAAGGCAAAGAATTCTATGAATATGTGGTGTAACACCCGGAAGCAATGCCAAAAGATAATGAGTTTGAAGACTTGCTGACTTTAGCGACCGAAGCTTTTGAAGAAAAGACGAATGAGGCTTGGGATTACGTACCGTCCAAAGATTATGAAACGTTCTCGAATGAGCGGGGGTGGAGCTAAAGTTCTGTAATCAACTCATCAATGCAAGTATAGCGAAAAGAGCCATATAGATAGCTTGCTATGGCCCTATGAAAGTTTACTAAAATGAAAAAAATGAAAGCAGGAACCCCTATGAACCAACAATGTCCATCATGCCAGGCACCTTTTACAGTTGAAGCATTGTCTGACTCAAACGTGCCTTTCGTTTTTACATGTGCTCACTGCAAGTCCCGCATCTATGAAATGAAAGCAACGGCATTGTTACTTATCCCAACAGTCGGTTTTGTTGCGCTTATGATTTTCTTGAGTGAGTATGTACGAGGCATCCTTTCGCCAAGCATCCCTTTTTTAGAGAACGTGCCGACGGGAATTGTCGCTCTTGTATTCCTGTTTCCACTTTATTATTTCGGTCAAAAAGCATTATCAAATTTTCTTTATAAAAGAGGCACGTTTTTTGCGAAAAAGCGAGCGGCTTAAATATTGGTACAGAAAGCCTGCATGGAAATGCAGGCTTTTTCTAGGTGAGTGAGGAATTCAAAGTGAGCTTAACGTTCGTTTTAATTCTACTACTTCAAACAAGATCGCAAAGATTGCTGCTTACTAAAAGAGTGGGAGTGTGGATCGTGAATATATGGACTGAATGTCAAAAACATAAATATACGAGTAATCTTCTTGTATCTGGAAATAGATTGTTTACAGAGGAAGAGTTTCTTTGGTTTCTAGACAGGGCTGAGCAAATCATAAATCCTATCATCAGTGACTATACCATTTACATCATTGCTTACGTAGAAATTGATCATCCAACAAAAATTCAGTTAAAGAAAACAATTTGGTCATTACTGGGAGAAGATTTGGAGGAGTTTATTGATAGTAAGGGGGAGAGTCATTCTGTCATGATCAATAATACGCTCTATTTAAGCGGTGTATGTACCTTTAAAAACTTTGCTTTGATTGATCATATGGATTTTATTTTTAGCAATGTCTCGACTTACACATTGCTATGTTCTAAGAAATCTTTACGTGAAATTAATTGGGAGCTGAAAATCCGGAAAGAGGTTCAGCTATCCAATGATGATGTAAGCATACATGCAGGTACTTATGAAGATGAGTACGATTTAAAGGTAAGCGTCAAAAATGATAGGTTAAACAAATTTAAAAGATACATTAACGAAACTGACTCAGAGAAAATTGTAAACTTATTGAGAGACTATCAATTTTATCAAACAGGTGATGCGCTTTCTTTGCCTTATAATCGAGAGATCGATTCTATTTCTAATTGGTTGTTTTTAAAAGAGGATAAACAGTATAAATATGTTAGTAATATGGCTTCCGAGAACTATGACTGTTGCCGTTTCAAAAAAGACAGAATTTTAGATGAGTGGGAATTCATGGGTCATCTAGAATCTTTTTTATCCAAACGTTCATTTTAACAATAAAGAATTGCGAGGGGAAAAAATGAAAACATATTCAAAAATGGTCGTCGGTTTTCACAGTGAAAAATTTAACAGCTACGGAGCGGTAGATGAGTGGCTTTACTATGCGCAAAGAAAGGAAAGCAAAGTAGGCTTACAACCAATGCCAAGTGACACCCATTTCTTCATAGCGCTAAATGAGCAAAGAACTCGCTCAGAGATGGGCGTCGTGAAGCAGATAAGCAAGCCTATTTCGGCTGAAGAGCTCGCCATTCTTGATTATACGAGCAGGGGAGTACCAATTGACAAACTGACACAATTAGCTATAACTGAATATGAAACCTTCCTTGAAAAAGTAAATACAATTCCTGAACAAACTCCCGTAGGTGTTTTTCTGACTGACAAGCTAACGAATGACATGAAAAAAGTGGAGTACCTAAAACTATATACACTTCCTCTAAAACGATGGACCGAAGAAAGAAAAGAGGCATTATTTGGCTGGAGAGTATAAGCTAGTAGGCACTAAAACGTGGTCGAAATGAAATGTTAAGGGGATGATGGATTGAACAGTAATTTATCAAATCAAGATCGCGGTTATAAGATTGTTAAGAATAAAAGCAAGACGAGCTCTGGTCATTTTTTCGGTGGGACAACGTGGACATTGCCTGAAAGCAAAATCTGTAAAGAATCGATGCACCAGATTTTAACCTTGAATGTCTCAGAGGCGGCATTAATGAAGCTAGAAAACAGAATAGCAGAAATCCCTTTATTCTCATGTTTGAACTGTTCATTGTTCTGGGACAATCAACATTTTAAAGTAGACTTTATTAATAAATCAGCGACGATTTTACAACAGGATCAAGAAGAGATTGAGCAACAAGATGAGGAAGATCGTATCGTGAATCCACTCCCTCTCATTTCAGTTGCATTAAGAGAAGCGAGCAGCAGAGATAATCAGACAGATGACGATACGATTGATCGGCTCTTCTCTGAACTCGGAACAGATTATATAGGCCGCGCTTTTGGCAAGCCGATTATTGCGCAAGATGCATTGGATTTGACTTGCATTTCTTGTGGTGGAGAGATGCAATTTATTGCTCAGATTACAGGAGACAACGACATGGAATCCATTTTTAATGAAGACGTTGATTTCTTTTTTGGAGAAACGATGCTTTATTTCTCACTCTGTCCTTGTTGTGACGTGTTAAAGGTTGAGCCCCAGGCGATTTAATTGAACATCCATTACATGACAGAAGGATTGAGTGTTTTGAGAGAAGAGGTTTATCGTATTTACAATGATATGAGTACGTGTATCAAGGAGATTAGGGAAAAGAATATTTGCGCGATCAGCATTAATGAAGCATTCTATTCTGGTTCAACGCTTGAATATTTAAAAGAAATTCCTTCGGTCACGAAACTTCATATTGTCTCAAGTAAACTAATGGACTTTTCAGCACTACATTATTTGCCCCAATTAGAACAGTTGCTGTTGGATGTCGACTTGAAGCAACCATTTGATTTGACTGGTTTACCGCTAAAAAAGCTTGCGTTAAACTGGTCAAAAGATGTTCGGGGGATTGAAACCTTGGTTCACTTAGAAGAGTTAAGATTGTCACAATACAAGCCAGCTTCCTATACATTATCCGAATTAAAAGCACTGAGTAAGCTAAGTGTGCTGGAATTAACGGGTGGAAGCATAAGGTCATTGAAGGGGTTGGATCAATTCAAACAGCTTCGTCATCTATCGCTTGCTTCTATAAAAACGTTGCGGACATTTTCTTTATTAGAAGGAGAAAACCAAAATGTAAGCGAGGTATGGATTGAAGGCTGTAAAAGCATTGAAGATTTAGCTGATCTGCATCAGTTAAGAGAACTGAGAAAGCTTGGTCTTACTCAAGTTGGAAAGGTTCCATCGATTCAGTTCATAAAGAAGATGAAACAGCTAACTTATTTCGCTTTCTTAGAAAGTGAGATCGTAGACGGTGATCTAACCCCTTGTTTAGGCGTAAACGATGTTCAATTTGATGAAAAGGCTTGGTATTCTCATTCAAACGCTTCGTTTAGAAAAGCAAATGGTCGAGTGAAAGCAGAAAATCAACGGGCGAGACGGAGAGTGTGAACATGTACATAAAAGAGATGGAGACAATGATTATTGCGGAATCTCTAAAAAACTATCAATAAAAGAGCTATAATAATGAAAACCACTCACACATACAACGGATGCTCGCCGCAAAAGAACTATAGGGATTTTAATCTCTTATAGACGAAGTTAATGCTGAAAATTAATATGAAAAGACTTTGGTGAAGCTTTTATAAGTGGAGTTTTTTAGGAGGATTTAGTATGACTGAAATTGCCTTTAAATCAATGGGAACGACCTTAATTGTATCTGAAGATCGTATAATACTAGATCATAATCGTAAAATTGGTAACTTGAGTAAAAAAGTTGAAATCATGTTTACTGAATTAGAGAGAATTGAAGAGGAAAAACCTAAACTCTTTTCGGGGTATGCTTATTTTAGGCGACATCAAGATCCCGAAATTGATAATAAAGAAGCAATGATTCATGAACAAGCAATTATAATTCGATCAAAGAAAAAGTATAAAGAATATGAAAAGATTAGAGAATTGATAAAACAAAGAAATGCAGAGTGTGCAAAGCACGTAAAGAATCCAAGTAATCGAATAGATTCTTTAGTCGAACAATTGACGTCCAATCCGAATGAATCAATTCAATTTGAAGCTCATCAAGGTCATTTAACCATAAGCGCCTACACGGTCTCCATAAATCATAAAATTTTGCACCGTGGTAGAAACGGCGAGAGAGAGTTTTCTATTTCTTCTATTGACAGCATTCATTTGTCTAAAAGTGGTATAAAGGCTGGACGAATCCGTTTTTTTACAGGATCTACAAGTAGTAGTGAAAATTATAAAGCTTATTTAGCATCTGAAAATGAACTGCTAATTACAGGAATTGATGACTATCATCGTATGTACGAGGCTAAACAACTCATTGAGCGATTACGTGCCTACCACGCAGATAAACCCTATCAAGCCGTTACACAACCAGCACAATCTTCTTCTCGCTCTGCCGCCGACGAGATTCGAGCGTTTAAGTCTCTTTTAGACGAAGGAATTATTTCAGAAGAGGAATTTGAACAGAAAAAGGCGCAGTTGCTTCGCCAATGAAACGAGACCTTTATGACAGATCGAGGGTCTTATCATCTAATTTCTATTTTTATATCTGGGACTGTCAGATCTGAAGGAACAGCTACTCTTCTCGGGTCGATTATAAAATTTTTATAAAGTTTCGTTATTAGTTATTGTTATTAAAAGGGAATTATCTTATGATTCCAATGTAAGTGACTGTGCTCGGTAGAAGCGATGAACGTGGATCACGCAAATGGCAGTGTTAAAAAGGCGGACATACACTGAAGAGAGATAATTTGATTTATCTCTCTTTTTAGATGAGTTCATCTGAATGAACGTCTGGCCATTTTGAATATCGTACGTACCAAGAAGGAGAAATAACGTATTGCAGAATAACCGAATTGAAACATTAGATGTTATTAGAGGGCTGTGCTTACTTGGGATCCTCCAAGCTAATTTATTGTTATTTCAATATGGATCGTTTGGAACTGAAATGATTGAACTGTTTGCTATAAACTCGCATGATTGGATTAGTTTTTATGTGGTAAAAGTCGTTGTTGAGGGCAGCTTTATGCCGATTTTTGCATTTTTATTTGGATATGGAATGGTATTACTGCATTCAAAAAGTGTTGCGCTCGATCAACGACCGAAGTGGCTCCTCGCGCGTCGATTTATCATGTAAATGATCTTAGGATACGTGCATGTTACATATATTTGGGAGGGGGATATTCTCTTAACCTATGGCATCGTTGGATTAATGCTCATTCCATTTGTGGCGAGAAAAGTGAAAACGCTCTTCATTTGGAGCGTGAGCCTGTTAGCTCTTTCTGTTCTGTTAGGGTACGGTGCTTACGAGACAGAAATTTACGAGCCAAGCGGTTTACAGGAAGTTATTAAGCAAACCAATAAGGCATATACAGACGGGAGTTATTCGGAGATTGTTCGCTTTCGTGCTGAGTATGATGTTTTTAAACAGTTAGGTATTGATGAAATGTTTCTCCTTACTGGAGTTTTCCTGTTGCCAATTGTACTTGGACCTATGTTTTTAATTGGCATGTATGCGGCAAAGAAAAGCTGGTTTACAGAAGCATCATTTACAAATTATCGCTTAGTCAGTCTACTATTCGTTGGATTAGGATTACTCTTTAAATCTGCTTATTACCTATTCCCAACTGTAGATTTCCTAGGGATGTTGTTTGCTTTAGGGACGAATCTATTAACGTTAGGCTATATCTTCCTTATCGCTTGGTTCTATCAATTATGGAGAGATCGAAAAGTGTTTAAGGCCCTTGCAAGTGTAGGCAAGCTCTCTCTCACCAATTATTTGTTTCAGAGCATCATCTGTACCATGATTTTTTATGGCTACGGGTTAGGTTTGTTTGGTTCACTTGGTGTCTCTCTTGGCGTTATTCTGGGTCTATTCATTTTCGCGATACAAGTTATATGTAGTTATGCCTTTTTAAAGAAATGGAACATCGGTCCTTTTGAGTATATTGTGCGTGTTGGAACAAATTTGTCTTTTAAACGGAAGCGTAACTAGGGTTAGTAAAAATAAAACCTTGGAGGTAACCCATGAAAATGTTTAGAGGATTCATTTTTGTCTTTCTCATTATTCATCTCATTATCCGATTTACAAGCGTTGGCGATCAGGTCACAACAATCGATTTAGCCAGAGTGTCATTTCTGTTGTTAGTTGTTCTAGTTATTATTCAAATTGCGCTTGAGCTCATTATGAAATTTCGCGTCAACAAGAAGCCACAAGCATGAATCTGTTTGGGCTTGAATGCAAAGGTAACACCTTCCCTACATCCCCCTCAAAAACGTCTTCAAATGCTCCAAAACCTTCTTGAACTGCGCTCCTTGTGCTTGAACTCCGTGTCTAAACGTTCGAAACGGGTCTCCTTCAACTTTTAGACGGTGCATGACTTGCGGCAAAGTAAATTGACCGGGATCTAACTGGGCTGTGACTTCCTCCCAGTAGAGCGGGGTAGCGACCAAACCTCGCTCGTGACCACGAGGTGAATAAGGCGCGATGATGGTTTTGCCTTCATCGTGCTGCAAATAATCAACGTACAAACGTCCTTTTCGATTTTTCTTTAAGCGCTCTAGAGTAAAGTGTTCTGTTTGCTGTTCCACGACATACGTACTAATAAACTGGCAAAACGCTCTTGTCTCTTGGTAGGTAAACACGTCTTCTGGTAAAGGGAGGTACAGCTGCAAGCCTTTGTTGCCTGATGTTTTGATAAAAGCGTTTAAACCAAAGGAATCAATCACTTCTTTAAAAGCGAGCGCAGCTTGAATTGCCAGAGAAAAATGATTCACGTCAGGTGGATCTAAATCAAACACAATTTCTGATGGGCGTGCTTGATCTTTCTTTTGGTAAGGTAGATGGAACTCAAGCGCAAGCTGGTTTCCGAGCCATAGCAACGATTCTACTGAATTGCAGACAATGTAATCAATCTCGTCCTGTGTATGAGTCTCAATAAAAGACGGTGCATAGTCGGGACAGTTTTTTTGATAAAACGCTTCTCCAGTTGCGCCGTGCGGGAAGCGAATCGTTGTGAGAAGGCGGTCTGTTAAGAAAGGAAGCATAACAGGCGCTACGCTATGTAAGTACTGCAAAAAGTCTATTTTTGTTAAATGAATCACTGGCCATATCGGTTTTTCTTCACTAGTGATTTCCACTTCAGCAGGCAGGGGATACAGCTGTTTGTGGAGCGATTGCCATGTACACTGTTCCACTTTTTCTTCGAGCAGAAACGCTTGGAACACAGGCTCTCTAAGATGTTCGCCGTCAAAGCTAATGCAGCCAATGCTTACGCAGATAGAGGGCGGAAGTGACCAGCGTTCCTTGCCAACAAGCGTCCCATTTTTCTTAAAAAGCGTCGCTAACATCGCGCGATCGTCGCCTGTCATTCCATTTGAAAATTGAACGATTGGAATCAACTCTTCGTTGTGAAAAATGCTTCCTTGGAAATAGCCATTTTGCTTGTCGTACTCCGTTACAATCACATGAATGTAGCGGTAATTCTTTATTTTAACCCAGTTAGGGGACCGTTTAGTAACATACGTGCTTGACTGTTTCTTCGCGATGATTCCTTCCCCGTGCTGGTTTTTTACAAGCGTTTCGACTTTCTTCAGGTCAGAAAATGGTCGTACGACTTGAAGGGAGGATGTATGGATAGGCAGTGAGTGTAAGAGCTGCTTTCGCTCGGTTAAAGGCTGCGCGGTTAACGCATTTCCTTTCTCCATTAAGAGATCAAAAACCATCAGAGAGGCAGGCAAGCGCTGGGCATATTTCTTCACTTGTGCCTGCGCACGCAGTTTTCCTCGTCGCTGAACAATTGAAAAGTTGCTTTGGTAGGGATTGACGAGTGAGACAATTTCCGCGTCGAGTATAAGAGGCAGATGGTTGGTTAGTTCTGCTTCGATCTGCTTACAAGCTTCGATAATTTCAGGGAAAGCGGCCGTTAATTCTTTCTCATTCCGGCTAAATAAACGAGGTCCTTCTTTGTCCCAATGGAGCAAACAGCGAAAGCCGTCATATTTTACTTCATAGATCCACTGATCTCCAGTAGGAAGATCTGTTGCGGCTGTTGCTAACATTGGTTTCATCTTCTCACCTCATCTAACTAGTTTGACCACTCGTACATAAATTATCACTCGTCGCATCATATTAAGCATAAAAAGGATGTGACGGCATGCATACGGTTTGGAAAGGCAGCATTAGTTTCGGACTTGTGAATATCCCTATCAAACTTCATACGGCGACGGAAAACAAAGACATTAAATTAAGGCAGCTCCATAAAAAGTGCCATTCGCCGATTAATTATAAGAAAGTTTGCGCGGATTGTGAGGAAGAAGTTAAGAACGAGGATATTGTCAAAGCATACGAATACGCAAAAAATAAATTTGTCGTCCTTGATGCCGAGGATTTAGAGCAATTAAAGAAAGAACAAGAAGACAAAGCGGTAGAAATTATTGATTTTGTTAAATTAGAGGAAATAGACCCAATCTATTTTGAAAAAAGCTATTTTTTAGCGCCTGATTCCGGCGGAGGCAAGGCCTATGGTTTGTTAAGGGAAGGGCTATTAAAAGCAGGGAAAATTGGGGTTGCCAAGATTATGATTCGCTCAAAAGAACAGTTGGCAATTGTCCGTGTTTATCAAACTGGATTGATGATGGAAACGATTCATTTCCCTGATGAAGTAAGGAAGTTTGAAGACGTGCCTAACGTCCCTGAAGGACAGGAGATTGTGAAGAAAGAGTTGGATGCGGCGCTAATGTTAATTGATCAGCTGACAACGCCATTTGATCCGGACAAATACCAAGATGAGTATCGACATGCGTTAATGGACTTAATTGAAAAGAAAAAGTCTGGAGAAGAGATTGTGACTGCATCTGAAAAGCCAAAAGAAGCATCAAATGTAACGGATATCATGTCCGCTTTACAAGCATCGATCGATCAAACGAAAAAGAAAAAGACACCGGCTAAAAAGAAAGCCACAACAAAAACAAAGAAAAACGCATAGAGAAAGTAAATCCTTTCCTTCGTTCCCTGTAATCCCCGTTCGCACCATCTTCTTTCCTCTTTTATACTGAAAGGTACGATTTGGTGTAAAAGGGGAAACAAGTGTGTGAATCAATCTGAACTAGAACGTTTTTTACGAGAGAATAAGAGTCACTTTAATGACAGTGTCCGCCTATTCATTGAATGGAATGAACAACGTGAATTTCAAACAAGAGCGTTTGATTGGCTCTATAGCAACGCAATGCTTCTTGCGGGAATTGAAAGCAAACCGATTGTAGCCGTTGTTCAAGCTCAACTAAACGAGCGCACCTATATCGACGTGCTGTCTTATTTTAAGGACGAAGAAGAGCGAAAGCATTTCCTCGGGTATACGAATATTATCCCACTTTTTTCTTAAAGGTACATACGCAAGCAGACCATTGTATTTAGCTGGTCTCCTTGCGTTTTTTAGTCTTTGTAAAGAAAATGGACTTAACGTGGCTGAAAGATTTACTTAAACAAATTAGGTAGATTGAATCTAAACGAGAAAGAACGCAAATTACATGACAAGTTCTAGAGGCATTTCTCGTTGAGGACCAGCGGATTGTATATAGCCTAAATGAAACACCAGTACAGGAGCGCGCAGATCTAAAACAAGAGGCTTATAAGTGATTACTTGAAGCTAGTGAGAAGATGGAATTTGTCGCTTTGGACACTTTTGTCGAGCGTAAATCTCATGAATCAAACGAGGATTAAATCATAACATTGAAAATAAAACCCAATCCTTATAGGTTGGGTTTTTGTACGAGCCGAGCAGATCAAAGAATTCAAGTTATGGTTAACAGAGTAGTAGGCTTGTGATCCTTTCTTCTATTTTTAAAGGAGGGGGTGAATGTGTATCCCTTTACCCACACGTAACCAGCGAATGGAACGGAAGAAAGTAAAACAAAAAAGCCGTCGGAAACTAGCCATTTCCGCAGCTTTGAGTGGACTTCTTTATTTAGCTTTAGAAGAGTCAATAAAGAAGTTTGTTGCATATCTACTTAGTTCCCTAACAGGTTCTAAATAGATTGCGATCGGACAAAGTGAAATCGAAGTTTCAGCAGTGCATGACGCTTTTCGTACGACGTAGCCAACGCCGTTCGGTGAATGTTTATCCCTATGACACAAGAATATCATAGGTTGCTTCTTATACCAAATAGTAAAGCTATAATAAATGAGGTTAAAGCCTGTTTCAAGATACGGAAAGAAAAGTCTATCGAGATGCTCTATCAATCCTATGTGGAAGTAGATTGAGGAAAAGCAGAACCCAGACCACGCCCGCTTTCCCCTCATGGTCTAGCCCTTACTTCGCGGACCACTCCTTACCCCATTTTTTCATTTCTTTAATAATTTTATGAAACGATTCGCCTTTTTCGGTAACTGAATATTCGACTGTCACGGGAACCGTTGGGATGATCGTGCGATTGATCATGCCTTCGTTTTCGAGATGACGCAATGATTTCGTGAGTGCGGTAGGGCTAATGCCATTAATGAGCCGTGATAACTCATTAAAGCGTTTTTTCTCATCGTAGAGTTCTCTTAAAATAAAGAAAGACCATTTGTTTCCAATAACTTTTAAAGCGGCTTCGATTGAACAAGGTACGTCACTCATTGTTCCGGTCAACTCCCTAGTATAAAAAGTGTAGTATGTACACATAAGTGTATAACATAACAAATAATTCACTCCTTTTATTTTATTAGTAAACGTTTAAAATAACAATGAGAGATCTTTTCTCCGTTTTTATATGAAAGCGGATTCGAACGAACTTGTTTACAATCAGGCAGTGAGGGAGTAGATGGAAGATGAATAACGTTACGTTAAACAATGGGATAAGCATGCCACAGCTTGGCTTCGGCGTGTGGAAAGTAGACAATAACCAGGCAGAGGAAGCTGTTACATATGCGCTTAATACTGGCTACCGTTCCATCGACACAGCGATGATTTATCAAAATGAGGGTGGAGTCGGAAAAGCGATTGCCGCGTCCTCGGTTCCTCGCGAAGAGCTTTTTATCACAACGAAAGTGTGGAACGCTGATCAAGGATACGAATCGACGATTAATGCGTTTGAGCAAAGTTTAGAAAGATTAGGACTAGACTATGTTGACCTCTATTTGGTTCACTGGCCAACGCCAAAATTTGATAAGTATGTGGAGACGTACAAAGCACTAGAGAAACTGTATCATGACGGGCGCGTGAAGGCGATTGGCGTCTGTAATTTTGAGATTGAGCATTTGGAGCGAATCTTAGACGAGTGCGACGTCGTGCCTGTTTTAAACCAAGTGGAGTGTCACCCATACTTGGCTCAAACGGAGCTGAAGGCGTTCTGTGAAAAACATGATATCTATCTAGAAGCGTGGAGTCCGCTTGATTCAGGTGGAGAAGTGCTTCAAGATGAACAAATTAAGGCAATTGCGTCTTCATATAACAAATCAGTTGCACAAGTGATTTTGCGCTGGCATCTTCAAAACAAGACGATTGTCATTCCAAAATCGGTTACGCCAAGCAGAATTGAAGAAAACTTGGATGTGTTTGATTTTGAATTAACGCCTGACGAGGTGAATGTCATCCACGCATTAGATCGGGGTCAGCGCCGAGGAACACACCCGAATGAGATGAACAAATTTCAACCGCTATACCAACCAAAATCGTAAAGGGGTAAAGAAGATGAGTGAACTATCTTATTATTACACACCAACGAAAGTTGTTTTTGGAAAAGCTGCTGAACATCAGGTTGGAACAGAACTTGAGAAACTTGGAGTGAAAAAAGTATTGCTTCATTACGGTGGGAACAGCGCGAAAAAATCAGGTTTGTTGGATCGGGTTAAAGCTTCATTGAGCGAAAACGGCATTCAAAGTGTCGAGCTGGGCGGCGTAGTTCCGAATCCGCGCTTATCGCTTGTGTATGAAGGCATCGAATTAGTGAAAAAAGAAGCACTTGATTTCATTCTCGCAGTAGGTGGCGGCAGCGTGATTGATTCGGCTAAGGCAATTGGTTATGGTGTAGCGAACGACGGTGACGTATGGGAACTGTATCAGTCCAAACGTCGAGCAACAGCCTGCTTACCGATTGGAACTGTCTTAACGATTGCCGCTGCCGGGAGCGAAATGAGCACCGGTTCCGTTATTACAAAAGAAGAGGGCTGGGAAAAGAGAGCCTATGATGATGACTTAGGTCGTCCGGCCGTCTCTTTTTTAAATCCTGAATTGCTTAAGACGCTTCCGTGGTACCAAACGGCAGCGGGAAGTGCTGACATCTTAATGCATACGATGGAACGATATTTTAACCAGAGCACCAATATGGCTTTGACTGATGGATTAAGCGAGACGATCTTGCGGACCGTGATGGAACAAACGATGATTGTAAAAGAAGATCCGCAAAATTACGAGGCGCTTGCTGAGTTAATGTGGGCCTCAAGCATTTCGCACAACGGTCTTACTGGTTTCGGTACAGACGGGGGCGACTGGGCGACTCATATGTTAGAGCATGAACTTAGCGGCATCTTCGACGTGACCCACGGCGCAGGTTTAGCTGCGATCTGGGGCAGCTGGGCGCGCTATGTTTACCAGAATCGACTCGATCGCTTTGTGAAATTTGCCGTCAACGTCATGGGGGTTACGCCTGAACAAACAGACGATCAGACCGCAATTGCTGGGATTGAAAAGATGGAGGCCTATTACCGCAGCATTGACATGCCGGTATCCGTCTCTGAAATGGACGTTCAGTTGACGGTTGACCAGATTACAGAAATGGCCGATAAGTGTACGGAGGCAGCAGGCGGAACTATTGGCGTTGTTAAGCCATTAGGCAGAGACGATATGATTGAAATCTATCAAGCTGCACGATGATACAAAAGCAGGAGGAGACCTTTGTTTGATGAAGGTCTTTTTTTTATTAATGAAAATATGATTGAGTTGAATAATCTCCCTCTTTTACTGCTTGAATTTATTTTCTATCGTATAAATTTTAGCGTATGACCAACACTATCTAACGCTATTAACTTGAAATTTTTAGATGCAGTTCTTCTAAATCATGGTCAGTGGCATAGATTGCTAGAAGAGGTGATGGTCTTGAAAAGTGTAAATAAACGAGGAATTATTGCAGAGAAGAATCGACTACTAAATGGGAAAAAGCTTGAGCGCTCTAAGGAAAAACTTTATACGTATGATGAAATCGAGTATGCGGCAAACATCCTTAACGCAGACGAATTGCTGATAAAGAAAATGTGCAAACAATTTGATGTACAACAGAAAAGACAAAGCTAGAACTTCTTACTAAGCTCTAGCTTTGTCTTTTCTTTTATTTATGCGACCGTACGTGTTAATGTATGTTTGCTCATCTTCAGTAATAATCGGTAAATCAAAATCTGGTCGATTTAAGGATTGATTGGAGTTGAAAAGTTTACGTACATTCGCACGACCTTTTGCTTTTTGTTCAGCTGAAAGTTTCATTGCATCTCCTCCTTGTCAAACTAGTATACAATACTTCTAATTTTTTGTCATAAAAATCATTCATCGTAAAGCTTTACTGTGTAAGTATAATCATAGGTAGATCTCGCGGAGTTAGCTAGTCCCTTGAAAAAATGGTTGTCATGCTGATCTAAATCTTTTAGTGGAGCTGAGACTACGATGTACAAAGAGGGCGACTCTGTATCAACCAATGAGCGAACGTATACAAGAAGTTGATTTTTATAGCCTTTTCTATAATCATACTCATCATTTTTGACATCAACAACATGACCTGATTCAGCTATTTCGCGTTTGTTTTTAAGTTCAATACGAACATCTCGATTTGTTAGAAACTTCTTCTTCGAGTTAAAGACTGCATGAGACATCTCAATTTTAGCTTCCTCGTAAACTTCTTCAATAGCGTGAGAAAAAACATCATGTAGATACTCTTCAAAGTCTTGAGACAGCGCGGCTTTGTTTGTT
The DNA here is from genome assembly GCF_016907895.1 of Shouchella xiaoxiensis. Classification (GTDB taxonomy): domain Bacteria; phylum Bacillota; class Bacilli; order Bacillales; family Bacillaceae_D; genus Shouchella; species Shouchella xiaoxiensis. The sequence goes on from NZ_JAFBCV010000001.1 coordinate 296,988, forward strand.
TCCACTTTAAAAGAGTGTTCACTGTTAAATTGCGCTAAATATTTTATCGCACCTGCAGAGATGGTCACATTTTTAAACGTATTTCCCTTTGTAATCATACCTTCAAACGTAAAAGAACCAATAGAAAATTTTTGTGCTCTTAATAAAGCGATTGGTATAAGGATAAAAAAGCCGATGATAACAAGCTGATAAAATGAATGCTCAAGCAAGGCTTGATTTAATGAAGATGATAAGAATCTATCTAGAAAACGTGGGAAATCAATCAGTTTTTCACCACTTAATTCCGGGAAAAATGGGGAATTTCCTTTGAAGATCAGTCGGAAAATAAAGAAGGCAAGATTTAACATAGATAAAACAATTAAGAACAACAGTGCAAACTTATTCTTCATAGAAATACTCCTAAAGTTATTCGTTATTAACTTGTAGAATGTTAACTAGAACTAAAAGGTAGTTGAGAAAAAATGAATGTAGAGGAATTGGTAAGGTTTTGTTTTGTAAGCACACTAATTAGAGGAAGAACTATTATTTTGACTCTACCACAATGTAAACCAATATGACAGACTTTAATTAAAACTTTCAGAAAAGTGTTTACTTACCATTCAATATTCGGTAGGATAGATTTGAAAGTAGTTGAGAGAACTTTCGGAAATTAAATAAGCTTAGGTAAGAAATGAATGATAATGCTGTTAATTATCCGCTAAATTAAAAAAACTTTTAAAAGAGGTTGATGAAAGTGGGGGTGCGTTATTCGGAAAAAGCTACATGTTCAGGAAGTAAATCGCGTAAACGTCTTAAATCTAATTCGGACAGAAGGGCCTTTGTCTAAAGCGGATATTGCCCAGCGCGTGCAGGTGAGTCAGACAACCGTTGCGACGATTCTAGCAAAATTGAGAGGCGAGGGTTACATTCGCGAGGAGGGAATTGGCGATTCAACAGGCGGGCGAAAACCGGTTTTGTTTCGGTTTAATCCTGATAAGGCCTCCATTTTTGCCGTTTCGCTGCGCAATGCATCCATTCAAATTGGGTTATTAAACTTAGCTGGTGAGCAGGAAGAAAAGCGTGATTATTCTGTCGGTAATGTGAAAGGGATGGCGTACATCAATCATTTCCTTGATGTGCTCGGGTCGTTCGTTGAGCCGGTCGTAAGAAATCAAACAAACCTCGTTGGCATTTCGATTGTTTGTCCGGGCGTGGTTGATGCGAAGAGCGGAACGATTCTTTATAATGCAAAGCTTGATTTATATGATATTGAATTAAAGCAGCTGGTTGAGGAAGCGTTTGGTGTACAAGTCTATGTTGAAAACGATTTAAATGCATTGGTCATCGCGGAAAAACAGTTTGGGGATGCATCGTATCAAGACATGCTCTATCTTTCAATCGATGAAGGGGTTGGCGCTGGAATCGCTGTAAATGATCATATTTTTCGAGGCTATGGTGGGAGCGCTGGCGAAATTGGCCATATGACCGTGGTGCCGGGTGGCGTCAACTGTTCTTGCGGCAATCAAGGATGCTTAGAAAATTATGTGAGCTGGCCAGCTATTTATGCGCGAGTTCTATCAGGCTGGTTTACGCAGCGAGAGGGTGAGCGCATTGTTCAAAAGGCAGGCGGGAAACCCGAAAGCATTCTACCTGTCCATTTTGTTGAAGCTGCCTGCGAGGGCGATCCGTTCACGCTACGAATTGTTGAGGAAATGGCTGAGTATCTTGCGGTAGCCATTACAAATGTGCTTCATTTCATGAATCCGCAAACCGTTATTTTAAACGGGGCGCATGTTCTAAATAATCAACCACTACTAGGTTCTTTAGATGAAAAAATTAAGCAACGAGCGATGAAGATTGTCTTGAAGGGTTTTAAACTCAAACAAACAGCGCTCGGCAGTGACATGAATCTCTTAGGTGCTTTGGCCGTTATGCTTCAAGATGAACTGCAGGTAGGGCGGTATAATGTCTTTTTACAGCAGGGAAAATAGCGAGGAGGCGAGTGGATGAAAAGGTGGGTCAAGTGGATGAGCCTGTCTTTTATCGTGTTGGGAGCAGCTGGCTGTAGCAATGAGGACGAGGGGTCAGCTGGAAAGTCAATCAGTCTTGCATTATGGGATGAAAACGCAAGTGAAGCGGTAGATGGAGGAATTGCGGCTTTTAAAGAAAAGCATCCGGATGTGGAGGTCAATGTGACCTATAGTCCGTTTTCTCAATATTGGACAACGCTGCGAACAAGCATCGGTGGCGGCGCAGGTCCAGATCTTTTTTGGATGAATGCTGTTAATTTCTATCAATATGCGGAACCCGGCTTAATCAAAAACCTGGAGCCGTTTCTTGAGTCAGATCCAGATTTCGAAAAAAGTGATTATTACGAATCAATGATCGAGTTGTACAGTTTTGAAGATGATCTTTACGGAGCTCCTTATTTCGTTGATGCAATCGGTCTCTATTACAACAAAGAAATCTTTGATCAAGCTGGCGTCGCTTATCCCGATGAAACGTGGACTTGGGCAGATATTGAGCGTGTTGGTGAAGAGCTTACGAATCCGGAAGAGGGCATCTATGGCTATTTGGCTCCAGTCGTGCACAATCAGTCGGGCTATTACAATTATATCCATCAAGCGGGTGGAGAAATTGTGAGTGAGGACCAGCTGCGTTCGGGCTTTCATACAGATGCCGCGAAAGAAGCGTTTAGCTTTATCGAGCGACTGATTGACAAAGGCATCTCTCCTGGAATCAAATCGCAAATTCAAAATGATAACAATCAATTGTTTATGTCAAATCAACTGGCGATGATGCCAGCGATCTCGGTCATGGGTGTGACTTATTACGAGGAGCTTGGAGATAAAGTCGATGTTGCTCCCCTACCTAGTCACAAAGAGGAAGCGTCGATTTTGCACGGAATTAGCTGGGCGATGAATCAGGAAGTGGATGATCCAGACCTTGCTTGGGAATTAATGAAAGAGCTTACAAGTGCCCAGGGGAACGAGATCATTGCGGAGACTGGATTTTCAACACCAGCTGCCCGTTCGGCAGCGGATCTATGGTTGGACTCATTGCCGGGTATGAACCTGCAAGTCTTTATTGATGCACAGGAATTTGGGGCAGCATACCCGCTTTCACGCAACACAGCGGAGTGGCAACGGATGGAAACAACGGAAATTCAAGGTGCCTTTCTCTCTGGTGAACCGATTGAGGATGTACTTGATCGCGTTGGAGCTGAAATGGAGCGAATCTTGAGTCAAGGACAGGACGAACAATAAGGGGGATGGGAATGAATCAGACGTCAGTATCTGTTAAAACCGCTCCAACTTTTAAGAAGAAAAAGTCAAAAGATGTTTGGTGGGCCTTATTGTTTGTGGGACCAACAGTAATAGGGCTATTCACGTTTTATATTGGACCAGCGATTGCTTCTTTCGCCCTGTCGTTTACACATTGGGATGGGCTTACGTCCCCTCGCTTTGCCGGGTTGGAAAATCTGAAAGCATTGTTTACGAGTCCTGTTTTCTTAAGGTCTCTGCTCAATACCCTTGTTTTTATGATCGTCGCCGTTCCCGCTTCTGTCGCACTGGCCACGCTAATTGCCGTTTTATTAAATCAACGGATTAAAGGCATGATTGTGTACCGAGCGCTTTATTTTCTACCAGTGGTGACGATGCCAATTGCCGTCGGAATGGTTTGGAAATGGTTGTACAACACGGAGTATGGCTTGTTTAACTACTTGCTTGGCGCGGTCGGACTGCCCCAACCAGAATGGTTATTTAATCCTTCGATTGCCTTGATCTCAGTCATTGCTGTCTATGTGTGGATGACGATTGGCAATAACGTCATTTTAATTTTGGCAGGTCTTCAGAATGTGGACACGGGCTATTATGAAGCTGCGCAAATCGACGGGGCTTCGAAGGTAAGGCAATTTTTTTCGATAACCTTACCGCTGATCACGCCGACGCTGTTCTTTGTAATCGTGACAGCGATGATCAGTTCGCTGCAGGTCTTTGACTTATTATTTGTAATGATTGGTGATACGGCTGCTTTAGTTGGTCCGTTGCGGACGATTGTCTATGGCGTCTATGAGTCTGGCTTCATGTTTTCACAGATGGGTTATGCATCAGCCCAAGCATTTGTATTGTTTCTCCTAATTTTAGTCATTACCATCATTCAATTTATCGGGCAGAAAAAGTGGGTGCATTATGATAACTAGTTTAAAAGAGGGGGAGGCGGCATGAAAAAAACGTGGGTTCATTTCTTACTAATAGTCGGGGCGGTCATCATGATTATTCCGTTTTTTTGGATGGTCTCGACATCGTTTAAAACCTATCTAGAGTCGATGCAAATTCCGCCTTCTGTTTTCCCGGAACAGCTGAACTTGGCAAACTATGCGAATGTGTTTGAGAGCGCGAACTTCATGACCTATTATGCAAACACGATTTTTGTAACGGTGATGCGTACGGCTGCTCAGCTGTTTCTTTGCTCGATGGCTGCGTATGCCTTTGCCCGACTAGAATTTCCGTTTAAAAATACATTGTTCATCTTGATTCTTTCGGTTTTAATGGTGCCAATTCAGGTTATTTTAATTCCTAACTACGCGTTGCTGTCGCAGTTTGGCTGGATTGACACATTTTATGCCTTAATTGTCCCTGGAATTTTCAGCGCATTTGGGGTCTTTCTGTTAAGACAGTTTTTTATGGGCATTCCAAAAGAACTGGATGAGGCGGCGATCATTGATGGCTGCTCGAAGTGGGGCGTCTATTGGCGCATCATCCTGCCAAACGCCAAGCCTGCCCTTGTTGCACTCGGAATTTTTACGGTGCTGGCTTCGTGGAATGATTTTATGTGGCCACTCGTCATGACAAATTCAGCCGATATGCGCGTGCTTTCAGTCGGCATTGCCAATTTCGAAGGGCAGTATACGACCGATTATCCCCTGCTAATGGCGGCGGCGTTACTGTCGACAATTCCGATGTTAATTTTATTTCTTTTCTTACAAAAGCATTTAATAGCAGGAATTGCCCTAGGTGGAGTGCGAAGATAGTCTAGTAGATTGAAATTATATGAAGGAGATGTTGCTATGTTACGCGTAATGGTTGTTGGATTAGGTACGATGGGTGGCGTCCACGCTGCGAGTTTTGCGGCAATGGACGATGCGGAACTAAGCGCTGTTGTTGATGTTAGAGAGGAACGGGCAAATAAGGCGCATGAAAAATATGGTGCACAGGCGTTCACTTCCTTTGAGCAAGCCGTGGAGGAGCTAGGTTCTGAGCTTGACGTAATTTCGATTTGTTTGCCGACCGATCTCCATCCTGAATACGTGAAAAAAGCGGCAGATTTAAATGTTGCGATCATTTGCGAAAAACCGCTCGCGCGCACATTAAAAGCGGCAGAAGAGATGATTGCTTACTGTGAACAAAAAGAAGTGAGTCTTTACGTAGGCCACGTTGTCCGCTTTTTTCCAGAGTATCAGAAAGCGAAGCAGGCGATTGATGAAGGAGCGATTGGCACGGTCGGTGTTGTCCGAACGACAAGAGGTGGTTCTTACCCAGTCGCGACGGAAGATTGGTATGCGAATACGGATCGAAGCGGCGGGCTCGTGCTTGATCTAATGGTTCATGACTTCGACTTCTTACGCTGGTGCTTCGGCGACGCGGAACGAGTCTATGCGAAAAATATGGCTGGTGTGTCCGGCGTGAACGAGCAGCGTAAAGATTATGCGCTCGTTACGATTCGCTTTAAAAACGGCGTCATTGCTCATCTCGAAGGAACTTGGGCCCATGAAGGCTTCCGCACATCGTTTGAAATTGCTGGGCGTGACGGCATTATTCAGTACGATAGCCAGAAAAACCAGGCGCTTGTCGCTGAAAAAGCGAGTACGGACGGCAAGCCGGGCGTGGCGGTACCGGAAAGCCCGCTTAAACATTCGCCGTATGCTTTGGAGTTAGCGCACTTTATTGACTGTATAAAAAATGGTGCAGAGCCAATCGTCACGGCAGATGATGCTTATAAAGCAGTGGAAATGGCGATGGCCGCCCTGCAATCAGCCGAAGAAAACAGACCAGTAGCGATCGAGTCACAGACCGTTGAATTATAATTTGAAGGAGGAGAAGACGATGAGAGTAGGAATCATTAGCTTTGCCCATGGTCATGCCCATGCGTATGCATCGAGCTTAGTCACGATTGATGGAGTTGAAATAGTTGGAATTGCCGATGAAGAGGAAAAACGAGGAAACGAAGCAGCTGCGCAATACAAAACGACGTACTATCAATCTTATCAAGCTCTGCTTGACCAAGGACTAGATGCGGTTGTGATCACGTCTGAAAACGCCCGTCATAAAGAACATGCGATTGCCGCGGCGCGCGCAGGTGCAGCGGTGCTCTGTGAAAAACCACTTGCCCATACGGTAGCCGATGCAGAGGAAATCATTGCTGCTTGTGAAGCAGCTGGTGTGCTCCTGCAAACGGCTTTCCCAGTGCGCTTTAACGAAGCGATTAAACGAGCTAAAGCGCGGATTGACGATGGCGAGTTTGGCGAAATCATCGCTGTCAAAGGAACGAACAGAGGCAAGAACCCGGGTGGCTGGTTTAATGATAAACAGCTTGCGGGCGGAGGCGCCGTGATTGACCATACCGTTCATGTTGTAGACATCATGCGCTGGGTGTTGAAAGAAGAAGTGCAGGATGTCTATGCGGAAATTGATCAGCACTTTTCAGCAAAAGACATTGATGATGCAGGCATTTTATCATTCACGTTTGAGAATGGAGTATTTGCGACGTTGGACTGTAGCTGGTCCCGCAACGCCAATTTTCCAACATGGGGCGACGTGACGCTCGAATTCATCGGTACAAAAGGGACGTTAAAAGTCGATGCGCAAGCCCAGAAGCTTGATTTATTCCACAGCGGTGGGCTCAACTATCATTTCTGGGGCGACAATATGGATGACAGCCTCGTTCGTGACTTTATTGAGAGCGTCCGAGAGAAGCAGGCACCTTCCGTAACCGGAACCGATGGCCTGCGCGCGTTAGAAGTAGCGATCGGCGCCTATGCTTCAGCAGCAAAAGGCGAAGTCATTGCCTTGCGCGGTGATCGGAAAGAACGGGTGTCCCCATGAAAAAAGGAATCAATCAATGGTGTTATCCAGCAGGCGCACCGCTCGAAGACGTGCTGAAGTGGACAAGTGAAGCAGGCTTTTCTGCGATTGAATTAAATCTAGGAAAACCGGGCGATGTCGGGCTGACGCTCGAGACATCAAGAGAAGACGCACAGGAAATCGGCAGACAGATCAAAGAAGCCGGTCTAGAGATTGATAGTCTCTCAACCGCCCTACTGTGGGAAACGCCCCTATCAGCTGCTGATCCAGATGTACAGAACGAGGGCAAGCAAGTTGTCCGTAAGATGCTTGAGCTGGCGCACGAATTAGACGCAAGCACCGTTCTTGTTGTCCCTGGAATTGTCACGGCGGACGTTTCCTACGAACAATGCTACGAAAGAAGCAAAGCGGCTTTAATAGAGCTTGCCTCATACGCCGAACAGCTAGACGTTACGATCGGAGTGGAGAACGTCTGGAACCGCTTCCTACTCTCGCCGCTCGAAATGAAGGCATACATTGATGAGATTGGTTCGGCGCAAGTCGGAGCCTACTTCGATGTCGGGAACGTCCTGCAGTTCGGCTTCCCTGAACAGTGGATTGCGCTATTAGGAGAACGAATCTTAAAAGTGCATGTCAAAGACTTTAAAACAAGCGTAGGAAACATTACCGGATTTACGAATCTCTTAGCCGGTGACGTGAACTGGCAAAGCGTGATCAGCGCGCTTGATAAGATTGGTTACTCAGGTGAGCTGACGGCAGAACTAACGCCATATGCTCATGATCCTGCGGCGCTGGCCTATGATACGGCGAGGCAGATGGATGTATTGCTTGGCTTGAAGACGGCGGTTGAGAATTAATTTTTTGAAGTTAGGAGGCGCCCCTTAGCTGCTTTGGCAGTAGGGGTGTTTGTTGTTTGTTGCGCTTCGGCTTTTAATTTTTATTTTAAATAAAAACATACGTTTGCATTAACTCTGGAGGAATTGAGTATTTGATACCATGAAAAGGGATCCAACAGCATTTATTCTATTTTGTTCAGTTTATAATCAAAAATCAATGTATAAATATCGTTTTCAATAAATTTATCTAACAATCTAACGTTTTTAAAAACATTAACAGATTCTAAATATTTATTCTCTAAATTAAAGTCTTCAACAATCTTTTTATCCTCCTCTGAAAGCTTATTTATTACTTGTTGGAATTGATTTTTAATAACAATCTTCAACTCACTTGTTGTTAATGCAGTGAATTTTATTTTAGAATCTATTCTTGAATATATAGGTAACCCTAATTTTTCTGCAACCTGTTTCTCGTTTTGAAAATTAGTTGTAAGGATAAAAATGGTGTTAGATACATCTATATGGTAATTAATGTCCTCGAATTCCCCTTCATCAAACATTTGATAAAAAACATTGTAAAGGCCTGGATTCACTTTATCGAATTCATCAATCAATATAATGTTTGATTCCCTTGCCAATAGATCTCTTGCTAGTGATGGTTTACCATGTTCATCTCCAAAAATGTATTTATATGCTTCTTCTGTTTGCATCATAGAGAATTGTATTCTTGTTAATTTCCCTTTATAAAATTCACTAATTTTCTTGGCTAATTCAGTTTTACCTACTCCAGAAGGCCCATAAAACATTAATACTGCTGGAGAGTTTGCTCCTAAACTAGCTTTCTTGTAGAGACTGACACAAGTCTTCTTTTTAGCGTCAATCTGTCCTATAACTGTCTCATCTAATAGGTTATTATAGAGAGCTAAAATATCGCATGATTTCGGGTTAAAATAATCTGAATATTTCTCTTCAATAAGGTCATCAAACTCAACTCTTACTGAATACTCAACCCTTTTAGGAGGGTTTTGAATATATAAATTTTCAATATTGTGACCTAATATAACAATATTTGTAAAGTTCGTAATGACGTGACTTGTAACAGAAGCGAAATCATCTGCGTAAATGATTGCATTTTTAATAGGGTTTTTATCAAACTCTCCAACATCTCTTGATGCGGAGGTATCGTTTGCTCGAACAGTAACGTTATATTGTCTGATGAGTTCCATAAAGGGTGTGTAATCATCATCTTCAATACCCTCCGTATAAAGAAGATCCCTGAAGTCTTTTTTAGCTCCTTTAAATAAAACAACTCTATCCATCTATTTCACTCCTGCCAAAAGTACATCATATACAGGTATTTTCTTTTCATTTTCTTTATCTGGAACTTTAGTATTTTGTTTATTACCAAATCCCTGAAACTGTAATTCAGTTTTTTCTTCGTTAATTTCAAATTCTGTTTCAAATTTAAGATCAGCTATTGTTGTTTCCCCTACATGAATGGAATAAAGTGTAAGATTCATTTTTCTTAAATCTTGAATCCGATAATTATTTTTAAAAGATTCAATATTAAACCTGTAAACTCTTTTATCAGTCTTATTTTCTCCTACAAGGTCAAAATAACCCTTTGAATTTCTAATAACAGAATTCATTTTTGATATTGTCATCGTAATGTCACTAGTATCATCAATTTGGTGATTTCCTTCCATCATTTCTGTTATTGGAGCTATCATGGCATAGTATGTCATTGAATCATTTTCAATAGAAAGTTTATAGTTATCTGAAATATCTATTAGAGGATTTTTCTTTCTGAACTCCACTGTATCAAGAAAATCATAGAGTAATGAATTCTCGAGAATTGTTTTCGCTATCCTCTCCCCCTGAAAAGAACCATTAGTACCAAGTCCCGCATGAAATGTACCTGAAGCTCCAATTGCCTTTTCAAATAATAGTTTCATAGCACCTTGTTTTCCTACTTCAGTAGTTACTTCTGAATTACCTTTTACCGTACCACCTGCATTAGTTATCAGTTCTACTGTTTTCTTAAAGCTTCCTTTCTTTTCTATTTGAAGTAAATCCATGGCAGAAGTTTCATCAAAATATACAACTTTCTTTAAAGATCTAGCCATTATAGTCTCCTTTAGTTAGGTAAATTAGGTTTTATATTTCAAACTGATTTGATTTATTCCTTACTCTGCTTTTAGTTAAAAGGGAAGACTGCTACAGCTTATCATAGAAAACCTTAAACTAATTATAAAGGAATTATGTTCTAAAAACGACAATTGTTAAGAATTCACGATATCTTAGAACTAAACTGATTAGAGTTTTAGTATGTAGTGGTAATGAAATTATTTTTAGAAGGTATAATTTTAAATTATATTGTTAATTAATGTGAGAAAGGCAGATTAATTTGAGACGCATGACATGCTTTGAAGTTAACAAAGGTGGTCGTACAGAGCTTCATCTTTGTGGGGGACAAGTTTATTAAAGATACCCTCACTTACTAGATTCAAGGCATGCAGACCATGACCTTGCATATACTAATAAAAATAATTATTGTAAGCGCTTTCTATTATAGTTCGTTACCAACTCAATCGGGGGAGGTTCTGTGATGAAACGTCTGTTAGTGTCTGCAAGTGTAGCGATGTTCCTATTATCTGGCTGTCAATGGATTCCGGAATCTAGCAGCTCAAAGCCAGTGGTTACGCTGTGGTATTGGAATCGTAGTTTAAGTGACGATGTGATCCAGAAAGCGAGAGATGCTTTTCCGGATGTGGAGATTGTCGCCCAGAAGATTGGCGGCGGTGAGTACAAAACGAAGCTGCACACGGCTTTAATTGCTGGTCGTGGCCCCGACATCGTAGCAATGAATGATTGGGCCTACGAGTATGTGGCGTATACTGAAGAGTTTGTTAATTTTCTTGATTATGGAGCGGGAGAGGTAGAGGATGAATACCTCGATTGGAAATGGCAGGCTGTGCAAGATCCCGATACGGGCGCATTAATTGCCTTGCCAATTGATACGGGACCGACTGCACTTTATTACCGCGCGGATCTGTTTGCCGAGGCCGGCTTGCCGACGGAGCCAGATGAGGTGCATGAGCTCTTGCAGACGTGGGAGGACTATATTGAAGCGGGCAAAACGTTAAAGGAAAAAACCGGTGTGTATATGTTTGAGTCAATCACAAAACCGTACTTGCAAATCATTTCCCAGCAAGCCGACAAATATTTCGCGGAGGACGGTACGTACATTGGCGACGGCGAAGCGATTCAATATGCCTGGGATACATCGGTTCAGATTCATGAAGCGGGTTTATCTGCTCGTTTATCGGAGGGGCAGGAAGTGAATGCGGCGTTAAACGGCGGTGATGTTGCTTCAAGAGTTGGCGCGGTTTGGGAGTCGCAAATTTTGCAAGATGCCGCTCCGGATACAGCGGGCAAGTGGCGTGTAACTAGAGCGCCGGGTGGAGATGGCAATAACGGTGGATCGTTTATTAGCGTGTTAAACAGTTCTGAGCATAAGGACGAAGCGGTGGAGATTACAAAGTGGCTCGTCTCACCAGAGGCACAGCTCGATCACTACTTAGATGTCAACTTGTTTCCTTCAGCGATTGCAACGCTCGAATCCGAGACGTTACGTGAACCCGATCCGTTTTATCAAGACCAGGTTGTTGCTGATGTGTTTGTGGAGTCGGCGCAAAACATTCCGCCTACTTTTTATGGGGAGTTTTACAGCACCATCAACAGCATCTTTAATGATGAGATGATGCTGATTGATCGCACGAATAAAAATCCTGATCAGGCGTGGCAAGATGCACAAAAGCAGGCAGAGCGTGAACTGTCACGACTTGTTCCCGAAGGAGGAGAGCAGTGATGAAGCAGCAACCACAGTCTGAAGTCGAATTCCAGCCGTCGCATGTAAAAAAGTCGGTCTGGCAGGAAATGTGGAAGAAGCGGACGCTTTACTTGTTTATCTCTCCTTTCTTTATTCTCTTTGCGGTGTTCGGGATTTTTCCAATTGTTTATTCGCTTTATCTGTCGTTCCATAGCTGGACGGGGCTTGGCGAGATGACCTTTGTTGGCCTCTCGCAATTTCAGTATTTGCTTGGCGATTCGGGTTTTTGGCAAGCGGTTGGCAATACGTTTGCGATTTGGTTTCTTTCAAGTATCCCGATGCTTTTCTTTGCCCTCGTCATTGCGTTTCTATTAAATTTACCGTCACTTAAAGGCAGAAGTGCCTATCAAACGATGTTTTTTGTAACGAATGTGACGTCAATCGTTGCTGTGGCGATTATCTTTGAAACGATCTTCAGCAATCAATACGGCTTAATGAATTATTTGTTCTCGCTCATCGGTATTGCACCGCTTGAGTGGATGAATTCGAGCTTCTTGATTAAAGTCGTCATTGCCTCAATGGTCGTCTGGCGCTTTGTAGGCTACAACGCGATCATTTATTTAGCTGGCTTGCAGAGCATTCCGAAAACGCTTTATGAAGCGGCTATTATTGACGGAGCAACGCGGGCACAAATCTTTTTTCGGATTACCGTTCCGCTACTGCGGCCGATTATTTTGTTTACGGTCATTATGACGACGATTGGTTCGATGCAAATTTTTACCGAACCGCAAATCTTGCTCGGCAATTCCGGTGGTGTTGGCGGGAGCGGGATGACGATGACGCTTTATATGTACAATGAAGGCTTTTTAAACAGCCAGTTTGGTTATGCTTCAGCGGTTTCGTGGGCGATGTTTGTCATTATTGCTGTGTTTTCCCTCATTAACTGGAAGTTAGTTCAAAAAGCATAAGGAGGAGATTTGATGTCATCGGATACGTTGTTTACAAAGCTAATGACCCATTTTGTTTTGCTTATTGGCGTAATCATTTCGGTTTTTCCGTTTTATTGGCTCATCGTCATGGCGACAAATACAACGAGTGATATTCTCCGCTTTCCTCCGAAGCTGACTTTCGGCAGTGAGCTGTTTGCGAATGTCACGAATGTGCTTGGATCAATTGATTTTTATCAGGCGTTTTTCAATACGCTTTTCGTTTCATCGGTCAATGTCATTGGTGTGTTGTTCTTCTGTTCACTGGCAGGTTTTACGTTTGCCAAATTTACGTTTCCGGGAAAAAACCTGCTGTTTGCGGCGCTGTTGCTGACGATGATGATCCCGTCGCAAATGAGCTTTGTTCCGTCTTTCCTGCTGATTGCTGAGTTTGGCTGGGTTGACTCGTACAAGGCGCTCATCATTCCTGGGCTTGCAAGCGCATTTGGGATCTTCTGGATTCGTCAATTTTGCCAAGATGCGGTTCCTGATGAGCTGCTTGAAGCAGGCAGGCTTGATGGGTGCAATACCTTCCGTCTTTACTGGAATGTCGCGCTGCCTTCCTTACGACCAGCGCTGACGTTTCTTGGCATCTTCACCTTTATTGGCGTCTGGAATGATTATCTATGGCCGCTCGTAACGATTAATTCACCGAATCGCTATACGCTACAAGTGATGCTCGCTCAGTTAAACGGCGTCTACGATACGGATTACGCGATTATTATGACGGGAACGCTGATGGCAACCATCCCGCTAATCATCTTGTTTGTCATCTTCAGCAAGCAGTTCATTGCCGGGGTTGCGGAGGGTGCGGTGAAGGAGTAGAGCGATTGATCAGACGAAAAAAAGCGAAGACGGCAGTTTACATGCCGCTTCGCTTTTTGAGTTATCCTTTTACCGCCCCTGAGGTCAGTGCCCCTACAATGTATTTCTGAAGGAGCAGGAAAAGAATGATGACCGGAACAATCGACATAATGCTTCCTGCGGCTAAGTAGTGAGTTGTAATTTGAGCCTGTGTTGATTGCAAGTTTACAACACCAACTGAGACAGGGTATAGTGCGGCATCGTCAATTAAAATAAAGGGAATGACGAACTGGGACCAGCTCTGAACAGACACGAGAATAACAACGGAAATGATCCCGGGTCGTGCTACTGGGATTAAAATTTTGGTTAGTAGCTGCCACTTTGTACAGCCGTCTATAATCGCTGCTTCGTCCATTTGTTCAGGTAGTGTGTCAAAATAGTTTTTCATAAACCAGGTAGCAAGTGGAAGAACGACCGCAACGTAGATTGCGAGTATGATCAAGAAATTATTGAGCAAATCCCAGCTTGCAAACAGTCGATACAGCGGAATGGCTATAACGACGGCCGAGATCATTTGCGTCATCAAGACGACAAGAAGGAATCCGCTTTTTCCACGCATTTTAAAGCGGGACAGCGCAAATGCGGCTGGTAGAGCGATAACTAGCGTGAAGATGACGGTTAAAATGACTAACCGAAATGAATTCCACAAATAGGTCAGAACAGGCGTAGTCTGGAGAACCTGCCAGTAGTTTTCAAACTGCCAGCTCGGCAGGATGGAAGGTGGGACTGCAAATAATTCTGTTTGTGTTTTTAAGGAGATGGAACCGACCCAGAACAATGGAAATAAGAATACGACAATGATAAAGAAATAAGCAGCATAAAGTCCTGCTTTAAGCAATCGGTCTTTGTTTTGTGGCGTCATGCTTCATCACCTCGTTTTCCTAAGACTCGTAAATAAATGAGCGTCATACCAATGTTGATGGTTAAGAGAACAACAGATGTCGCTGCACCTACGCCTAAATTAAATTCCTGGAAAATCGACGTGTAGATGCTTAAGGCAATCACTTCCGTACTATTACCCGGACCACCTTGAGTAAGTGCCATCACCATGTCAAACGTGTTGAACGTATCAATGGAAATGATGATCAGATTAACAAGAACGATGGGCGCGATTGCAGGGATGATGACATTTTTCAAACGTTGAAACGGACCTGCGCCGTCAATCTTAGCCGCTTCCAACACATCTTTAGAAACCGTTTGCAAACCTGCGTACATTAAAATCATGCTAAACGCGGTTCCACGCCAGACGTTTGCGAGCGTAACGGATAGCAGCGCCATCGTTGGATCAGATAAGAAGGTGATCGGTCCGAGACCAACGGTTGATAAGAAGTAGTTTAAAATTCCTGCTTGAGTCTCCGTATAGAGCATTTCAAAAATGATCCCGATCACAACACCGGGAATGGCCCAAGCAACAAGGACTGATGTTCGCACGATAACCGTGCCACGTAATTTCAATTCTTCACCACGAACAATGAGCAAGGCGACAATGAAACCGAAAAGCAGCTGTAAAGTAACGCTGAAAAAAACAAAGAATCCTGTTGTACCGAGCATCGAGAAAAATCCTGGTAGCGTGAATAAACGAATATAGGATTCAAGTGTGTACTCAAATTCAGGGTCAACTAAGCTCATATCGGTAAAGCTCATACGAACGATTTCAATGACGGGGTAGAGAAAAATCGCCGCTAGTAACAGCGTAAGGGGAATGAGCCACGGATATGGCGAATCAGAAAACCGTCGCTTCATGTTCGACTTAGTTGATAGAGGCTTTTCTGTTTCAAGCTTCATTCAATTCCCTCCAATCCAAACGTGACAATTTCCCATGCATCTTCAAGAGCTTCTTCTGGTGTTTTACTGCCAGAAACGACTTGAGAGATCGCTGTTTGTAGTTGAACCGAAATGGTGTTATACGACAACTCAGGCGGTCTTGGTCGCCCTTCTTCTTCTAAGATTTCGACAAATTCATCAATAAAAGGGATCGGCTCATACTCTGATGATTCGTATACTGATGAGCGAACAGGCATTGATCCATCACGGGTTGTAAATCGAGCCATTCCTGATTCGCCGACATACGTTCGCTGTAAGAAATCAAATGCGGCTTGTTGTTTTTCAGGATCATTGGTAAAGATACCAAAGGCCCAACCACCAACGGTTGTCGTTTGCTCACCACCATCAAGCATTGGCAGAGAAGCGACATCCCAGTATTGAAAATCATCGCCTAAAATATCTTGGAACGTATTAATTTGCCAACTTCCTGGATAAAGCATTTTTACTAAACCAGTTGAGATTTCGGCATTGCCGTCATTCTCCGCTCCGTTTGTAGACATCCGTTTGGAAATGGCACCACGCTCTACACCCTCATGAATCGCAGTGAAGACGTCGAGCATCTTCTCGCGGTTTGCCTCATTATAAAATGCGGGATTGCCTTCGTCGTCAATCAGCTCACCACCAAGCCCCCAGTACAATGGCCATAAACTCGTTACCGATGTTCCTTCACCAACTCCAAGCGGAAGCGTTAATCCTTCATACCCTTGCTCAACAAGGTCTTCAGAAATAGCCATTGCTTCTTCCCAGTTTGTTGGTGGTTCAGGTACAAAGCGAGTGTCGTAAAAAATATAGCGAATATCGGTGCTTAAATAAAGCCCGTAGACATGACCGTCATCTCCAATCATGACGTCTTGAGCAAAAGGAAGAAAGTCCTCAATGTCCATATCAAACTCTGCCATTAATTCGTCTAAGGGCTGTAAGTGTTCTTCAAATCGTTCAATCGCATACCCATCGATTAAGGCAAAATCAGGAGCCTGCCCTCGGGTAGCTTGTTCTTGTAAGCGCGCCATGGCTTCATCAATATTTGACGTATGAATACTATGTTGCATGGTGAAACCGTATTCATTTTCAACGTCGCTAATATTGTCTTGCACATAAGCACTCATTTCTTCGTCAGGAGCGTCAGGAGAAGAATCTGACCCGGTAACCCACGTCAGTGTGTTTTCGTCTGAAGCTGTGGAACAACCACTAAAGAGCAGAACGATGCTGCCTGCTAGCAAGTACCCATATTTCTTCTGGAACACGTGAACTCCTCCTTCATTTTGTAATTTATTTCCTGTGAGCAGCGTAACTTATCGCAATGGTACCGATTACATGAACTGATGTCAAATAAAATCATATTTTCTCATTTATTAGATAAAAATGTCGAAAAAAGCGATGAAGGGTATGAAGTTAGCAAGAAATCAACTAAACAACCGTTGAAAAAAATAAAAAACCCGTATTAAACGGGTTTTAAACTGAACTTACACAAACAGCGGCACAAGCTTTCCTTTATTCACATCAACTAACCCGTGATCGGTAATCTTTAAAGCTGGACTAACGGGAAGGGAAAGGGTGGAAACCGACATAATTGGGTTGTAATGCTGATAGCCTAAGTCGTTCATTGCTTGTACAAGCTGTTTGACGTCTTGTCCAACTTCTGCAAGCGGCGCTTCGGAAAGGATACCGCCGACAGGAAGGGCTAGGAAAGCTTTCACGTCTTCGTTTTCAACAACGCAGAATCCGCCATTGGACTCAATCACTTGATTAGCTGCTTTGACCATATCTGCTACATTTGTCCCGATCACAAGGAGGTTATGATTATCATGAGAATACGTTGTTGCGATGGCGCCGCTCGTGATGATGTCGCCAGAAATGAGCCCATGAGCGCGGTTGCCGGTTTGCTTGTGGCGTTCGAATGTGGCAATAAGACGGCAGTCAGAACCTTGCCAGTTTAGTTCGCCTTCAATACTTGGGAGCGTGACGTGTGTTTCTTTCGTAAAGGTTGAGCCATCGGCAACGTTCATGACGCGAACGGTTTGCGCTTGCTCGGTTTGAATAATAAAGTCTTCTGCTTTTAAGAGCGGCAGGTGAACGCTCTTGTAAAAGTGTGCTGGAAATTGGTCAGGTCGTACTTGTTGCACGTAATCCGTCTCTCGCTCAAACACAGAGACACCATTTTTATAAACAGCATGGAAGGTGAACGACTGATCTTCCTCAATGATAGAGAAGTCAGCGATCTTTCCGACGGTGATTGCCCCCCGGTCACTCATGTTCATTCGTTTTGCTGGAGTAGCGGTACAAGCATAAATGACGTCTTCATAGCGCATGCCAGCGGCAACGGCTTTTTTCGCTAAGATGTTTAAGTGTCCTTTTTCGAGCAAGACGTCGGTCATAATGTCATCGGTGATAAAGCAAAAATGCTCGCTGACGTCGTTTTGAATTAAGAACTGCATGACCTCATCCGTCATTGATTTCTCTTGAATTTGCACGAACATCCCAGCTTCAATTCGAGCGCGTAGCCCATCTACCGTCTGGTGTGTATGGTCAGAGCCAATGCCTGCTAGCATGATTTGATCGAGATCCAGACCGGTTAATTTCGGAACATGGCCCTCTATCGGCGTATTCGGGTACTTCTCGCGGAAGTGGGTCAGGATTTGATTAGTTTTCGAATTTGGATCATGAAGGACATCGACATAATTCATAATCTCACCAAGGCACTGAATTTGTTCAGTCGCCATCAGCTCATCGATTTCTTTAATGCCAATTTCGCCACCCGTCGTTTCAAGCGAAGTGGCTGGAACGGAGCTTGGAATCGCGTACATCATATCAACGGTGCAAAAGTCACTCGCAGACATCATTGCTCGGACGCCCTCAATTCCGAAAACATTCGCCATCTCATGAGGTTCTGGCACAATGGTCGTAACGCCATTTTGTAAGAGGGCATAGGAAAACGTTTCTGGCGTGACCATCGAGCTTTCAATATGAAGATGAATGTCGATTAAGCCAGGGATTAGTTGCTTTCCAGCCGCATCAATCGTTTCTTTTGCCGTTATCTTTGCTAATTCTTCTTTTGTACCAATTCCAACAAAGCGTCCTTCATTAATAGCTACATCGACCGCACGAAACTGCTTTGTGTAGGTATTATAAACGTGGGCATTTGTAATAAGCGTTTCAACCTGCATATGAATCCTCCTTACTGAACCACGACAATTTTGTCTTCTGGAAACAAGAGCGTTACAGCTGTTCCAATTGCCAAGGGTTGAGCAATTGTCGCATTAACCGTAAATGTCCCAAGCGTCGTTTCAACCGTACATTGGTAGCTGCGACCGAGGAATGTGCAAATCTTAATCGTGCCTGACACATGATTCGGGCGCTCTGCTTGACCGGTTTCTAGCAATAGCTGTAAATCATCTGGACGAATCGCGCCTGTCATTCCCGCTTCACTGTTTTCATGTTTTGTAACTTGAAAGGTGTGGCTACCTGCCGTCATTAGCAGATGGTCACCTTGATCTTGGCGATCTGAGAAAGCGATGAAGTTTTTAAACCCGATAAATTCTGCCACAAAGCGTGTTTTCGGATAGCGGTAAATGTGCGCTGGTGTGTGCAGCTGCTCAATCACGCCGTTATTCATAATGGCCACCTGATCGGAGATTGAGAAGCATTCTTCTTGATCGTGTGAGACGTAAACCGTCGTGATGCCCAGTTCCTGCTGGATCCGGCGAATCTCGACGCGCATGCTTTCACGCAAGTTGGCGTCTAGGTTACTAAGCGGTTCGTCAAATAATAGTAAATCTGGTTCAATGATTAATGCCCGGGCAATCGCCACACGCTGGCGTTGACCTCCAGATAATTCTTTCGGGTAGCGGTTTTCAAACCCGATTAAATTTACAACCTCAAGCACTTGCTTGACGCGTTTTTCAATGTCTGTCTTTGATTTTTTTCGTAGCTTTAAACCAAATGCGATGTTGTCATAGACCGATAAGTGCGGGAAAAGCGCGTAATTTTGAAAGACGAAGCCAAAGTTCCGTTTCGATACCGGTACTTTCGTGTAATCTTGTCCATCAAACGTAAAGCGTCCTTCCTTAGCATCAATAAAGCCAGCAATGAGGCGGAGAGTGGTTGTTTTCCCGCAGCCACTCGGTCCGAGCAAGGAGATAAGTTGGCCTTTTTCGATATTGAGCTGAAAATCTTTTAAGATATCTTGCTTTTGATAAGCGACTGTTACTTGATCTAAAGATAATAAAGTCATTGGTCGATCCTCCATTGTTCGTACTTAGCGTTTTGTAAAGTGTGATAAGCCGACAAGTCGTTCAATCACGAACATAAACAAGGCGGTGAAAATCATCAGCAGCACGGAAATCGCCGCCACCGTTGGATCAAAGTAATGTTCAACATACGTTAGCATTTGAATCGGTAATGTACTGATTCCCGGTCCAGTTAAGAAGACAGAGATATCAACGTTATTAAATGACTCAAGAAACGCAATTAGTACACCAGCGATGATGCCTGATTTGATATTAGGAATAATCACTCGGAAAAAGGCTCCAACGCGACTTGATCCTAAGTTCATAGCCGCTTCTTCAATCGAGAAGTCAAAGTTGGCCATGCTCGACGCAATGACGCGGATAATAAAGGGAAGCATGATAATCGTATGACCGACAAATAAGGCAGCCTCAAGCGGCAGGCTATAGCTGACGATTAAATAGCGTAAAAACGTAAAGCCAAGCACCGTTCCTGGAATTAAAATCGGTGAAACAAAGAGGGCATTTAGCACGCCTTTTCCACGAAAGTCAAAGCGGCTTAGCGCATAGGCAGCAGGGATACCAAGCAACAGGGCACAGAGGTTCCCAAGTAAGCTAACGACCATCGAAAGCTTAAATGTATCCATGAAGGCGGAAACGCTAAAAATATTACGGTACCATTCAAGCGAGAACCCTGTTGGTGGGAACTGCAGCACGCTTGTTGGTTCAAACGAAGCGACAAAAATAATCGCTAATGGCCCGAGTAAGAATAGGAATATGGCAAACGTTGTAATCCCTAATGCGAGATTCTTGGATTGATTCATCTTAAGACCCTCCTGGATTCAACATCGTTGCGATTTTTTGGAATATGCCGGTGACAACAAACGTCAGTACAATCATGATCGTGGCAATCATCGCTGCCGTATTCCAGTCATTTAGTGTAATCGCATTTTGGTAAAGAAAGGTTGAAATCACACGTTGTTGACCACCAAGTAAAGCCGGTGTGGTATATGCCGTAAAGCTGCCGACAAATACAAGCGTGCTTCCAATTAATAAACCTGGCATACAGAGAGGAAACATTACTTTTAAGAAAGCTGTTGTTTTTGATGCTCCGAGGCTCTCTGCCGCGCGAATATAGTCAGAATCAATATTTTCCATCACGCCAACAAGGGTGACGATCATGAGCGGTAGGAACAAATGAACAAGACCAATTGCAACAGCCACTGGTGTGTAGAGAATCGTTAATGGTTCCTGAATGATGCCGATGGATAATAGGAGATCATTCAACAGACCGTTTCTTCCTAAAATAATCATCCAGCTAAACGAGCGGACAATTGGACTGACGAGTAAAGGAAAGATCGCCAGCATGAGCAAAAGCGCTTTTTTCGAGCCGTTGATTTTGGAAATGTAGTAGGCAACGGGGAACGCAAGCACGATGCAGAAAAAGGTCGTTGTTAAGGCGACAAACAGCGTTGTTGTTAAAATATCAAGAAAATACGCATCCGTTAAAAAGTTCATGTATCCAGCAATCGTAAAGCTGCCATCCTCAAGAAAGGTTGAAGAAATGGTCAGCACGAGTGGGATGATCATAAAGATTGATAAAAAAAGCAAGCCTGGAAGAAGCAAGAAATAACGTCCAGATCGTTTCAATACAGCCACCTCATTGCAACACAGGTCAGCGCGACCCGTGTTGGATTGTTGTTAGGAAATAAGATAAAAATGCGTCTGTCTCGAGCGTGAGTGCGACGTGAACATTGGGTTCTTCACCCAACCGGTTTTGCACGTCACAAATCGTTTGACCATCGCATAAACGGCTCGTTGTCTCAACGTCTGTGTGAAGCAAGGACGTTTCACACAGCTCTGGTCGAATCGCATAGGCAACGGCAAGTGGATCATGTAAAGCGCATGCTGCTATACCATTGCGCATCTCGTAGCGCGTCATATAATGCGCCGTGCATTCTTGAATAAACGCTTTTACAGGGGAGTCCCCTAATGAGTCGATATGTTCTTTATAAAGCAGCGCTTTGCGCGTCACGTCCAGTCCGATTTGCGTTAAGGACTCGAAGCCCGCTTGCAGAACGATCCGAGCAGCTTCGGGGTCAACAAACATGTTGTACTCAGCGGTCGGTGTAATGTTGCCGTAAGTGAAGGCTGCTCCACCCATATAGACGACGTTCTGAATGAGTCGTGGGAGCTCAGGGCATTTCTGTAACGCTAAGGCAAGATTTGTTAACGGACCAGTCATGACAAGGGTGAGCTCACCTGGGAAGCGCGAAGCTTGCGAAATAATAAAGTCTGGCGCGAATCCTGGTGTCGGAAGCATCGCAGGTTCACTATCTGCTAATGCGCCGCCGAGACCGTTTTCTCCGTGAACCGCTTTTTCAAAATGAGGCGCCCGGAGAAGAGGGGAGGCTGCTCCTTGTACAACGGGCGCGCGGACATCCGTTAATGCCAAAACGTTTAGCGTGTTTGTGGTTGCTTGCTTAAGTGAAACATTTCCATTCACCGTCGTAATACCTACTAACTCGGTGCTCGAATCGTTTGCCGCAAGGAGGATGCCAAGCGCGTCATCAATGCCTGTATCAACATCGAGCAGAAGCTTCTGTTTCATTAAAAGGACCTCCTTAATTAGCGATTTCGCGGTTCCAGCGGTCAATCCACTGAGCAGACTGTTCATTAACAAACTGCATATCAAGCAGCTTTAAGTCATTGATTGTTTCCTCGCCATACGTAATACCTTCCGCTTCTTCAGCAGATAACTCAACCGTCTGGTTTACAGGAGAATCAATCTTTGCCTTTGCTGATGCTTCCTGAACTTCTGCACTGAGATGCCAGTTAATGAACGCTTCTGCTAGTTCCTGATTGTCGCTGCCTTCAACGACATTAACGGTGTTTAATACGGCATAAGCACCTTCTTCTGGCGTCACAAACTGTGTGTTCGGTACGGCTGCGATTAAATCATTTAAGTACATTTCCATAAATGGACCAGCAACAATTTCTCCTTGAGAAAACATGTTAACGAAATCAGATGTGCGGTCGTATTCTTTGACCACATTGCTTTTGAGTGCTGTTAATTCAGCAAATGCGGCATCTTCGTTAAAGCTTTCTTCGCCAGCAACGGTGGATGCAGCGTCTAAAAACATCGGACCTGTTGTCGCTGTAATGTTTGGCAAAGTAATGTTATTAGCAAGGGACTCATCCCATAAATCAGCCCAGCTTGCAATATCTGCATCAACTTCATCAGGATTATAAGCAATGCCGAATTGACCAACAGTATAAGCAGGTCCGTACTCTTCTCCGAGGGGAGCTTGTGCTAACTCATACAGGTCATCAATGTTCGGGATGTTGCTACGATCAATTGGTGCAAATAAGCCTTCATCGATGCCTTGTTGGGCATAATAGTCTGATAAGTAGATGACATCAATGTTAGCCGTTCCTTGACGGATGCGGTTTAAGCGTTCTGCATTGTTGCCGATGTCGACGACAATATTGACGTTGTGTTCTTCTTCGAATGGAGCGTAGAC
Source organism: Shouchella xiaoxiensis (assembly GCF_016907895.1). Lineage (GTDB taxonomy): Bacteria > Bacillota > Bacilli > Bacillales > Bacillaceae_D > Shouchella > Shouchella xiaoxiensis. The sequence goes on from NZ_JAFBCV010000001.1 coordinate 320,141, forward strand.
TTCTTCATTAAAGAAATCTTCAGCAAACCCCCATGTTGAGACAACAAGATCCGTTGGTGCATCTTCGCCGTTGCTTCCTGATTGTCCGCATGCACTAAGTGCCGCAACGCTTGCTGATAACAATGTGATCGTAGCTAGTTTTTTCATTTCCTATTCCTCCAATTGTTTAGAAAGTAAAAAAGGAAGACACACCTGTAGCTGCGCAAAGGCACACTCTACAGACGCATCTTCCTTGTGTAAACACGTAGAAAAGCAGTCTTTCATCTATCTAAATCCCAAACCAGAAACCTGTCCGGTTTGTCCATTTAGTCCATTTAGTTTTCATGAAGCAGAAGATTCGTAACCGCCCATTGCGTATGGGCATCATAATCCCTTAATACAACATCAATAGCTCCGGGAAAGTGAGCTTCGAGCCGTTCGGCAAACTTGCGTTTATAAAGCAGAGAAAGATGAAAATCAACCTCTAGCTTTAAAGAAGGAATCTCGCCTTCAAGCGCAATCGAGCGGGCTGCTCGTTTATGCTTCGCTTGAATCGTTACCATTTGATTGGCAACCGTTACTTTTAACAGTGTTGTACCGACTCCAAACAACTCTTTCGATACATCATTATAAAGTTGAGCAAGAAGTTTTTTCGTTTCATTCGAATCTAGTATCATCTCATCACCTTTATATGAACAAGTTGTATCGCTATTGTACATAAGATTATTCGGATGCGCAATAGAAATGTTCGGAAATTAGGTGGTTATTTTTTATAAAGTGGCATTTGTTACTGTAAATATAAGTTAAGAGCGAACGATATTAATGGTGGAAGGGATAAATATTGTTGATATGCTTTTTTTTGATCACGTGAAAGTCGTTTCGTGTAAAATAAGTGCTACTAGAGAGAGCAGGTGATTAAAATGAATGTAAAAGATGCACTTCAGCTTGGAGATTTGCAAAAAGCAAAAATCCTTGCCGGAGATAAAGGGCTAGATCGAGTGATAAAAGCGGCAGAAGTGATGGAAGTTCCAGATATTAACGAGTGGCTTACGGAGGGCATTCTTATTATCTCTACATTTTATTCCGTCAAGGACGATCCTGAAGCTCAGCTTAGTATGTTTAGAAAGTTGATTGAAGTAAATGGTGCCGGGTTAATTTTAAAAATGGGTAGGTACGTCCATGAGCTACCCGAAGAAATGATGAGGCTAGCGAATGAAGAAAATATGCCAATCATGACGATACCTGTCAATGTTTCTTTCGTTCATTTATTAACGGTGCTGTTTGAATCGAAATTTAAAGAAGCGCAAACAGAAGAAGAAACGCTGCTTGAACAAATCTATCACTTGGGTGAAGTCGGCGATTTGCATGTATTCGTACAAGAGTTGGCAGAAATGACGAGCGGAAACATTGTTATTGAAGATAAGCATAACCGGTTACTTGCCTATGCCAACCAGAAGCCTTTTTCCGAAAGGCGAACATTTACCTTGTTCTCTGAACCGAAGCGAAACTCCTCTCGCTCACAAACGACAATGCGCATTATGTTTAACCAGTATTCGGTTGTACTTGAGCTGCCACAGCAAGACAAGCTTTGGCGAGCGGTTTTGCAAAAGGCATCAGCATTTTTAGAAGGAAAAATTACGTTTCTATTTGAAAAATGCGCTGGAAAAGTGAATAGACGTTTGGAACAAGATGAAAAACAGCTTAAAGAGTTTTTAACTAATCATTCAGACGTGATGTTACGGTATGGTGTTGTGGCTTGCAATCATGAGGCTTTTTCATTAACCTACTCGCCATTACATCAAGCAATTTTCTTTTCAAATTTCTATTCATACGTCGAGAATCACTTACCTTCCTTTTTTTGCGTGCAAAAGCAAGAAACGATTTACCTGCTTTACACACAAGAACGCTATCAAGCTAGAAGAGACATGATCTCTTCCATTCAGTTGTTGAAGGGCGAGCTGGTCATGAATATGGCGCTTCATTTAAAGATGGGAATAAGTCCAGAGTACCAAGATCGGTCTTTGGTCGATCAAGCGTTTAGTGAAGCAAACACAGCCTCTAACTATACTGAACATACGGACGGAATTACACTATACGAAGAAGTTGATTACAAGCAGATGATGACTAAGCTAGCGAATGAGCAGGAGGTAGAGCGATTTGCCGATAGAATGCTTCAACCTCTTATTGCGAGCCATACTAAGGATGAGGCGCTCTTGCAAACATTAATGATTTTTCTAAGGGAAAATGGAAATCATTCTAAAACGGCTGAGATGTTATACGTCCATCGCAGAACCTTAAAATATCGATTAGAAAAGATTGAACAGCGGATGATGTTGGATTTAAATGATAGTGAAAATCGTTTTCTCCTTTATTTTGCTTTGAAGATTAAAGGATTTTTGTAAGGAAAGCTGACAGAACCCTTGTAGAAAAACGAAGCCACTAGCCATTTATTTAATAGAAGTGCTCAAAGTGTGCAGAAAAACCAGAGTTGGTTTTGCACATATTGGGCATTTTTTTAATTGATCTGAAAATTTATAGTTTGATAAAAGGATGGGGGGCATGAACATGCTAGGGATTATTAGGGTGTTAACAACTGAAGACAAGCAGTTATTGCAAGAACATTCAGTTCTATTAAATAAAAAGCAAGGCATCCTGTCTGAATCGCGCTGTATTCCTGATCAGCCTTATGGAATTTTCAATGAAGCAACGTACAACGTGGCTGAAGAAAAAATTGTTCAACTAGCGCATGACTGGGCAGCATCTCAAGAGATTGACGCCTTAACAATTAGCTGCGCTGCTGATCCAGCTTTAGACCTTTGTCGAGAACGAATAGGACTGCCTATCATTGGTGCTGGTGAAGCTGGGGCACTGGAAGCTTGTAAACTTAGCGAGGCGGTTGGGGTATTAGGATTAACGCCAGAGGTGCCAAAGCGTATGCGTGACATCTTAGGGAAACGGTTGGTGGGACAGCTTGTCCCTGAGGAAGTAGTCAATACAACTGATTTATTAGAAGAAGATGCAATAGAGAAGGCAGTAGCAGCCGTCAAGCAGTTAATGGAGCAAGGTGCAGAAGTGATTCTGTTTGCTTGTACGGGCTTTTCAACCATTCATTTGAAAGAATCACTTCAAGAAGAAATTCACATACCGATTATTGATCTTGTTGAAGCTCAAGGTAGGGCATATCAAAACCATTTAGAAAGGAGGAATGGACGGTGAAAGGACGCACATATGACTGGAGTTTAATTTTATTATCCGTTCTAATCGCCGTATTCGGCGCAATTATCGGGATGCAAATTATTACGTCGCTTGGAGTGACGCCGAATACATCCATTATCGGAGCAATGGTCGCCATGCTCATTGCTCGAATACCCGCACAGCTGTTTTACCGCTATCGTAAATTAGAGACTCAAAACCTTGTGCAGACAACGATATCGTCTGCGACGTTCGGCGCAGCAAACAGCTTGCTCATTCCTATTGGTATTCCATATGTAATGGGGTTGCCTGAACTAGTCATTCCGATGCTAATTGGTGCTAGTTTTGCACTTATTATCGACGCACTTATTCTTTATAAAGTATTTGATTCGAAATTGTTTGGCGCGAATGAAGCGTGGCCATCAGGAGTTGCGACTGCAGAAGCATTACGGGCTGGAGATCAGGGAGGAAGTAAGGCGAAGTTTTTGGGGATTGGGATTGCCGGAGGGCTTGCAGGATCAGCAGCTGGAATTCCGATGTCTGCTTTAGGTGTAGCTTTTATAGGAAACATATGGGCTTTAACGATGTTCGGAATTGGGCTGTTAATAAATGGTTACTCCATTCCTTGGTTTAACATTGATATTAATGCGTACTACATTCCTCATGGCATGATGATCGGCGCAGGTCTTGTTGCTTTATTCCAATTTATTTCCGTTATTGTAAAAGGGCGGAGAAAAAGCGCGCCAAATGAGCCGAAGGATGAGGCTGCTCATACGTATACAAGAACCGAAACAGATGTAGCAAAAGGCTTTGGTTATGGTTTTCTGGCCTATGTTTTTGGAGCGATGCTCGTTGCGTTTCTTGCCGGATTATATAGTGATTTAAGCGTTGGTTTTCTCATTTTATTTATTGTTTATGCAGCGTTTGCAACACTTATATCGGAGATGATTGTTGGTGTTGCAGCAATGCACTCTGGCTGGTTCCCAGCATTTGCTGTCACGCTAATTGTGTTATTAATTGGCATTATGATTGGTTTTCCTCCAGTTGCATTGGCACTTCTTACAGGTTATACAGCGGCAACTGGACCAGCATTCGCTGATTTTGGCTTTGATTTAAAAACCGGTTTTATCATTCGTGGACGGACTGATTGGAAGCAGGAGCTTCACGGACGACGCCTGCAGCTAAAAGCAGGCATGATCGGACTCGTCGTTGCCATTTTTATGGTGTTGTTTTTTCACGAAATGTATTTTTCGCAAGGTCTCTTCCCACCAGTTAACCATGTGTTTGCAGCGACAATTACGGATGGCATTGTTGGTGAGACTGGAAAATACTTGCTTATTTGGGCCATTCCCGGCGCTCTTATTCAGTTCATTGGAGGAGCTAAGAGGCAGCTTGGAATTATGTTAGCAACCGGCTTGCTCGTTATGAACCCTTGGGCTGGTTGGGCGGTTCTAGTTGGAATTACGGCTCGTGTCATTCTATTGAAGTGGAAAGGCAAAGAAGCGGAGTCCGCTATGTTTACAACAGCAGCTGGTTTTATTGCTGGGGATGCACTTTACAGCTTCTTTAGCTCCGTATTTAAAGCACGCTAACGACGAAAAGGAGGAGAAAAAGATGGGACGCACTTGGTTATCAGAAGAACAGGTTGAGCAAGCCGTCTACGGTGGCGCTATCCTTGGTGGAGGCGGTGGTGGCTGGATTAAGCAAGGGTTAGAAAATGGCAAAAAAGCACTTACAAAAGGCCGTGTAGAGCTTATAACGGTTGATGAGCTAAAGAACGCCGATAAAGCTGTTTGTGTCTCTCTTGTCGGAGCACCAGCAGCCAAAGAGCAATACGTTAGTGATGCGCAATTCTTCGATACGATCCAATTGATGCAAAGCAATTATCCAGAAAATATCGGAGCAATTATGACGAATGAAAACGGAGCGGCAACTACGGTAAATGGCTGGCTTCAAGCGGCTTTGTCCGGGCTGCCAGTACTGGATGCACCTTGCAATGGACGTGCGCATCCAACCGGATCAATGGGGTCTCTCAATTTATCGGATATACCGAATTATGTCTCCTACCAAACCGCCGCTGGAGGGAAAGACCAGCGAGCTGTGCGAGCGTTTATGAGTGGCGAGCTACAAACCGTTGGTGATGCCGTTCGAACGATGTCGGTGGCCGCTGGCGGAATGGTTGCTGTAGCCAGAAATCCTGTATCAATCGAGTATGTGAAGCAGAACGCCGCAGTCGGCGGAATCACACAAGCGATTGAGCTAGGAAGAACGTTTTTAAGTGAAGCAGTAGGTTTGAATAAAATTGAAGCTGTAACAACCTTCTTACAAGGACGAATTGTAAAGGTGGGAACAGTAAACGCCTTTCAGCTACATACAGCTGGTGGGTTTGATGTTGGAACTTTAAGGGTTGATAACTGTGAGCTAACATTCTGGAATGAATTTATGACGATTGAGGAAAATGGCGAGCGGAAAGGGACTTTTCCCGATTTGATCATGACGTTTGATGTTCAATCAGGCGCACCAGTCGTTAGTGCTGAGATTCAAAACGGTCAACAGTTAGCTGTTGTATGCGTACCGAAAACTGAGTTGCTTTTAAGTTCGACGATGGAGAATCTAGCTTTATTAAGTACGATTGAACCGGTAATTCAAAAAAAGATTGTTTAAGGAGAGTTTGATATGTCACTACTGCATACGATGAATATACTTGAGAAGATGGATGATCCAGGAATAAATGGGGAGCAAATTGTCGCTTTGTTTGAATCATATCATGATGTCGAAGCTACATCGACAACAGTTTCTGGCGAACAAGGATCAACTGATTTTGTGAAGATTGTCATTAAAGGATCACAAGGAAAAGAAAATGGCGGACAAGCTCCATCCTTTGGTATCGTTGGTAGACTTGGTGGTATTGGAGCTCGTCCAAGCCGAATCGGAATCGTGTCTGATGCTGATGGGGCAGTCGCGGCAGTTACAGCTGCTTTAAAGCTTGCCGAGATGGCGAAAAAAGGGGATCAGCTTCCTGGTGATGTGTATGTGACCACTCATATATGTCCAACTGCGCCAACCGTCCCTCATGAGCCGGTAGATTTTATGGGATCACCTGTAGACATACTGACGATGAATCAATATGAAGTGCTGCCAGAAATGGAGGCAATCGTTTCCATTGATACAACTAAAGGCAATAAAATTATTAAAAACAAGGGAATTGCGATCTCTCCAACCGTTAAAGAAGGCTACATTTTACGCTTCAGTAACGACTTACTGCGCATCATGGAAATGACAACTGGGGAGCTTCCGTCCACGTTTGCAATTACAACGCAGGACATTACACCTTATGGAAACAATGTTTATCATATCAATTCGATCTTACAACCTGCCGTTGCAACAAATGCTCCCGTTGTTGGTGTAGCCATTACAGCAGAGTCTGCTGTCCCTGGTTGTGGAACAGGAGCGAGCCACGAAATTGATATCGCTCAAGCTGTTCGCTTCTCCATTGAAGTAGCCAAAGAGTATACGGCGGGAACGACAACTTTTTATGACACGCAGGAGTTTGCGCATTTACAAAAGCTATACGGCTCAATGAATAAGCTACAAACGATGGGATTAAAGGATTAAGATGAGAACAATCGGTTTGTTAACGATTGGACAATCACCGCGAATTGATATGACGCCAGAAATGGAGCGTTATTTGGAGGATGAGCTTGCATTTGTGGAAGCAGGGGCGCTTGATTCTCTAAGCCAAACAGAAATTGATGCACTTCAACCAGAAGAGCAGGAGACGACTTACATTTCAAGACTTCGGAACGGCAGCAGTGCTGTTCTTTCAAAAGAAAAGATGCTACCCTATTTACAGTCGGAATTAACAAAGCTTGAAGAAAAAGCAGCGAGCACGATTGTTGTTTGCACCGGCTCATTTCCGTCACTTGTTTATCAAAAACCTGTGTTATTTCCCGATAAGCTACTTGTGCACGTTGTTGAAGCGACAATTGGTCAAGGTACGCTCGGCACAATCATTCCGCTAGAAGAACAACGAGAGCAGCTTATTCAAAAATGGAATGGAAGGACGGTTCAAACGGCTGTAGCCAATCCGTACACTGATGAGAATGTGGATTCCGCTGCGACTGAATTAGCAAAAAAAGGCGTGTCCCTCATCGTCCTTGACTGTATGGGCTATACAAAAGCCCATAAGGAGCGCGTTCAAAAACAAGTCGATGTGCCAGTGATTTTGGCAAGAAGTATCGTGGCGCGGATTGCTGCTGAGCTTACTTAAGGAATAGAGAAAGGGCGTTAGCAATGGAATTTAAAGCCATCGTAAAAAACATGATGAGCCAGAACGTTCAAGCAAGCGGTACCGAATATGTAATGGTGCTTGCTGATCTGGAGAAAGAAGCGATCGGGCGGAAGGTATTTGATTCATTATGCGAACTCGACTATTCTGCAGAATTTGTAGTTATGCAGACGCGTAATCGTTCGGGGGAAGAACCACCTCTGACCGTATCTGCGGCAATGAAAGCAAGTGAGATCTGCTTTTGCATCTGTGAGCATTCTCTAACTCATACAAAGGCCCGAAAAGATGCGAGTGCAAATGGAGTAAAAGTGATTACCATGCCAGGAATTACGATGGACATGTTCACGGAAGGGGCCATGAAGGCCGATTATTCAAACGTAGTGAAGTTAACGGAAGAGCTAACGTCTGAGCTGACTACAATTAACAAGGCGGTAATTCGTACAGGGAGCGAGGAACAGTATTCGTTAACGCTCCAGTTAGCAGGGCGAAATGGAATTAGCAGTACAGGCGTGTTTGGTTCAACAGGTGCATCAGGTAATCTCCCTTCAGGTGAAAGTTATATTGCCCCGCAAATTGAAGGCTCTGAAGGACAAATCTGGATCGATGGCTCGATCGCGGGGATTGGAAAAGTCACTGAACCGACGCTATTAACGGTGGAGAACGGACGTCTAATCAACGCAACAGGTCCAGCAGGAGAAAAGCTGCTATCTTTACTCGGTGAAGGCGATGGCCGCTACATTGCTGAGTTTGGGATTGGTACAAATGAAGCGGCGAGAGTGACCGGCAATATTTTAGAAGATGAGAAAGCGTTTGGCACGATTCATGTCGCCTTTGGATCAAGCAAAACATTTGGAGGAACCATTGATGCAGGTGTGCACCTTGATTGTGTCACTTTAGCCCCAAGCGTCTGGTTTGAAAAAAAGCAGCTAATGAAGCAAGGGAATTTGCTGGAAGAAAATAAGTCTTGACGAAATAACTCGTTATTTGTCATAATAAGTCTAATTTAATCTTGGTACCTTTAAACCAGTCCAGAGAGGCTGACAAGGACAGCGGATGTGCGAATTCGATTTTTTGAATTCGTGTAGGTCTGTACGCTTTTTTTAGTGTGCATTTCTTACAACACAGAAGAGGCTAATTGTCAGTGACCTGATGATTAGCCTCTTTTTTTCTGCTCCCGGTATCAAACAATGGGGGAATGAAAAATGAATAAGCAGGATCAAGAATTTGCATGGCAGGCAGTACCTAAGTCAAAACGAAAGCATTTTTTGAAGACGCTAGCGGTAATGCTTGGCTTTACCTTTTTCTCGGCGAGCATGCTAGCCGGTGGAAATCTTGGAATCCAGTTATCGTTCGCACAGTTTATCGGCGTCGTGTTAACGGGGAACTTCATCCTTGGTCTTTATACAGGGGCACTTGCACATATAGCCGCAAAGACTGGTCTTTCCACTCACTTATTAGCAAAACATGCTTTTGGCGAAAAAGGCTCCTATCTTCCTTCCTTTTTACTCGCTTTTACCCAGGTAGGGTGGTTTGGTGTCGGAGTGGCGATGTTCGCTGTTCCTGTTGCGCAGGTGCTTGATATCAATGTATATGTCCTAACGATTGTATTCGGCCTTGCTATGACGGCATCAGCGATTTTTGGCATAAAATCGTTGGTCATTCTTGGGTTCGTTGCTGTGCCAGCGATTGCCATTCTTGGCGGCTTCTCCGTGTTAAAAGGCGTTAGCGATATTGGAGGCATACAAGGACTGTTTGGCTATGAACCAACGTCAACCATGGCTATAACAATCGCTTTGGCGATATGCATCGGTTCATTTATTAGTGGAGGAACGCTTACGCCTGATTTTGCACGTTTTGCTAAATCGTCAAAGCAAGCCGTTAGTGCAACGATGATTGCTTTCTTTCTCGGCAATTCCCTCATGTTTTTATTTGGAGCGGTTGGAGCGATGGTGTACGGGTTGGCAGAAGTGTCGGAAGTCATGTTTTTGCAAGGGTTAATCGTACCTGCAATTATCGTTTTAGGACTGAACATCTGGACAACAAATGATAATGCCTTGTATGCATCGGGACTTGGCTTTGCTCATATTACAAAATGGCCGAAGAAAGTGCTCGTTATTATAAACGGGTTGATTGGGACGGTGTTTGCGATGTGGATGTACACGCATTTCGTCGGATTTCTTACCGTTTTAGGCGTGGCGATTCCATCGATCGGAGCAATTTTAATCGCCGATTACTTTTTCGTCAAGCGGAAAACAGGTTATAATAATGCGGTTAGTAAGTCTGTCCATTGGAGTGCGATGGTGTCGTGGGCAGGCGGTGTGGCAACTGCTCAGCTTGCACCTGGCATTGCGCCACTAAACGCTTTAATTGGCACAATTGTTCTCTATCTGGTGTGTATCAAACTATCTCGTAAATTTGAAAAGAAAAAGGACTTGGTGATAGGTTATGATTATTCTAAACGCGACGTTGCGCAATAAGGAAGGACGCTGGAATTTACGCATTCAGAACGGTGAGTTTACTTCGATCACGCAAGCACCACTGGATAGTGAAGGTGAAGACGTTCTTGATGCAGGTGGATCGCTCTTACTTCCGCCATTTATTGAACCACATATACATCTAGATACAACGATGACCGCTGGAGAACCTGCTTGGAATCGGAGCGGGACCTTGTTTGAAGGAATTCAGCGCTGGTCTGAGCGCAAAGCGTTCTTAACGCATGAGGATGTAAAAGAACGGTCGAAAAAAGCACTAAAATGGCAAGTCGCTCAAGGCATTCAACATGTTCGGACCCATGTTGATGTGACGGACCCGAATTTAACCGCGTTAAAAGCGCTGCTCGAAGTAAAAGAAGAAATGGCTCCTTATGTCAATCTTCAGCTGGTCGCTTTTCCACAAGAAGGCATTTTGTCGTATCCAAGTGGGGCAGAACTGCTTGAAGAAGCGTTAAGAATGGGGGCAGATGTTGTTGGTGGCATACCTCATTTTGAATTTACAAGAGAGTACGGCGTTGAATCTATGAAAATTGCCTTTGACTTAGCTGAAAAATACGATCGTCTTGTTGACATCCACTGTGATGAAATTGATGATGAACAGTCACGGTTTGTAGAAGTTGTCGCAAAGGAAGCCTATGAAAGAGGAATGGGGCACTTAACAACGGCGAGTCACACAACGGCGATGGGATCTTACAACGATGCCTATACCTCAAAATTGTTCCGCTTGTTGTCCATGTCGGGTATTAATTTCGTTTCCAATCCATTGGTAAACATGCATTTACAAGGGAGATTTGATTCCTATCCTAAACGAAGAGGCTTAACACGGATCAAGGAATTAACAGAAGCAGGTCTCAATGTATCGTTTGGTCATGATGATATTTTTGATCCGTGGTATCCACTCGGTACGGGGAATATGCTGCAGGTGCTGCATATGGGTATTCATGCTGCCCATATGATGGGTTATGATCAAATTGTTGACTCCATTGATTTTATTACAACGAACAGTGCAAAGACCTTGCACATTGAAGATCGCTACGGCATTGAAGAAGGAAAACCGGCTGATTTTATACTAGTAGATGCTGAAAACGAATATGAAACAATTCGAAAACAAGCAACGGTGACCCATTCGTTTAAAGCGGGAAAACAAATTGCTAAAACACAACCGGCAACAGCGGCACTGTTTATGAAGGGCGAAGAAGAGCAAATCAATTTCAAGAAATAAACCAAAAGAGAGCCGATCAACGCTATCGTTCAAAGCGTGATCATAGGCTCTCTTTTTTTGAATCCTGCTTACAACGTTGTTCTTGTGTTTAAGGAACCCTTCCATCTCTATACGACTACTTACCCCTTCGTCCCCGAAATCACAACACCTTGGATAAAGTACTTCTGCGCAAAAAAGAATAAAATCAACGGTGGCAACACGGCCATGACGGAAGCGGCCATTAACAGTTGCCACGGTGTTGCTGCATAAGCCGCGGTAAAGTTTGCTAATCCGAGTGAAAGCGGGTATAGCTCTTGCGTGTTCAAGTAAATGAGCGGCCCCATTAAATCATTCCAGCGGAACATAAATTCAATAATCGCCGCGGTTGCCATTGCCGGCAGGGAGAGTGGCAGGATGATTCGAAAGAAGATCGTGAAGTAGCCGCCTCCATCAATCGTGACTGCTTCATCGAGCTCTTTTGGCAAGCCGAGATAAAACTGCCTCAGCAGAAAAATAAGAAAGGCGCTTCCGGCAATGACGGGTACGGTTAAAGGTAGATAAGAATCAACCCAGCCAATTGAATTAAACAGGAGGTACTGGGGAATCATCACAACCTGCTGCGGCAGCATCATTGTGCTGAGTACGAGTGCAAACAGCACGGTCTGTCCTCTGGCGCGGAAGCGGGCGAAGCCAAAGGCAATCATCGCTGAGAAGAACACTGTACCGACAACGGTCACGACCGTGTACCAAGATGTATTCCACAAATACGTTCCGAACGGATGATTCTGAAAGACTTCGATATAGTTTGACCAATTCCAGTTTTCTGGTAGAAGGGAGAGTGGATTTGAGACAATCTGTTCAAGTGACTTTAATGAGGTAAAGACCATCCAAGCAACGGGAAACAGAAACAAGGATAGACAGGCGATTAAGCCGATGTACATCAGAATTTTTCCACCGGTTGAGAGCTCTCCTGGAGAGTAATGAGTTTTCTTAAAAAGCTGTTTCATAGATCCTTGCCTCCTCGTTTATTTGTCATATTCGTAATGGACGTTTTTGCGAGATACATAGAGTGCTAAAAAGGTCAGAACAAAGATGATAAGAAACAAGATCCACGCTTGAGCAGAAGCATAGCCCATCCGGTTTTGGAAAAACGCGGTTTCAAATAAATAATAGACGTAGAAATAACTCATCCAGTCAGGTCCACCATCTGTGATAACGTACGCCTGCGTAAAAATTTGAAATGACGCGATAATCGAGATAATCACGTTAAATAAAATAATCGGTGAGATAAGCGGGACCGTGATGTTCCGAAAGCGGCGCCATGCGCTCGCGCCGTCTATTGCTGCTGCTTCGTATAGTTCTTTTGGCAGCTGTTGCAGGCTAGCAAGGAAGATGATCATGGTGCTGCCGACAGCCGTTAACTGCATCAAGACGAATGAGGGGATCACGGTCAGTGGATCGGTGAACCAGCCAGGTCCGGTAATGCCAAACACTTCATATAAAAAGGAATTGACTACACCAAACTGCGGGTTAAGTATCCACATCCACAAAAACGCGACGGATACCCCTGAGATAATCGAAGGGGCGTAGAAAAAGGTACGAAAAAATGCCTGCCCTTTTATTTTTGCATTCAGCAATAAGGCCAGACCGATTCCAAGAATGATCGTAAAAGGAACAGCTAAAGCAGCATAAGCCGTTGTTACAAACAGCGAGCGGTAAAAGATGGGATCAGAAAATAGATTGATAAAGTTTTGCAGACCAACAAACGAAACGTCTTCTAAAATCGCATAGTCCGTAAAGCTAAAATAGAGCGAGGCGATCATTGGACCAGCAATAAAGACCGTAAAGCCAATCAGCCAGGGGGAGATGAATAACCAGAAGTATTTTTCTTCTCGTTTCGCGCCAATTGACGTATGTTTTAACGGTTTGGTTTTTTGTGACGGTGACGTTTTGACTTCCATAAGTGAACCCTCCTCTGCTAATACGTTAGCGACGTAATGTTTTCCTGAAGTTCTGCTAGTCCTTCATCAACACCTTTGCGGCGATCATAAATGGCGTTAATCGTCATATTCTGATGCTTTAGTACCGGAGCGAAGTTGGAGATTAAATGATTATCAGTCGGACGCCCATACTGCAAGGCCCCTTCTTCAGCGATGCGCAAGTCAGCAACAGAAATACCGGTGCGTTCCGAAATCAATTCAAACCACAATTCTTTTAAATCACCGTGAGCAGGACTTTCAAGCGTCATCTCGGTCATCCACTTCGCAGCGCCTTCAGGGTCGAGTAAGAACTTGAGGAATTCCCACGCTTCTTCAGGGTGTTTGCTTTTCTCACTAATTGACCACGGATCGACATAGAGCGAGATTTGCCTTTCTTCATTTGTATAAGGATAAGCAGCCAGTCCCCAGTTCAAGTCGGTATTCGCATACTGACGTGTTCCCCAGCCACCCTTCATCACCATACCAACCCGACCGCTCAGAAAAGGGTCACTTAACTGCTGGAGTGCAGCAATTTCACTTTGCGGAGGCATCACTTCATGGACATTGATTAAATCGGAGCGCTGCTGGATTGCCTCACGATTCCTTGGATTTTCTGCGATGACAGGTTCGGTTAAGACTCCTGTTTCGTAATTATCTTCAGCAAAGAAATCACCGCCGAAGGACCAGGCGTTTTTGTTTGGCGAATCTTCATCTAATACGCCGTAAACCCGCTGAGTTGGTGGTAAGTCATTTCGCGTAATTGCTTTGGCTGCGTCGATCAAGGCCTCGTAATTCCAGCTTTCGTCATTCCAGTCGGTTGGCGGGTACTCAACCCCAGCCTCATCAAATAAATCTTGGTTATAATAAAGGTAGGAACCCATCGAGAGAATCGGTATTCCGTACACACCATCTTCCATTTCATAGACGTCGGTCAGCGTTTCGTCAATTCCATCCGTGACGTGAGGGTCTTGTTCGAGAAACGGGGTCAAATCTTTTAACGCCCCCATTGCGTAATAGCTTCCAAAGCCTGAATCAGCCCAGTTCGGTGACCACACATCAGGGACATTGCCACCAGCGATCATTGTCTGCAGTTTTTGATCAATTTCACCTTGAGGAATCGTCTGCAATTGAACGCGAATCCCCGGATTTTCTTCTTCAAACGCTGCAATTACGCGGTGCTCCCATTCAACAAGATTTGGATCACTACGAACGAGCCAAGTCAGCACAACATCTCCACCACCAGCAGCTGGTTCATCTGAACAGCTGGCTAAGACCGATACACTAGCAACAATTGGGACGAGCAGAGCAGCATGAATTCGTTTTTTCATCCAGATCCCTCCGTAAGAAGATTTAAAGAAAACGCTTACAATAAAAACCTTCGCGATAACTAGATTTATTCCTGCCGATGTTTTACATCGATATGCGGGATCTTATGGCGCTATGGTTGGGAAAGGCAAGTTAAAAAGAAAAAAGAGCCATAGACATTTTCTCTATGACTCTGTTGCTATTAAGCTTTTACTTCTTTCGTTAATTCATTGATTGTTGCTGCACGGTAGGTATTCATAACCGTACCTGCATCATCTGTGTGAAATAGAAAAGAACGCTCTTTTTCTAATAGAAAGCTATAGGTTTTCCCGTTACGAGGATTCGTAATCTCAACCTCAACATCCCCTGCGAACTCTGAAACAAATAGAAACAGGTCACCATTCTCATAGGAAAGTCTTCGACCGTATACACCGGGATTCTCTCCACCTTTGTTCCAAATCAATTCTGTACGGATTCCTGCTTGTTTCATTGCAAAGCGATAAAGCGCTTTAAGCGATTCAGTGCGATCATTTAGCTCAATTGGTAGAGGGCTCCATATAAATGTACCTGCGCCGATGGCAAGAGACGTTACTTCATTTTGTTTAGAGTGGAGTAATGTTTCTTTTGTCAGCTCGGCAATGCGTCGGGCACCAAAGCTGACGGCATGCATTTCTCCATCTATAGACAGCGCTTCTTCACGCAGGACGTTGCTTCGTACTGTAGCACCCAATTCTTGAACAAAACGGTTCGTTTCTTTCCAGCCCGCATTAAGTCGAAGTGGTCCGGTAAAAAGAACCGTTCCCCCTTGTTCCATATAGGCAAGTAACTGGTTAAACGCTTCGTCGCTAAAGTTATGGGCGCTTGGAACAAGTACAAGCTTAGGTGGATTTTTGAGTAGGGCATCTAAGTGATACTCACCATATCCTCGTGCATGGCAATTTAGTTCATAGGATAACGTACGAACTGCTTTTGTTGTTGCTGCAAAAGCAAGCTTTCGAGTCGAAAAATCATTTGAGTATGGGTAAACGATTGCGATATCTTCAAGCTGACGATTATGAAATAAATCCTGCGATTGCTTCATAAAAGCACCAAAATCATAGGAAACGTCTGCTTCTGGTTTTTCAGTTCCATCGGCACGAAGCGCTCCAATGTTCGATTCGTTGACATTGTCCATATAAAAGTTGGTGTTCCACAGCCACTGAACAGCTCCTGCTCCACCAGTTGAGAAGGCATAAGCATATTTTCGTTCTAAGATATTGCGTAGCTCTTCTTCAGTTCGTTTTGCCGACCCATCTGGGTTCTCTAAGTACATGATTCCTGTTTCCTGAACGAGATTCGGTTTTTCGTGCGTTTTCGTAAATACACCATCCCAGACAAGATGATCCTGTTGCCACCATGTATGATTTGTTGTGTAATCCACCGTTGAAGCATAGAAAAACGGTGTCGGTCTTTGCGAACACAAGGCTTCGTCTTGACCTACGGTGATTAAACGATCTGGATGAATCGTATGCAATGTTTCGGATAGTTGCTCTGCCCAGCGATTGTGCATGTCCATTGTGAATAGCGTATAGTCAAGCCAAACAAGGCTCTTACTAGGGTTACGCATATCTTGAACGTCAAAGTTCATATCGATGTGCTCGGGTGGAGTAATGCTTTCAAATAAAGGTAGTTCCACCGGTGAATAGTTCCACGCCTCTTGCACTTGGCGAATGGTTCCATATTTCTCTTTAACCCAATCCTGAAACGCTTGAATTTCAAACGAATCTTGAGCCGAACGAGGGCCAGAAAAAATGCGTTTTGGATCAAACATCGATGGTTCGTTAATAAGGTCCCAGTGAAGATGGGTTGCCTTAGTGTAGCGAGAAGCAATTGCAGCAATAAATCGTTTCTGTGCTTCGACACTGCGCGGGTCTAAATAAGGGTTGCTTCCTTCCCAAAGTTCAGGTGTAAACGCAAAGAAGGTGAAGCATAAGTCAAGCTCATGTTTTTTTGCCGTAAGCACAAAAGCATCAATGGCCCGAAGAACTTCTTCGTATGGGTGTCCATCAACAAACATAATTTGACGCCAAGCCGTCCAAATTCCAGAGCGAATATGATTAATGCCCGCATGTTTCATCTGAGCCATGTCTTGATCCCAGACATGCGCGTTAGGCATAAATAGAAATTTTCGAGCAACATCAGACGTCATATACGTCATGCCGACGATTGGGAAAGGTTTACCGTCTTTCTCGAAGTAATCACGGTTTGCTTTTAGTGGAGACCCCGATGCTAGCAGCTTTTCGGAGAAGCCCCAGAATCCTTGATTGAAACGAATGATTTCACCTGAAGATGAAACAGCTTCTGCTTCAATCATATAGAAGCCATCCTCAACTTGGAAAGGAAGTGTTTTCCGGTGAATGACCAGGTTGGCTGACTCCATCAAGGTGAACGTCTCGTTTGCTAAACGGTTTGGCTGATCTTGTTTGAAAACGTCAAATTGAATGCTCCACTGTTTTTCTTGTGTCTTGTTGTGACTAAGTGCCAGGCTTTGAAGTTGAACAGAAACGGTCGGTACTTCGCCAGGGTAATAACTTGCGTAGCCTGGCTTAACCCATATTTCTGTCACTCCTTCTGCTGTATACCAAGCAAGAGTGTTAAGAATGTCTACACCTTGTTGCCAGAATTGTTCATCAAATATGTGGTTACAGAAAATCCAGCGTCCCCCTGCAAATGCACCTTTGGTATTTTCAATTAGAACGACGGGAGCGGATAAATCCCGATTATCACGAGAACGTCCAGTTAAAAGGGGATAAATATGCGCGTCCATTGGACCGCTTGAGCCATTTTCTAAAGGCTGGTCATCTTGTTTCGTAACATGGAGGACAAACCCAAGCGTCGATTGAATGGAGAATGCCCCTGTCACTTCTTTTAAAAGAGGGCGTTCTTCGGATGGCACAAGGCCATTAACGTTTGAGCTATTGACGCTTAAAGCCTCATGTATGTTCAGCTGTTGATGATAAGCTGTCTGCTCGTGCTCAATTTTCCAGGAGTCAGCTTCTTGATAAACCGGATAACGAAATGGAATACCGCCAATATGGACGAGCCCACCTCCTTTTTTAAGGAAGTTGAGCAACGCGGACCATGCGTTTTTTGGAAAATACGATCCATGCAAATTTATAAAGGAATCGTAGTTGCCGTTCTCAAGCGCATCATTTAACTCAGATGCGGTTACGACAGTTTCAAGTGACGCTATATGCGTTGATGACGGACGCTCACCATCAAATGGGAAGGTAGGGTCATAAAAAAACAAGTAAGTCATGGTGAATCTCCTTTTTTAGTTAGTTTTTTACAGCGCCTTCTGTTAAACCAGCGATGAAATAACGACTGAATAAAATAAACACAATTAGTATAGGCAAAGTTGCCATAAATGTCCCTGCAAGGATCATTGAGTAGTCCGTGTAAAATACGTCGTTTAAAGTTCTAAGTGCGATTTGGATCGTGTGGACGCTACGATCTTTTAGGACGACTAGAGGCCAGAGAAAATCATTCCACGTATTCATAAACGTCACAATACCAAGTGTTGCTAAACCTGGTTTGACAGTGGGTAGGACAATGTTCCAATACGTGCGGAATGTGCTACAGCCATCCATTCTCGCAGCCTCAAGCAACTCATCGGGGATCGCAGACGAGATGTACTGACGCATCCAAAAAACACCAAATGCACTCACCATTGCGGGTACGATAACGGCTTGAAGTGTGTCAATCCAACCCAATTCACTAATAATCATAAACGATGGAATGAGCCCAAGCTGTGGCGGGATCATCATCGTAGCCAATAAGAATACAAACAGCATATTTTTCCCTTCAAACTGAAGCTTTGCAAAAGCAAAACCAGCTAATGAGCAAAAAAACAAAACAGAGAGCGTAACTGTTGAAGAGATGACAAATGAATTAAACATGGCTCCAAAAAAATCAATCCGTTCAAATACATTCCGGGCATTCTCAAGAAACTGTGTCCCTGGAATCATGGCTGGTGGAAACTGATTAACGGATGTTGTTGAGTTTGACCCAATAACAAACATCCAGTAGAAAGGAAACAAAGAGACTAGGGCACTACAGATTAGGAATACATATAAGATGATCTTAGGCAGCTTCTTTTGACCAACTTCCTTCATTACAAACAAGCTCCTTTCGTTATTATGTTGATTTAATCTTGCGGGTCACAATTAAGTTAATGAGGGACACGACCATAATGATAAGAAATAGAACCCAAGCAATTGCGGCAGCGTAGCCAAATGAGAACCGTTCAAAAGCTTCTTGATAAAGATATAGCGTCATCGTCAAGCCTTGGGAATCAGAACCAACGCCAAACAATAATGGCTCCGTAAATACTTGCATTCCTCCAATAGAAGAGAGAAGGACGGTGAAGATAATAATCGGACGAATCATTGGAATCGTAATGTAGAAAAACTGCTGAATTTTGTTCGCGCCATCAATTGTGGCTGCTTCATATAAATCTTTCGGAATGCTTTGAAGTCCAGCGAGATAAATAATCGTGTTGTAGCCTACCCAGCGCCACATAACCATCGCTGATATGGCCACATGAGTCCCAAAATAAGAGCCTTTCCAGTTAATCGGATCAAGCCCAATCGAGCTAAGAACATAGTTAATAATGCCGTACTGCGTTCCAAAAATAGCCGAGAATACGATGGCAACTGCGACGATCGATGTGACGTTTGGCATGAAAATACTGAGACGGAAAAAACTTTTTCCTTTAAGAAACGCTTGATTTAAAATAAACGCTAAGACAAGAGCAACAAAGAGCTGTGGGATAGTGGATAACGCCCAGATGGAAAAGGTATTACCGACTGCTTTCCAAAACAACGGATCGTTCGTAAAAAGACCGACATAGTTTGATAGTCCAATAAATTCTCTTTCGCCGAGAATATTCCAACGGTGAAACGATAAGTAAGCGGTGAAAACGAGAGGAAACATCCCGAACACACCGAACAATAAGAAAAAAGGAGAGATGTATAGGTAACCGGAAATTCGATCGCGCGTGCGTTGATTGTATTTTCGTTGCTTTTTTTGCGGCGTTAGGGGACTTTGTTGGCGCACTTCTGTACTCATTGATTCCATCCTTTCTATTACAAGTTGACAAGAAACAGCGTAAGGACTCCTACGCTGTTTCTTGAGTGTGCCTTAACGTGATGTTTGTCGATTGACTTCGTCCATTGCATTCTTCCAGGCAGCTTCTGGTTCAGCAACACCATCAGCGACTGTACCTAACGCATCTTGCATAATGGTGTTGATTGGTGCTGTCATTGGAGCACGATAAACGTCCTTAACAAGAGTTGCAGCTTCTGCAAAAATCGCCCCAATATCATCGCGAATAAAGAACCCGTCGTCCAGCTCAGTGATTGCTGGTTCATCGTAGATTCCAGGTGTGGAAGGGAAGTTTCCATTAGCCTCGAAAATATCAAGTTGATTCTCTGGAGACATTAACCAAGTAATAAAATCATACGCTTCTTCTGGATGATCACTCTGTGCGGGAACCGTTAAGAATGAGCCGCCCCAGTTACCAGAACCTTCAGGCATTAAAGCGATGTCCCAAAGACCTGCTGTGTCAGGAGCATCGTTTTTAATGTTCTGTAACATCCAAGGAGGGAGAAAGACCGTTGCAAAGTCTCCGTTTGCAATTGCTGCGCCCCATTCAGGTGTTTGTCTTTCAATATTTGCTTGGATATCCATTGCTTCAATGGATTTATCCCATGCTTTTAAAATTTGCGGACTTTCTTCAATGATTAAGGTCCCATCTGTTTCAAAATACTGCTTATCACCCTGCTCGCGAATGGCTGAATACAAATCAGCTACGTCACTGAACATGAAGCTACCTGTAGCATCCTTTAATTGTCTTCCAGCCGCAATGTAGTCATCCCAAGTGCTCATCGCTTCAGCAACTTCATCTGGATCGGTTGGTAAGCCGGCTTCTTCAAATAAATCAACACGATACGCCATAGCCATTGGGCCAATGTCCGTAGGGATACCAATAACAGAACCGTCATCAGAGGATGCTTGTTGCCATTTCCAATCGAGATAATCGCCTTCTAAATCAGCAGCACCATACTCAGATAAGTCATGAAACAAATCACTGCTTTCTTTTATTCGCTCTAAATAACCTTCATCAACACCAGAAATATCAGGCGCTCCAGAACCAGCGGCGAGCGCGGTAATCAAATTTTGGTGCGCGTCCGCATACTCAGCTTCTTGAATATTTATCTTAATACCTGGGTTTTCTTCTTCGTATTGCTGCGCTTTCTCAGCGAAACCCATGCCTGGCCAGAGCCACATCGTTAACGTAATATCACCACCACTATCTGAACTTGAACCTGAAGAACAGGCAGCCATCGTCGTAACCAATCCAATACTTCCAGCAACCATTAATGATTTTCGAGCACTACGTAACATTGTAAATCCTCCCCTGATATCTGTTATTTTTGTTATTATATTTGTTATTATTGATAAACATATCACTTACGTTTGTGAATGTAAACGCTTTATTTGAAAATAAAAAAATCGGTGAGCACTAGCTCACCGATTTTTGGGAGTGTCAATCGATTCTCGTAACAACATATCGCCGCTAATTAATATTTTTTCAGGTGGATAGTCTTTGTGTTGAATTCTCCAAATTAACCGATCGACGGCTCTGCGGCCAATTACTTGTTTTAAAACTTGAACCGTCGTTAGTGTTGGAGAGGCGTTTTGATCTTCATCAAGTGAATCAAACCCGGTAACCGATACATCATTGGGACAGTCTAACCCGTTTTTCTTTAGTAAATGAATAATTCGTCTCGCAATATGATCGTTCGCGCAAACAAAGGCAGTTGGAAAAGTAGAGGAATTAAAGCCGATGCGACTAAAGTGTTTTTGCAAAGTAAGTTCCATATCATCATTATAAGGAATAGTTAATAGAGCTGAATTATGAGCTGCAATAGCTAAGTTCTCACGTTCCATCGCTGTACGAAAACCAAGCCAACGATCATAAAAGCTTTGCGAATAAGCGACCTCACCTATAAATGTGAGTTGGGTATGCCCTAGTCCTATTAAGTGATCGGTCATGCGCTCAATACCATTACGATTATCCATAAAAATGCTGTCTGCCCGCACGATTCGCCCTTCATGATCGAGCATAACGATGGGAAGGCTGTATTCTGATAACGCAATGAGCGTTTGCTCATCTAGCGTGCCGACTGTAATAATTCCCAGTAAATTCGTGACATCGACTTTTTTTGAAAGGTCCATCTCGCTTGTAATGACGACCATACCCGCTTTTTCATCCTGTATGCCTAATGAAATACCTTGAAAGACGGCGCCCCAATACGTATAAGAAATGCTTTGATATTCATAATTCGGTAATACAACTAATATATAGCCATTTTCAATTTTAACTTCTGATGATTGAAGTGCAGGTTCTTGTTGGCCTTCTTTTGAATAGCCTAATTGTTTTGCGGTAAAAAGGATTTTTTGCCTGGTTGCCTCGCTTACCCCTAACTTATTATTTAATGTTTTGGAGACTACGTATTTCGAAACTCCAACTGTATCTGCTATGACCTGCATAGTAATTTTTTTCTGACTCACAAACTGCACCGCCCGACTCCGACTTTTTTTGTTAGTTCTGTTAGTATTATAGCAGTAAGAGTTATTATCTTCCTAGTTGTATCTTATGTATGTCTTGATTTTCCAAAAAAAGGACCATTTTAATAAACAATTACATCTATTATAACAAAAAAAGATGGAGGATAGAGTTTGGAAAGAAAAACAAACAGAGCCTGAAAGAAATTGTAGAATTTTAGTTTAAAAGGATACTTGAAATAGATTTGCTTCGAGGAACGTTTTGCTTTCCGCAGGCATGGCCTCAGCGCGATCAGCGAAAATCGGCTTTCGAGAGTGTTTAGACATATCCTGTAGCTCAGGAGCAATCCTGTGTGTTCTACTTACGCTAATTTAGAATAAAAACGAACAATCGAATTTGACTGTTCGTTTTTACTCTATTCCTCTCTATTGAACCAGCAATTGGTCCTTATTCAAAATCATCCATTAGCAAGCGCACTGCAGCTTCAGTCGCTTCGGCAATCAGTGCGTCATCGGACTCAGCGTCTGCTAGATCCTTGCTTGATAGCACGGCAATCACAATCGGGTCTTCATCTGGTGGCCAAAGAATGCCGATGTCGTTTCTTGTTCCGTGAGAGGCGGAGCCCGTTTTATCGCCAACAATCCAATTATCAGGAACACCGGCGCGGATGAGGGCGTCACCTGTAGTGTTATGGATTAACCAGTCGTTTAACAGCGTTTGTCGTTCTTCATCAAGGGCATCCCCAAGTGAAAACGCATAGAGGCTTTCGGCAAGAGCTTTTGCCGAACTTGTGTCGCGCGTTTCTCCAGGATTAACATCGTTTAGTTCCGTCTCCATTCGTTCTGGTTCCGTTATATCATCTCCAATTGCTCGGAGCGCCTCTTTAAATCCTGCTGGACCGCCAATTTCGTTAAAAACAAGGTTAGCGGCTGTATTGTCGCTATAGCGAATCGAGGCATCGCTTATTTCTCGTAAAGTCATGCCCGTATCCAGGTGCTGCTCGGTAATTGGGCTATATGTAACAAGGTCTGCTTCGGTAAACCGTATTTGACTATCTAACTCTTCAAGCGAGAGCTGTTGCAACATCACGCCAACCGCCAACGTCTTATGCGTTGAAGCGTAAGCAAAGCGATCGTCTTCATTGTACGCTACAGTCGTGCCATCACCAGTATCAAGTGCATACACGCCTAAGCGAGCACCGTATTTGTCTTCAAGCTCGGAAAAGGGCGCTGCGGTTTCCTCTTGTTCTGGTTGCTGTTTCTCGCCTTGTTCAGTTGGCTCAGGTGTTCCGCATGCTGCTAATACGATTATTGTAAAAATGGCTCCATATCTCTTCATCTTCCATCAACCTTTCATTGTTTGGATTACAACTGTAGTCAATATTACAATTGTAATCTAAATCTGTCAAACAGGATGTATTCGTGGTATGATGAACGAAAATCGAAGCAAATGGAGGAGCGAATAACGAATGCTTGTGTCACTGCTAGTGCTGACGCTGCTCATTAGCGTTCTCTTTCTTGTCCGTAAAGGCATGCAATTAGTACGGTTACCAGCCAAATGGCTCGATCGGTTCTGGTATCTTCTTTTCGTTGTGCTTATGCTCCCATTTCTACCGCTACAAGCCGTTTCTTATTTTGATGGAGAGACGGGGGGAGCTGAGCGCCTGCCTCCTGTTCCGGGAGAAGCGCAACGAACAGAAGCAACAAGCAATTTGATTTCAGACTTGAGCGTTTCTGTTACTAGGCTTGATTTGGGCTGGCTTGAGTCTGGTCTTTTTGGCGTTTGGCTTGGAGGAATGGTGATCTTTTCCTTTGTTGTTTTGTGGTCCCTTAGTGAACTACGAGCGATGGTTGCGAAGGCCGGTGCTGTTAAAAATGCTCGTTTACGAAAAGAATATCACGCCTGTGTCGAGGAGCTTGGGCTTAAAAAGCAGCCGCTGCTACTGGAGTCAGATTCAATCGTCTCACCTGTAACATGCGGAATTATTCGTCCCTATCTCCTTGTTCCGAAAGGATTGGATGATCGCTTTTCGACTGAGGAGATACGTTACATGTTCCTGCATGAACTTAAGCATCATCAGCTGCATCATCCGCGGATGAATGCGGCCGCGCTGCTGTTCCAGATCGTTTACTGGTTTCACCCGCTCGTCTGGCTCGCGCGTAAAAAGATGGTGATAGACAGAGAGCTTGCCTGTGATGCGGCTGTTATTGAAACAATCGGTCTAAGCAATCGTAAAGCCTATGGCATGACACTGCTGCAGTTCGTCGAGAAAAGACAAGCCCATTCGTCGCTTCAACTCGGAGTTGGCGGAACAAAAAAACAGATTGAGACACGCCTTAATTCTCTTATTCATTACCGTGAAAACGCTAAGATAGATGCGATAAAAGGCTGGATTATCTTTTTGCTAGTTGGGATGGTCATCTTCATGCAAGCACCGCTGCTCGCTTTAGGGACATCGGCAGAGGAAAGGAAGGTGTTTGAAGGGTCAAATGCCAATTATGAAGAGCTTGCTTCTTTCTTTGCTGAGCATGATGGAAGCTTTGTGCTATACAGCGCGAAAGAGGATCAGTATTTTATTCATAATCGAGCCGGGAGTGAACAGCGCTATTCCCCGAACTCAACGTTTAAAATTTACAGTGCGCTGATTGGGCTTGAAGAAGGTATTGTACAACCAGATACAGTCCTCGCTTGGGACGGGACGGCGTCCGACTATCCTGAATGGAACAAGCCGCACTCGCTTAATAGCGCGATGCAGCATTCGGTTAACTGGTACTTTGAAAAAATAGAAGCAGACATGTCACTAAACAAGATGCAGACCTATGTCAGTGAGTTGCATTATGGCAACGAATCAATCGAAGGGGCAACGCCATTTTGGCTTGAATCCTCGCTAACCATTTCACCGGTTGAGCAAGTTGATTTGCTTCATCAGTTGTATACAAACAAACTTCCTTTTCAAGCGGACTCAGTCGCAGCTGTTAAAGACGCGCTCCTGCTAGAGCAAACGGAAGAAACCGCATTATATGGCAAAACAGGGACTGGTGTTGTGAATGAACAGGCTGTTAACGGCTGGTTTGTTGGTTTTGTGGAAACGGTTGACGATACGCTGTTTTTTGCCACGCATCTAGCTGGTGATGAGGAGGCAACGGGACAAAGCGCGTCTGAAATAACCCGAGCCATTTTAGCAGATAAAGGAATTCTAACAGGAGGATTAGGAGTAAATGAGTAAAACCATGCCGAGCATTTCAGATGCAGAGTGGGAAGTAATGAAGATTCTCTGGAAAAATCCGCCAAAGAGTGCAAGTCAAGTCGTGACGGAACTTGAGGCGATTGTCGACTGGAAGCCTAAAACAATCCGCACCCATCTTGACCGTTTAACAAAAAAAGCGATTATTAAAGTGAATCGAGATGAGCGGATTTACACGTTCACGCCACTCTTTTCAGAAGATGAGTGCAAGCGGGCAGAGACCAATTCGTTTATTAAACGTGTTCATGACGGCACAACCAAGTCAATGATGGTACAATTCATTGAAGACGAAACGCTCACAAAAGAAGACCTGCAGGAGCTACGATCCTTGCTTGATGAAAAGCTAGATTAATTAAAGAGTTGAGGCTGGGACAAAAGTAGATAGACAGACCAAAATGACGAACATTCCTGAAAAATAGGAGCGTTCGTCATTTGTTTTAAATTAAAATTAGCGGAAGGAGAATCCGAGACTTCTGGAGTCCAGCACATGTCTGAAGACTCTGGAGTGGCGGTTTTCCACGGAAGAGGCTGAGGCCGTGCCCCCGGAAAGCGAGGAATTCTCCCGTAGCGGTGCTAATCAGCATATTTTAAATTATTTCTCTTCAAATACTACTTTTAGTTATGTCCCAGCCTCTTGTGTTTCACTAATAAAGGAGGAAGATTGAATGATGGATATAAATGGAATCGAACATGTAAAACATAATGATGTACATCTATAGTCCGAAAAGTTGGAATGAAAGCGCATACTTTTTGTGTGGCATCGATGCTACACTAAAACCAGAAAGGAGGGATTGCATTGGCATTGAATGATCGCAGCCAAAAAATACTCAATGAAATAGCAAGCAACCGTCAAATTACGAGCGGAACACTTGAACAGAAGTACAAGTTGACCCGCAGGCAGCTCGGCTACACAATCGAGAAGATAAATGACTGGCTCCAGGCGGAAGGACTTGCAGAAATTGAGCGAACGAGGCAAGGTCGATTCATTGTTGATCAGTCTGTTTTTTCAAAACTCGTACGAGAAGATGTTCCAGTGCAAAAAACGGAACAAGGATTTTTGACAGAAGAACAACGGGTTCACCTTATTTTGTTCATGCTGTTGACGAGCGAGGAAGAGCTATCGCTTTTGCATTTTCATTCCGAGTTAGGCTATAGCAAAAATACAGTTTTAAATGATTTAAAGCAGGTGCAGGTTTTTGTTGACGCATTTGAGTTAACGGTTAGGTATTCACGGCGTTCTGGTTATCTGCTCGAAGGAAAGGAATTACAGATCCGTAAACTACTAATTTATTTAGT
This sequence comes from Shouchella xiaoxiensis, assembly GCF_016907895.1. GTDB lineage: Bacteria > Bacillota > Bacilli > Bacillales > Bacillaceae_D > Shouchella > Shouchella xiaoxiensis. Next base: position 346,729 of record NZ_JAFBCV010000001.1, read on the forward strand.
TGAATCAGCTTTACAAATGCAGGATGGGCAAGCGCATATTGAGAAAATAGCTACTGTTGTTGCAAGTGAAGTACAGGATTTTCAGAAGCGGATTGAGCGTGTCGAGGAGAAACTAGGCATTCAGTTTACCGATGAAAAGCTTGCGGCAATGCCCTACATCTTCATGCTCATTCTCAAACGGATTGAACGCAGCCATGTACTTGACCCGTTTCCAATTGAATACGAGGAACTGTCTGATACAAAAGAGTATCAGGCGACAGAGTACATTTTTCATCACATTGTCGATGTTCCAAAACAGGAGCGCTTTTTCATTGCGCTACATTTACTGGCAGCAAATGTTCATTGGTCGCTTTTCATGTCAGAGGATGAGGCGCTACCTGATTTAATGCCAACCTTGTCAACGATGGTCCAATTATTTGAGCGCAGTGCCTGCATCTATTTTCAGGAACGAGAGCTCTTATTAAAAAAGCTTGTCCAGCATATTAAACCTGCCTATTACCGGATTAAGTATCAACTGACGGCGATTGAACCGGTGGAGACACCGTTCAGCATGGAGTACCGAGAACTACACCACTTAGTCAAACGAAGCTTAGGTCCGCTGGAGACTTTGTTTGGAAAAACGATCCCAGAAGCGGAAGCAATGTATGTAACGATGTTGATTGGCTCATGGATGACGAGACAGGGGGAAAGCATCGATAAGAAAGTCAAAGCGATTGTCGTCTGCCCCCAAGGCGTATCTGTCTCTCGCTTAATGTTAAAAGAGCTAACCGAGCTCTTCCCGGAATTCATCTTTCTTGATTCGTTATCGGTGCGTCAATTCCAAACATACGATCTGTCTTACGACCTAGTGTTTTCTCAGACGCCGTTAGAAACATCGAAATCGCTTTACATTACGAAAGCGATTCTTGGAAAGGAAGAGAAGTACCGTTTAAAACAGCAGGTGATGCAAGATGTCCATGGCTACAAACCGAAGGATATAAACCTTGATCATCTCATTGACATGGTCAAGCGACATGCCACACTTGCTAATGAAAGCGGACTGCGTGATGAGCTGTATCACTACTTTTTCCCAGATTCCGATCACAATCGCCATTCGCATCATTCCGCTGAGGGGCACAGCTTACACAGTTTTCTTTATCCGGAAATGATCACAAGGGTGTCATCAACGCCAACATGGGAAACGGCACTTGAGCACGCGGCCGAGCCGCTAGTTGCTCAGGGAATGATTGAACAACGGTATGTCGATGCGTTGAAACGGGATAAGGAACGTGATCCATATATCATTATTGGACCACATCTCGCGATTCCTCATGCGGCCCCGGAAGAAGGGGTGCTGAAGACTGGCATGAGCCTGCTTCAGCTCGAGGAACCAGTCCAATTTTCCGATGATGAATGGATTCATTTAATTATTGTCATTGCTGCAAAAGACAAGCATCAACATATTCGTGCCTTGAGACAGTTAATTAAGCTGGCTGGATCAGGGAATGACCGAGTGAAACTGCAGCGTGCACAATCAAAAACAGAGATGATGGAAATCATTGATTTCTATTCAATGGATGAGGAGTAAGAAGGAGACGAGGTGGACCATGCACATAAATGAAGCAACGATTTTATTAAACGTAGAAGCAAACAGCAAAGAAGATGTGCTCGAGCAAATGGGGCAAAACCTCGTTGAGCTAGGGCGCGTGAAAGAAAGCTTTATCTCAGCAATCACCGCTCGGGAGGATGAATATCCGACGGGCTTGCCAACAGCTGGAGTCGCAGTCGCGATTCCTCATACGGACGTCGAGCATGTGCGTGAAAAAACGATTAGCATTGCCACCTTAAAAAAGCCCGTTTCGTTTGGCGTAATGGGCGGCGACAGCTCCGAACAGGTTGATGTAAAAGTGGTGTTTATGCTGGCAATGGAAGAGGCGCACTCGCAGCTTACCCTACTGCAGCAGTTAATGCAGCTGTTTCAAGACGAATCAAAACTGATGAGGCTTGCACATGCAACAGAAAAAAAAGCAGTGATGGAGCTCGTTTCGACAAATCTAGATTTATAAACCCAAGGAGGAAATGATTATGAAAAAGAAAAAAGTATTAGTTGCCTGTGGAGCTGGAATTGCAACCTCAACGGTTGTAAATAATGCAATTGAAGAAATGGCAAAAGAAAACGGCTTAAAAGTAGATTTGGTTCAAATTAAGATTTCTGAGGTCGGTGCTCACCGTGATACAGCTGACCTGCTCGTCACAACGGCCATGACAAAAACAGAGTACCCATTCCCGGTCATTAATGCTCGCTCGTTCTTAACGGGCATTGGCACCGATCAAACAAAGAAAGAAATTCTTGCAGCGCTTCAAGCGTAAAAAAGCAAATACCGGTGCCAATGAATAGCTGGCACCGGTATTTATTAAAACAGAGGAGGATCAGAGATGGATGGATTTGTGAATTTCATTCAAGGATTCTTAGACTTAGGTGCAACGGTTATCTTACCAGTTGCCATCTTCTTACTAGGATTATTATTCGGTCAAAAACCCGGAAAAGCGTTTCGCTCCGGTTTAACAATAGGAATTGCCTTCGTAGGGATTTTCTTAGTCGTTGACCTGCTCGTCAATAACTTAGGCCCGGCGGCACAAGGCATGGTTGATCGCCTTGGGGTTGAATTAAACGTCATTGATGTTGGTTGGCCCGCTTCCTCTTCGATTGCTTGGGCATCGATCGTGGCAGCCTTTATTATCCCGCTTGGACTAGCGGTTAACGTCATCATGCTTTTGACAAAAACAACGAAAACCATGAACGTCGATATTTGGAACTTCTGGCATTATACCTTTACAGCAGCAATGGTTTACGTCATTACAAACAACATTGCTCTTTCATTACTAGCGGCAGTTATTTTCCAAGTTGTATGTTTGAAAATTGCTGACTGGACGGCACCAATGGTTAGTGAATTTTATGATTTACCAGGCGTATCAATTGCCACAGGAAGCACGATCTCCTATGCACCCGGAATTTTTCTTGTAAAAGGTTTGCAAAAAATCCCTGGCGTGAAAAACTGGAACGCTGATCCAGAAACGATCGAAAAGCGCTTCGGCATCCTCGGAGAATCGATGTTTATCGGACTTGTTCTCGGCGCAACAATTGGTTTCTTAGCAGGCTACAGCGTCGGCGACGTCATTGAAATTGGAATTGCGATGGCCGCTGTTATGGTCTTGATGCCACGTATGGTAAAGATCTTAATGGAAGGACTATTACCCGTCTCAGAATCAGCACGTGAGTGGCTCAACAAACGTTTCGGTGATCGCGAAATTTACATCGGACTTGATGCGGCAGTTGCGCTCGGTCATCCATCCGTTATCTCAACAGCATTAATTTTAGTACCGATTACGGTTTTACTTGCCGTTGTGCTACCAGGAAATGCCTTGCTCCCATTTGGAGACTTAGCAACGATTCCCTTTATCGTCGCCTTTATCGTTGGTGCGGCGCGTGGAAACATCGTTCATTCCGTCATTGTTGGTACGGTGATGATTGCCATTTCGCTTTATGTGGCAACCGATATGGCTCCTATTTTCACACAAATGGCGCAAGAAGCAAACTTTAATATGCCACAGGATTCAGCGATGATCTCAAGTATTGACCAAGGAGGAAACATCATCAACTGGATCATAGTCCGATTCTTCGGTATATTCAGTTAAAAAAGGAAGGAAATGGAGGAACAGACATGAAGGCACTCGTTAAAACAGCGCATGGTTTTGGCAATCTAGAAATACAACAAAAGCCAGAACCTGTTCCAGCAGCGAATCAAGTAAAAATTAAAGTCCGCTACGCAGGCGTTTGCGGTTCAGATATTCATACGTATGAGGGGCATTACAAGGTCGGCGTTCCAGTAACGCTTGGACACGAATTCGCGGGTGACGTCGTCGAAGTAGGTCCAGACGTGCGCACGGTAAAAGTGGGCGACCGAGTCACTTCTGAGACAACGTTTTATGTCTGTGGGGAATGCCAATACTGCCAGTCGAAAGATTACAATCTTTGCAATCATCGCAAAGGGCTAGGTACCCAGCAGGACGGCGGCTTTACAAACTATTTAATAGCCCGTGAAGAAAGCGTCCACGTCTTACCCGAGCATGTCGATTACCGCTCGGCGGCGATGACCGAACCACTCGCCTGTACGCACCATGCGGTAGACAAAACAACGGTGAATAAAGGAGATTTGGCGATTGTCATTGGTCCAGGGCCAATCGGATTGTTAACGGCTCAAGTCGCCAAAAGTCGAGGCGCAACCGTTTTAATTACCGGATTGACGAACGATCAAGTTCGACTTGATAAAGCAAAAGAGCTCGGTATTGACTACGTCGTTAATTCTCAAGTTGAAGATTTGAAGCAAATTGTTAGTGAGTTGACGGACGGCTACGGAGCCGACATTGTCTACGAATGTTCAGGTGCGGTACCAGCGGCAAAACAAGCGCTTGATTTACTGAAGAAAAAAGGCCAGTACAGTCAAGTTGGTTTATTTGCCACAGCGGACATTCCGTTTGATCTCGAAAAAATTATCCAAAAAGAAATTCGAGTTGTTGGCAGCAGAAGCCAAAAGCCAGCTGATTGGGAACCCTCGCTTGCTTTAATGAATGAAGGAAAAGTGAATGCACAAGCTCTCGTCACTCATGAATTTGATGTAACGGAGTGGGAGAAAGCGTATCAGGCAATCAAAAGCGGGGAAGCGATCAAGGTGCTTTTAACCCCGGTTGCAGAAAACTAGCAGCGCCAGCAAGGGAGTCATGCTCCTTTGTTGGGCATGGCTCTACTAAATGGAGGTGCAAGGAATGACCGATGTATTTTTAGACTTTATGCTCGGACCGATGCGTGGAATAGGAACGTTTTATTACGAACATCAGATGATTTTTAACTCCATTGTTGTTGGAGTCGCGGCTGTCGCACTCTTTTTAAAGAGGAAAGCCAAACAACAGAAAGAGCAAGCATAGGAGGCGTTTACGTGGAAGCACTGAAGCTATACGACATCCAGGATCTTCGCCACGAACAGGTGCCTGTCCCTGAGCTGAAAAACGCGGGTGATGTCCTAATTACGGTCAAGGCGGCAGGCATATGCGGCTCTGATCTATCCCGCTTTAAGAAACTCGGACCGTACGAAAGCGGAATGACATTCGGGCATGAATTTTCCGGTGTTGTCGCAGCCGTCGGTTCAGACGTGAAGGATCTAAAGCCAGGGATGCGCGTGGCTGCCTGCCCGACCTTTCATTGTGGAACTTGCTCCTACTGTGAAACGGGTGAGCCATCTCGCTGCACCTCACTTCATGTGATCGGAGCAAGGCGGGACGGCGCTTTTGCCACGCAAGTTCTATTACCTGCAAAACAAGTCATGGCACTTCCAGACGCCGTCGATTTTGACACAGCTGCTTTAATTGAGCCCTCTGCTGTCGTTGCCCATGGCTTTTACCGTACATCGATTCAGCCCGGCGCCACAGTTGCAATTATGGGCTGCGGCAGTATTGGCTTGCTAGCAATCCAGTGGGCGCGAATTTTCGGCGCAAAAACCATTTATGCCATTGATATTGATGACGGCAAGCTAGGAATTGCACAGAAGATGGGCGCAGACCATGTAATCAATCCACTCACAGCACCCGCGCATGAACAGCTCTCCCTACTGACAGATGGAGTTGGCGTCGATTTGGCCATAGAATCTGCAGGCTCACCGATAACGTCAGCACAAGTTCTCGCACTGCCTAAAAAAGGCGGCGAAGTTGTTTATATGGGCATCCCTTACGGTGACGTGCCAATTGAGCGGTTTTACTTTGAAAAGATCGTCCGCAATGAGCTAACGGTCTACGGATCGTGGAATGCCCTGTCCGCTCCTTTTCCCGGTAAAGAATGGGAGGCGACCATTTTTTATATGGAAAAAGGCTTAATCAATGTCAAACCGATGATTAGCCATCACCTGCCCTTAAAGGAAGGACCGCAAGCATTTCAGAAAATGATCAGTGGTCAGCCTGGCTACGTGAAGGTGCTGTTGTATCCAGAGGAGTAGGAGCAGGTGAGCCCAAGACAATTCGTTAAGTACTACTTAAAACACGAAAACTGATACAAATCCGCTCCAGGAGAATCCCTCGCTTTCCATGGGCACGGCCTCAGCCTTTGTCGTGGAAATACCACCACGACAAAGGCTTCAGAATCGTGCTGTCCCATAGGAGTCTCGGGTTCTCCATACGCTAATTAAGATGAGAAACGAAAAGACGAACAATCCCAAATTGGATCTTTCGTCTTTTCATTATGTTCATATACCTTGTTCGCTTCCTCTTCTTTATTGCTGGTGGACCAAAACTAGTTTGAACAATGTGCAGTTTGGAAAACCGATTCGTTTAAAGCACTCGTTTCTCCGATTGAAACGGGTTTTCACAAAGACGTAAGGAAAAAATGAAAAGAGAGACTCGCACAGTAAATAGACGACTAATTTATTGAAATCAGTCGTCTATTTTATGTTTATCCCCGTAATGAGCGAAGGGTTCTCCTGTAGCGAAATTGTATAAAAATTTGTGTTCTAGCAGAAGCTTAACGTTTGCTCCCAGTCTCTCTCATTGTGGAACTGAGCTTACTAGATTACCGCTCGTACACGCGAACATAGTCAACGGCCATTGTTGAAGGAAATGGCGTTGATCCGTCTGGATTGCCGCCGTACCAGCCACCAACCGCTAGATTAAGAATTAAGTGGAAATCTTGATCAAAAGGTGCTGGGTACGCCCCGCCAGTTGAATACCAGTCGTTAATTGTTTGATAGAGGTTTCCGTCTACATACCAACGTATTTCTCCTGGCTCCCACTCAACCGCATATTCGTGGTAGTCCGTCGCATCTGTCCCAGCAGGGAAGTAATAATCTCCCGCCTGGAATTGGTTTTCCGGCCAAGGTCCACCATAATGAATGGCTCCACCAATTTTGTTTGGCGTAGCGCCAGCATTTTCCATGATGTCAATCTCGCCCGATGCTGCCCAGCCCCCGTATTGATCGTCTTCAGGCATCATCCAAAATGCTGGCCAAAACCCTTGTCCGGCTGGCAGCCGCATTCTTGCTTCGAATCGTCCATATGTCTGGCTGAATCGACCTTCTGTTAACACTTTTCCAGACGTGTAGCCATACGTACCAAACTCATCAGAAACGGACTCTTGATGAGCTTCAATAATCAGCTCGCCATTCTCGACGCGCACATTCTTCGGATCATCGCTATAATATTGAAGTTCTTCATTGCCCCAGCCAGGCAAATTCGGCTGGCCATTTCCAATATCATGGCGCCACTTCGACGAATCAAGGGAATTCCCATCAAATTCGTCTTGCCAAACAAGGTTCCAATCATTTTGCTTTACAACACTGTTTTCTTCTGTCTCCACAGCATGAGTAGATGATGCTCCAATTAACGTGGCACATGCAGCGAGAGAGAGTGCTCCAATAATTTTCTTCATCTCGATCTCCTCCTTAATTTTTTGCTGTCTGTTTTTGTTAGAAGGGGTCTGTTCTTAGTATAAAATGCCAGAGCTACACATACAGTTGGGAAAATAAGAACAAGGTTGGGAAAGTTTGACGAAGCAGAGCTGTTCTTGTAAAAAAAATGCTCTCCATCAATCTTCTACAGACATTATGACTGAGGTCACTAAACGGAAGATGCTTTTTGTGCTAGTGTTACCTTAACTTGGAAGGAGAGGAGCAGAAGAATGATTGTATCAATTACTAGACTTCACCTGCGGAGCGTTCGCAGTCTACCTGCTTTTACAAGGCTAACGCTGCAATCGCATCGACAAATTCATAAAACATCGGGTTTACTCCGCACCTCTTATCGCAAGGAAGGCTTGCTGACGTACTGGACGATGTCTATTTGGGAGAGTGAGGAACAGCTAAGAACGTTTCGTAATAATGGAGCGCATTTAGAAGCGATGAAGCGCTCGAGACAGTTAGCCGATGAGCTGCAATACATCCGCTTTTCCACAGAGACGGTCAAGCTGGACTGGCGTATGTGCAAGGAGAAGCTGCATCAAAAATATAGGGTCACAAATAACAAATGCTCGTAAAGCTTTTGGTGAACATTAGAAATCCTCACCAATCACCTCAAAAGAATGCATCTCAGGAATCTCTGCACTTTCATCCGTTCGATAAAAATCAAAGCGGTAATCTGAGTTTAGTTGATAATCCATCTCACTAAAATTTCTCATACTTTCATTGGCAATGTCCAAATGATAGGTGAAGTTTTCAACGCTTTCGTAGACGAATTCAACACCTGGCATATCATAATAGGCACCGAGAATGTCTAAGCGAAGCCCTTCTGACGTTTCAGTCACTTCGATTGGACGAATGCCCGTATGACTGAACTGAGCTCCGACCTTCTTTTCCTCATTCTCAGTCACTATCAGCAGGGTAAAGTCATAGTTCTCCATTAAGTGTTCTTTTAGCTGTTCCGCGCTTTCTAGCATGAGACTAGGTATCTCATCGTCTTCCTCCGCACAGCCAGCTAGCAGGAATGAACTGAGGACAACGAATAGGAGGGGGCTTTTCGCAGACTTGCTAATCGAGCTCGCTCTCTGGCTTCTTTGGTTCAAAAAAACTTCGATAGGGCCTGCTTTCTGGATACATGTGCCATTCATAGAATTCTCCTTTATTTAATTGAATTTACTGATTTATTTCCTAGTTCACAGTTTCTGAAACTTATTTTCAGCATTTGCCGGACCATTCTTTCTAGGCAAGTGTGCCCTTTAGCAGTATGATAAGCATATTGACACAGCTGTAATAGAAGGGGGATGCGGACAATCGAACCGATCGTAACAAAGCTGCAGCCATTTTTTGCAGTCCCAATTAAAGCATCGCGTGGTGAAGAGGAAGAAGAGACATATGAAATACGAAATGGCCAAACTGGTGTTGGTTATGTTTTAGTGAATCGCGATGGAGACCTAGAATCGTTTCATAGTTCGGTAGAGAAGCAAACGGAGCCTCGGTTAAAAAGAGCAGATATTGAGCAGCAAGCAGAAGCTTTCTTAGATGCATTTTATCCAAACAGACAGGGAATTGAACTCTACGCTTTCACAGAATTAAACAATGCTTATTTGCTTTCGTATAAATTGAGAGAAGCAAAGCACGGTCTTTTTCTTCCTAACTCTGGGTATTCACTTGAGCTATCTCTTGAAGGAGAGATACGTTCTTTTAACCGAAATGCTCATACATACAAAATCAATTATACGGATCAGCTAATTGATTCAGAAACTGCACTCCAGCAGTTTTTGGATGCTCTTTCTTTTGAATTAACAGTCTTAAAAGTTGATCAAACCGCGTTTCAACTAGTCTACCAAGTAAACGAGCAGCTGCTTGACATTCCAATTGATGGAACGTTTTCTGCTAGTTTACATGAGTCTTCTTTAATAGAAGAGAGAGTGCTAGATGTCCCCAAAAGCGAGTTAACGCTCTATGAACAAATCGGCATCACATCTGCTTACCAACTCCTCGACAAGCAAGTCATGGATGGTAGAAGGGTTGAATTATGGTCCAGATTGGAGATTCAATCAGGAGGCTATTCATTTGAGCTGGAAGCGGTCGATGCTGGAATCATTAAGCTCGCTTTTGATCAAGAAACAGGCACACTGCTGCAGGTATCGAATTGGGAAACGAGCCCGATGAATCGCAGAAAAATTGGGCTTGATCAAGCTAGGGAAAAGGCGATTGCCTTGTTGCAGCACGTCTATCCGCAAACAAAAGAATCGATGCGGATTGAGGCAGTAGACAAATCCATATTTGAAGACGATGATGAACAGCTGACTGAGCCAACCGTGACGTTCTACTTTCATTATTTCCATAACGGTGTACGAGTCGATCAAGCTGTATCCTATTGTGAAGTCAGTCTCAGCACAGGCAACATCATTTATTTTCTGTTTGATAACCCTCCTATCGATCAGCTTAATAAGGTTCAAGCGATACCATCTATGAATGAAGAAGAAGCGAAGGCTATTTACACCCAACAGCTAGAGATGGAACTCCGCTTTGTTGGAGAATGGAATCAAGATGGCGTCTACACCTATTCACTGTCTTATATTCCTGCCTACTCAGAACAAGCTCAGAATGCTGATGGGGTTGATGCTCATTCGGGCAGATTTGTCTATGTGGAAAACGAGATGAGTGATGGAGACGTGCTGTTCGTAAGTGATGTAAGTGATATGGAGTAACGCTAGGTAAAAAAACGGCCCTTTTCAGCAACCCCGTGCTAATCAACTCCACGCTATGCCAACCAGAAAAAAGCGCTCATCAAGCCGTTTCTTTATAGTAAAAGGAAAGAGGAGAGGGGCTTAGAGTATGAAAAACAAGTTCGCAGCAACGTTATACACCGTTCGAGATGAGTTAAAAACAGCGGGTATTGGACCTGTGTTCAAGGAAGTAGCGGAAATGGGGTATGCGGGGCTTCAGTTATCGGGACTGCCAGCCGGCTATGATCCGGATGAAGTGGCGTTTCATTTACAGAAGAATAACGTCGCCTGCGCGGGCATGCACATTCCATTTGATCGGTTGGCAAATGAGCTAGACCTTGTTCGACAAGAGGCACAGCGATACGGGACAACTGATTTGTTTTGTCCGTATTTACCAGAATCGCTGCAAACTGAAGCGGGTTACCGCGAAGTGAAGCGCGTGTTAAACGACGCTGCCCGCTTTGCTCCGGATATGCGAATTGGCTACCACAATCATGCGTTTGAGTTTGAGACAGAGGTTGATGGGCAGGATGCGTTGGCGTTTTTACTGGAACCTAGTAAAGACAATCGTATTCTAGCGGAAATTGATGTGTACTGGGTCGCAAAGGGTGGGCAAGATCCGCTTACTTATCTTCAGCCGTATTCAGGCAGAATGCCGATCATTCATCTGAAAGATATGACAACGGATGAGGAGCAGACGTTTGCGGAGGTCGGGGAAGGTTCGCTTGATTTTCTCCCTATTTTAAGATGGGGCGAACAGCACGGGATTGAGTGGTATGTGGTTGAGCAAGATGTTTGTAAAGGACCACCAATGCAAAGCCTTCAGCTCAGCCTTACAAATCTTCAGCGCTATGCAGATGAGCTAGCGCAAGAAAAAGCAAATAAGTAAGCCGGTTTTCGTTCGCCAGCTTACTCCGCTGCGGCTTGGCGCCTGTATTGTTCAGGCGTCAAGCCTGTTAGTTGTTTAAAGACCTTGGTGAAATGAGACGGGTAATTAAACCCAACTTGGTAACAAATATCCGTTACGCTTGCTTGGCTTACGAGAAATGCGATTTTTGCTTGATTGATTCGGCGCTGGTACAAATACTTAAAAATCGTAACGCCGGTCATCTCTTTAAAGACTTTGGCAAGATGGTACTTGCTCATATGAAGCGCTTCTTCAATCGCTTCAAGGCGAAGGTCTTCGTGATAATGAGCCTCAATGAATGAAACGATTGCCTGCACCGTTTTTTCCTTCTGGCTCGTTAATTCAGGTGCTTCTTCTCGCTCGTCGCCCCAATAGGAGGAGAGCAGCGCTAGTAAATCCATAAATGCCAATTGAAACCGAGCGGAATCACCGTCCCGGCTCTCATGGAGCTGAGCCAACTTCTGTTCCACTTCCTCTTTCGCTGAGCCACGGAAGGAGAGGCGCAGTGGTTTTACTTGGGCAAATGGGCTGAGCATATGGGGGTGGCCCATGGTGGTGAAAATTCGTTGAAATGATGCCTGATCAAAATGCAGTGTTGAGCGAACGTAAGGATGAGCTTGAAACAGCTTCGGGCAGTGGAGCGTCAGTCCGTTCATTAAAATCAAATCGCCGGGCGCAAGTTGGAGAATTTGATCTCCGATTAAATACGTACACTTACCGTGGTGAAAATAATAAATTTCCGCTTGTTCATGCGAATGAAACGTGAGGCTCTGCTCGTCTTTATGATCCTCCATATAGTTAAAGTTAAACATAGGTGTAAGAGAGAGGGGTCCGCTCATCGGACCCGCTCCTGTGGAAAGATGTGCTCAGCTTGTAGCTGGGCGAGTAGGCACAGTTCTGCCGCTTTAAAGGCATGGTCCTGCGTCATCGCCTGTTCCGTGCGGTTTAGGCAATCCAAGATTAGTTCGCCGAAGAACGGAAAGCCGACCTTGCCAGCAAGTGAGAAATGTTGTTCACCATCCTCGTTTACTAGATAAAGATGATCTCCGCTCTTTTCCCGCGCTAGGTCAACGTATTTTCGCAGCTCGATCGTTCCTTTTGTACCGGTAATAAATGTCCGCCCATCGCCCCATGTACTTAATCCGTCCGGCGTATGCCAGTCTACGCGAAAATACTGAGTCGCACCGGTATTGCCGAGCAGCGTAGCGTCCCCATAATCTTCAAGCTCAGGGTAGTCAGGGTTCGTATAGTTCGCCACTTTGCTGTGGAGAACGCGGGCATCGGTGCAGCCGCTAAAGAACAAAAACTGTTCAATTTGATGGCTGCCGATATCGCAAAGAATGCCGCCGTATTGCTCTTTCTTAAAAAACCAAGCCGGTCTGTTTGGCGCATTCAGGCGGTGCGGTCCAAAGCCAGTTACTTGCAGCACATCACCAATCGCGCCCTGCTGGATCAATTGCCCTGCATAAACGGCGGACTCAACGTGAAGCCGTTCGCTGTAATAAACCATGTATTTCTTTCCTGTACGTTCGACAGTGATTTTTGCTTGCTCAAGCTGTTCAAGACTGGTAAAGGGCGTTTTATCCGTGAAATAGTCTTTGCCTGCTTCCATTACGCGGATGCCAAGAGCGGCGCGCTCCGACGGAATGGCTGCCCCAGCAATGAGCTGCACGTCAGGGTCAGACAGGATTTCCTGCTCAGACGATGAAACCTGTACATGAGGGTACGTCTCTTTAAACTGCTTCAATTTCACTGGATCAGGATCGTAGACGGATTTCAGCACGGCCCCCGCTTCCATTAAGCCGTTACACATTCCATAAATATGCCCGTGATCCAGAGCAATAGCGGCAAACGTAAAGTCGCCTTCTTCGACCACTCGACTTGGTTTGCCTTTTGGCGCATAGGTCATTCCATCCTGGTTTGTCATTTCATTTCCTCCTTAATGGCTGTCAGACACATCGAGCGTTGTCTCGGCGGCAATTTTCTTTCCAGTTGACGCATGAATGCGTTTTTTTAGCTGTTGTTCATACGCTTGCTCATCGATCGGAAGATGAACCCACGAATCGGTCCACGTCGACAGCTGCATCGCGTTTGATAAGGTTAAGCCGTAAATGCCTTCTTGACCTGGAGCAATCAAAGGCGCACCATGTAAAATCGCATCAACAAAATTTTGCGTAATGCCTTTATGATCGTTTCCGTCTTGGTCGATCGATACATCGATTTGAGTATGCTTTGGCGCTCCAAACCCGCCTGTATACGTCTGGTTAAATTCTGGTTCGGACGTTTCTAGCTGCCAATAGGAGAGTTCTTCGTGCTCAATCACAACTTTTCCTTTCGTGCCTGTTACTTCTAGCCTGTTCGTCCCTGGTGCTTCTCCAGTTGTGGTAATAAATACACCTGTTGCACCATCGTCATACTCCAAGTAAGCCGTAACCTCATCCTCAACCTCGATGTCACGGTATTTGCCGAAGGAGCAAAACGAACGGATGCGTGCAGGTTCCTTGCCGATCAGCCAGCCCCATAAGTCGAGCTGGTGAGGGCATTGATTAATGAGAACGCCACCGCCTTCTCCTGCCCAGGTTGCCCGCCAGCTGCTGGAGTCGTAGTAGCTTTGTGAGCGGTACCAGTCTGTAATAATCCAGTTCATTCGTCTAATTTTGCCGAGCTTATCGGCTTGAATCAGTTCCCGTAGCTTTTGATAAATCGGCTTCGTTCGCTGGTTATACATAAGTGAAAAAACGAGACCGCTCTCAGCCGCCGCCTCATTCATCTCCCGCACTTCGCTCGTAAAGACGCCAGCCGGTTTTTCGCACAGTACATGGAGGCCTGCAGCGAACGCTTTTTTTGCTAAGCGGGGATGGCTGTAGTGGGGAGTCGCTATTAAAACAGCGTCAATTAACCCAGATTGAAAGAAAGCGTCTTCATTTTCAAAAATAGGAACCGTATCGCCATAATGTTGCTTTAATTCTGCCACGCGGGCTGGGCGTTCTTCAAGCAAAGCACCAATTCGAGCACCTGTAATGTCACCTTTATGAATATAAGATGCATGGGACGTGCCCATATTTCCTAGTCCAATCACACCAATCCGAACGAAGTCCATTGTATCGTCTCCTTTTATCTGTGGTACCCATAGTGTAGAGGGGATCGCTCTTAGCGGCTGTTTCTTTATTGGGGAATTCCACCGTCCATTTATACGTGGTTGTCATTGGTAACGGTGTTCAAGCCGGTACTGATGCGGCGTAATATTCGTCTCCCGTTTAAACATTTGGATGAAATAAGACACGTTCGACAGGCCAATTCGGGTGCAGATGGCATCAAGCGCTAAATCACTTGTCTGTAAAAGGTGACAGGCTTCCTTCACTCGTCTAGCCGTCAAATAATCGGTAATGCTGCTGCCTGTTTCTTTACGGAACAGTTTCGAAATGTAGGATTTAGATAAATACAGATCATCAGCCAATTCGTCAAGTTGAAACGTTTCCGAAAGATGCGCTTCAATCCAACGCATAATTCGCTCCGCATAATGGACCGTTCGCGTCGAGAGGTTTGGTGAATGCTGCTTGAATCGATGCTGCACATAGCTTAATAGCTGAATAAGCAGAAGGTTTTCGCGGTCGTTTTGTTCTTTGACGGAACAATGTTTTATCGCTTTGTCGTATGTATTGCAAAGATGCTTGATGTAGGTGGAGTCATCTGCGAAGTCAATGAACTGATGCAGGAATGTGTCATGTTGGATGTGATGAAAGAAAGGAACCATTGAGGGATACATCTGCAAAATCTTCTCCGTGTGAATCGGGTCGAAATGCAGGGTTGCACGCTCGTAGGTCGTGTCGATTAATGGTGCAACGTGGTGCAATTGAAACGGTTGAAAAAAGAACAAGCGGTTGCTCGTAATCGGGGTCATGCGCTGATTTAACACAACATTTCCGGTACCTTTAAAGATGATTAACAGTTCAAATCCTTGATGCCAATGATAGTAGCCGTTGTAATCCTCCGGAAAAAATAACTTATTATTATGCCAGTCGATTGTTTGTTTATGCTCGGGAATTAGTTGGAATAACGGTTTTTTCATGCAACGTCGCACTCCTTCACTTGAACAACAAAACAACATTTTTCATCATTGTATCATTACTTTTCTCTTTCTGAAAGCGCTATCATAAAAGAAATTCAGATCTGCTTAAGGAGGAAGAATATGATATCAACAAAAACAAGCATGACGTTGGAACAACTGAACGAGAGAACGATGAAGATGATGCAGCAAATTGGTGGGAAATCTCCTCACGCAACAGGAACGGATGGGCGCTATGATGATCTTGAGGTTGACTGGTGGACGTCTGGTTTTTACCCGGGCTTGCTTTGGCTCATGCATGACATGACAGGTGAAGTTGCTTACCGTGAAGAAGCAGAAGGCTGGGGCAGAAGAATTGAGGCGGCTTTTGAAGCCCATCCAATTGTACTGCATCATGATGTGGGTTTTCAATTTCTGCTTACGGCTGTAATGGATTACGAACAGACGGGGAGCGAGGACGGGCTGAGAATTGGACTAAAGGCTGCCAATTATTTAGCGGGACGCTTTAATCCAGCAGGCAGCTTTATTAAAGCTTGGAACGGTTCCGAGAAAAAAGGCTGGGCGATTATTGACTGCATGATGAACATCTCGTTGCTTTACTGGGCGAGTAAGGTCACTGGTGATCCAAGCTATGGCCAGATTGCCAGCCTCCATGCCGATACAACGCTGAAATACGGTGTGAGGGAAGACGGGAGCACGAGCCATATCCTTTCCTTTGATCCATATGACGGCTCGTTTATTGAATCAATTGGTGGACAGGGCGAAGCAAGCGACTCAGCCTGGAGCAGAGGAAACGCGTGGGCCTTGTATGGTTTTGCCAATGCGTATCGCCATACTGGCACGGAAGCGTACTTATCAGCCGCAAAAAAGATTGCGCACCACTTCATTGCTGCTTTGCCAGCTGATTTCATTCCTCTATGGGATTTTCGCTGCGTCGATCGGAAAAACCCACCGAAAGACAGCTCTGCCGCGGCGATTGCAGCCTCTGGCTTACTTGAGTTAGAAGACCATGTTTCGGTTCATGAAAAACATCTGTACGGCGAGGCAGCAAGATCGATTTTAAAAGGCTTAACGACGCATGCACTTACTCCGGCAGGCTCGGAAGCGATTTTGACAGATGCGACGGGCAACTTTCCAATCGGTCGTGATGTGAATGTTTCACTCATCTACGGCGATTACTATTTTGCGGAAGCACTCGCCAAAGTAAATGGCTGGAAGCGAAGAATCTTTTAATCTGAGAAACGGGGGTAAAAGATGAAAACAGAAATGCAGGTCCCTGCCAATGTTCAAACGAGACGAAACAAATCGATTAAATCAACGCTAACCTGGTATCTCTTTTTGTTACCGACGTTCCTTGGAATTGCTTGTTTTATTTTGTACCCGGTATTTGAATCGTTCCGTTTGAGTTTTTATAACTCAAACGGAACGATTGAAACTTGGGTCGGTCTCAGTAATTATGAACGAGTTCTCAGCCAGAACGCTTTTTGGAATGCGGTCTACAATACGTTTTATATTGCCTTTTTCCAATTGTTATTAGCAATACCAATTGGTTTTGTACTGGCAAGCATGATTAACCGAATTAACCGCTTTAAAAGCTTATTCAAAGTGCTGTTTTTCCTGCCGAACGTCACATCGATTGTCGCGGCGGCTATGATCTTTATGTTTGTGCTCCAGCCTGAAGTTGGCTTGATAAATCATGTGCTCCAATCAATTGGCTTGCCTCCATCACCATGGTTATCAGACCCAGCAACGTCAAAATGGGGCGTCATTTTACTTACGATTTGGCACTGGATAGGCTTTGTCATTATCATCTGTCTAGCAAACTTGCAGGCAATATCGCCAGAATTATATGAAGCGTCTGAGATCGACGGAGCAACACCATTACAGCAGTGGCTTTTTATCACGATTCCAAATATGAAGGGTACATTTGCCTTTCTATTAATTATGGGCTGGATTTCTGGTTTGCAGCGGTTTCAAGAGATTTTTGTTCTTGGCGGAGCGGGAGGTAGCCCAAGCCGTTCACTGCAAACGATGGTTGCCCTTATTTATGAACGAGGCTTTGGCGGCTTTGAGTTTGGGATTGCATCGGCGATTACGGTGCTGCTGTTCCTTATTATTTTGCTGTTTACGATGCTCAATTTAAAATTAACGCGGTTAAAACTATAGGAGGTGGACTGGATGAAAAAACAGCAAAAGCTTGCGCAGGTCGTTTTGTTTGTCGTTTTACTCTTTATTGCGATTATTGTCGTTGCGCCATTTGTGTGGATGGTCAGCATTAGCTTTGACCGTATGGCTAATATCCAAGTACCCTTTCCGCCGACGTTTATTCCTGATCTTTTTTCCGTATTTAATTATGAGCTTGTGTTTGAGAACGGACGAATTATTCGTGCATACCTTAACTCCGGATTCGTCACATTTTGTTCGGTTGCCCTGCAAGTATCAGCGGCACTTCTTGGCGGTTATGCCTTTTCGAAAGGGCGGTTTAAAGGAAAGAAGCTATTGTTTATCCTCGTTCTAGCAACAATGATGATTCCAATAGAAGCTCGCCTGATCCCGCTTTACTCGATGTTCAATGCGGCGGGGCTACTGAACACGTTTTGGCCGGTAATTTTACCATCAATCTTGTATGGCTTTGGTGTTTTTCTAGCAAAGCAGTTTTTTGATCAAATCCCTGATAGTTTACGAGAGGCGGCGCAAATCGATGGAGCGAGTGAATTCAGAACATTCTTTCAGGTGTACGCCCCCCTCGCTGGTCCCATTACAGCAACGCTAGTCATTTTATCGTTTATGGGCAACTGGAATGAGTTTGTCTGGCCGCTTGTTGTTTTAAATGCTGAACGACTGCATACGATTCCGCTCTTTTTAGCGAGCTTTTCCTTAGAAAACGGAACATCGCTTGCTGGAATGACGATGGCGCTTGCCACAATGAGCGTATTGCCAATCATTATCGTGTTTGTCTTTTTGCAGCGTTACATCATTCAAAGCATTGCTTTAAGCGGATTAAAAGAATAGGAGGGAGGACCGTCCGATGAAAAAAATCCGTAGACCTGCTTTTTTAGCTGCTGTAAGTTCACTCATACTGGTGTCTGGTTGTCTGCCTGAAGAAGAAACAGATGCTGAATTAACGGAAGAGAGCGATCTGACGATTGCGTTGATTGGCGAGTTTAAAAACCAAGATACAACCGACCCGATTACCGCCGAGAAATCAACTGGTTTACATGCTGCTAAAGCAGAGTTCGAGCGGTTGCATCCCGGCGTGACGATTAATTTTGTCATTATGCCATGGAGCAATTATGTTCCTAATACGCAAGCGATGATTGCCGGAAGTCAAGCGGATGTCTACCAAATGCCGGGGGTTAATGACTTTGCCGCCCAAGGGCTGCTCGAACCACTGCAGCCGTTTATTGAAGAAGATGACTTTGATCTAAGCGTCTATCACGACAATCTTGTGGAAGGCTGGATGACGTTCGGACCAGATGACGAGGAACTAGAGATCTACTCCTTGCCGGTACTCGGAGATGGGCGTTTTATTCAATACGACAATGAACTGTTTGAACAGTGGGGCGTTGAACCCCTATCTGACTATCCAACCGTTGAAGAGGTGCTGGAAAAAGCTAAGCAAATGACGGGCGAAAACCCGGTTACTGGCGAACAAAACTACGGCATTTACTTCACGGGAACGCATGATACTGCGCTGACCCTGTCCAACTTTATGGAGGGGTTTGGCGGCGAATGGGGCAGCGGGCAACGCTGGGAAGAGATTGAACTGAACTTTAATTCAACTGAAATGAACCAGGCGCTTGAAGCGATGATTGAGCTGTCCGAATACATGCCAAAAAGCTTTATAAATGGTCAAGGAAACGAACGCTGGTTAACTCCAAGTAACAACATCGCCATCGGCGTTAACCAAGGAAACGGCAATATGAAAACCGTCTATGCCCAAGGACTTGAAGACCGCTTCCCCGTTGTGCAAAGCTTTAAAAACAATGACGGCGTCGGCAGCATGTTTTCCGGCAGCCCGTTAGCAATCGGAGAAACAAGTCAAAACAAAGAGCTCGCTTGGGAGTTTATTAAGTTCAGCTCCAGCGAATACTTTCAGCGTTTTCTGTGGGAAGAGTGGGGCAGTACCCCTGTCATAAAAGAAGCGACCGAATGGGACAGCATTCAAGAGATGGAGCTAATGATTCCCGTGCTTGAAGCAATGACAAATGCCGTCACGCCGCGCTATCCGTGGGCATCTTCGCAGCCACGCTACATCCTTCAAGCGAAGGCGGAAGGAGCCCTAACCGGAACGATGACCGTTGAGCAAGCACTACGAGAAGCGCAAGAGGAGAGTACGGAGTGGATTGAGTCGAGGTAGGAGAAGGGTAGACCGCCGCGGTTTTAAATTCTTAATTGATCTCTTCTCTCTATGATAAACCTACTCATCACTCTTTTCCCTTTTAGAACTCGCTTTAGATACTAAGAAAAAAAGCGAAGCAAACAGGAGTAACTGTGACACTTTATATACGATGGATAAGACCTCATTCGCGTGAGCAAACCCTGTAAAGATATGAACCAAAGCCATGATTAAACCGATCGCTAAAAGGATTACCGCCAGCAAGTACATCGTCATCCATCCTGTCTCAACATTTGTTTTATTATACCATTTGGAGCTTTTTCACAATATAGAAAGAAAATAAACTTGCGGTAATGCCCCTGGTTTCGGTAAAATCGAATTCGGGGTCTTTTTTTGTCTCCGGAAGAAGCTTGAAAAGCAGAGTAGTAGTTATTGCTATCTATTAATAGAAGCACTAAATGAAAAAAGGTAGGAATGTAGCAATGAGTGAAAATTTCTGGCGTGATTTGCCACGACCATTTTTTATATTAGCACCAATGGAAGACGTAACCGACGTTGTGTTCCGACATGTCGTTAGCTCGGCTGCGAGCCCTGACGTGTTTTTCACGGAGTTCACAAACTCGGAAAGCTACTGTCATCCTGATGGGAAGCAGAGCGTTCGCGGACGCTTAACGTTTACCGAGGATGAGCAGCCGATTGTTGCCCATATATGGGGGGATAAGCCCGACCTATACAGACAGATGAGTATCGGCATGGCAGAAGAAGGTTTTAAAGGGATTGACTTGAATATGGGATGCCCGGTGCAAAACGTCGCGGGTAATGGAAAAGGCAGTGGCTTGATTCGCCGTCCGGAAGTTGCAGCTGAACTGATTCAGGCGGCAAAAGCGGGTGGCCTACCGGTTAGCGTTAAGACTAGGCTTGGCTATACGTACGTAGAAGAGTGGCGCGATTGGTTAACGCATATTTTAAAGCAGGATATTGCCAACCTATCGATTCACTTACGGACGAAAAAAGAGATGAGCAAGGTTGACGCTCATTGGGAATTGATTCCAGAAATTAAGAAGCTCCGTGACGAGATTGCCCCTGAGACGCTTTTAACGATTAATGGCGATATTCCCAACCGTCAAGTCGGTCTCGAGCTTGTGGAGAAGTACGGTGTGGACGGCGTGATGATTGGCCGCGGCATCTTTACGAATCCATTTGCGTTTGAAAAAGAAGCAAGAGAGCATAGCAGCGAAGAGTTGCTAAATCTGTTGCGTCTACAGCTTGACCTTCACGACAAATACCACCAGATTGAATCGCGCGCCTTTAAGCCGCTGCATCGCTTCTTTAAAATTTATGTTCGGGATTTCCGTGGTGCCAGTGATTTACGCAACCAGTTGATGAATGCCAAATCAACAGACGAAGTTCGCGCGCTGCTTGATGCTTTTCAAGTTGAGGAGCAAACCGTCTAAAAATTGTAAAACAGCTTCCAGTTGGAAGCTGTTTTTTTCAGCGTATATGGTATACTAAACACAACATAATTGTGCGGGTACGTATATCTATACCTAGGTCTATTCGTAAATAAGGGGGCGATGAAGTGGACAAAGAGTTAAGGGACATCTTGATGGGCATCAGCGATGATATTAAGAGTTTGCGTAGCGAGTTTAAAGCGGGTATCGCGGAGTTGAAAGGTGAGATTAGAGAGTTAAAGCGGATATTGCGGAGTTGAAAGAAGATGTTGCAGAATTGAAGCTCGAGGTTAGCATGTTAAAACGTGAAATAATTAGTATCAACAATCGACTGGACAAGCTTGAGCAACGATTTGGTGTTCACGAACAGGAACTCAAAGCTATCCGACAAGAGATTGCCGGGGTTGAAAAAATCAAAAGTGGTCAAGTTGTCATCAATTTGAGGCTTGGAAAGTGGAGATTGAACAGCGACTTGATAAGCTTGAGGCGCAAAATAGCTAATGATTTGTAAAAAAGCAGAGTTGCTACAACCTGCTTTTTTACACTGTTTTACTCCAAGCTAGAAGTCGTGCCGGTTTCATACATATGGAATGTAATGATTAAGGGTGTGGGAATGTCTAAATAGAAAGAGGACAGGTCAATGGAGAAACGATTTGCTTATCTGATGATTGTGATTGCCGCCGTGCTCTGGGGAATCATCGGCGTTTTCGTTACTTACTTATATGAGGTTGGGTTTACGCCCGTTCAGGTCGTTACGTTGCGCGCGGGATCAGCATTGCTTTTTTTATTTGTGTATTTGACGTTGATTAAAACCAATCGGTCATTTCTGAAAATTAATTGGCGAGACAGCTACTTATTTGTCGGGACAGGCATCGTTAGCTTCGTCTTTTTTAATTTATGTTTGTTTTATGCGATGCAGCAAACGTCTATATCAATCGCGACAATTCTGCTCTACACGGCGCCAGCGTTTGTGACGGTCTTTTCACGAATTTTATTTAAAGAAGCGTTAACGCAGAGAAAAGCGATAGCCCTGTTTATGACGCTGCTCGGCTGTGCATTTGTCGTTGGTGTCTTACCTAGTCTGGACGGGTCAGTCTCACTCTTAGGCATCATTCTTGGACTGGGATCAGGCTTGTTTTATGCGGTGTACAGCATTTTTGGCAAGTTTGCCTTGGCAAAGTACAAGCCATTTACGGTTACGTTTTACACATTTGTGTTCGCGACCCTTGCGATCACCCCGTTCAGTGGTATTTGGACGATGGCTGAGCATTTTGTTGAGTGGCGCATATTGCTTCTCGTGATTGGGCTTGGCTTTTTCTCAACGATGCTGGCCTTTATCTTTTATACGACAGGGTTACAGTATGTCGAGTCGAGCCGGGCATCCATTATCGCGACGGTCGAGCCGGTTGTGGCGGCGATCATGGGGTTTTTATTGTTTTCCGATCAGCTTGGCATCTGGCAGTATCTTGGAATGGTCTTCGTGCTGTTGGCCGTCGTTATCGTGCAGGAATCAAGGAAGAAGCGCTCATTTGGTTCGGAAAAGGAGCAACGAATAAGCTAAAAAGAGCGAGCTCGACAGCGGCTCGCTCTTTTTTTATGCGTTTTGTTAATGATGGGAGTGATCGTTTGCATAGGGCTGCTGGTTGCCGTTAATTAACTGATCGGCTTCTTCAGGCGTGAGTTTGCCGACAGCAAATCGTTTTGTTGGCATTGCGTATAAATCACCGACTTGAGTGAGCGCTTTGGCAAAATAAAGGCCTTCTTCGGTGAAATCGACCTCGGTAGCATACATGCCGTTTCCTTCATTTGTCGTCCCCAGCCATTCATGCTGCTCGTGGGTTGAAGACCAGACTTCAAACCGAACAAGTTCAGCGTCAATAATGTCCTCCCCGTCTTGGGAAACATGGGCGTAAATCGTCTGGATTCCACCATCGGTTACTGTGTCTGGCAAATAGACGCGGACTTCAATTGGCTTAAAATCCGAGTACGCCTCGGGGGTGCTGCTCGTGAAGGAACAAGCAGAAGTAAAGAGTGTAAAAAATAAGATGGTGGCTAGTAACCGCATGAACCTTCCTCCTATGCGCGAAAAAAAGCTTTAAAGCGCTTATTTTTACGAACAACCAACCAATCAAGCAAAAACACGACAATAAGAGAAAGCGCCACAAGTGGAAAGAGAAGCGCAAACCCAGCAAGCAGTACAATTAGAACACGGCTCTTGCGAACAGATAATGCTTTTGGCGCTCCTATATGACTGTTTGGTTTGCGGCGAAGCCAGAGAATAAACCCAGAAACGATAATGCAAATTAGTCCAAGACAGATTAGAAGGCCTAGCAATTGATTGAGTAGCCCAAATTCAAGCCCTTTATGAATCGTTATACCCGTTGCCATCCATTTTCCGAGCGTTCCATAATCATCGTAACGGTAATCAGCGAGTACAGCTCCGGTATATTGATCAATATACATGGTGGCTTCATCTTTCGCTTGCTCAGGAAAGGCGGAGAGCGTAAACGAACCTGATGCACTAGTTGGAAAATAAACGGTGTAGCTTGGATGAAGTTCGCGGTGAAGTCCGGTTGTGACAACGTCATCAATCGAAATCTGCTCGTAGCCCTGAGCATCCATTGAAAGGGGAACAGGCAGTTTCTGCGCCGCCCACGATGATTCCGCAACGTCTTCGGTCAGTGAGCCCGGCGCATCGCCAATCCAAATCGACGGCGGATACCCATGGCCGGTGCTTGTCGCCAGATGCTGAACGCCATTGCCCCAAAACCCAGTCCAGAGCATGCCCGTTAGTACAAAAAAAGCAATCCCAAGTGAGAGCCATGCTGCAGGGACGGCATGGAGATCGCGCACAAGCACTTTTTTTCCTTTACGAAAACGCGGCAGCCAGACACCATGCAGCTTTGGTTTCGGGCGTCTCGGCCACCATAAATAGAGCCCACTCGCAAGTAGAATAATCGTCCAGGAAGCGGCAAGTTCAACAACCCGATCTCCAAATGTGCCAAGCATCAGCTCACTGTGAAGCTCGATTAACCGTTCCATTACGCGGTCTTGATCGAGCAAAACACCTAAGCCCTCACCGCTATAGGGGTTCATAAAAATCGTGCCGGTGCTGCCGTCAACAAAGGTTGCGCCAAGTTCAACCGATTTTGTCGGCTCCTCGCTAGGAGAGTAAGAGCGAATGGTCTCGACCTCTTCGTATGTAAGCAACGCGCTCCCAATTAACTCGCTCGGCGCAAGCGTAATGCCGCTAGCATCAGGTGTAACGTCGCGATACTCGCTGTACATGGACGCCTCGATATTTCCTTTAAACAAATAAAGCCCACCGGTTATAGCTAATAGTAGCAAGATCGGGGCAATCAAAAGTCCAGCATAAAAATGCCAGCGCCAAACCATCTGATAGCGCAGTAATGAACGAGGCTTGTTCGTTGTCAAAGGCCACTCCTCATTTCGCTTAGAATACGTGCATCTATTGATCTCACTATATACTAAACGAGTGAGGTAGATGTGAAGTGATTCGGTTTTTTGAGTTGGGAAAATTTCGCTGAAAATGAGGGACAGAGGTCGTAGGAGGTTTATTAGTGAATTATCGCTTCTTTTTTCTCCATTTAATAAAAGCGGGTATAATAATGAATCCAATTGTTAAACCAGTAGCCATGGCGAGATGATTACCCCATTTGTCGGAGAAAGGGTAGTCTCCACCAGCTATCAAGAAACGTAAGAAGTAGGTAAAGAAAAAACAAAAAGTAAAGACGAGTAGTCCATCCAACCACCGATTTTTAACAAGCATAAAGTAACCTCCCAAACTAGTGATCATTTCTTTTTTCGTTCATTCGGAATGGTGATAAAGGTAAACATCAAAGCAACAATAATTGAAAAAACGAGATGAACAGGCCAGATGGCTTTAGCGTTCAAATCATCTTGCAGGATCATGCGTGTAAGTAAACCAAAGACAAAGGTTGCTAGAAAAAAAGCCAAGAACAGAAACCAATCTTTGCGATTCATAAAGACCCCTACAATAAAAACGTGCCGATTAGCGTACCGATTAAACTGCCTAAAAACCATAACATCACCGTTTTCCTATCACGAAAAGCGGTTTTTTGCCTTGCTTGCTCATAGCGAAACCTCCAAGATATGGGATCTAAATCCATAACCTTTGGAGGCCCAATTCAAACGTCTATCTTGAATTACTCTATTTCATATCGCTCATCTTCAATCGTAATTTCCCAGACATCATCACTCTCTCGATAGGACGTAAAGGTAATGATAGGTGGAAAATCGGTTTTTGGATCGTGCTCACGGTACCGAGCAATCGCAGTTTGTATCGCTTCTTTTTCTGAAAGAGACGCACCTTCTGGTTTTGGTGGTGTTATGATCTTTGAGAAATGGGCATCTGAACTGGCTGGATAGCTTTCACGAACAAGGAAATAAACGACATCAATTCGATCGCCAATTTCAATTGAATGATTTAATCCACTAAAGCTAATCAAGCCGTTTATGCCGTCGCTGATAAGCTGGTTTTCAGTAACAAAGCCAGTAAAGCATGTTGGCGCAAAGTCCGTCAGTGGATGCGTTTCGCAGTCACGATTTGCTCGTTTGTCCTGTCCTTCACTGTTAATCAGTAAGTAATGGGCCTCATCTGTGTAGAAGTCGGATAAAGAGATTCCCCAGCTATCTTCCCAATCGAGATAATTCGCAGCGGTTATGTAGAGGAGTGGGTTTTCAGAGCCTGATTGATTTTGGGCTATTTCTAGTGCCGCTTGAATCGCTTCTTTTTCTGAAAGAGACGCACCATCCACCGTTTCTGCGGGTACAAGCTTTGCGTTGCTGCCGTTTGCTTGTGGCGGAAGAGATCTTGTCGTTGCATCATAATCGACGTGAATGCGATCGCCAATAGCTGCTTCAATCGTTAGGTTTGTAAATTGGACTAAGCCGTCTCTTTCTGTAAAAATGGAGGCAAAATGCTCATCTTTCGCTGAAAGGTAGCCCCAGTCTGTCTCCATCTCTTCATCTCCTCCAATTTGAAAGACCCGTTCATCCTCTTCTCCAAATATGTGCAAGCTAATTTCCCACACATCATTTTCTGCCAAATAGTTTGTAAATGTAGTGTAGCGATAATCGAGAAATTCGTCTCCAGGTGGGAATTCTTCCGCTTGTTTCAACGCCTGTTGAATCGCTTCTTTCTCCGAATAGCTCGCTCCTTCAGGTGCTGGTGGAGAGACAATTTCACTGCGCGTGCCGTCTGCTTGAGCGGGGAAGGATTCAGCAATATCGCCATTAAAGGAAATACGGACTCGGTCGCCGACTTCAATCTCGCTAGGCATATTGGAAAAATCAATCAAGCCATGATCAATGTTTATGAGCGCAGATGATTCATACACATCGCTGACAAACCCACTAAACGGCTCGTATTCATACGTCGTAAAGGCATCGCCACCGGTGTTTTCATTTAGCCCAAAGGGGACAGACTGACAGCTTCCGAGAAACAGGAGGGACATGAGGAAGAGCCATTTTTTCATTGAAATCACTCCTTTTTGACCTTATTCGACATAGGCGAAAAAAATCCTTGTGAAACTGTTTGTAAAAGCATCTTGATGTAGAATGCCCGTTGACTTAGAGCGAACTCGAACAATTATAATGAGAGTAGAATGGAGTTGAGACAATGACCTATGGGATCAGTGAAGTGGCAGAAAAAGTAGACTTATCTCCTTATATATTACGTTTCTATGAAAAAGAAGGCTTATTGCCTTTTCTGGAGCGTGACTCGAACGGACGGCGCATGTTTACGGAGAGAGATTTGGAGTGGATCGTGCTGATCGGCTGCTTAAAGGCGACCGGGATGCCATTAAAAGAAATTAAGCTGTTTATCGATTGGTATGTGGAAGGAGACGAAACGTTGACATTGCGTCAGAATATGTTTTATGAACGAAAACGAGCTGTGGAAGAAAAAATGGCGATGCTGCAAAAAACAATGGACATGGTTACCTACAAATGTTGGTTTTACGATGTCGCGGTGGAGGCAGGCACAGCAGATGCGCCGAAAGCAATCGCAACAGAAGATCTTCCAGACGAGATAAGAGCCTAAAGGAGAATATCGGGATTTGAAAAACTGTGCTTCTCTGCCCTGTTAAAGAACTAGATCTACCCGTGACTAGAATAAAGATCGACTACCCATGGCCCATGCAGTTAAAGATCAATTTGTAGCGATTTCCCGGTTCTGTAATGACGGCTCAATAAAGCAGTTCCTGGTTTAAACAAGTGATTGACGAAAATGGATTGAAGTAAAGCAAGAAGACCAATGGGCGCATCACGCTCATTGGTCTTTATTCTTAGTAGATAAAATCAACCGTGTAGCCTTTTTCCTCTAAAATAGAGACAATGCTTGGTTCAGCAACTAAGTGCATCGAGCCGACAAAAACGAAATACGTTTGTCCGCTGTTCTCCTGTAGAATCTCGTCAATCGTTTCGGACATGTCAAGGTTGCGAGCATCGTTTAATTCGTAAGTATATTCTTCATCCACATCTGAATCAAGCAGCTCTTGCCATATCGCTTCCATTGCCTCAATGTCACCTTCAAGCCATGATTCACCCATTGCGTCAAGTTCGTCAGCTGCCTCTTCAAACGTATCAATGGCGCTTTCAAGCAGCTGCACCTGCGTATCAATCGAAAACCCTGACATCATCTCAAACTGCCCTTCAATTGTCTCTAGCTCGCGAATTTCTTTCCCATCTTCCACAGCGCGGGATAGGAAGTATTCTTCAACGCCATGTGTGTCTTGAAGATCGCTAGATTGTATGCCAATGGCGAGCAATAAGTTCTCTAGAAACCACGGCTCAAACGATTCAAACATTTCCATTGGAATGCCATTGGCGCTAAGTATCTCTTCCAGTTCCGCATAGTGATCAGCAGAAATATAGTCAGCAATCGTTTCGTCATCAGGTAAGGTAGAAGGAGTCATCATTTCTGCTAGCTCTGTTTCATCGGCATTCACAATATCAACTTCTGGCAAAACAACATCCGCTTGCTCGTAAGCCGCTTCAGTCTGAGGGTTTAATGGATAGAAATCCTCACGTCCAACGTGAATTGTTCCTTGTAAATAAGCGATTGTATCTTCATGCTCTATTTTCCAAAGAAACCCACCGTTTCCTTCTTCAACCTCGTCTGTTCCTGTAGTGGTTTCGTTATCGGGCTCTGCGTCACCGTCAGTCTCGTCTTCTGCGTTGTTACAGGCTGCTAGACCTGCTAGTAGTACGAGAGATAATCCTGCATAATGCCATTTTTTTGTCATAGTTCTGTACTCCAATCTAACCGTTTTTTTGTTTATACTTGTCAAAAAGCGATAGAGAAAAAGAAAATATAAGGGCGAAGGCGGCTCCACAAACCAGCATCGAAGCTCCCATGCGTATAGCGCTTGCCATGTTGTCCGTTAAAAGGACGATAAGTGCTAAGAAAAGGGCGAAGGGCAGCATCAATGTCGTAAACTGATACAGCGATTTTCCTTTTGCCTTTGCTGTGTTTCCCGCTAAAGTTAGAACGGTCCAAGCTAGTGGAAGAGCGAGCGGTGTTAGCGCTAAAGCTCCATAGAACAAACCAGTTTGTAACGCTCCTTCAGCAAAAAGCCAACCAAGCCAAAGTGCTATTGTTAAAAGGATAACTGGATAAGCTAACGCACGCATAAACCGGCTAATTGACTCGTGTTTTTCGACCGTTGATTCTTGGTCACTGTGAATCGGTTTTGTCCCCGGGAGCGCTTGGAATAAATGGATGCCTGCTTCTGACGCAATAGGAGTCCAGCCAGAGCTAGTAAACAGCTCAAGATACTCATCTTGTTCATTCGTAGCTAGGAGCCGATAGTCATAGGCATATATGTAATCTGTGCTTTCTCCTTTCTGGAGAGAATAGCCGCCTGGACGAAAACCCTGAACATGCCAACCTTTTAATGAGTGTTGCCGCAGCTTTTTCAAGTCTTTTTCCTCCGAAAATGCGAGACCACTTGACATCATATACTTTGTTTGGCTCATATAAGCCCCTCCTGTAATCCCTTTTCCGCTAAGGCAAGAAGTTGTTTTCGGAGTGTCACTTCGCTACGCAAAACGTCTTTTCCTTTTCCTGTTAATCTATACGTTTTACGTCTTGAATTCGTTTCATCTGATGGACAAATCCAGTCTTGCTTTAGCAGTTTTTTTATAATCGTGTACATGGAAGCTGGTCCGATGCTGACGGCACCGCTTGTTGTTTCTTCAATAATTTGCATGATGGCATAGCCGTGCCGAGGTTCGGTTAGCGCTGCCATTATGTAAAACATCGAGTCTGTTACATGCTCCGATTGCTTCACCGATATCCCTTCCATCTGTTTAAACTTATATCATAAAGTGATATATCATTAAATGAACTATATCACTTTGTGATATAAGTGTCTAGTCCTTTAAAACAAAAAAAAAGCGCCGCAAAGGGCGCTTGTGTCTGATGTGTTAGTTACTTGCTGGAATGCCTTTTTCGGAGTCGCTTTCAATCACTATGTTTGAAGGCTTGTCCAATAAAGAAACGCGCGCAAATCCTTTTGTGTTGCTGGCAGACACGGCTTTTTTAACTTGAAAGCTCTTCTCAGCTTGATGTTCTTTTTTGCTAAAACCAAACATGTGGATGACCTCCTTTTTAAGACTCGACTTTAATTTGTATTTCCCCGAATAGTTCATCATTTAAACCGAGTAAAGCAATATCAGATGTTAAGTTAATCATATTCTCTTCAACCGAGCTCGTCAATAGATTTGGTTTATATAAACAGATGGCTAAACCTAGCTTCACGTTTCCATAGTTTCGAATAAGGAGGAAATCATGAATGGCTGATTCAGGTTTTTTGATCTGAATCGAATCCTGCACACGATTTTGCTTAAAGCGGATGGAGGAGGCAATTAGTTCGTCAACAAGGTCTTTTTCTTTCTGCACATTCCTGAGCACTTTTAAGTAGCCGCCAGTATCTGTATAAAACCAGTGAGTGGAAAAATCTTTGGGCTTCACATTAAGAACTTTCGCAAGCTCGACTGACAGCCCATCAAAGTAATGCTGTAAGTTTTGTTGGATGACGCTAATATGCTTGTTTTCTTCAATCGAATGAATCAGTTCCGACAGCCGTTCTTCAATCACAACCCGACTTGAATAGCCGAAGTCCGGTGCTGCTGCCTGTCGTCTTATGAAGAAGCGAACAAGTGTATAGATGCCTACAGCGAGGCTGGCGTAGAGCACAGAAAGCAGGATAAACTGTAGCATCTGAACCAAATCGTGCTGTGAGTCTGAATAGCGCAAAAAAGAAACGTGGAACGGTTGTCCCATTAATCGGTGGAGCTGAGCAAGCAGTCTATCTGCATTGTCAGATACAGAGCGCAATACGAGCGCGAGTAAAAGAAAGGCGACAAAAGCGACAAACCCATATTTTTTTCCATTTTCAATAATTGAATTGAGATTCATGCGTCACATCCTTAGAACGAACTCGTTCTTCAATTATAACAAGAACAGCAGAGGCTGTGGAATTATTTGTTAGCATTTGTTTTAAACGATGAGGTAAACAGCTTCTTGCCGTTTTTGGTTTTTGTGACGGTCGTCGTTTTATTCGTAATCGATACATTTTTGCTGAAAAGATCAACCTTTTTAAACATGAATGTGCAGCTCCTAGCTTTTTTTACAAGTCTTTCTTATTTGTGAGCGGCTCATACATGAAACTAGCATTCCGCACAGCGCGGAATGCTTAGAGATTGAGAAGCAGCTCGTTTAGCTTCGTTTTCATCAGTTCGTAACCACCGGGATGGTCTTGTCTTGCGTAAAAGCGGAGTCCATCGGTTGCTTTAAAGAGTAGACCTGCATAAAGTCGTTCTTTAAAGTAGGGGATCGTCTTATCTTGCTCCTGCCAAATGACCTTCATTTTATCAGGAAACTGCAAATGAGGCGACCAGAAATGGAGCCCGGCTAGATCAAACATAAAGTCGCCCTGCATCGCCATCTCCCAATCAACAATTGCCGTGATGCGGTCGCCAGCCGCGATGAAATTACCTGTATGGAAATCGCCGTGTACCAAATAGGGTTGTTTTGGCGCATAAGCGGCAAGCTCCATCATTTTCTTATAGCCTTGCTCAAAAACGTCTTTTTCTAACATACTGTTTGTGAATAACGTTTTCCAGCGTCCGTAAAAACTGTCTTCTTCTTCGATAAAGAAACGCTCTAGCGTAGCCAGCCAAGATGAGTCGCTTGGCTGCTTGCCTGGCTCAATGATTCCGAATGCTGCGCTCGTTTTCGTTTCATTAATTTGGGAATAAACGTCAGCTAAATGAGTTGATATTTGAGACTGTTTTTCTTCTGTTAAAGCACTAACGGGAGCGCCGTCTGCTTTTTGACTGATTAAATAATGCACCCCGTTTTTTGTCCCGCGCTGAAGCGTACGGGGGATAGGCAACAATGAACCGAACTGCTCATAGATTGCTTCTGCTTTTAGCAAGCTTTCCTCCTTTAGTCGAAAATGGACAACATAGGCGTTATCATCTGTTCGAAACTGATAGACTTTGCTTAACTCGCCCATATCGATTGAAGAGATTTGCTCGGCTTCCTTATAATGAGTGCGAATTAACTCGGTAGCGTCACTGTCTGAAAGGCTTAATTTAAACGATTTCATCGGTTCACCTCTAGTTCTGACGTGTTAAAATGAAACTACCATAACAGATTATGGAGGAACGAGCAATGAATGACTACCAATTGGTGTCTAACTATCGCAAGAATGAAAGATTGAGAGAAAGCTTTAATAAACTGGCTATTGCGACGTTTGGACTTGATTTTAAAGCGTGGTACAAACGAGGCTATTGGGACGAGCGCTACATTCCTTATTCGTTCTTGTACGAAGGGGAAGTCGTGGCAAACGCCTCTATCTTTAAAATGACGCTTATTCTAAATGGGAAACTATACAACGCCATTCAAGTTGGCACCGTCATGACCGCCGCAGCTCATCAAAAGCGTGGACTGGCGGGGCGATTGATGAAGCATCTATTACGCGTTTACGCTGGTGAAATGATTTACTTGTATGCGAACAAAGCGGTGCTCGACTTTTATCCCCGCTATGGCTTTAAGAGGGTGCATGAATCGCTTTATACGATTGATGTGAAGGAGGCGGACCTAAGCGTAGAGCAGGGACACGCCGTTCAACAGGTATCACTGGACCACGATCGTGAATTGCTAGAATTCTACGCGAAACACCGCGTCAGTCAATCAAATCAAGTGGATGTGGCTAACAATGATGCGCTCTTACTCTTTTATTTTGCAATTCCGTTTGCTGAAATGATCTATTATATAGCAGAGCTGGACGTAATCGTGTTAATGGAACATGAGGAAGACACGCTGCAGCTGTATGATGTGATTTCTCTACAAGAGCCGAAAATAGACAAAGTGTTAGCATCATGCATGAAGCCAACAACAGAAAAGATCGTTTGTCATTTCACGCCTGGTTTTGAGCTGAAAGGAATGCAGGTTGAAACGGTCTCAGATGATGACGATGCTTTGTTTGTATTAGGGGAGTTGGTCTCTCCAATAAAATTTCCAGTAACATCCCATTGTTAAAAATGAGAGGAGAAGATCAATGAAGCAAGTTGTCACGATCGAGCCTTACAAGGAGGAATGGAGGCAGATTTTCCTTCGATTGAGCAAGACGATCCAACAAGAAGTGGGTGATTACCTCGAAGCAGTTGAGCACGTGGGTAGTACATCAATTGTCGGCCTGAGCGCCAAGCCAATCATTGACCTCGATCTCATATTAAAGGAAGAAGCCCAATTCCCACTGGTGGCAGAGCGGTTAACCAAGCTTGGCTATATTCATGAAGGGAATAAAGGGATTGAGGGCAGAGAAGCGTTTGCTAGAGAGAATCAATTTGTTCCATTCAGTCAGGGATCAACCGTTTGGATGACACATCACCTCTATGTTTGCCCGAAAAATAGCCCAGCTTTAAGCGAGCATCTAGCTTTTCGCGACTATTTACGCAAGCATCCTGAGGAAGTGAAAATCTATGAGCAAATCAAGCGTGAGTTAGCTAAAACGGCCGGCAGTCGTGAAGAATATACAGACGGGAAGACGGAATTCGTGCAGGGGATTTTGCGAAAAGCGTGGCATTCAAGCTAAGAGAGGTTGGGCGTAAATGCCGCTACCTCTCCTTTAACAAGCTGAACAGCCAGCCGCTAAGTAAAGCAAGAATGGAATAAACAAATACATAGACTAGAAAAGAAGAATTAAAAAGGGTGAAGCTTGCAATCGTTGTCCCAATCGCAACAATGAGCGGGGCAATGAATAACGTTTTTGTCAGTAAGTAACCAGTGATCCCGAGTATAACCGCAAGTGTTGGTCCAACGAGAAGCGCAACAACAAACTCCATTTTAATAGCCTCCGTTTATGAAATTTTCTTACTTCTAACTACTATTCTAGTAAATGCTGTTCGTGAACACAATCTGAATGTCGATGAAAGTTAGAAAAGAGGGGACGAGCAATTGATCATCAATGGTTACAATGATTTTATGCAGGAACTTGAGCGGTCAGCTTCCTATTTAAACGCTTGGGAGTCGCTGTATAAGCAGCACAAAAAGTTTATCAATCCCTGTTTCATACGTTGTATCACTTACCGAAAGAGACGGTTTTAGCCTCTATAAGAAACGACGAAATGAACGAATACATTAGTCAGCTTCAGCAAATCGACCAAGATGATACGTTACAGCTTATAAGGGAAACGTTACAAACGTGCGACCAATTCTATTGCCAAGAGCAGTTGTATGATACCTATCTACTCGTTGGTTTCGGTCATATTGACGGTACCGCACAATGGAGCGATCAAATGGTCCGACCTTTTCTCTTTTTCGGCTGGGAGAGGATTAACAAGAATTCGTTCGCAGAGCTCGTTATGCATGAGTACAATCATCTCATCCGCTTCCATGCTTTAAACCTGACGCAAACGGAAATGACCGTCGGTGATCTTGTTATTGCTGAAGGCTTAGCGACTTTAGCTCCTTTACTAATGAAGAATAGACCACTTACTGAAGAACAGATTCAACAGGTGCTAGCGATCTCTGAAGATGACTACTTGAAGCTGAAGGAAAATGAGGCCGAGATTGAAGCAGATATTCGCGCCGATTTTTGCGAGAAGCTAAGTAGAGAGCGGATGAAAGCCTATTTTATGGCGAATGAGGATGGAAAGTATAAGAAGAGCGGTTACTACTTCGGAGTAAATTTGATCGTAGAAAAAATGAAGCAAGGCTATTCACTCAAGACATTAACAAGAGCAGAGGTAAATTTGTTTCTTTAAGAATAAAGGAGAATCCATGGAAAATAAAATGAACCAGATTCAAGCATTACAACAGCAGCTTTCGCACTGTTTAAAAAGCGAATATGACATTGGCGGCGAACTGCGTTTCTTCAGCGAAGGCGTCGATAATGCCGTATTCCGACTAAAGGATGCCCGCTTAGGACAGCTTGTCATCCGCACACCGTGGCGAGCAGATGAAGAATTAGAGACACGGTCATTAGAAAAAGAAGCGCAGCTTACTGCTTATTGCAGTGTTCACGGCATTCCGGTCCCAACCGTGCATCACCTCTATTTAGGAGCAGAGATTCGCTTTTTAGTATCTGAATTAATTGAAAGTGATCAAGCTCTAATTGATGCAGAGAAAATGGGACGAATGATTGGAGCGGTTCATCAAATGCCAGTCAATAATCTGAAGCTGGTTGACCAAGAAGACGATCCGTTTGAAGCAATTGTCGCCAAACGCATTGCTTCACGCATAGTAGAAGTGAACCAGCTAACGGGTAGGAAGCTGCCAATTCTTCCGACTACATTTTTACAAACGATCTTGCAAAGCGTGAAGGAGAAACGAGTGCTGCTTCATCTTGATGTTAGGCGACCGAATTTTCTCGGGCAACATGGAAACATAAAAGCACTGATAGATTGGGATAACGCCTATGTTGGCTCCCCGGTTGCGGAACTGATGCGAATCTCAGAATCTGCAGAAATTGATGAAGCTGCTTTTTTGCAAGGCTATCCAGAAAGCGAACGATTGCTTCAAACAAAGCCAATCATTCAAACAATTTACCGACTGGATACAGCGCTAATGCTCGTGATTTTGTTTACCCTGCATGAGAAGGATGCAGGTAAAGCAGCCCATTATTTAGAGCGGGTTGAGCAGTATTGTGCAGAGGTGAAGGAGAGTATAAATAGGAGATAGAGAGTGTCTATACATACTTCATGCACAGCAGTTAAAATTTTATTTATGTTCATATCTTTTTATAGAATTCTATTATCTTATGAGTATTTGTGTTTAAATCGTATAAATGAATTACCTCAAACGCGATCTTTCCTAATAGTAAACTCATTCATCAGAAAGTCCCTTTACTGTCTGTCACCTTGTACATGACTTTATTTGCTTAGCGAAGGGCTTTCTTTTTTGTGCATTTAGTCATCTCCACGTTAAAATAGAGGATCTACTAAAAATGAAGATGCAGAAAATACGTTGTTAATACAACATGATAGAGTAGGAGATCAAGCTATGAAAAAGAAAGTTGTTATTGTTACAGGCGCGAATAGTGGA
This sequence comes from Shouchella xiaoxiensis, assembly GCF_016907895.1. Taxonomy (GTDB): domain Bacteria; phylum Bacillota; class Bacilli; order Bacillales; family Bacillaceae_D; genus Shouchella; species Shouchella xiaoxiensis. The sequence goes on from NZ_JAFBCV010000001.1 coordinate 382,298, forward strand.
CTTGGTCTAGAAACGGCTAAACACTTTGCAGGTGCAGGAGACCGTGTCATTTTGGCCGTGAGAAACATGGAAAAAGGCATGAAAGCGGAAAAAGAGCTTTTGCATCTCCATCCGAAAGCAGATGTGCAATGCGCTGAATTAGATCTTTCAAGACTTGATAGTGTGCATGAGTTTGCTAAGGCGCTATCAATGAAAGAAGACGTTGTGGACATTCTGATTAATAATGCTGGCGTGATGATGCCACCTTTTTCAATGACGGAGGACGGGTTCGAGTTGCAAATGGGTAGCAACCATTTTGGCCATTTTGCGTTAACGGGTTTACTTCTGCCACTGTTAGAAAAAGGAGAAGCTTCGCGAGTGGTTACGTTGACGTCAATCGCCTATCGCTATGGAGCGATCGATTTTAATAATCTAGATGGCATCAATGGCTATAAGAGCTCTACTTTTTATGGTCAAAGTAAATTGGCGAACTTGTTGTTTGCGAGAGAGCTAAATGATCGCTTAACGAGTAATCAAAACAAAACGATTAGCATTGCTGCACACCCAGGTCTTTCTTCTACGAATTTGTTTACATTAGGCAAAAAAGAAACGCCGTGGTATGTTAAGCCTTTTTTGAAGCTATTTAGCCAACCGGCAGATCAGGGCGCACTGCCCATTATTATGGCTGCGTCTGATGAACGCTTAGTTGGGGGAGAGTTAATTGGACCTGATGGTGCTGGAGGTCGAAAAGGAAAGCCAACAATCGAAGCCCCAAAAGCAAATGTGTTCGAGCAGGCGCGAATGAAAAAGCTGTGGGACGTGTCAGAGGAACTGACAAATATAACCTATCGATTCTAAAAAGTAAATGAAGATTGACCGCCAGTCCCCAAACTTGCTATTCTGTTAGAACGGAATGTCAGAAAGAGGGAATCGGAATGGGTATTGGATTGTTTTTACAAAAGCGAGCCTTGTTTATTAGTGTTCTTGTTGTGCTTTGTCTCGCTTCTTTATTGTTTGTGTGGAACAATCATTCCTTCTATGAGCGGTCGATCGCCAAGGTCGTCGAAACAGAGCTAATCAGTGAGGAAGAGGTTGTTGATACCTTTCAAAACGAGGACGTGCTTTACGAGCAGCGGCTTCTTGGTGAAATTTTGAATGGAGACTATGAAGGCAGACAGATTGAATTGACAAACTCGTTCTCTGCTTCGGGTGGTTTTGACCTTGAATTTCGCGAAGGAAATGAGCTGTTTGTATCTGTCTATGCCGATTCGGTCGAGGAGGATGTGCTGAACGGGACGATAAATGATGTAAAGCGGGATCATTATTTAGTTGCCGTCGGATGGCTTTTTTTGTTTGTACTTGTAGCAGTAGGAAACCGGCAGGGGCTATATTCGGCTCTGTCCTTAGGTGTGAACGGTCTCATTTTGTTTTTTGCGCTTGATGTGTATATGCAGACATCGAACAGCTGGTTGTTGCCGATTGCTGGCGTAAGTGCAGTTCTGTTCACGATCGTGACGCTGCTGCTAGTAAATGGGGCCAATCGAAAAACGTATACGGCGATTCTAGTGACGCTAATTGTGACGGCAATTACGATGCTGCTTGCTTTTCTTGTTATCCGAGCCTTTGATGGAGAAGGTCTTCGGTTTGAAGAAATGCAGTTTTTGACGCGTCCATATGAGTTGGTTTTTCTTGCCGGGTTGCTGATTGGCTCGCTTGGAGCGGTGATGGACGTGGCAATCACGATGTCGGCGTCGGTTTTTGGGATGTTTGAGGAAGATAAGAAGATTGATATGAAGACGCTGAAGCAGTCTGGATTAGAGATTGGACGAGATGTGATGGGGACGATGACGAACATCATGTTCTTCGCCTACGTCAGTGGCTCGATTCCTGCACTCCTGCTGTATTTCCGCAACCATTCGCCGCTTGATTTCATGCTTTCAATGAATTTGTCACTGGAGATTGCTCGGGCATTAGTTGGTGGGATCGGCATCGTGCTAGCGATTCCGATTGGATTGTATGTGTCGCTCTTCTTTGTTAAAAGAAAGAAGGTGACCGAATGAATGTTATCACGGCCTTGCTGCTTGTACTATTCATTTTAATGATTGGAGTCGGTGGAAAAAAAGGTGCCCGCTCGTTCGCGGTGCTGTTTTTAAACTTCGGGATTTTATTTGTAGCCATTGTGTTTATGACAAATCCTGGCTTCCACCCAATGATTATTACGTTTATTGCGTGTACGCTGATTGCCGCGGCGACGTTATTTATTATCAACGAATGGAGCAGTAAAGCAATTACAGCGTTTGTGGCAACGATGCTGACGATTGTCGGCTCACTAGCGTTTATTTGGCTCATTACCGATTTAGCGCTCATCCAAGGTTTTGGTGAGGAAGAAATTGAAGAGCTCGCCTCGTTTTCGATGTACATTGGGCTCGACTTTACTCAGCTCGCTGCCTCGGTCATCGTAATGAGTACCATCGGGGCAGTTGCAGATACGGCAATTTCGATTGCTTCGCCGATGCAGGAACTTCAGCGCCAGCAAAAAGACTATAGCGTCAAGCAGCTGTTTGTATTTGGAATGAAGATTGGACGAGACATTCTTGGCACAAACGCGAATACATTGTTTTTTGCTTTTTTTGGTGGTCAGCTTGCTTTGTTGATCTGGTTCAAAGACTTGTCCTACTCGATTGGCGCAATGGTCAATTCAAAAGTGTTTGCGAGTGAGATGATTACGATTTTCTGTGCGGGTATTGGTGTTGCTCTTATCATTCCGGTCACAGCGATATTAACGGCGCTTCATCTAGTATGGTCGGAAAAACGTAAGTCAAAGATCGAGCAGTAGCATAAAGTGGTAACGGCCGAAGAGTTTTATTAAAACGATTCCGCCTTTTTTTATTTTTGTTTCTAACCAGCTATTGTTCGGCAAATTCTTCATAATAAGGTCACGATTTCGAGACAGTCAAGATCAGCGTTGACCTTTTTGAGATCTGGAATCAAATTCTGAAAGACTCAGTTTGTTTTTTTTTATTAAAAAAACCAAAGGATGAAGATGCTAATTTTTGTTGTTAATTGGAAAGAAAGGCGGTGACGCCAGCGGAAAAAGGGGCGTATGAGACTTAGCAGAACGAAGACTGCTAAGGCTCAGCCGTTCCTCCGCGGCAAGCTTCCCCCTGGAGTGGAAATTACCTACTCTATGCGGAAGCTTTTTCACCGAATCCAATCTAAAAAATTATTTTTCGCTATAAACATCTTGATAATCAGCGTTGCGTTCAAACTCTTTTTTGGCGAACGGGCAGAGCGGGACAATCTTCTTGCCTTCTTTACGCATCCGCTCCACGACCGAATAAACGAGGTCCTCGGCTATACCTTCGCCGCGGTGATCGGAATGAACATGGGTATGGTCGATGATGATCTTCTTAGAGCCAACTGGCTTAAACGTAATTTCGCCAGCTACTTCATCGCCATTTTTATAATAAACATGCTTGTGATCTTCATGAATTAACATAGGGCGAGTCTCCTTTAGTTAAAGTGATTGATCCATGCGTCGAAGCTAGTCACAAATTTCTCGACTCGACGAACCGTTCCTTCATCGTTTAGCGCTGTCTGCTCATCGTTTAGTTTTTGGTGCACAGCGCTCACTAATAGCTTCGGACCGGGCATGGTGTAGGCATCTAGCGTGAGCAATGTTTGTCGGACTTGATTTTGTGAATGAGCGCTTCCAGCTCCACCTGGACTAGCGCCTGCAATCGCAAAAGGTTTTTGCTTTAATACCGTCGTTTTCACCGGACGAGAGGCCCAGTCTAAAGCATTTTTTAACACGGCAGGCGTGCCCGAATTGTACTCAGGGGTGACAACAATCACTCCATCTGCGTGTCCAATGGCTTCTTTTAACATGTGGACGCTTTCTGGATCACCCTCTGCCTCAATGTCCGCATTGTAGAAAGGAAGCGTCTCAATCTGAATCTCGGATACAGTCCAATGGTCAGGTGCTTTTTCACTGATGAGGTTCATTAACTTACGGTTGTAGGAGTCTTTTCGCAAACTCCCACAAATGATGGCAATCGATCGGTTCGTGTTCATTTGTTCAGCTCCTTCTTATTCGTCAATCTATCTTATAAGTCTATCATAACTGAAAAGGAGTGCTGGTTGTGCTATGATTCTATTAATAGATAAGGAGGTTTTTTTGGATGAATGAACAGGATCTTCTAGAAGCTAGATACAAGCGCTATCATGGTGAAACGATTGATGTTTTCTTTCATAAAGACCTTTGTGAACACGCTGCCAAATGTGTAGGGACAGCCCCAGAAGTATTTGATACGAAGAAAAGGCCCTGGATTGAGCCTGACAAAGCGGACGCGGAAAAAGTTGAAGCGACCGTAAAGCTTTGTCCAAGTGGTGCATTGAAGTACCAATACAAGTAGAAAAAAAGGAGAACAGGGAGGCCTGTCTCCTTTTTATTTGTTCCACCAGTTTCTGGCGGCTTCAATTGCCTGAGTGGTTAACTCGTGGCCATGATCGGTTAATTTTAAGGTCACTTCGGCGCCGTACTCGGTGAGCTGTTCCTTTAGAGCAACAGCTTCTCCAGGGAGCGTAATCGTGTCTCGCGCCCCAGACGAGATGAAAATGGGTTTACTTCGTAAGTCACGTGTTTCCGTGTCTTTAAATAAATGGCTCGGGTGCAGCAGCATAGCCGACTCAAACATTGCTGGATACGTGTACAATAAGCTTGTAGCCATGTTTGCTCCGTTTGAATAACCAACAAGATGCAGACAACTTTTTGTGAGTCCATGTTTCGTTTGCTCATCAGCAATAAAGGAAGCAAGTTTGTGGGTGTTCTTCTCAATTTCCGCAAAATCAAATTGCCCATGCACAGGGCGATTAAAATAGCGAAAGCCTTTTCCTGCGACCTGACCGCGAATGCCGAGAACAGACAGATTAGGGTCCACTTCGCCAACAACATCTAATAGGTCGGTTTCTCTGCCGCCGCTCCCGTGTAGTACAATAAAGACATCTTGATGATTCGAACTTTTATGGATAAAGGATTGCATGAGGTCCTCCTATTCGTCTACTTATTTTTAATTTATAATGAAACCATTGAATAATCAAATGAAATGAGGGCTACAAAAAGATGGAACTAAACGGGATACATCATGTATCATCCATTATCGCAAATGCCAAAGTCAACCTTGCCTTTTACCGAAACATCCTCGGCTTGAACCTTGTGAAAAAAACGGTCAACCAAGATAGTCCTGATCTCTATCATTTGTTTTATGGCGATCAACAAGGTTCGCCTGGTACGGAACTAACGTTTTTTGAAATCCCAACTAGCGAAGAAAAAGTCGCTGGAACAAATCGAATTTCGACTGTTTCTTTAGTCGTCCCATCCGATGAAGCGCTTCGCTTTTGGCAGGAACGCTTTACGCGCTTTCAAGTGAATCATCAAGATATTGAAGTGATAGACGGCAAGCGAGCGCTCCCTTTTCAAGATCCTGAAGGGCATGAACTGAGTCTAATCTCTGCTTCAAACAGTGAAAGAACTGGGATTGAGACAAGAGAGATTCCAGCCGAACATGCCATTATTGGACTTGGGCCGGCGACGCTAACCGTTCGTTACCTTGAAGCTAGTGCGCTCGTTTTAACCGATGTGCTAGGCTTTACAAAAGTCAGTTCCTATCAAAAATCAGGAAGCGAGTATACGGTATTTGAAACAGCGAATGCCGGACTTGACGGACAAGTGCACCTTACGCAAAACAAGCAATTACCATTAGCAAAAGAAGGCAAAGGCAGCGTCCATCATCTTGCTTTTCGCGTGACGGATGCAGAAGAGTTAAAGAAGTGGGTTGAGCTGCTAGAAAAAGAAGGTTTCCAAACGTCAGGGTTTGTTGATCGCTATTACTTTCAATCGCTTTATTTTCGAGAGCCGAACGGCATCCTCTATGAACTTGCGACCGATGGACCAGGATTTGCGATTGACGAGAACAGCGACAAGCTAGGAAAAAAACTCTCGCTGCCGCCGTTCCTTGAACAACAGCGCAAAGAAATCGAAGCAAGGCTCAAACCGTTGCGCACATAAGATGATGGCGACTGTAACTTAGTAGAAGAAATGAGGTGAACGCAATGAAGCCAAAAATTAGCGATGTTGCCAAAGCGGCGGGTGTGTCGCCAACGACCGTTTCTAGAGTTTTAAATGATAGGGGCTACATAAGCGAGGAAACACGAACAAATGTCTATCAGGCGATGGAAAAACTAAATTACTTGCCCAATGACTTAGCAAGATCGCTCTTCAGCAAGCGTTCCAACCTGATTGGCCTAATTGTGCCAACGACCTCCAACCCGTTTTACGGTGAGCTGACAGCGAGAATTGAACACCACTGTGCCGAAGCAGGGTTGAAAATTTTGCTGTGCAACAGCTTGTATAACGTGGAGAAGGAAGAGAAGTATTGGGAGATGCTGCGGCGCAATCAAGTTGACGGTGTCATCGTCTGTACATACAATCGTGGTCTAATTGATTATGATACGCACCATCTGCCAACCGTTGCGTTTGACCACTATCTCTCTAGCAACATTCCTGTTGTTTCCTCTGATAATTTCAAGGGTGGCGAACTTGCAACAAGGCATTTAATAGCAGAAGGCTGTAAAACCATTGTCCATATTAACGGACCAGGTAATCTAGAAACACCGGCAAATCTGCGCCGAAATGCTTACGAAACCGTCATGGCAGAAGCAGGTTTACCAGCCTTCACCTGTGAGATAGAGCCAATTTTAAAGCAAGAATCAACAGCAGTTGCGGTAGCGGCGTTATTTGACGAAAAGCCGGGAATAGACGGCGTGTTCGCCAGTGATGATAGCATTGCCATGACCGTCATCCGCGAAGCTCGCAAACGAAATAAAACCGTTCCTACCGATGTAAAGGTAGTTGGTTACGATGGAACTGAATTTATGACGCTGCTCGCACCGGAGCTCACAACGATTGAGCAGCCAATTGATGCAATGGCGCAAACCGCCGTTGCTACGCTTATCGCTCAAATTGAGCATCCAACTAAAAGCATTGAGACGGACTTAATTCATGATGTGCGCATGAAGAAAGGGACGAGTGCATAGGTGAAAAAGATCTTTGGCTGTTTGCCGAGATCTTTTTTTTGTTATGAAATTTTCTGCAACCGGTTGACATATGAAACCGGTTGACATAAAATCAATCATGAAAACGCTTTACATATTGCTGTGAAGGTGGGTATGCGGTGGCGACAATTGAACAACACACAAGAAAGGGTCCGGCATTAAAGACAGGAAGAGGAAGAAAACGCAAGTGGGGTACGCAGTTGGCACGAAGCTGGCAGCTATACGTTTTGTTGGCTCCAACGCTGCTTTATTTTCTTATTTTTAAATATTATCCGATGTACGGTTTGCAAATTGCCTTTCGTGATTATTTACCGGGTCTCGGTATTTGGGGTAGTGAATGGGTTGGTTGGCATCACTTTGTACGTTTTTTTCAGTCGTATCAATTCTGGGAGATCATGGAGAACACGCTAGTATTAAGCATTTATGAGCTGGCGGTAGGCTTCCCGCTGCCAATTGTGCTTGCGCTTATGTTGAATATGCTTATCAGTCACAAGTATAAGCGGTTTATTCAAACCGTTGTCTATGCACCACACTTTATTTCGGTCGTCGTTATGGTCGGTATATTGTTTGTCTTTCTCTCGCCGTCAAGTGGCTTGATTAATCACTTCATTGTTTTATTTGGGGGAAGTCCAATCAACTTTATGGCAAGTCCTGAGTGGTTTAAAACGCTTTACGTCTTCTCTGGCGTCTGGCAAGGTACCGGCTTTGCGGCAATTATCTATCTGGCTGCGTTAGCCGGGGTTGATCCGTCCTTGCATGAAGCGGCCGTTATGGACGGGGCGAGCAAGTTTAAGCGCGTGCTTCATATTGACATCCCAGCAATTTTACCTGTGTCGGTCATCATGCTCATTCTCGCGCTTGGAAACTTGATGAATATGGGCTTTGAAAAGGCCTTACTTATGCAGACACCGCTGAATAAAGAGTCGTCAAACATTATTGCGACGTACGTGTACGAAGTTGGTATTCAGCAAGCGCAGTATAGCTTCGGAACGGCAGTCGGCTTATTTAACTCGATCATCAATTTAATCTTACTCGTAACCGTTAATCAAATTGCTCGGAGAGTATCCGACAACAGTCTCTGGTAAAGGAGGTTTATCAATCGTGAATCAAATCAAACGAACAAAAGGTGATAAAGCCTTTGATGCGGTTAATCTATTCTTTTTAACGCTTGGTTGTTTAATCGTGCTGTATCCGCTTTACTTTATCGTCATTGCGTCGATTAGTGACCCGAACCGAATTTTTGCAGGAGACGTGTTGTTTCTGCCAAAAGGCGTAACCTTTGATGGTTACGGGCGAATTTTTTCCGATCCGGGCATTTGGAACGGATTCAAAAATACGTTTATTTATTCCTCGCTTGGGACAGCGATAAGCGTCACGCTGACGGTTACAGCCGGGTACGCGCTCTCGCGCAAAGATTTAGCAGGACGTCATCTCATTATGGCTTTTCTGCTCATTACGCTGTTCTTCCACGGTGGCATGATTCCAACTTATTTAGTTGTTCGTGATCTTGGCATGGTTAACACGATTTGGGCGATGGTTATTCCAAATGCGGTTGGCTTGTGGAACGTTATTATCTGTCGGACTTTTTTTCAGACGTCGATTCCAAAAGACATGCTTGAAGCAGCTCAGATTGACGGTTGTAACGACTTTCGCTTCTTTTCAAAGATTGTTGTGCCGTTGTCAAAGCCAATTATTGCGGTGATGGTGCTGTTTCATGTGGTAACTCATTGGAACTCCTTTTTTGACGCGTTAATTTACTTAAACAATGACTCCTTGTACCCACTACAGCTGATTTTACGAAACTTGTTAATTCAGAGTGAAGTGTCGAGCCAGATGATTGGCGATGTGGAGTCTAGCCAAGCACAGCTTGCCGTGGCGGAACAAATCAAGTATGGGGTTATCATTGTTTCCTCAATTCCGCTGCTAATCTTATATCCGTTTTTGCAGAAGTACTTTGTGAAAGGCGTCATGATTGGTTCGATCAAAGGATAAAAACAAGGGGGAAGCAAAGATGAAAAGACGAATTGGAACAGTGCTTGTTGCGGTAGTAGCATTAGTGGGGTGCAGTGATTCAGGCGCAGGCGGCAATGAGAATAGCAATGCTGAGCGCGTTGATTTTAATGCGGAAGGGTTGCCGCTCGTAAACGACGATGTAGATGTATCGCTTACGTTTGTTTCGCCGAAATCATCGCTTGCACCGGATTTTGATGAAATGGTCATTTTTGAACGGTTGGAAGAAGAAACGAATGTCTCGATTAACTGGAACAACATTCCTGGAGATGGTTACGTGGAGCGCCGCAATTTAATGCTTGCTGGAAACGATTTGCCTGATGCGTTTTACAATGCTGGCTTGAGTGACTATGACCTTGTCCGCTACGGACGGGATGGGGCAATCATTCCACTGGAAGGGTTAATTGAAGAGCATGCGCCAAATTTGCAGCGTATTTTAGAAGAACGACCAGAGCTGCTGGCGGTACTCACGGCACCAGACGGACATATTTACTCATTGCCACGGGTGGAAGAAATGGGGCTTGTCCCATTCGCCAATTTCACCGCGATTAATCAGGCATGGCTTGACGAAGTGGGGTTAGATCACCCTGATACGCTTGATGAGCTAAAAGAAGCGCTGATTGCCTTTCAAGCTGCCGATGTTAATGGAAGCGGCTCCCCTGATGAAGTGTTGAGCTTAACGCCAAACGATGGTTTTCAAGGTTATTTTGGGGACCTCTTTGCTGCATTTGGGCTACCGGATAACCCGAATAAATTTGTTGTAAGAGACAGCGAAGTCATCTTCACTGCCGTTGAAGACGAGTACAAAGAGGCAATTGCTTATTTTCATGAATGGTTCGCAGAAGGCTTAATTGATGCAGAGGCATTTACTCATGACACGGGTCAGTTTTTAGCGAAGGGCAAGCAAGACCCGAATCCATTAGGGGCATTTATTTTCTGGGAAATTGAATCGGTTGTTGGTCAAGACCGCGCAGATGATTACGCGCTGCTCGGACCGCTTGAAGGTCCAAACGGACATCGGATGTACGGACGGTCAAATCATCAGGAGCACCACCGCAGTGCGTTTGTCATTACATCGGCGAATGAAAATCCTGAACTGACGATGCGTTGGGTTGATCAGCTCTATGATCCGAAATTGTCTGCTCAAATTAATTGGGGACCGATTGGTGATATCTACGAAGAAGATGAAAACGGGATGCTCGTAAACGTCGAACTTCCTGAAGGAACGACGATGGGGGAGTTCCGCGAACGCGTCGCACCAATGGGACCATCGGTTGTACTTGAAGAGCATTTTGGTACGGTTGTGGACATGGAGCCTCGGGCCAAGCAGCGATTAGAAGACATTGAAACCTATTATGCCGACTACATTTGGAAAGAAAATTACCCGAATGTGTTTATGACCGAAGAAGAGCTTGATCGCTTAAACTACATTGAAACGGACATTATGGATTTAGTAAACCGAAACTACGCTCGCTGGTTAATGAATGGCGGAGTCGAGGACGAGTGGGATGGTTACGTTGATCAGCTTAATGAAATGGGGCTTGATGAAGTAATGGAAATTCGTCAAGGTGCCTATGATCGCTTCCACCAACAAGTAAGCGAGGCAGAATGACAGGAGGCTTGCTGATGTGGAAAAAAGCATGTAGCCTTGTTGGCATTGCGCTGTTACTTGGATGTCAGACAGCATCGGAAGGAGAGAAACAAATGCAAAAAGAGTTCGCATTAAGCGAGGACCCGAATTACTACACAGAACAGTACCGTCCTCAGTTTCACTTTTCTACACCAGTTGGCAATTTAGCGGATCCAAATGGGCTTGTTTATTACGAAGGAGAATACCACTTATTTCATCAAAAAAACGGAACGTGGGCTCATGCGGTCAGTCCTGATTTGTTGCACTGGGAGCACTTACCGATTGCCCTGGAACATGACGAGCTTGGGCAGGCTTTATCCGGTAGCGTCGTCGTTGATGAAGACGATACATCAGGCTTGTTTAATGGAGAAGCAGGACTTGTTGCGATTTATACAAATACTGAAGGTGGAGAAGCTCAATCAATCGCCTACAGCAGCGACAATGGTCGCTCGTGGCAACGGTATGAACACAACCCTGTTATTGAAAACCCTGGCATAAAAGATTTCCGCGATCCGAAAGTCTTTTGGCATGACGAAAGCAGCCAGTGGGTTATGGTTGTTTCTACCGATAAGTCAGTGACGTTCTATCAATCGGATAATTTAATTGATTGGACCTATGCGAGTCGTTTCGGGGATGGGCAAGGGTCTCATGTGGCTGTATGGGAATGTCCTGATTTATTTCGCTTGCCTGTTGATGGGGACGCTGATAATAAAAAATGGGTTTTGCACGTTAGCGTTGGCGATAACGATGAAACAAACGGCTCTACTGCCCAGTATTTTATTGGAGAATTTGACGGGACCACGTTCGTCAATGAAAACGATCCAGATGATGTCTTGATTACCGACTACGGCCAGGATTTTTATGCAGCGCAAAGCTTTTCCAATGTAACCGACCGTGTTGTTTGGCTTGGCTGGATGGCGAACTGGCGCTACCCGTATCAATCGCCGACCGAGCCGTGGATGGGCTCACTGTCGATTCCAAGAGAACTGGCGCTGAGAACGAATCAAGGAGGAACGGTTCAGCTCGTTCAAACTCCGATTCCTGAACTAGAACAGCTGAGTAAACAGACCGACACATTCGAGTCTTTCAAAGTAGACAGCGATGTCCATACGCTTCCGTTTACCGGCACAAACTACATTTTGAACGCGACCGTCTCTTGGGACCAATTAACCGAGTTCGGTTTGCGCCTGCGCCACGGTGACGGCGTCGAAAGCTTAGTTGGCTTCGATGCGGCATACAACAAGGTCTTTCTTGACCGGACAAACGCAGGATTGGCATCGATTATTGATCGGAATGGCGAGAATTTCCCATTCGGACAGCGCTATGAATCGGAGTATGACGCAGGTCGGGGTGAGATGATGCTCACTGCTGTGGTTGATGAGTCATCGATTGAGCTCTTCATTAATGACGGTGAGCTCGTTTTTACATCGCTTATCTACACCGATCCAACGAATGACGGGATTGAATGGTACGCAGAAGGCGGTGAAATTCATGTGAAAGATTTGGAAATCACTCATTTAGCCAATACATGGCGTGTACAAACAGAGCCGGGTACTTTCGAACGTCTTGTCACAAACGTTGAGCAAGCTCGCTTGCCTGTTGGTGAAACAATGGAATTGCGTGCGCAACACAAGCCTGACTACGAAGATGCCAGTGGGGAATCACTTAGTTGGGACAGCGACAACACAGACATTGTTCAGTTGAAAAAAGAAGCAGGCAATGTTATCGAGATTGAAGCCATCAGTGAAGGGGCCGCAACGATTACAGTCACAAACGAGGCACAGGGCTTAACGAAAGACATTCGCATTTACACAACGAAGTAGGAGGACATCTTAAGTGGAACATGTAACGGAAAAGCAGGATCATCAGACCCGAGTCAAACAAGCAACGGAAGCCGGTAAGGCCAAACAAAATCCGGATGCGGCCTTCCGTCTAGGTTATCATCTAATGGCCCCATCAGGCTGGATCAATGACCCGAACGGTCTCGTCTTTTACAAGGAACAGTATCATGTGTTTTACCAGCACCATCCTTATGATGAAACATGGGGACCGATGCACTGGGGGCATGCGGTAAGTGATGATCTGGTTCACTGGCGTCATCTGCCTGTTGCTCTTGCACCAGGCGATGCGTTTGATCAAAGCGGTTGTTTCTCAGGTAGTGCCGTAGATGATGATGGCGTACTGACGCTCATTTATACAGGACATAATGTAGTCAATCAAGAAACCGATGAGCTGTATCAAAATCAAAACATTGCGCGTAGCGTTGACGGAGTTACATTTGAGAAGTCTGAAGCAAACCCCGTTATTCCCGCTCAGCCAGTCGGGATGCAGCGTGATTTCCGTGACCCAAAGGTATGGAAGGAAGACGGCAGCTGGAAAATGGTCGTCGGCTCAACTGAAGCAGGAAAGGGGCAGGTATTGCTCTATCAATCAAGCGATCTCGAAAACTGGGAATACCAAGGCATCCTAGCCAAACATAACGGTGGGAACGAAGGGTATATGTGGGAATGCCCTGATTTCTTTAAGCTTGACGGAAAACACGTTCTGCTCCTCTCACCACAGGGAATCGAACCGGAGGGTAATCGCTTTCATAATTTGTATCAAACGGGCTCATTGATCGGTGAGATGCGAGATGGAGAGTTTGTACGCGGTGCATTTACGGAGCTTGATTATGGCCATGATTTTTACGCTGTACAGACGTTTCTTGACGGGAAAGGCCGCCGCATCGCGATTGGCTGGATGGACATGTGGGAATCACCGATGCCCTCTCAACAAGAAGGCTGGTCTGGCGCACTGACGCTGCCGCGGGAACTGAACCTCTCGCCAGCTGGAAAACTACGAATGAAGCCAGTTGAAGAATTACAGCTTCTACGCGTGACAGAAGAACAGCTAAAGCAGAACGAGATTAGCGGCACGTTTTTAATAGATGGGCAAAGCAATCAGCTTGAACTAGAATTTGATATTGATCTAACCATTAGTGCTGCGAATATCTTTGGTGTAAACGTCTGCTGTTCTTCGGATGGAAGCGAAAGATCAACGATTCAAATAAATCGAAGCAAGGGGACGATTACGCTTGATCGTTCGTACTCCGGTATTGGAGTCAGCGGTGCACGAACAGCACCAATTGAGATTGGGGAGTCCCTGCACGTACGTCTATTCATCGACCGCTCCTCGATTGAAATCTTTATAAATGAAGGAGAAACGGTGATGACGAGCCGCATTTATCCAAAAGAAAGCAGTACGGGCATCGAGTTTTTTACAGAAGAAGGAACGATGAAGCTACGCTCAGCTCACCTCTATCAATTGAAAAACAGTTGGCTAACCGATTAAGAATCTCCATTGCGGAGGTTCTTTTTTTGGGCTAGACTAGAAATATAGTAATTTTTGTAAGGAGGATGATGAGATGTCTAAGCGAAAAACGTTTGTCATCGCTAGCCTATGCTTTCTAATCGGCGCAATTATTGGGCTGGTTCTCGTTCAAACGAATGATGATGCAGAGGAACAATCTAGCCCAACAGAAATGCTTGAGAGCATTGATTTTGCAAATATGAAAGAGCAGTTCGCACCCTCACTTGAACGAGCAAGCGCGTTATATGATGGACAGGAAGTGCCGACATACAGCTCATTTACGTCCGCAGCTGATCTTGAAAAATGGCTCTTTCGCATTGATGCTCAAGAACAACTTAACGGAGTAACATCCAGCGATGCCGAATTGCTTGAAAAAGCAGAGCAGGCGCTAATGAAACGGGATTTGGAGCTTTACTTTGCAGAAGAAGAATATGATGTAGATTTTGACAGTGAATCGGTCAGCGAAATGATCGAAACAGAGCTTGAGCAAATACGTCAAGCCGGTCAATATGAAACCGTTATTGGCGGCGTGTTAGAAGGACTTGGGTTAACCGAAGAAGAGCTTGCCTATGAATGGGACTATGATCACTTTCTAGCAAACTACGCTTGGAGAGAAATGGAGCCTCAGCTAGCAGACAAATACGCCGACAGTGAGTTGCCATTGCGAGAAGAGTATGAAAGAGAGCTTGAAGAGTTTGCGGAAGCGAGAGGGATTGAGAGTTGATAACCAATAATTAAACCCCAATCACCAACCACTCACAAACCTCCGTCATGCCAATCTGCTCATACACGCTTTTGGCAGCAGGGTTATTGTAAAACAGGTATGGTGTTTTTTGTTCGGCAAGCAGCTGCGTAAATAGGGAAATAAGTAGCTCTGTTCCAAAGCCTTGTTTGCGGTAGGAAGGGCAGTGACAACGCCAATTACAATAGCGCTGTTCTTGTCTTCGGAAACGGTAGCGCAGGCAGAGATTATTTGGGTCTTCTTTTTTAGATAAAGAATTCGATTATTGCCTGTCTGTAACTGCTGCCATGCGTCTTCAACATAGGCCGCTTTTGTCTGAGGTAGTCCCCCGCTATATTCTGTGGTTGATTGAAACAGGTCATAGTGCAGTTTTACTTCTTTTTTGTCGTAATCATATGCACCTGTTCCTGCAATTGCTGTTGTTTGACGACCCGCTTCACGATACCAAGATAAGACCGATCGCTCCACTGAGGCTTAATAAGAGGAATGAAAGCTTCAACCAAATTGCTTGGTCCGCTCATTTTTTGGTAGCTTAATTGAGGAAGTATGCTTCGATATATTTGAACACCTCGTTTCTGTTGGGCGTAATAACTCAGATTTGAATCATTGTTTATTAAAATGGACATAAGTTTTTTTCTTCATATTCTCCGTAAACAATAACGTCTTTGTATGCTTTGCTCATAAGTCGATCAAGTAGAAAAGCATAGTTTGATTGCTCTAGTCCAAATAACGCCAGTACGTCATCATGGTCTTCAACGTTTAACTGTCTCACACACATTACAATCACTCCTTCACGCTTATCATAAAACGAGAAGGAGTAGGACGATACCGTAAGTTTGATTCATAGTTAATTTAGCGGCAATTAGCTTAAAGCGAGGGTGTCTCCCAGTAAGTAGACGCCTTTTTCGCACCGCTTTTATTCGTAAGTTGTCCAAGCTCAATCCGGTGTCCGTCGGGATCAGTGAAAACAGCAATCGTCCCCCAATCAAACTTAAGCCGCTTGTTTAGAAAAGAAAATCCTGCCGCTTCCAGCTCCGCGACAGCATCCTCTACATTTTCCACATCAAAGCGAATCACAGTCGGGTTTTGATGTCTTCGTTTCTCATCCGCATTGGCGTACGTGCCGCCTTTTTCAACCATTAAATAGCCGTGTGGCAAATCAAACGTTGTTAAGTCTGCTTGTACGTGGCGAACGGGCAGCTTCAAGACATCCCGATAAAATTGAATGCTTTCCTTGTAATGAACAACAAATAAAATGAAGCCAAACTCCTTATAGTTCATCTCAATCCTCCTGTTAGCTTTAAGCTGTAGTAAGCATAACAAGCTCTTTTTACGCTGCCATTCGCTTAAAGCCTGAGTCTATTTACATCTTTTGATGGAGAACACAAAAAAGCTTGCGCAATGACTTGGCAAGCAACGTATTTAATCAATTATTTCGCTTACCTCAAACTTGTCTTTGTGACGTTCATAAAAGTCGCTGATCGCAGCTTCATCTATTGGTCCGGTTGTCACTTTAGCATAGTGATTGTTAATCAAACCATGCGTTGTACTTAAACGAAAGATGCTTCTGGAATCAAGTGTAGCAGTGAACAGGTGAACACCATCATTTTGTTGGAGTTCTTCATACTCGGCAGAATGAATTTTTTTTGCTTGATAGTTGCTGAGGATGGCAATGAAATCGTTAATGACGTCCTCGTCAGTTGAATAAAGCTCGTTTTCAATGGTGGGCATAGTAAGGAAAATGCTTTCTGGATCGGTAAAATGGATGCTGCCAAACGCGTAAAGGCTTTTTTCTTTGTACTGATAAAATTGGTAAAGACTGACTAGTAATCCAACAATAACGAACGAACTAAGTAAGATTTTTTTTTCTTGTTTTCATCAATTGGCCTCATTCCATTATATGTCATTCTATTATACTTAGAGAAAAGGGTCTAAGGCGTAATTTTCAAAAAAAAAAAAAACGACTCATTTACTGAGCCGCTTTTTTCTTACTTATGAAAACAAATCAAACACCATCGTGTCACGGACGGTCATCCGGGCATAGTACGTCCCTGATACGTCTACGCCGACACTAAATCCCGCTGCTTCAAAGCCAGCGCGAGCACTTGCTTCGATTGCCGTAACAATCGTTGTTTGCCCGGTAACGGTAAACTCTCTGACTGGAAAGTCTCCATGCAATATGTCCGTATTTGAGTCTTCAAGCGTGTGTGGTCCGCTACCCGTCGTCCACCAAGCGTCGCGAATATCAACAACGTCCTCATAGTTACCTTCCGCATTCTTGGTCACAACAAAGCGGACGTTTAAAACAACTTCGAGCCCATTATATTCACGTGTTGAGAACATTTCCATAAACTCTTCCGTCGGTGGCTCAATTAACGGTGGGGGCAGAAGCGGATGGCGGTCATCCATTGTTCCAACAGAATCTGCTGGTTTTAAGCCAATTGTTTCAATGATGTCTCCAGTTTCCCGATCTACCAAAGTAACCGTCTCATGTCCAGCAGGGCTTGTCCCTTTCTCAATAGTAACGTCTTCCGCTGAATAAGGAAGCTCCACATAGAATCCGTTTAATTCTTCATAAAGACCTTCCTCAGGTGGCGTGGTGTGAATGGTTGCTCCTTCGTATTCTGCCTGTGCCTGTGCGTTATTCCCACCGAAACTTAAAAGCACAGTCATTAAACCAATTGTAAATAATGAAGCTAAAACTTTCATAAATGAAAAACTCCTCTCCCGTTTTTTAATCGTACATGAACAGGAGTACCCGGTAAAAAGCAGGGTCAAGCGTCATAGAGATTGGGAAAAACATGACTGATCAACTTGTACAAACACCTGCTTTTGTCGCGTTTTTAACTATAACTTTGTAACCGTATTTCTGAGGATATGTGTAACGGCGGACGTTAGCTCCTTTTTCGTTAAGGATGTCAATTATCGATATAATGGGAAAATGAAACGGGTTTTAGCACTTCTACGAGAATTACTTTTAAAAAAGATTCTATTGGGAAATATCAATTGCATATAGAAAGAGTCGAAATAATAGGATAAAATAACAAGATCAGTAACTAACCTATTAAGAAGGTGAAGTCTTGTCTACAAAAGTATACGGAGCAATTGAAGTAGGCGCCAAAATTGTAGAATGGCATAGCTGTATCATTGCACACTCGTTCGATCAAGCAATCTTGTTAAAAGATGAGTGCCAGCATCTTGTCCGACGAATGGAAACCAATGATAAAATAGTAGCCTACTTTTCTTTGGTTGATTTCCGTCACGAATTGTTGTTTCAAAGAAAGCTCGATGGGACAGAAGAGATTGAATCGGTTCCAGCAGAGCAACTAGGACCGATTGAGCCTTTATTAAACTACTTGTATTATTTTGTCTCTGGTCAGAATGAATTTAGAAATGAGCGCTATCGCGCCGCAATACGTTTGTTTAACAAAGCCGAGCGGCTGCTTGAGTACGTAAAGGACGATTCAGAGGAAGCAGAGTTTCATTACTATGCCGGATACACATACTATCATCTAAACCAGTATCCGATTGCCTGCTCGTACATTGAAAATGCTCGCTTAATCTTTGACCGTTTGGGTTACAGCGATAAATCGACTTCATGTGATGTTATTCTAGGCGGGATTTACAGTGAAACAAACTATGAGCAGAAAGCGGTTGAGTTGTTTGATAAAGCTTTATCGCATTGTGAAACAGAAGCTGCAAAAGGGATTGTCCTGCAGGCAATGGCTTTAAATGGGGTCCGATATGGGCAATATTCTAAAGCCATAGATTTAATAGAAAAAGCATTAGAGTTAAATGAGCATCGTGATAACTACCACGGAATGAGGAGCCTGTCGATACTAGCGAATGCTTATTTCCGTAACGATGATTTTAAGGCAGGTGAATTGAAGCTGCAACAAGCAGAAAGTGAAGCATCTTTTTATAACAGTGAAGAATACCAAGCGAGATGTTTAGCCAATCGTGGTCTATACGTAAACGATGATTTGACTTACGTAGACCAAGCCATTTCTATGTTGCAAAAGCGTTCTCTCGATTTTGAAGTAGCAGAAGTTGCCAAGGAAGCAGCGGATGTCTTACGAAAGAAAGGAGAATGGGAGAAAGCGTTGAACTATTTAACAATTGCGTTTGATGCACGATTAAATCAAAATTCAATGGGGGTAGAACAATCATGAAAAAATTCATTACGGTAATCGCCTTGATCTTGATTCTGGCAGGTGGAACAACATTTACGGCAACAAGCAGTGGAGACAACGACACGGTAACGGCTTTAGATAAAGTCGGCGGTCTAGGTTAAGCAATCATTTCAATTTCATAACGAGATAAGAAACCTGCTACGGCAGGTTTCTTTTTTTATAATTAAGACATGAACCAGTGGAGCGTGTTAGATGCGGACAATAACGGTTTCCGCTAAGTTCTAAAAGACAACTTTTAGAATGAGAGCAATTCAACTATACTTGCTTTAACAAGAAAAAACAGAGGTGAACAAATGAGAAAAACGGCTGTTCTGCTATATCCACAATTTAGCGAGTATGAATTGAGTGTTGCTCTATCTATATTAATGCAGGGGAAAAAGCCGATTATGACAATTGGTACAGGTCACGAAATTAGGGGGGAGTCCGGGTTGTTATGCAAACCCGATCGTTTGCTAAGTGAAGTAGATATAGACGAATTTGACAGCTTGCTGTTACCAGGCTGTTTAGACATAGGTGAACTAGTTAATCATTATGCTCTTATTCATTTTATTAAAGAGATCAGTGAGTGCGAAAATTGGATAGCAAGCATTTCAAGCTCACCTTACTTGTTGGCGCTAGCTGGTGCATTGCAAGGGAGAGAGTATACAATTGGTTTGCCACAATCATTTATTCAATCGTCAGAGCATCTGGACGCTCAGCTCTACCGTGACGTCCCGGTTGTCCAAGATAACCATATTATAACGGCAATTGGCAGCGGCTTTATTGAATTTGGCATTCGATTTGGTGAAGCGCTTAATCTAAGCTTTGATCAACGCTGGTATCGCAACGAACCCAAATTAGGCAAACAACTTCATTAAATAGCGTAGGTTCTCTTCATAAAAAGTACGGTGCTGTGCGATGCCGCGTCGCTGTGCCCAACCAATTGAGTTAAAGGCATCGGTAAACCGATAAAAAGGTAAAATCTGTTTGAGCTCGATTAAAGGACGGAACGGTAGCCCAAAAAAGCCTAACCGAAATTAGGCTTTTACGCGTTGCAATTAATGGGCCATCATTTCTCTAGCAATTACTTCGGCATTTAAATCTGCTGGATAATACGTTGGCCAGTTTGTCACTTCGTCTAGCAGTGCCTCTCGGTCATCGCCCCAATACAGATGAAAATGATGGGAATCTGTCGGAAAAATGCTATGGTCGCTAAATTGAATGTAGGTCGGCATGTCGGTAGATTCTTCTACCTGTTTAAAAATATAGCGAACACCACGATTGCCTTTCTCATATGTAAGCACCTCATAGCCATCGTATTCGTATTCACTCGAGTGAGAAACACCGTCCTGATAAAAATGAAAGAACGCATCTTCAATCACAATTCGGTCAACATCGGTTTCATAACCTACCGTGTAATAGTCTTTGTATTCTTCAGCGCTTTGATCATCGCTTTCCGCGGCTTTATGTGCAAAGACGTCGTCAAGGGAGCCATCAAGTAAATAAGGATAAACCGACTGCCAATCGCCTTCCCAATCGCTAAGCTCACGGTCTTCAATTTGTTCATCTTCAAAATAACCAGCATAAATCGCTTGCGATTCTTCATCATGGCCGTGTCCGTGGTCGTCAATTGAGATGACAACTGGTAATGACTGAGCAATGGGGGTATCTTGCTCATCAACTAAAACGACTTTGATTTCTTGCCCGTCTACCTCAGCTGTACCAGTGAAGTCCGCATTTTCTTGCCCCGCAATTGGATCCCACTCATTGGTTTCTGGATTTTTTTCAATCCATTTCCAACGATCGTACTCAAGCTCACCTGCGTATGAAGCCTCAAGCATAATGGCATCATTTGTATGGTAATGCCCTGCTAATCCCTCAATCATAATGTTTTCCGGTACTTCGTTTGCGGCTGTTCCTTGATCATCTGCAGATACAGATTCACCATCGTCTGCTTGCTGACAAGCGCTTAAACCAATGAGTGCTACAAAAACAACACTCGACCATGTAAATAAATGCTTATTCATTTGTACTCTCTCCTGTCTTTTTTAAAACGTAATCGTTACGATTTAAAAGTATAGCGACTGTTTTTAAAACCGTCAAGAAGAAATCTGAAAATCATAATCGAAATAAATGGGACATACCTTAGAAGAAAGAATTTTATTGTTAGGGGAATGTTATGGACTTTATCCATTATTTTGTTGTTTTTCTGTTAAGCTTTTGTCCGTTTGCTGAACTGTTCATTGGCATTCCCATTGGGATTGTTGTGTTTGAGCTCGAACCACATTTGGTTGCACCAATCGGCTTTTTAGGAAATGCACTAAGCATTATCTTGGTGCAATACTTGATCATTCGTTTTCATGATAGCCGCTTGCTCCGCCCGATTACGAATGTCAACCCAGCTAATCGGGCCGTGAAGTTTATCCATTTAGTGATTGAGAAATGTGGCTTATTCGTTGCAACGCTGCTCATTCCCTTCATGATAAGTGGACATGTTGGTATTGCAATGCACGCCATTCTCGGTGTGTCTAAGCAAAAGCTCTTAAACTACTTACTCGTCAGCCTAGCTATTTGGTCTTTCTTGTTAATTTATTTAAGTAAGCTGATCCCACAATTTTTGTTATAGAAACCGTTCACTCTCATTGGAAAAACCTGTTAGGATAAGAAAAACAGGTAAAAGGAGACTCGACCAATGAAACGGAAATGGACTCTTTTTCTTTTAACGACGGTGTTTATTTTTGCGGGTTGTGCGCAAACGGAAGCAGATGAGCCAATCGAAAATCATCCCCTCCTTGCAAAAAATACTGGGCAAGAGACTATTACTGCTAGCTATGACCCTTATCCATTCACCGAGGCGGTGACAAAGGCAGATCTAATTGTTGAAGTAAAAATAGGCACTGCTACTGGTGAAGTGCATGAGCCAACTCCAAAAACGATTCTTGAAGCGGATGTATTGCAAGTGTTTAAGGGTGAAACCGCTGAGACATTAACGTTTTTTCAGAATGGAACAGAAGCGATCCGCGTAAATGAACAGTTATTGCTCCAAGCGGGAGACGTGTATACCGTGTTTCTAAAAGAAACGGTTAACTCTGTGGAAGCAGAGTATCTTATTCTTGTAGAGGAAACGTCCTTGTATAAAGTTGACGGTGATAAAATCATCAAATGGGCTTTGCCAGATGAAGAGCTAGATGATATCACACTGGAAACAACGGTTCATCAGAAATCCGGACAATATCAGCAGCATCTTGATAAAGAGTCTTTTTACACATTACTCACAGAAAAAGTGAGTGAGCAGGACGAGGATAACTAGATTGCGAGTGAATTCTCTTATAAGTTCGGTAAAAGGATTTGCCAAAAGAAACAGGCAGGGACGAAAGGATATGAACAGAATAAAAAGACGATCAATTTTAATTAAGATTGGTCGTCTTTTCGTATAGATCAACATCATTAGCGTAAGGAGAACCGGAGACTTCTGCGGGGATAGCACGTGTCTGAAGACTCTGGAGCGTTGTTTTTTCGCGGAAGAGGCTGAGGCCGTGCCCGCGAAAAGCGAAGGATTCTCCTGTAGCGGATTTGTATTCAGTGTTCGTGTTTTCTAGTAGAATAAGACGTTTCCCCTGCCTCTTTTTTGCGTTCCTACGATTTTCTAAACGTACCACTGCGTAGAGACAAAACAAGCGCAAAGAGAAATCCTGAGAGCAGACCACCGAGGTGACCAGCAGTACTGATTGTTGGTATGAGAAAGGTTGATAGGAAAGCAATGCTGCTGAATAGAAGGATAGACGATCGATCAGATCGGGCAATCAGCTGTTTTTGTTGCCAGATCAAATAAAGATAGATACCGATCAAGCCAAATGCTGGTCCAGAAGAGCCAGCTAAAGGGACAGGGTAGGAAGAAAAGAAATGGATCGTCATGCCTGCACCTATGCTAAGAATGACGTAGCTGAGCAAAAAGAGTGAATGACCCATTCGTTTTTCTAAAGGTCTTGCAAGCAGCACAACAAAGGGGATGTTTAACAGTAAATGAAACAGGCTCATATGACCAAAGGCATAAGTAAGCAACCGCCAATAGGCGCCATCGTCCACAGCATTTGCGTCATAAGCACCTAGCAAAAGACGTGTCTCTGCTGTATAGCCACCAAGCAGCATCGTCACGGCACCTTGCAAAAGACAGATGAACGCAATTGCCGTTGTGACAGGGTATTCTTTTATAAACGCGCTAAAACTTTCTGTAATACGAAACATCCAGACCACTCCCTAGCTTCGATCTTATCTGTACGGAAGAATTGAATAAATGTTTCAAAAAAATTATTCTTGTTCTTTATACCGTATAGGGGTATATTGATTGGAGGGAGATGATGCTTAATGAAATCCTATCATGTTGGTATTTTATTATTTGATTATGTTGATGCGCTTGATTTTGCGGGTCCTTACGAGGTGTTTAATGTAACGACTTATGAGGATGGCGACGTGAAGAAATTATTTCGCAATACGCTCGAAGAAAAACCGTTTCTTGTTCACACTGTGTCTCATGACGGGAAACAAGTAACCGTTCACAATGGTCTAAAGGTTACGCCGGATTTCAGCTTTTCAAACAGCCCGCTATTTGATGTTGTCATTATTCCAGGTGGACCGTTAAAGGCAATGGAAGGTGTTAGCCAAAATCAAGAAATAATTGAGTGGGTCGCGGGCTATAAAGATAAGCTTGTTGCCTCTGTTTGTACCGGAGCCTTCTTTGTGGCTCAGGCTGGATTGCTAAACGGCAAAAAAGCAACCACAAACCGGGTTGCCTTACGATTGCTAGAGAAGCAGTATCCAGCGATAACGGTGGTACAGGATGCTCGCTTTGTTGATGAGGGTACTGTTGTCACGTCAGCTGGAATTTCAGCAGGGATCGATATGGCACTTCATCTGGTTAAGCGGTTATTGGATGAAGAAACAGCAAATCGAACCGCCTACACAATGGAATTAACAGAAGCCGATGCCTAACGGGGCACCGGCTCTTTTTATTTAGCTGTGTAGCCACCATCAATGTAAATCGTCGTTCCAGTAACAAATTCATTTTCCGCTAAGTAGACAACGCCATGAGCGATCTCATCTGGTGTACCGAGACGACCTGCTGGGTGCTTGGCAACTAAGCCATCATAGAAATCACCAAGGGCTTCTTTATTAACGAGTCCCGATTCAATAAAGCCTGGCGCAACGGCGTTACAGCGGATGTTGCGATCGGCATATTCAAGCGCCACGGATTTTGTAATTAAGTTAACCGCCCCTTTACTGGCCGCATAAGGGGTTGATGTCGGTTCACCGACCGCGCCTAAGATCGATGCGGTATTAATAATTGAACCCCCACCTGCTTTTAACAGCTCAGGAATTGCATTTTTAACGCCGAAGAAGACGCCGTCTTGGTTAACCGCAATAACTTTCTGATATTCCTCATACGTTAATTCATGCGTCGGTTTCTGGATGCCGATTCCGGCATTATTAAAGATCACGTTAAGTTGTCCATACGTTTCAACCGTTTTTGCGACAAGATTCTTAACGGACGCTTCTTCAGCGACGTTTACCTTTACAAACGTAACGTCTGAATACGTACCTTTTAAATCCTGAACAACGTCTTCTCCTGCTTTTTCGTTAAAGTCTCCAATAACGACTTTTGCCCCTTTTTCTAAAAAGCGCTTTGCTGTTGCCAGACCAATACCAGAAGCGCCTCCTGTTACAATAACAACTTGATTTTTTAATTCAATCACTTTGCATCCCTCCATTAAGTAGAACTTCACCTACTATGCGCTAGAAAAAGGGAGCTTATGCACAAAACGATTGTTTGAAAAAACCTGTTTGTTGTAAAAATGCGTCCTTATATAAAAACATTAAAGTATATGACAGATTAAATGAATAAACGTGAGAAAAAAGGAAGTGAACCTTATCATTTGCATTCATTTTATAAAATAAAGGTAGAAAGGGAGTTGTTGAAATGAATGAAAAGCAATTAGCGAAGATCAATCAAAACAGGACAGTTCCGTTGTTCGATTGTGATTACCATCGATTTGATGAACACCTTGAATTTTATACAGCAATGGGCTTCCAGCTTATCTATTATCAAAAAGCCCCTTACCGATTTGCTTCTGTCACAAAGGAGACAATCGGGGAATTCGGTTTCTATGGAGCGCGAAACTTTGAAGAGGAGGGGAATCAAGGTGGATGTTATGTTCATGTACCGGACGTAAGAGCCGTTTACGAAGAGCTGCGCAAGAACCTAAAAGCCTATTATGGAAAGCTGCCGTTAAAAGGGATGCCAAAAATTTCGCGCTTGAATAAAACCGCTGAAGATTGGCGCGTGAACATTACCGACCCAAGTGGAAATACGATTATCATTGGAGAAGCATTTGGAGACTCAACGGAGTTAATGGAAAAGGAAGCAGCGCGGGTCAAAGCATTAAAATCAATGTTTGAAAAAGGCTATGCAGCCGCTTATCGATTCGCCCACTCAAAAGAAGATTATCTAGCCGCGCGAAACACGCTTGAAGTCGCATTTTCCCAGCAAACGAAGAAAGATTCATGTTTAATGGTATTCAAGGCGAAGGTATTGCAGGCGGAAGTATTTATCCAGTTGAATCAAATTCAATTGGCGACTGAAGCAATTGAAGAGGCAAGTGCAATGGGAGTAATTGTTGAGCAAAGCGGTGAGCTCGGTCCTACCGTTGAGCGCTTAATGGAATTAGTAGAACAACTTGAAAATCTGTAAGCATGTGGTGTAGGTGTCTAAATATGAACAGGAAAAAAGGTGTGCAGGGAGATCGCTTATCCCAATCGCACCTTTTTTCAATTTCCTTAACATGTGCATCAATTACCTCACGCACACGTTAGTAAAAAGGCTGCATCCATCCCAGCAGATAGATTCCAATACGATGCAAGCATAATGGATTGGATTAACCCAAAGCTGAGCAAAATAAAGCTAGTATAGCGGAGCGCCGGTTGTGAATGTGTTTTCTGTCTTAGTAAAAAGACGATGCCAAGCAGTGAGAGCGCAATGGTGACAAACGGAATAATTGACGGGCTTAATCCAAAAAACAGGTTGAGTAAAAGAATGAGTAAAAACAAGAGCGGATACCGCAACATAGTCTTGTCCACCTCCTCCTAATAAGCTATGAAGCTCAGAGTCCAATTATGATGTGAATGATGTATAATACTGGAAGGAACGGCACAAGCTACAAATGCATAGGATAGAAGTAGGCGAATTTACGTGTTTTTTGTTGTAAATTTGATTTTTTAGGTACATACACCTTTTTTATCTGTCGCGAATCGATTATTATTAGATCATACATGTTTTTTCTAAGTCTAATGGATGTAAGGATGAACGAAATGAGCGTACTAAAATCAGATATTATTTTAATTGGTGCTGGAGTAATGAGCGCAACGCTTGGAACAATTGTAAAAGAATTAGCGCCAGAGATGAAAATTACTGTTTTTGAAAAGCTTAAGGGCGCAGGTGAAGAGAGCTCGAATGAATGGAATAACGCGGGCACTGGTCATGCAGCGCTTTGTGAATTAAATTACACAACTGAAAAAGCGGATGGATCGCTTGATATTAGTAAGGCTGTAAAAGTGAATGAACACTTTCAACTGTCACGACAGTTTTGGTCCTATCTTGTCGACAAAAAGATCATTGATAATCCGAAAGAATTTATTATGCCAATTCCCCATATCAGCATGGTTCAGGGCGAGAAGAATGGCTTATTTTTAAAAAGGCGTATGGAAGCGTTATCAGACAACCCGCTATTTGCCGATATGGAAATGAGCGATGACCCTGCCGTTCTAAAACAATGGATGCCGCTTATTATGGATGGACGCAAGGCTGAGGAAGAACCGATCACGGCGACAAAATGTGAAACAGGAACGGATGTGAATTTTGGTTCACTTACCCGTACATTATTTGAGCATCTTGATGCTGAAGATGTCGATGTCCGCTATGAACATATGGTAAAAGATTTAAAACAAAGCCCAGATGGAACGTGGAAACTAAAAGTAAAAGATCTTAAGACAAACCGAGTGGAGCATCATGAGGCGAAGTTTATCTTTATTGGCGCGGGTGGGGGAAGCTTGCCGTTACTTCAGAAAACAGGAATTCGCGAGTCGCGCCAAATTGGTGGTTTCCCAGTTAGTGGATTGTTTCTTGTTTGCAGTAACCCTGACGTGGTGGAGCAACACCACGCCAAAGTGTATGGCAAAGCAAAGGTCGGCGCACCACCAATGTCCGTACCTCATTTAGATACGCGCTATATTAACGGGAAGAAATCGCTGTTGTTTGGACCGTTTGCTGGCTTTACGCCGAAGTTTCTTAAAACGGGTTCTTATTTTGACTTAATTGGTTCGGTTAAACCTAATAACTTGTTTACGATGCTTGGCGCAGGCGTAAAGGAAATGGGCTTAACCAAATACTTAATACAGCAAGTGTTGTTATCGAATGAAAAGCGGATGAATGACCTGCGCGAATTTATTCCGAATGCGAAGAACGAGGATTGGGAAATGATTACAGCTGGTCAGCGTGTTCAGGTAATTAAAGACACCGAAGCAGGAGGGCGGGGGACACTTCAGTTTGGTACTGAAGTTGTTACTTCGCAGGATGGATCAGTTGCTGCTTTGCTTGGTGCCTCCCCTGGAGCATCAACAGCTGTGCATGTTATGTTGGAAATTTTAACGAAGTGTTTTCCAGACCGTATTAAGGAATGGGAACCAAAAGTAAAAGAAATGGTGCCATCATATGGCAAACAATTAAGCGAGCACCCGGCTTTGTTCCAAGACATTTTGAAAAAGACAGCGCATACGCTGATGCTTGAGAATCCCATTCATGAACCAAGCGACATTCGCCAACTATCATAAGCAAGTAAAAGAGACTGCCTAAAAAAGGCAGTCTCTTTATGCGTATATTAGGTTATGAAGATGCTTTCTTATTTCTGCATTCACTTGTGTTGGGTTATCTAAGTTCGTGGCGTGATGAGCCTGATCAATTATTTTCAGAGTTGAATGGGGGATAAGCTGATGCAAGGCGATCTGCTGTCTCATTATCATGGAATCATGCTCACCATGTAGGATGAGAGTTGGGCAGGTAATGGTCTGTAGCTGTTCGCCACTCTCCATTCTAGAAATTGCCTGCCAGAGACGAATCCATCGTTCATGTGGAATTGAGCGAACGGCTTTCTGGATGTACGCTTTATTCTCATGGTTAAAGCGGGAAAGCGTCTTCGCCTGCATAAAAGCGAGCAGCGACATTGGGATAAACCGACTCGACAAACGATTAAGCGGGAGAACCCATTTTTCGAATGCATTAAATGAATTGGTGTAAGGTGTCCCAATCAAAATAAGCGATGAAACGCGCTCCGGATAATAAATCGCCGTCTGTAGGGAAATGTGACCGCCCATTGATAAGCCGCATAGATGTGCCTGCTTTACATGGAGATGATCGAGCAGCGCAATTAAATCGCGGCTAAATTGACGTGCATCTACTTTTCCAGCAGGAAGAGTGGAACGACCATGCCCGCGCACGTCCCAAGTGACTGTATGATAAGAATTCGATAAAGCATTCACTTGCGGCTGCCACTGATGCTGATCCCAAGATGCTCCGTGTGTAAAAACAATCGTCTCGCCCGTTCCTCTTTCTTCGTAATGGAGCTCGACATCATTAAACGTAAGTGTTGGCATAAACTCTCCTTTTCACTGGTCACGTCGTGTACCAAAGCTTGTCATACTTTAAGCGGTTCAAACTATTCACTTCAATTCCTTGAAGGCGGTAATCGGCCTCAATGGAAACATGGGTTAACCGTTCGTAAAGGTAAATGACGTGATAATGGTTCAATAAATACGATTCGAGCTCCCGCAGGCGCGTATATGCTTCTTGCGTCGAAACGCTTGCCATCGTTCTGGCTACGAGCAGATCGGTGTGAGTCCGTGCTTCATCCGGCATCGTATTATAAATAAACGTCGCTTCTCCGCTCAAAGTCTGCACAAGGGATGCAAGAATATCGCCAGCCATTGTGATCCCGGCGATTATAAGATCAGATTGGTTCATTCGCTCAGGCTTAAGCAGTTCGTTAAAATCAACAATCTCTGTATCGAGCGTGATGCCAAACTCTTTTAATGCGTCCTGAAGTATGCCAATTTCATAACCTAAATGAGCATTGTGGCTGAGGCAGGTGGACGTCAGCGTAAAGCGCTTTCCGACATAACCGTTTTCTTTAAACCATTTCCGAGCCTCGTCTGGCCTGTACGTTTGTCTAAGTGGAGTGCCGTCCCGGATAAAAAATCCATCTGGCTGCCAAACCTTATAGTAAGGATGATTGGAAAAAAGCGTCTGGCGGTCAAGCGCATAAGAGAGCATCTTAGGAAAGTCTTGATGCGTGTGCAGCCCTGGTTTTTGTCGGTTTACAACCATATAGGTCCCGCCCCGATCCGTTTGCGGGAAATCATGAATAATCGTCTCGGTTGTATCGGCCTGCTTAACCCGGTAGTGTATACCGTTATGAATGGGAAGCTGTCCTGAAGGCAGACGATACAGTTCTACTTGATCAAGCTGTGGCCGGTAACCGAAATAACGGTCAAACGCCTCTAGTTTTAAATAATTCGTTTGATGCTCGGCAATCTTGAAAGGTCCCGTGCCAATCGGAAAGCGATCGAATTCAGCCTCTTGCTTTCTGTATGAGGAAACGGGCAGGATGGAGCTTTTCTTATCGGTAAAGAGATGCAAAAACAAATGATTTGGTTTAGTTAAACGAAACGTCAGCATCGAGCTTGAATCGAGTGTAATCGTCTCTATCTGCGCGAGCATCGATTGCTTCCATTTGTTTAACGATATCTCTTTCCAGAGTTCAATATTGTCTTTAATTGTCTCAGCAGTTAGCTTTGTACCATCATGAAAATAAACACCTTTTCGCAGAAAAAAACGCCAAACCCGGCCATTTTCTTTTTTCTCATAGCGATGCAGCAGCTCTAGCTCAAAGGTCTGATTCTCATAATTGTAGCTCAACAGGCAATTAAATAAATGAGAAATGATGTGCCCCTCATGCCTTGTTAAGGCTTTATGCGGGTTAAACGTTTGCACTGGAAAGTAGTACGGATAGCTAAGAACATCAAGCTTGGCATGGTTTACATGTTCCGGTGTCCAAAGAAATTGAGCTTGCAGCTGCTGGAGAAAAGCCTGCTCCAGCGGTGTTTTCTCCATCTCTTTTAGCGCTTGTGCCGTCTTGCCAGCTTGAAGTAGACTTTTTATCTGACTTTCTTGTAACGCTTGTTCAGACAGACGAAAGCGGATGGATGAGGCATTGCCCCGGCCCGGAGCCGGTTTCCAGTCAATCCATTCCTTTTCTGCAAGTTGCTTGATAATCGTCTTCGCATGGCGCGGGGTGCATTGCAGCGTTTCGGCGATTTCAGCTAAGTAAACACGAGCAGATGTGCCAAATTTCTGAGAAAGGGTGAAGTAATGATCTTGTAATTTCATCCTCTTTTTCTCCTTTTCCTTAAAAGGTGATCTCTTTTTGTTTTGAAAAGTGTGTCTTTTTGTTCCTCTTTTTAAGTTGTACCATAGATAGGGGAAAGGTGCTAGGGGGAATGGAAGATGGAGAACCGCAAAACAGAGAAAATAGAAATGATGCCGATCCGCTCGCTATGGAAAAACCGCGCGTTTTTACTTGTGTGGGGCAGCGGCACGGCAGGTACGATTGGACTTCAGATTTATACGCTTGTGATTCCGCTGCTTGTTTATGACATGTCGCAAAGTGCGCTGGCAATGAGCGGGATGCGCGTGATGGAATTTCTGCCGAATGTCTTACTTGGCATGGTCGCGGGCGTAATTGTTGATCGGCTTAACCGAAAAAAAGTCATGGTAGCTACGATTGGGGTTCAATGGCTAGCCATTGCATTGCTTGTCCTGCTTGTTTTCTCGCAGGAAATACAGCTGTGGAGCTTGTTTTTACTCGGATTTTTCTTCTCGAGCGCAGGGTATTTTAACGGGAACGCGACTCATTCGATCTTGCCGCAGCTGATTCAACGAGAACAGTTAACGGAAGCGAATGCAAAAATGAGCTTTACTGGCACGCTTATTAGCATGATCGGACCTGGACTTGCTGGGCTGATTTTAGCAGCTGGAAGCTTTGCCGGAACGCTCGTTATTCAATTCATTTGTATAACGATTGCGCTCATTAGCATGCTGTTTTTGCCCTCACCAGCTGTACATAAAAGGGCAAGCAAACAATCCTTTTGGGCTGATATGAAAGAAGGCATTCAAGAACTGCTTCAAAATAAAACGCTGTTAACACCGACAATTGCGACCATATTTCAAAACTTTGCATCAAGCATGGTTCTTGGTGTCCTCATTTTCTTCGCCGTCGACCGGCTTGGTTCTACGGAGACAGAGGTTGGCTTTATGTTAAGCTTTGGCGCTGTTGGTGGACTTCTTGGCGCTCTCATGGTGAAAAAGCTGACGCTAACGTTTGCCCGAGGAAAACTATATACATATACGATACTAGGAAATACCATTGGCTACACGTTACTGCTAGTTGCTGATTCGTGGTGGGTTATCGGCATTTCTCTAGCGGTGCGAACGTTTGCGATTACAATTTCAAACGTACTGTATTTTGCCATTCGGCAGGAATTTACGCCGAACCACATGCTCGGACGTGTTGCAGGAACGTCGTCGATGTTGATGAAATTAGCGCTTCCTGCGGGATTGCTCGCTGCTGGTCTATGGGCGGAAGTGTTCGAGATTCGAATCTTATTCCTGTTTACGATTATCATTACAGCGGCGATTTTCTTGACGATGTTTAGAACAACTTTCCATAAACAGGTTACCTAAAAAAAAGCTCTTCTGCGGAAGAGCTTTTTTTTAGGAGAGGGTTAGTCCAAATTCAGCTTGAAAAGAGGCTGCCCCGAGCTCTGTCACGCTAACGACGCGCTTTGGTTGCTGCACAATCCATTTTCTCGTAATGAGTTGATTCATGACGGCATGTCCAAGCGAGCCAGCTAAATGATAGCGCCGCTCACTCCAATCAAGGCATCTGCGAGCAAATTGCCGCCGCTGTTTTTGGAGTGCGGTGAGGTCAATTCCCATACTAGTGAAAAAAATCATCCCCTCGAAAGTGACTTCATAGTTTAAATCATTTGATTCAATCAGATAGCTCTGTTTAACAAAGTAATCCGTAAGCATAACGCCAAGTGCTCCAGCTAAGTGGTCGTAACAGCTTCTGGCTTTACGGAGTTTTTGTGAAGCGCTGTAGCTGTTAAACGAGTGAACAGCTGGCTTTGGAGCAAGCGCGCTTAATGCCTCAATCACTTGGGCCACTTCAACACTAGCAAGCCGGTAGTATTTATGACGCCCATGCTGTTCGACTTTAATAAGTTGCCCTTCAATCAATTGATGTAAGTGGCTGCTTGCTGTTTGTAACGTTATTCCCGCTTGCTGGGCAAGGGCAGAAGCTGGCAGACCATCAACTTCCATTAACGCATTCAAAAAAACAGCCCGTGAAGAATCGGCGAGCAGTTTAGCCGTCTTTGCGATGTCAGGTACATTGGCCATGCTAAATCCTCCTTAAACAACGATACTTCGATCATAACCGAAGTTGTTGCGTGATACTATTAGAAAAAACGAAATAAATTGCTTGGAGGCAGGAATGAATATGGATCAAGTAGAATGGTTAGTCATGAATAGCCAAGAAATAAGGCGAAGAAGCGAACGCGTCTGGAGAGCAATTCCGGAGGAACATGTAAACTGGCGTCCCGATGAACAGGCTCTATCGTGTCGGCAAATGATTAGGCATGTGCTGGAAGGAGAAGCTTTGTACCATCAGATGTTGCTAGCGCGGGGCACCGCACACGGGCAGTCTTTACACAATCCATACGAAGGCAAGCCTCTCTTGCAGGTGGAGGGCGAGCTTCAATTTGCTAAACCACATCGGGAAGCATACGTGCAATACATAAGTAGTCGATCAATCTGTGAGCTAAATGAGCTGAAGATTGATCGCTCGGATGTGGGCTATGTGCGCACACTTGGTGATATGATTTTGCGTATTGCTTATCATGAAGCTGTTCATACGGGGCAGCTGCTTGATTATATGCGGACAATGAAGCTTGATCGTCCGCATATTTGGGATTAAGTGAGGTGAGGATGGGGGAAATGGATGACTTAGATAAGCGTAAAGAGCAACAGGGTGAGTAAAAAGTTCAGAGCGTGAAAGAATGAAACGTAAGGAGGTCGAAAGATGAACAGTCAACCGAAACAAGTTTTTATAAATTTACCAATAAAAAACCTGCAACGATCAAAAGCATTTTTCTCAGAGCTCGGTTTTCGTTTCAACGAACAGTTTGAAAATGAAACAACAACCTGTATGGTCGTAAACGATTCCATCTTTGTCATGCTATTGGAGGAAGACCGATTCCGAGCTTTTACGAAACGAGAAGTCGCGGATACAAGTAAAGTAGCAGAAGCGATTTTAGCGCTGTCACTTGAAAGCAGAGAGGAAGTTGAAGCCATTGTCAACCGGGCGTTTGCTGCGGGGGCAACGCCTTACAACGAGCCCCAAGATCATGGCTTTATGTACGGCTGGAGCTTTACTGATTTAGACGGTCATTTATGGGAGTTTCTTTACATGGATGAAGCAGCTTTTAAGCAACAAACGTGAAGATTCCGCATAGCGGGATCTTTTTTTGTGCAAACTTGTTTACATATGTAAACAAGTTTGCTATTCTAACTGTAGAAGTTTTCAAAAAATAAGTCAGGAGGAACGAAATGGAATACCGCAAACGGATGTTTAGGGGAGCGAAGATTGAAGATTGCATTAAAGATTTTATTCAAATGGAACAAGTAACAAGAGAGCAAGTGGAAAAGGACACCGGCGAATTACAAACGATTTCAAAAGGCATGAATCAAGCTTATCGGAATGTCGTTAATCGAATGGTGCGAGATTTTGAATACAAAAAGGAGGAGTTAGCAATGAGAGAAAAAATAGAGGAAGCAGCGAAGTTGTTCCAACAACTAGCCCAAAACAATCGCGAGCTCAGTCAAAAAAGTCTGTATGAATCCATTCAAGAAACCTATTATAAAAGCGACATTCCTGAAGAGGCGATTGAAGAATTAAAAAACACGCCGCGGGAGTTTCATGAAGGGATGTTTGAGGGATTGAGCTTTGCCTACGAGCAGGCTGCAGCGTACTTGGCTATTGTTCTCCAAGGTGAACAAACCGTTAACGAAAAGAGCATCAATTTCGTCATCGACCAAATCAATGACAACCATCTGATGAAACAAGACAAGTTTGGCGAAGAGGCGAAAACCTACCAACAAGGCTTTGTTCAAGGCGTGAAATCAGGCTTTGGTATTTCTCGAATTGAGCTTGAAAAGAAATTTAATCGAACAGCTTAAAAAAAGCGTGCCGCGGCACGCTTTTTTATCGTAATTTCACCATATCGGAAGCATCAAATAGCACAAAACGGTTTGGTTTAATCGCGGCAACGCGCACCATCGCTTTGGCGACTGTGTTTGCTTCAATTCCAATTGTTGTTTTTAAAGAGGTCGGCAAAACTGGAGAGACAACTTGATAAAAACGAGTTGCCAGTTTTTCACCGAAGCGAAATTCTGCTCGGTCTCCAACTAAGAGTGATGGACGAAAAATCGATAGAGACGGCAAATTAAGAGCGATCAGCTTATCTTCCAGCTCGCCTTTAATGCGTGAATAAAAGAAACGAGAGTGAGGGTTGGCCCCAACGGAGCTGACGAGCAGAAGATGTTGCATTCCTCGAGCGCGAGCTAGACGGGCAACTGTGTACGGATACTCCACGTCAATTGTATACATCTTTTTCTTTGTTTTTGCTTTTTTAATCGTTGTACCTAAGCAGCAAAAGACATCGTCTGCATGTACGTCTGGATATTCTTCTTCTAAGCGGTCAAAATCAATCATGTGTTCTTGAAGCTTTGGGTGTGTGAGTCCAAGTGGCTTGCGCACAAGTGCTGTGACTTGAGCATATTGATCATTCGACAGTAGCTCACGAATGAGGTGAGAACCGACAAGACCACTCGCACCAATGATAAGTGCTTGTTTTTGTTCCATAGTAAACCTCTCCCATGCGTCTTTCCTAAACGATACCACGAACGGCGCTCAAGTGCGAAATCAAAGAGAGGATGAAGGGCGGCTGTAGGATTGATCGCGAATAACGACTGTTTCGGGTATCATTTTAATCCAAATCCAGTCAGGATTAGTGAGAACGGCTGTAAAACGTTGGTTCCACTGTTCTTCACTGCCCATATAGCGTGTAAAGAGGCGCTTCGCCCGGCTTGAATCAGGAGGAAGAAGCTGCCCCTGACCGCGAAACCCGACGTGATGGACAAGCCCCGTTGTTTGATCATAATCGACAATACCTACCGCGCAATGAGGGTTGTTTTTCACTCGAGTTGGAAACGAATCTGAGTGAAGGTTTCCGATAAACCACAGAGCGTCTTCTTCCCATAAGAACCAAATGGGGGAGTCACGGGGCGCGCCATTCTCGACCGTTGATAAGTGGGCGAAGAGTGGACGAGAAAGGACTTGATTGAGCAATTTTCTTGATTGTTGGTTTTCATCTACGATTTTTATTTGAATCACCTCTAGTGTATTTGGATGAATTTTCTCTTTTTCTGCCATATGTCCTAGTACGAATTTAATTAATTGCTATAATTAGTATAGCAATTAAACAACGAAATGACATACGCTTACAGTCTTAGTTACTCTACAACGATGTAAGGAGAATAGCTGTTTGGAGGAGATGTGTTGGGTACGATTCAGGAAAAGTCAAACAAATGGACGTCGCAAATGGAGGAACCGCTGGAACTATGCATAACGGGTCTTGTACCAACAGAATTGTATACGCTCGTGCTTGAGCGCCGAGCGGTGACAAAGGCTTCAATTATCAAGCGGAAGTCGGAAGCTGTTTTTCGAGCAGACCAATTAGGAAACGTTGATCTATCAACTTCTGAACTGGTCAGCGGTAGTTATGAAGGTACAGAACCGATGGGCTTGTTCTGGTCAATGGAAATAACAGAAAAAAGCGAAAATAAAGGTGAGCATTACGAGCGTCTCGTTCCTCATCAATTTGATTTATCAGTTTGGCATGAGGATACAGAAGTAGCGAGTAGATCATTAACGAAAATATGGCATGGAAAAGAAATAAAAGTGATTCCTGTGGAAACGGGCCAATTGATCGGAAACTACTACGTACAGGAGGACAGTAAACCACGCCCTACGGTTATTGTTGTTTCTGGTTCAGAAGGGGGAATTAATGACTTCTATGCAAGCATTCTTGCTGGTTATGGGTTCCATACATTCGCCGTCGCCTACTTTGGTGTAGAAGGACTTTCAGAAACGTTAACAGAGATCCCGCTTGAAATAATTGAACAGGCAATTGCCTGGCTATCGGAGCGTGAGGATGTCAAGCAAGATTGGCTGGCCATTCATGGCGTGTCCCGTGGCGGTGAGGTCGCACTTTGGTCAGCTGTACTGTTTGATAAGATTAAAGCAGCGGTATCTCTTAACGGGTCGGCGATTTCGTTTGCGGGCATTGTTCCCTGGACAGATACTCTAGCGCTTCCGCCAGCGTGGACGTACCGCGGAGAAGCACTTCCATATGCCTCACCCGTTAATCCTGTAGAAACGGCAAGGCACTGCAAATCACTTTATTTAAAAGGAGAAAATGGCGTGGGGATTTGGTATGACGCTCTGTATGAGGACGGAGTCGACAAAGCGACTATCCCAATTGAAGAAACGAATAAAGCGTACTTACTCATCATGGGTGAAGAAGATGCTACATTTGATATAAAACGCTATAACGCACGAATGACGAAAGAAACCATTAGACAAAACGTTTATCAAGGTGCTGGCCACGAAATTGGAGTGCCGCATATCCCGATATGGGCAAACAAGTTCACGGGTGGGACGAAGAGAGCGA
The DNA here is from genome assembly GCF_016907895.1 of Shouchella xiaoxiensis. Taxonomy (GTDB): domain Bacteria; phylum Bacillota; class Bacilli; order Bacillales; family Bacillaceae_D; genus Shouchella; species Shouchella xiaoxiensis. The sequence goes on from NZ_JAFBCV010000001.1 coordinate 419,250, forward strand.
CGTACCGGGCTAGTGTTGATTCATTGCAAGCAACGGTTGCTTTTCTGCGGGAGAGTGCGGGAGTAAACCAAGATGAAACAGGGGAGCCTCTATGGAGCAAAAGGAAGTAAGAGTTGGAGCTATTACGATCTATTTTCCGATTGTTGGATATGAAGAGTACTGGATTTACGAAGATTTGGCAGATATTTACCGAAAAGAATATTTAAAGGCATCTATAAGACAATAGAAGAAATTAAAACAATTAATCGGCTCACGTCAGCGCATGTGTTTGCGGCAGCCTATAGCCAATTGAAGTTAAAGTATGTTGCGCTTACTTAATCTTACACAAGACATGATTCACTCGATCACGTTTAATAAAAGAAACTATAACTTCTACAAGAGGTGTATCGATGAAAACGGAAAGAGACATTCTTAAGCGGCTGGATGATACGCTAGCAGAAACAGGCTTTGTGTTAGATAATCAAAACGTTGATTTCGTAAAGGGAAAACTAGATGTCTTTGTAAACGGAGAGAATTGGTTGATCGCCATTCAAATTTATCAGCTCTCTGTAGTTGGACCAGCTGTTGATGTTTTTTTGATAGGTAGTGAGCTTGATAAGGAGGGAATTACATTTATTGACGATGAGCCTTTTTTAATTGTGAATCAAGACGGTGTGGAATATGAGTATGGTGACAACGATTATGTTGGATTCCAGCCTAAGTTTACAAAAAAGCCAGTATACTTAATGATAAAAGAGCATTTTTTTACCTTTAGACTAGATGATTCATTCCAACAGTCGCTTAGGCCTGAACAAGAAATCGTCATGTTCCTGCGCCAAACAATTAACAATAGAGCCTTTCTTAAGAAATTGTGGATCGATCAAGAAGAACTGTTTAACGGTACGCAACTGTCGCCAGGCTATGACCTATTTTACTCTACGGACCATTGGCTCCATTTAGAGTCAATAGTCGACTTACCGAGTGAAAATGCCTTTTTTAAATCTTTAGCAAAGGCAATTTATCAAAAAGATCCAGCTCTTATTGATAAGAGTCATACGAACACAGACTGGATACTTTGGAAAGAGTATGATTCGGTAGAATTCTACTAAAGAGTAGAGAGGTACAAATGATGATCTTATTAATGTATACTACGCCGCTAATCTACCTATACCTTCGTAAACGAAAGCTTGCTTGGGCAAGTGTATTCCTGTTGCTACTCTATACAATTAGCTGGTCTCAGTCGCTACAGTTTAAAGGGACGAATGCTGTTAACTGGGTAAAGGTAAGCTGGGTTAGTCTCCTCGTAATTATGCTTGTCTTATTGTTAATCGCTGTTTCGCTTTTAGTTCGGAGCTGGTTTGCGCTGTCCACTCGTGCGATTCTAGTAAGTGCCCTCGTCATAGCATTTCTAGCTAGTTTTATTTATCTAAGCAAGTGGTTCGCTTGGGAATTGCTTGAGCTACTACTCTATGGTTATGCACCGCTGTATATTTTACTGCTTTTTGTTATTGGTTTGATTAAGTATGAGCACAACTAAAAAAGAACGAGCCCGTATTCTTAGCTCGTTCCTTAAATGATTGATCTCCTTAAAAAGGTAGCCTAATCCGTAAAAGGCAATGCACCCCAAATATTGCCGACTGCAATACCGGCGATATTACCGATAATGATGCCGTATAGTGCGACAAGAATTGCCGGTACAAGTAATTTTCTCCATTTCTGAGCCGCGATTAAAGCAACGACTGTTGGAGGGCCACCGATACAGGCGTTTAATGAGATAAACATATTTTCAATTCTCCACTTGAATACTTTTCCGAGTGAGAGGATGATAAGTGCAGCGAAGATTGTTACAGCGGTGTACAGTAGGAAGACAACAACGCCAGATTCAATAACCATACCGATATTTGCAGTAGTGCCGACCGTCACAAACCACATTAATAGTAAGACCATACCAATCTTGTCAGCACCACTAATATTTCCGAGGATTTTCGGGAAGAGCGTCGCTAAAATAGTGGTGATGATCGTCATTAAAATATAGATGTTGCCGAAAATCTGTTGAATTACAAAAGACGTATTTTCAATGCTGTTTACTTGATCTGCAATTAAAGAAGAGGCAGCGAGAATAATAAAACCGACAGCTAAAGCCTGAAAAATAGAGACGATAGTAAGCGGATTTTTTTCCGTCTGTCTACTTTGTTCATCAAAATGATCCATATCTTCTTCAGAACTGCCATATCTTAAGTGCTTTTTAAAGAAAGAAGATTGATAAAGCAGTCCTTGAACACCAATCATCAGTCCAACAAACAGATTGCCAACGATGGTAATACCGAATAACCACTCAGGATTTAAAGCAAAAACCTGCGATAACGAAACAACGTTTACAGTTCCCCCTATCCAGCCACCTGTTTGAGCGGCAGCATATTCTTTAATGCCGTCCATGCCGCCAAGGAATAAAGGAATAAGTAACGCTCCGAGAAAACATGCAACCGCAACAACATTAAATGTGATGAACATATGTCCGGATTCCTTGAAGATTTTTCTTAAGTCACATTGTAGCAGTAGTAAGGGGATTGAAAGTGGTAAAAGAATACCGGTAATATTCGAATATACAGTAGACTCAAATGGAATAAGGCCTACATTTGCTAAAGCAAGTCCGGCAAATAGGCAAATCATCGTCGCGCTGATTTTTGCTGCCCATGTGAATTTCTTTTCAAGAGTCAGTGCCAGTGCAACGACAGAAATAACGACCATCCAAATTAAAAGTGTACTTTCTGAATGAATTAAACTATCCATGATATACCTAGTATAATCAGAAGCTATCGTACTTCAGTGAATATACATTTCCTTTCATACATGATTATTTTTAATATGTAATCGATTTGCTTTTTTTAATGTTGTTGATCTATTTGACGATAAAATTAAATGCCGTGAGAGGGTATGGTTCATCTTCCAATTGATAATGCCACCATTCTTCTTTGATTGCCTGGAATCCATTTTCAACCATTGCTCGTTTTAAGATGTGTCTGTTTTGGGTTTGCTCACTGGTAATTAAATGAGTGCCGTGATGTGATTTCTGTCCAAAGAAATCAAATACGGTGCCCATATCTAATTCTTGACCTGTCATTCGATTAACCAGTGTTACATCAAAGGCACTACCACTTGAATGTCTGGAATTTGGACCAATGTAACCGTTTTTAATTAACTGGTCTTTTTTTATGTCTGGATAGAAAATGGCTTTAGTCTTTGTATCCTCTAGATCATTTACCCAACGTAGAAAATGGTCGACAGCCCGCTTTGGCCGATAAGCGTCAAAGATCTTTAAGCTGTATCCATCCTTTTTCAATTGGCTAGTTGCTTTTTGTAAAGCTTTAGCAGCTGAAATCGTAGAAACTGCACGAGGACTTTCATAGCCTTCAACACGTACACCAAGAAAATTATCAGAAGAGTAATATTTAATATCTTCAATAATATCGAGAACAACGTCAGAAACATAGATAAACCCAGCAGGCAACTCATTTGTCATATGGTACCCCCCTCCTTTATCCTTATTAAGAATTGTTAAAATTCAATTTAAATTACCATAAATGTCGTATATAGTCAATGTTTGTCGAAATACTTAGTCGTGCTATAGCGCGTGATGCAGCCTGCTAGTACAGTGTAAAACAATATTTTGATCAAAGCGTCACACATGTGAGGTCGTTTTAAGCAAGAGTTTGTATGTTGTCTTGATAAGTAAGCCAGTTAGATTAGGGGCTAAGGTGCAGTGTAATGAAATCATGTAAAAATATTGAATAATTTATAGAAAATTTAGATTTACATACGGATTCAGTCATTTATAATAGATAGAAAAAGAGAAGATGTATTATTGGAGGGAACCTGATGAAGAACAGTTTGCTTAGCGTATTAGAGATTATTAAACTTGCAGAAAAATTAAAGTATGAGTTGAGGCACAGCTGGCTTTCTAATGGTAGACAAGAAAGTGTGGCTGAGCATACATGGCGAATGTCTTTAATGGCCGTGCTGATTGAGCCGCATCTTTCACAAAAGGTTGATACGGCACGCCTGTTAAAAATGATTATTATTCATGATCTTGTTGAGGCTGATGCAGGAGACATACCGGCTTTTGATACGATGAATGATGAAGAAAGAAAGCAGCAGAAATTAATAAATGAAGTGAAATCAATTGAGCGAATTCGCTCCATTCTTGGCGATGAATTAGGTGAAGAGCTCTATCAGCTCTGGTTCGAATTCGAGAACAAAGATACGTATGAAGCGAAAGTTGCCAATGCTCTTGATAAGCTTGAGGCACAGATTCAACATAATGAAGCAGATCTTGCTACTTGGATCGAAATTGAATATGAGATGAGTTTTCTACTTGATAGGCATGTGGATTTTGATCCGACGATGAAAGCGTTAAAAGAACTAATTGAAAGCGAAGCGGATAGTAAGCTGACGTTCGGTGGAATTAATACGGATTTGTTAAAAGAGAAGCTATAAGAAGAAAAGCCGTTTTGTGCTTTTCTTCTTTTCTACGAGAAGAGCATGGCTGCGAGGAAGCGGACCGACCATCTTAGAGCAAGTCGACTCTTCCGACCTGTCTTAAAAAAAGCTTATACAGGAGTTGGTAAAGCTTGATCAAAGGAATCGTTCTGCTTAGTTGTTATGTGCTGACGGCTGGGCTCTTTTGTTTTAGTCATCAGCTGGCAAATGATACGCCTCCTTATAGCTCAATGGGGAATCTGGCATTGATCGCACTGCCTTTCTTGGCTATTCTTACGCTAACGATCGTACTCTTTCTTTCAGCGATTTTACGGGAAAAACAAATTCGCCCGCTACCAGCAATTCTTGTGATGCTCGTGCTCGGCGTTCATGTAACCATAGGCGTTTACTGGCAAGTCCAGTCACTCGAAGGCTATCGCGATACGTTGCTAGAAAGGTATAATGACTACGGAGGTTTTGCAGAATCCAATCACGCCTATATTGAGGCGATAACAAGCGGGTTTGAAAACCAAATGAACAGTCAGTATTTTAATGTGAATACATGGCTAGTTTATGTATCTTTCACTATCTTACTTTCACTTGCTCTATCGTTATTCAGGTTAAAAACTAAGACTTATGTGTCGCCATAAAAGGACGCACTGTAAAAAAAGCCGAAGTGTTTCGTCACAGAAAAAATGCGGAGATCACCTTGTGTTGTTCGTTCGATAGGTGGCGAATTGACGATATAAATAGCGGTATTGTCGGCTGCAAGTCGTTCTGCATCAACATGTAAATCGTCTACTTCAAAATCTGTTGTGAATGCCTTGCCAGGATAACCTATTAAGGCTAGGTGCGTTCTTAAAGCAAGCTCAGGTGTGCAGTGCAAGAGGTACAGCAAGAGTACAAAAACGCCTAGCGGTATGAACGTTTTCTTCATTTTTTTCACCAGTTTCTTCTAGTATTGTTGTGATCGACTTTTACACTTTTTATAAGCAGCCTATCCTTCTGAAATGCTCTCATAAGAAAGGTAGCCTTGTTCGATTTTAGCATAAATAATCGGTTCTCCTTCAAGTTGGAATAACGTTGTCCCGACCGGCAGCAGCGTTGCCATATTCTCTCCTAGCTCTTTCCCTTCTTCGTAAACGCGCTCAATTTCACCGATGAGCGTTAATTCATCTTCATCCATATAGACAGCATCAGTATTTGTAATTTTGTAAACGGAATGATTTAAAATAAATAGATCTACTTCTGGATTATTCTTAAGCTCGTCGTGGGCAATTGACTGTTCGGTACTCCCTTCCGTGGAACAGCCTCCGAAAAAAAATAGAGGTAATAAAAGCACAAAGCCTATGATTCTTTCCAACGCGCAACGCCCCTTAGCTATTGGTATGCTTTTTTTTCAAGAAAAAGGTGAATTATTCCTGCTAATTTCCTCGCGTAAGAAAATGTCCCCGCACAAAAAGCTCCCATAGAAAAGGAGGCTTTGCGCTTATACAAGCGGCTCGATCAAGCTTGCTTCATTATTACGGGGATTATTGACCGCTTTGCTTACTTCGTAGGCTGTCATATGATCACTCGAATAAGGAACTAACAGCTGTTTAAGTTTTTCAGAATCACGTATGTCAGCATCTAGCCACGCCTGTCGATTTCCTTCATTCAGGATGACGGGCATCCGATCATGTAGGTCTGACATAAAGTCATTTGGAGCCGTTGTTAAAATCGTACAAGAAATAAGCACCTCGCCAGTTGCTGGGTCTTTCCAGCGATCCCAGAGCCCAGCAAACGTTAAAATGGGTGAATTTTTTACCCCAATTAAATAGGGATGTTTTGAGTCTTGTTCTCGTTTCCATTCATAAAAGCGATTGGCGACAACTAAACAGCGTCTATTCGCTAATAAGCGCTTAAACGCCGGCTTTTCATCAGCTGTCTCACTTCTGGCGTTGATCATCCGGTTTCTGATCTTCTTTTCTTTCGCCCAATAAGGAACCAAGCCCCAATGCATCCAGCCGGCTTTTGTTTCTGCTTGATTACCAACAATGGCCATGATGTTTTGTGTTGGAGCGACATTGTAATTTGGTTGAATAAAGGGGAAAGGAAAGCCGAATTCTGTTTCCAGTTCTTCTGCACTTGAGTACAGTGTAAATCGTCCGCACATAGAATCACCTCTAGCATCAGTATGATCGGAAAAGAAAAATTGTAGCCATGAGCAAGAATTTATTATGAGAACTATTTAGTAGAATCATTTACAATATATAAAGGAACTGAGCAAAGAAAGGCTTGATTTAGATGTTTGGTTTACGTATCGCGCGTACGGTTTATGGGGATTAATTATAAAGTGGATTCAATCAGATTTTACAGTTCCTAAAGACCAAATGACTTTGGAGTTGATTCAGCTTTTAAAGTATCAGCCAGAAATACATTACCACATCCAAGTTGCAAACCGAGGCAACCAAGAAGGAGCAGATCATGCTAGTAGAAATGCAACAAGATCAGTTCAATGAACTGTATGATTTAATGACACAAAGCTTTCCACCGGATGAATTCAGACCTTATGAAAAACAACGGGCATTGCTGGAAAAGCCAGAGTATACCGTCTACATCCATCAAAAGAACAATGAAATCGGGGCTTTTTTCGCGACTTGGCAAACAAATGAATTTGTTTTTCTCGAACACTTTGCTGTAAAAGAATCGTTTCGTAATGGGGGATTGGGGACAACGTTATTAAAAGCGTTTCTATCTCTCGTAAATAAACCAGTTCGAATTGAAGTGGAGCCTCCTCAAGCAGATCTTGAGCACCGAAGAGTGGGGTTTTATGAGCGGAACGGATTTCACTTTAGCGGCTTGGGTTACACACAGCCAGCTTTAGCAGAAGATTTACAGCCGATTTATTTAAACATCATGTCGTATCCGGAACCTCTTTCGGAGGAGTCGTTTACGCAATTTGAAGCATGGATGTTTTCACATGTGTACAAAAAAGCGGATTGAGTAGGAGACTACTCAATCCGCTTTTTCTGTTTTTAGGCGTTGATAAAACCAGGCAACACCGTTCATTAGCCACTTTGGGACTTTTTTCGGGAAATAAAACCGGTGATAATGCGTTTGATAGCCTTTTTTTAGATCTTGCCACTGTGGGCAGCGCTTGGTCTGGGAAAAGCGCGCAATATCAATAATTCGTACCTGATCATCACTCATAACAAGCAGGTTGTGTAGATGAATATCTGAGGGATTTAATCCTTTATTGCGCGCTTCTACTAATGCTGTATCGACTTGCTTTACATAGGAATCCTTTAACGGAATGCCTTCAGCTAGGCATTGAAAAAATGTTTTACCGGCAATGAAATCCATCACAAGATAGTTTGGGCCACTTTCATATATTTTTGGATAAAAACGAATGCCCTGGACCTTGTCGTAGTTTTGTTTTTCCTGCACGGCCGTCTGTTCAAAAGGGGGATAAAACACCTTTATGACGCGTGGCTCATGCTTTAGCTTAAAGACGACGGCACTCCGACCCATACCGAGAAATGTTAAATCAGGATGGTGATCAACAATTGAAACACCTTGGCGCTTTTTCACCCATTTAATAGTTGAAACGTAAAAAAGGTAGGATGACGCTGGACAAGCCATTACCCCTTTGACTGTCCCTTCCGCTTGGCAAGTTCTTTTTTGATGAATGGAACGACATGTTTTTGAGCTTGCTTTATCCCTTGATGAACGGCTTTGGATTTTAGTAGCTTTGATAATTTTGACATAACGATTGCCTCCTTAGTAAATGGTCGGGCAAAGGTCAAAAAAAAACGAGACCTTTGCCCAAAATCAATTGGACAAAGGTCTCGCAAGCAACAAAAGCGTTGCCAGTAGTGCCGAGGATTGCTCCTGTAATGACGACAGCTACTTTTATGCTACTCCCCTTTGGGATTACAAATCAGTATTGATGTGTGCTTATTATAGATCGTTTTCTTGCCATTAGCAACACAATCCACGGTTTCACACAGAGTCTTCACAATCGCTTTACAAATGAAGAAAATAAGCTTTATTTTTAGAAAAAAACTACGATCAATGCTGATCATAGTGGTCGTAGGATGAAATAACGCATTCCATAAATTGTATATGTTGATCAATAAATCGCTGATTTCCGCGATAAAAACAAGGGTTTTGCTTTTCTTTCTTTAACTGACGGAGTTCTTTTTTTAGCAACAGCCATTCATCTTGTTGTAACATGTCAACCCCCTCTTTCCTTTATCAATTGCCGTTTTGAACAAGTCTGAAACCTCATAAAGCAACGAGTAAAAGAATTAAATCATATGTCATAGGGCAATTGACTAAAAGGGGAGCAAGGGTGAGCGCGTTGCTTACGCTCAGCCAATTTACTTATTTTAACTGTGCGATAGAGCTTGAACAGTCGAGAAGGTTGAAAAGATACCGAACGAGCGGTTTAAGTTCAAATTGGTTCACTACTTATCTCCTTTAACACGGCAATGCCTGTCTCAATTTCACGAATGGTTAATCCACCAAATCCTAGTAAAAGTACAGGTTTTTTATATATGCGCTGTTTTTCGTAATAAATAGAAGCAGGGTAGATACGGACACCTTCTGCTTCAGCTCGCATTTCAATCGTTCTCTCCGATAAATGCGTGTTAATCTCAAGCAAAAGATGCAGTCCAGCGGGATCACCGATGATGCGAGCACTATCGCCAAAATGCTTCGCAATAGCCGTTGTAAGGGCCTCGTACTTTCGGCGGTAGACCGTTCGCATCTTATTAAGGTGACGCTCCCAGTAGCCCTTTTTCATAAAGTGATAGAAAATGTTTTGCTCGAATCGTGAGACACTCTGCTTTGGACTTGGAGTTAGCTGCTGGAAGGATCGTAAGAGCTTATTTGGTAAAATCATATAGCTCATTCGGGCAGAAGGAATCAATGATTTGGAAAATGTACCAAGGTAAATGACTCTGTTGGCTGAATCAATTCCTTGTAAGCTGGGAATTGGACGCCCTTTAAAGCGGAATTCACCATCGTAATCGTCTTCAACCACATAGCCAGAAACGTTCTCGGCCCAGTTTAACAGAGCTTGACGCCGTGAAATTGACATAATCACGCCCGTAGGAAATTGGTGCGATGGCGTGACATAAGCAAGCTTTGCAGAGCTTTGTTTGAGTTCTTGCAAATTCATGCCTTCTTGATCGAGCGTGATAGGGCTTAGTTGAAAACCTTGTTGTTTAAATGTCTTTTTGGAGCGATGAAATCCTGGTTCTTCAAAAGCAATGTCTTTGCTGTGATCAAACAGCGTAGTGAGCAGCAGAAGTAAGTGCTGTGTTCCCGCTCCGATGATAATTTGTTCAGGTGAACAGCGAACGCCCCTTGATTGAAACAAGTAAAGCGCAATTTCCTCACGTAAAAGCTGTTCACCTTTTGAGTTGCCAGTATTAAGAAAATCATCGTTGTTCAAAGCTTCTAGCGTTGCCTTCCGCCACTGATTATGGGGGAAGTGTTCCGTATCAATTCGACCGTAATGAAAGTCAATCGTCGGCTCTGGTTTCTCGGAACGAGAGGGATGTTGATTCATTAAAGCTGGTAAAGAAGCGTGCTCTAGCTGCTGCAATTGCTCCACGTATACCCCTTGCCGCGGCTTGCTCACAAGATACCCTTCTGCTTTTAATTGCCCATACGCGTTCTCAACCGTTAGTGTACTAATTCCAAGATGTTGTGCAAGTTTGCGTTTAGACGGCAGCTTTGTGCCTGAGCTTAGTGAACCGGCATGAATGTCTACTTTAATAGCGTTATAAAGCTGTAGATAAAGCGGCGTGCTGCTATCTGATTGAAGATGAATCGTCAGTTCAAACATAAAACACTTCCTTCTGTAATCTGGCATTGGTTATTTTATTATAACTGGTTATTTTGAACATGCCAGATCGTTTGTATACTTTAACCAACGTTAAAGGAGGAGAAACCAATGAAACCTACAACCATCAGATCCTTAAAAAGGGTTGAAGACTGGCGTGAGGCATACCCGATTATGCATCAGCTGCGAACGCATTTGACGGAAGCGATGTACATGGACTTAGTTGCTGAGGCAGTTAACGTCGATCGCTATCTGCTCTATGCTTTGTATGAAGCAGAGGAGATAGCGGCTGTTGTCGGCTTTAAAGAAATGACGACACTTTACAATGGTCGGTTTATTTGGGTGTGTGATTTAATAACGGATAAAGAGAAGCGTTCACTAGGTTACGGAGAAAAGCTGCTATCATTTGTGCATGAGTACGCTAGGGAAAAAAAGATTAAACGTGTTTCTCTCTCGTCAGGTTTACAGCGAAAGGATGCCCACAGATTTTATGAGGATAAAATGGGCTATGGAAAAACAAGCTACGTTTTTTTAAAACAAGTTAGCGATTAAAAGGAAACTCAAAAAAGGGTGCAGGAATGCACTCTTTTTTGTCGTAAATAGTCACTAGACCAGATAAAGGGGAGTTTTATGAAATTACAAATTGCTTTAATTGGTAAAGGGCCACATATTGATCATGTGTCATGTTTAATTAAACGAGCAGAGCGAAGCAGCGTATACAGGGACGTTAATCAGTATCAAACCATAGATGCGCTTGCTGCAACATCTGAAGTTCCTCATGTGATTGCAATTGAAGAGAGCTTGTTTTTTGAGGCACTTTCCTCTTTACAACAACAGTTAAAACAAGTTGCCTTGGAAAAAGGTAGAAAACTGATTATTACAGATATTGCTGCTGACTGGGAAGAAAGTAAATTGTATGAGTGGGAAAAAGAGTTTCCTTTCGCGCAACCAACCTTGCAAATACCCGTACCAGGAGGTATGAGAGAAGAAGTAATTGAGGACATCGTGTATTTTGAGAATAATAACCGCAAAGTATTTATCCAAACAAAGGCAGAGCGGTATCAAACATCCCTGCGCTTAAAAGAAGTGATGGAAAAGACAGCTAATTTCGCGTTTCAAAGCCCGTATGTTAGTTATGTCGTGCACTTAGCGTATGTGCAAGAGATTAAACAATCCGATCTGATTATGAAAAACGGCGAAGTTTTGCCGCTGTCACAGAAAAAAGCCAGTGAATTTCGAAAGGTTTTTCATACCTATTTGTCTTCTTTGCACTAATTTTTATCTATTTTGTAAATAGAAAGATTTAGTCTATTTTTTTCTTTATAGTATTAAAAAAAGGAGATGATTTTATGATAACGTTCAAAAAACCAGATGTCCGCTCTTTTCTCAAAACCTTTCAAATAGGCCTCTTTGCCGTCAGCCCTGATGAACAAACCGTTGCTTTCAAAGTAGACTTTACGGGTGTTCCGGAAGTTTGGGCGATGGACCTCAAGAGACGCTTTCCATACCAGTTAACGAATACGGGTCAAACTGTGTATGATTTGCGCTTTAGTAAAGACGGAACACATCTTTATATTAGTTTTGACAATGATGGTGACGAGGATCAGCAAGTCTACGCTATTCCAAAAGAAGGTGGGCAGGTTGTTCCGCTATTGCGTGAGGAAAAGACGAAGTTTATTGTGCACGCATTCTCAGAAGACGGGAAGCGCATGTATTATGGCACCAACCAAACGAATAAAACGTTTTTTGATTTATGCGTAATGGATGTTGAAACGCGCCAAAGCGAAACGCTCCTAGAAGGCACAAAAGCCATGACCATGTTTGGTAGTGTTAGTAAGGACGAACAGACGATTATCTACACGGAGATGTATTCCAATACGGTTGAAATAGGTTATCTTCTTCATCAAGGTAAAAGTGAACCGCTTATTCCAGACGCGAAAGAGCACGTAACGAATGCGACCGTATTATTGGATGACGGTAGAGTGTTGCTGGCAACCAATCATGAATCCGATCAAGCTTATCTGGCAATCTACAATTCGGCTACTAAAGAATTTACCAAGCTAGTAGAAATGGATGGGGAATCCGTAACAGAACTGGTGTTAGCAAAAGATGAAAAAACGGTTTATTTGGTAACATCAGCAGGCGTTCAAGACAAGCTTTATGCCTATACAATTGAGACAGGCATGTATGAAGAAATTAATTTGCCGGTTACGAGCATTGCTCAAATCACTATGAGTCGGGCAGGGAAGCTTTATCTGAATGGTTCAACCGCAACGAAACCGAGTAATTTGTATAAACAAAACGAGAACGAGTGGGAGCAGCTAACGGATGTAGCTGTGCTAGGTGTTGAAGAAGCAGATATGGTTGAGCCTGAAGTGATTCGCTATCGATCTTTTGATGAGAAGGAGATAGAAGGGCTGTTTTTTAAACCAAAACAAGAAAAGGATAACGGTTATACGATTGTATTTCCGCATGGTGGGCCACAGCATGCGGATGTGCTCTCCTTTTCATCATGGCATCAAATCCTTGCCTATGAAGGCTATCGTGTCTATTCGCCAAACTACCGTGGGTCAACGCGTTACGGGGCTGAATATACAAAACTAGTGGAACGAGACTGGGGCGACGGACCACGCTTTGACATCCTTGCAGGTCTCGACTTTTTAAGCGGAAAAGGAGACATTGAAGAAGGAAAGCTTATCGTGCTTGGAGGGAGCTATGGAGGTTATATGTCGCTGCTGCTCCACGGTCGTCACCCTGAACGGTTCACAAGCGTTGTTGATATTTGCGGGGTTTCCAACTTATTTAGCTTTTCTAAATCCGTCCCTGAGTCGTGGAAACCAATTATGGAGCGCTGGGTTGGACATCCGGAGCGAGATAAAGAAAAAATGACGGAGGATTCACCGGTAACTTATTTAGCGCAAATGACGAAACCAATGCTTGTTGTGCAGGGCGCGAACGATCCTCGCGTTGTTAAAGAAGAATCGGATCAAATTGTTAACGCGCTCCGTGAGCAGGGGACCGATGTAGACTATCTCGTTTTTGATGATGAAGGGCATGGCTTCACTAAACTGGAAAATAGAATTACGATGTTTGAGACGATCTTAGAATTTCTGCATAAGCATCGGAAATAAGAGAGGCGCAGTGAGGAGTAAACTCACTGCGTTTTTTTAAATAGACGTGCTAATTTTCAAAAATTGAATTGACGGCTCTCATCTAGCATATTATAATACAAAATGTTAACGCTATCATTTTGGTTGGGACAGGTGAACTATGACAAACATGAAAGAAGTTGCACAAGCAGCTGGTGTCTCTACCATTACCGTTTCGCGGGTGATTAACACTCCTGAAATTGTAAAAGAAGAGACGCGAAATCGAATTCTTAAAGTCATGTCAGAGCTGCAGTATCAAGGAAATCAAGCGGCAAAAGCACTTGTGACGAAGAAAACCCGTGTTGTACATATCTTTATCTCACAAAATATTAAGTTGACCAATCCGTTTGCGATGCACTTTCTAGCAGGCGTTAGTGATGGCTTAAGTGAACGGCATTATTCTTTCCTTGTCCGGAGAGAGTGGGATCATCCGTATAAGTGCGACGGGATCATTACGATGAGCGTGACCGCCGATCAGGAGAATCTCATTAAGGAAAAGTTTGATGTCCCTGTGGTCCTTTTTGGTCATTCATTACCGAATTATGATTGGGTTGATGTTGATAATTATCAAGGTGCATATGAAATGGTACAATACTTGATTGCGCTCGGACATCGTGACATTGGCTTAATTGTTATTAATGAAAATCGCCAGTTCGTGTCTGATCGAATTAACGGCTATAAGCAAGCACTAAGTGACAACGGTATTCCTTTTTTATCGGAGCGAATTGAATTTGCGGAAAATAAAGAAGACGTAGGTTACATAAAAACAATTGAATTGCTTGAACGAACGACTATAACGGCTCTATTTTGCATGAGCGATGAATTGGCTCTCGGAGCGATTCGAGCTGCCAGATTAATGAAAAAAAATGTTCCTCATGATTTATCGATTGCCGGATTTGATGGCTTAGGGTATGAACGGTTAACCGATCCAGCGATTACGACAGTGCATCAGCCTGTTTATCAAGTTGGTCAAGAGCTGGCGAAGGTTTTAGTAGAGCGGATGGAACAACCAGATACACCGCTCATTCACAAAATGATTACACCAGAATTAAGAAAAAACAAATCTGTGTTCAAAGCAAATCATTGAGGCAGATTTTTGCAGATAAATGATAACGTTAACATTCGATCGTGTAAGCGCTTTTAAAAGGAGGCTTGGTTTTAAATGTATAAGAAAGCAAGTTTTTTCAAGCGATACAAACAGCAGCTACCGCTTCAAATGATGGTTATTCCAGGTATTCTTTTTATGATTGTTTTTACGTACATTCCGATTTATGGCATTGTGGTTGCGTTTAAAAGCTTTACTGTAACAGATACGATTGCGTCCGCCCCTTGGGTCGGGCTCGAAAACTTCCGCATTGCCTTTACTGATCCTTTCTTCTGGAGTGCGGTAAAAAACACGCTTGCGATTAGCTTTTTAAAACTACTTATTGGCTTTACGTCACCTATTTTACTCGCTATCTTAATCTTTGAATTACGAGCAGGTTTGTTTAAACGGTCGGTCCAAACCATTTCTTACTTACCACACTTCCTTTCATGGATTGTTGTTGGTGGAATGTTAACAAGTTGGTTGTCTACTACTGGCTTACTTAACAGTTTTCTAATGATGATTGGTATTATCAGTGAACCGATTAACTTTCTCGTCGAACCTTCAAATTATTGGATGATCGCGGTTCTTTCAGACGTTTGGAAAAGCGTTGGCTGGGGCACGATTATTTACTTGGCAACGATGTCGAGCATTGATCCTACCTATTACGAAGCTGCTAAGATCGACGGGGCAACAAAGCTTCAGCAAATTTGGCATATTACCTTACCACTGATGTCCTTTATCATTGCACTAATGTTTGTATTGGCGGTCGGTGGGTTACTCGGCTCAAACCTTGATCAGACGCTCGTGTTAATTAATCCGTTAAATGCGTCTCGCGCCGAAGTAATTGACTCGTACGTGTTCAAAATTGGTCTCGTTCAAGGCGATTTCTCTTATGCAACAGCAGTAGGGTTAGCGATTTCGATCGTATCTTTAATCCTTGTCATCATTACACACAAAATTACGAAGAAGCTCAACAATCGATCAATCTTCTAGGAGGAGGTTTTTATGGCTGTACTTCAACCTAAATCAAAGATGCCTTTTAAAAAAAATAAAACGGCTGTTAAGGAAAACAGGCTGTTTAACGCATTAAACGTTATCTTTATGATTCTGTTTTCCATTCTGATTGTCTTTCCAATATGGGATGTCATTGTTGGTTCATTTAGCAGTTCGGCCTCCCTTGCAAGCCCTGGCATTCGCTTATGGCCAGAGAACTTTTCACTAGATGCCTATCGTGTTGTTTTTAACGATCCATCGATCTGGAACTCTTTTATGATTTCTGTTTTGAAAACGGTTATTGGGGTAACCACTTCAGTCTTTTTCACGGCAATGGTTGCGTACGCGATGAGTAAACAAGATTTAATTGGGCGCAAGCTTTTTATTGCTTTAGGCGTAGGAACGATGTTCTTCAGCGGCGGAATGATTCCATTCTACTTATTAATTCGTTCACTTGGCTTGCTTGATAATTTTCTTGTCTACATCATTCCGGCATTGTTTAGCTTTTATAACATGTTGATCCTCATGAACTTTTTCCGCGAAATTCCGGTTTCGCTTGAAGAATCAGCGCGGATTGACGGGGCAGGAGTATGGCGAATCTTCCTGCAAATTATCCTGCCGTTATCAACGCCGGTTTTAGCAACAATTGCTTTGTTTAACGGAGTTTATCAGTGGAATGACTTTATGACGGCAAGGCTTTATATTTCGAATGAAGCACTTTATCCAATTCAAATGAAGCTGTATGAAATCATCGTGCAGCAGCAGGCAGCCAATATGCAGAATGTCGTCGGCTCGGTCATTATTCCGACCTCATCACAAACGATTCAGCTTGCCACGATCGTTGTCGCAACCGTACCAATCGTGTTGGTTTACCCATTCCTTCAGCGTTATTTAATATCTGGAATGATGATTGGAGCGGTAAAAGAATAGGAACAAAGCTAAACAAATAGATAAGAGTCAACAGAGGAGGAGTAAGACATGAACAAGAAAGTAGTTGGGTTCGTTTCTACCTTAAGCATCACCGCTTTAATTGGCTGTAGCAACTCTGGGGGAGAGTTAACGATTGCAGAGCTGGAAGAAGCGCGCTATGAGCTGGATGAAAATACGCCTGCATGGCAGCTGGATGAAGAAGAAGCAGTTGAACTGACGTGGTATGTAAATGCGGAGTGGTTTGACCGTGCTTACGGTGAAGATGTCATTACGAAAAAGCTAAAAGAAGACTTGAATCTTGATATTACGTTTGTTACTGGTGACGATTCAAACTTAAACACACAGTTTTCTAGTGGCGATCTTCCTGATTTAATTACGATTTTTGACGGGCAGTCTCAGGCAGCCCAGCGAGCGGCAACTTGGGCGCTTCCGTTAAGAGAGCTTGCCGATCAGTATGATCCATACTTCCACCAAGTCGCACAAGAGCAGACGCTTGATTGGTATCAACTAGATGATGGTTTTACCTATGGCTATCCGAGCTATTCAAATACGGTTGATGATTACAATGCCAATATTATTCCTGGTTCGGATGCGTTCATCATTCGTCAAGATATTTATGAAGCAATTGGTGAACCAGAAATGTCAACGCCAGATGAATTTTTAGAAGCATTGCAATTAATGAAGGAAGAATTTCCAGATGTTGTACCATTTGCGTTTCGCGGATTTGGATCTGATGGTGACGTAGGGTCAATTGGTGATACGTTCCAAAACCATTTAGGTGTGCCAATTGCATCGGAAGAAGGTGACTGGTATAACCGTAACCTTGATGATAGCTACCTTGAGTGGATTCGCACGTTTAACGAAGCGTATCGTCTTGGGTTAATCAGTGATGATAATTTCTCGGATGATAACACGATCTTTGAAGAAAAAGTCGAGCGTGGTCAGTACGGTTCCGTCTTTGCCAGTGGCATTGCCCAGCTTTCTAGCTCGCTGCAAACAAATGTTGCGAGAGATCCAGAGCAACGCTATATTGCAGTCGATGGTCCGGAAAATACGAACGGAAATGAACCAACATTAAATCAGGCCGGTCTTTCAGGCTGGACCGTTACTTATATTACAAACAAAGTATCTGATCCACAGAAAGCGATTCAATTGTTTACGTACTTGCTAAGCGATGAAGGACAGTATTTAACGACATTTGGCGTTGAAGGTGAGACGTTTGATTTTAACGAAAATGGAAAAGCCGTTTTACGTGACGAGGTCTTACAGCTGCGCAATGACAATCCAGACGAATACAAATCGAACTACCGTCTTGGCGAATTTTGGTTCTTTGGTCATGATGGCTTTGCCTTGGAGCATGGGGAAAATGAGCCTTCAATTGCTGTTGATCAGATCCAGAAGTGGACACAAGGTAAGCTTAAACCACAATTCTTAATTGAAAACATTAATCCAGATCAAGGTACGGCTGAAGCGCGATCGCTCGTAAACATTGATTCCACTTGGGCAACAACGCTCGCAAGCCTCATTCGCGCGCAGGATGATGCGGCGTTTGATCAATTGGTCTCTCAATATGAATCCTTCCTTGATGAACAGAACTTTGAAGCGATTGTTACCATTCGCAACGAAAAAATGGACGAAAATCGTGAGCGGTTAGGGCTTTAATGTTAAAAGAATTGGAAGTGGACACTTGTCCGCTTCCTTTCATTGTAAAAAAGGAGAGATCACAATGGAGCAAACAACTTATAGAGAAGGTACATTGCGCTCAACGTTTTCATTTGAAAATAAAATTCCGTATCAAAATGGCATTCCATACCCTTCCTTTGATCCCCAGGAACGTCAGCGCTATTCCTTGGAAGGAACATGGAAAAAGAAACGGTTTCAGGCAGATCATAATTGGTCAATGAGTGAGCGGACAGAAGCGTGGCTCAAACAAACGGAGAAAGAAGGCTACACAAAAAGAACGTTTGACGATCAGGCCTGGGAAAATAAACAGCTGCCTGCACCGGAAAACCACTTAACAGGAAAAGAAGAAGTTCACGCCGCAGAGACGTATGAAGATGGTGTTTGGTACAGAAAGACATTCACATGGGAGCATCAACTAGATCAAGTCGTAACGCTCAAATGTTTAGGCGTCTCATACGTGGGTGATTTTTGGCTGAATGAAACATACATTGGCTTTCATGAAGGTGGATTTACGCCATTCGCATTTGATGTTTCCCGTGTTCTAACTGCTGGAGAAAACACGATTGTTGTCCGGGTAGATAATCCCCCGTGGACGACGCGACTCGATACGGTTCCAGCTGTAAACAATGATTTTTTTAACTACACGGGTATTGTCCAAGATATTTATTTAGAAATGGTCCCAAATGTGCAAGTGGCTCGAGTGGACATCGTCCCACTATCTAGCGCTGGAGATGTGAAGCTAACGTATGTGATCGAGAATCGAACGGATGAAGAAAAACAGGTCGTGCTAACGCCATTTCTTCATGATACGGATTTTCGTGCAACGAACTGGTTGGAGAATCCTGCTGCTAAAAGCATTTGCACAGATAAGATTGGTGTGAACGGGCTTGAAGCTGAGAGTATGATTCTTCAACCTCATGAGAGTAAGCAAATCACAAAAATGATTCAAATGGCTAACCCGAAATTATGGAGCATTCGCACGCCCCATCTGTACGTGTTTCAGCTCGACATTCAAGAAGGCGACACCGTAGTTGATTCGTTTTACAGTCAATTTGGGATTCGGACGATTGCAACAAAAGAAACTCAAATTACGTTAAACGAGCTGCCGGTCTTTTTTGCCGGTGTCGCAAGGCATGAAGAATGGCCGGAGTACGGCCGGACTGCGCAGTGGGATCGAATCGTTCGTGATTTCAGATCGATTTCTGAACTTCATGTGAACCTGGTTCGGACAGCGCATTACCCGAATCACATTGAAACGTTTATCGCACTCGATCGATTCGGCTTACCAAGCATGTCAGAAATTCCGCTATGGCAGTTTGAAACCGCCCATTACGAAGCGCAAGAAGTCCGCGGCATTTCTTATCAAATGTGGCGCGAAATGATTTTCTCAAGCTACAATCGTCCATCGATTGTGATGTGGAGCACGCAGAACGAATCGAAAGACGTCACCTTGCGCAAAGCGTACAATGAGGCGCTTGTAAAAGAAGTGAAGGGGGACTATCCAGACGGACGCTTGTTGACACAAAGCGCGGCTGCGGATCAGCCAGGGTTTGAAGATGCCTCAATGGAACCACTCGATGTGGCTGGCTGGACCATGTATTTCGGTATTTTCCACGGAAGTACGCCGTACGAAGGAACGAAGAATTTTATTGAAAAAGCCCACCAAGCGTGGCCGAATAAGCCAATTATGAATACAGAATACGGCATTTGGAGCAACGCCGATAAGAGCTTTATAGAAAAACAAGTGGAAATTTACAACGATGTGCAGCTTGCATTAGTAGAAAAAGCGACGGTTACGCCTGATGGTAAGGTCAACCCGAATGGCTATTTGGCGACGATTGATTACTGGACGGCGTTTGACTGGTACGTGAACCATAATGAGTTTTACCAGACGATGGGCATGCTTCATATGGATCGACAAACGCGCAAACCGCTTTACGATCATTTCGTTAAAGATCATAAGCGTTTGCTTGAAAAAACGAATGGAATTGGATCAGGTATGGCTCAAGCACCTATTCGGATTGCACACTCACTTGTGGGAGACGAGGGCAATAAGCTAACCTTTTCTCTTGATCAGCCAACAGCCTTTATGGGAGCACATTATTTACAGCTCGAGCTAGCGTTCAATCAAGCCGACCCTGTAACCATTACGCTGCATAATGCTAACCAAGCAACAAGCTACACAACGTTTACGTTAAGTGAAAAGATGGCGATTCCATTATGGAAATTTGATGACCACGTTCGAGAGGCTGTTGAGGCAATAACAATTGAGTTAGCAGCTGGTCAGAAAATGAACGTAGCAAGCATGCAATTAAGTCAAACTGGAAACTAGCAGAAACTCTTCTCATAAAGTGAGAAGGGTTTTTTTTTATTTAAAGGGTCGTTGTTTTTTGTTAAAATGAAACCGTATTTTTACTAGGAGGAACTGATATGCTTACCATTTTATTTACGATCTTGTTCATTATGGCCGTTGTTTACTTAGGTAATTTAGTTCGATTAATGAAGAAAAATAACAATCTACAAAAACAGGTGTTTGAAGAATTAAAGTATTATAATGAGCGAAGAGATAGGGATTAGGAACGATTCATAAGTAATTCTCTTTTAATCTAAAAGGGCTTTCCAGCTAAAGTTACAGAAACATCTGTTAACGCAAAGTCTACGATCCATAAAGATGCAGTCTTCTCGTAGCCCAATCGCTCGTATAAACGAATGGCTCCATCATTCTCCGCGAATACACCTAAATAAACCTCCTTTGCTTTTTTCTTTCCGAGCAATGTCAATTCGCTCGTAAGGATTGAAGCAAATCCTTGCCCGCGGTAATCAGGTTGGGTCACAATGTTGCCAATCTCAACAAGCTGTTCATCGTAGAAATGAAACCCACCAGCACAAGCAAAGGAATCCTTATCTTTAATTGCTAGAAAAGGATAGGAATCAAGTTCTTTTCTAGTAAAAAATTTCATGCCGTTCCCTTGCATAAACGTAGTAAACAAGTGATAGTCTACCTCTTTAACGGAATGGACCCGATTAGAGCAGACGAGTTTCTCATCATCAAAATGTTTCATTTGCAAAAAAGCTTTAGGTTCATTCTTAATGAGTCCGTAAGATTGAAACAAGAGACAATCTTCTTTTGAAAGAATCGTTCCGCAAGTCGTTTCTTCTGAAAAGTGAAGGTAGGAGCGTGTAAACTCTATTAAAGCAGGGAGATCAACTAGCTTAACATTCATGCACCGGAATGAAAATGCCGGAAAGGGTAGCTCTTCTGTATAAGCAAGTACCGCAGTTAATTGATCTTCTACATATTGTCCGATAAAGACAGCCGTTTGTTTCCTTTGCGTTAAATAACTATAAAATAGGAGATGTTTGTCTTTTTCTTGTTCTCGAATTAATCTGCGCTTCGCCTTCTCATCTAGCGGTTTATGTCTAAGCATGTGGGCTCTCCTTCTTTAAATTTGTTCGTTTCTATTCCAATGATAGAGAGAGAAAAGCCTTTTGTATAGGGCTTTGTGGGGGATTAGTGAGAACTGAATAATCTAATTGAGAAATAAAAGTACAAATAGTTAGATTTTTAATCCGTTTTGCTATATGATAATGAATATTCAGGTGTCAATGCATAAGGAGGTCAAATGAAAAGTTCAGAAGAAATGTTGAGACAACTAATCTCTGAATTTGAACAAAAGTTGTGCAGAGATTTAGTTGAAGCTGAAGTCGAGCTGTTAAAGTCTGTTGTTTATAAGTTGAGTGCTCAAGTAAATTGAATGAAGGACGCTATTCTCTTTTTGCTTTCAAAGTTCGCTTATTTTCGGTTTTGACTTTTTACATGTATCCATTATTTACGCACATACTTCTTCATTTGACCAGAAAAAAACGTTGAACCACTGACCGGAAAAACAATTAAAAGATTTTCAACAAGGTTTAATCCTATTTGAAAACCAGTATGAAGGGGAGATTTTTTGAAACAAACATTACTCGTCATTGATGTGCAACAAGAATTGCTTGATGGAAATTCCCAAACGAGTCCTGTCTATCGCAAAGCAGAGCTAATTGCCACGATTAATCAGGTCGTGAATAAGGCGGAAGCTCATTCAATTCCAGTTGTATTTGTTCGTGATCTTGACGTTGCGGGTGGGAATGGCCAAGGGTTCGAAATTCATAATGAGATTCAGGTCCCGGAGAATGCTCACATTTTTAACAAGGCGGCAACTAATGCTTTTTACGGTACTGGATTGCTTGAACATCTTCAAGCACAAGAAGTCGGTCACCTTGTTATTATGGGATGTGAAACGCCACATTGTATTGATAGTGCAGTCCGCACGGCGACAATTAATGGGTTTGATGTAACGCTCATTGCTAATGGACACTCAACTATTAATAGTGATGTCTTAACGGCAGAGCAGATTATAAACCATCATAATCAGATTCTGCACGGACACTACAATGTTGATCATTTTTCGATTGTTCGCTCAGCAGAAGAAGCCGTTTTTGAACCAACTCATGATACGTATCGAACGTAAACTGTTCGAAGAGGAGCCCATGCTAAGGAGTTGGGCTCTTTTTTTGTTTATCGATTTATTCAGATCAATTAGTGCCGAATTTGAGCGTTTATTTTAGAGAATAATCAGAAAAAAAGTCGCTTGAATCTACTATTTCCCAGGCAATCACTTTAACTCAGATTAACTGAAAGAAGTAGATGAATCAAAAAAAAAGAAGCCATACTGTGGCTACTCCTTTATTTTTGCCACAGACCAAGGTTGTTGTGGATTAATTGTATTTAGTTTTTTTGCTAGCTGTAGTGCATTATCAAACTCTAAGAAGACTTTATCAGTGAGGCAATGGATGTTCTTTAGAATAAACGTGTTTCCATTGACGAGGCGCTTTAAATGATACATTGGCTCATTCTCCCATCTTCTTTGTCTTTATTCTATTATAGCGTTAAATGGCTAATAATGCATTGAAAAAATGAAACGAACCTTGACTATTTAATGACAACCTTCTTGGAAACGGAGATTAATTGTATGACCACTAGATTTTAAAGGTTTTTTCTCTAATTGCTATGGTATTGATTGTTTTTATATTTTGGTAAAGTTATTTTGAAACCGCTTTAAAAGGAAGCTGTCAATTAGAGATCCGGTAAAACGATTGATGGGAAAGGCATTACTGAAAACGATTAGGCCGAGAAATGAGGGGAACGATGATTAACAAAAAACTTCCGCAAATTTGGTATGGTGGCGATTACAATCCTGAGCAATGGGATCATCCTGCGATATGGGAAGAAGATATTCGCTATTTTAAAGAAGCTGGTATAAACGTGGCAACCTTAAATGTTTTCTCGTGGGCACTTAATCAGCCTGATGAAGAAACCTATGATTTTTCGCGCTTGGAAATGCATATGAATCGTTTGTATGACCATGGCATTTATACGTGCCTTGCCACGAGTACGGCTGCTCATCCTGCGTGGATGGCACGCAAGTATCCGGATGTTTTACGGGTTGATTTTCAAGGAAGACAACGCCGCTTCGGTGGTCGACATAATTCCTGTCCAAACAGTCCAACTTATCGCCATTATGCGGGAAAGATGGCCGGTGCGCTTGGTTCTCATTTTAAAGATCATCCGGGTTTGTTAATGTGGCATGTGTCGAATGAATACGGTGGATATTGCTATTGTGATAACTGCGCAGCTGGATTCCGAAAATGGCTGAAACAAAGCTATCATTCTATTGACCGTTTAAATAAACTGTGGAACACACGCTTTTGGGGGCATACCTTTTACTCGTGGGAAGAGATTGTTGTACCAAACGCATTGAGTGAAGAAGGTGAGGGAAATGTTAGCGTGTTTCAAGGAATTTCTCTTGATTACCGACGATTCCAATCGGATTCATTGCTAGAATGTTACCAACTTGAACACACAGTTTTAAAAACATTTACGCCCGATTTGCAGATAACTACAAATCTTATGGGAACCTATTCTGAACTTGATTATTTTAAGTGGGGAAAAGCGATGGACGTTGTCTCGTGGGATAGCTATCCGGCACTTGATACACCAGTAAGCTTGACGGCGATGACGCATGACCTGATGAGAGGCTTAAAAGATGGAAAGCCCTTTATGCTAATGGAGCAGACCCCAAGTCAGCAAAACTGGCAGTCGTATAATGCATTAAAGCGACCTGGTGTGATGCGGTTATGGAGTTATCAAGCTCTTGCTCATGGCGCGGATACCGTGCTCTTTTTTCAGCTGCGTCGTTCAATTGGTGCATGCGAGAAATTCCACGGAGCTGTTATTGAACATGCAGGACATAACGAAACAAGAGTGTTTAGAGAAACGGAGCAGGTAGGAAGGGAGCTTCAACAGTTAGAAGACAAGTTGATCGGTGCAAGAATCACATCGAGAGTAGCTATCGTGTATGACTGGGAAAATCGCTGGGCACTTGATTTATCAAGCGGACCGACAGTTTCCTTGGATTACGTGAAAGAGGTTCATTCCTATTACCGCGCTTTTTACCGTTTGAATATTCCGGTCGATTTTATTTCTGTAGAAGCGGATTTAACTGGATATGATCTTGTTGTTGCTCCAGTCCTTTATATGGTGAAAACAGGTCATGCCAAGCGAATTGAAAGGTTTGTCGAAAACGGTGGGACGTTCGTGTCTACGTTTTTTAGTGGAATTGTGAACGAGCATGACTTAGTGACATTAGGGGGCTATCCAGGCGAGCTCAGATCTCTGTTCGGAATTTGGGTAGAAGAAACGGATGCACTTGATCCGGCACAGTTTAATCACATTGTGATGAGCAAGCAATGGGGAAAATTGAGTGGTCACTACCAGTGTAATTTACTGTTTGATCTCATTCATTCTGAAGGGGCTGAGGTACTAGCAACGTACGGGTCTGATTTCTATGCAGGTTCGCCTGTGGTGACACGAAATACGTTTGGAAAAGGCAGTGCCATTTACGTTGGTTCAAGTGGAGATCAGGCATTTACAGATGGGTTAATCGAAACGGTTTGTAATGAACGAGGAATTGTCTCGTTACTCCCAACGCCAGACGGGGTGGAAGTAACAGAACGAACTAAAGCAGGTGAATCATTTCTATTCGTGTTAAACCATCGTAGTGAACAGGTTGCTCTTACGTTAATCGACCAATACAACAACCTATTAACGAATGAAGAACTAGCGGGTGAGGTAACGCTTGAACCACATGGTGTTTTACTATTAAAAGCATGTTTATAAGCTGTATGTAAGGAGGATTGCTCGTGATTGAAAGCAGAAACAAATCACCGATAATGCGGGGGATGACAAGTCGTTCTCCAGCTAAAAAATGGGAAGACGCACTTATTACTGGGAATGGAACAATGGGTGCACTTGTATTTGGCCAGCCCCTAAACGAAACGATTATTTTTAATCATGAAAAACTGTATGAGCCTTTTAACGAAACGGTCGTACAAAACAACGAGCTAACTCCCATTCTACCTGAAGTACGGCGACAAATGAAGAATGGTCGGTTTCGAGATGCAGCTGCTCTTTTTTCCGAAAAATCCGGTCATCCGCTTCTTTTCACGGATGCTTACCATCCTGCATTTGGGTTAAACTGGAATCAAGCAAATAGTGGAAAGTACCGAAATTATAGCCGCCAGGTCAACTTTGAAACAGGTGAAACGATTGTTAAGTGGGCAAATGAAGCTGCCATGTTCGAACGGTACGGATTTGTATCGCGCGCGAAAGGACTATTTGTCATGCGCATGACAACAAGTCAGCCAGGGTTGCTAAGCGGTTTATTTACGATTGATCCTCTCCTTCTTGAGAGCAGTGCAGCTGGTTATGTGGAGGTCGATGAAAACGAGCTAAGCTACAGTTGCGCCTATAGCAAAACAGAGAAAGGCTATGTAGGACGCGTGAAGATCGTTACTGACGGAAAAACGACGCTCGTCCACGATGAGAAAAATAGCATTCGGG
The DNA here is from genome assembly GCF_016907895.1 of Shouchella xiaoxiensis. GTDB lineage: Bacteria > Bacillota > Bacilli > Bacillales > Bacillaceae_D > Shouchella > Shouchella xiaoxiensis. The sequence continues at coordinate 445,325 of NZ_JAFBCV010000001.1, forward strand.
TTCAAGGAGCAACGGAAGTGATGGTTTTCGCTAAAATCACCCCACTGCTTAAGATCAATGCCGAGCACGAGGTAGCGCACGCACAGTTAAAAGCAGACCTGGCCTCCGTTGCTTCTTATTCGTATGACGAATTAGTGGATGAACACGCACGTATACACGGGGAACAATTTGCGAGAACGGCGCTTACGCTAGGCGAAGCGCCTTTGTATTCAGGCGCTATCGAAGATTTATTAGTAAAAAAAGAAAAGGAAATTGACGAACAGCTAGTGCAGCTGATGTTTGATATGGGCAGATACGTTCTCATTAGTTCATCAGGTAGCTACCCTCCTAATCTCGTCGGAATATGGGGCGGTGAGTGGCGCCCGCCTTGGAGCGGTGATTTTACAACAGATGCCAACGTGAACTTGGCCATATCAAGTGCTAGTCTTGGATGTTTACCAGAAGCGCTTGAAAGCTACTTTCATTTAATTGAGAAGATTGTTCCTGATTGGCGCATCAATGCCCGAACGATGTATGGGTGTCGCGGCATATTGGCTGGCTCGCGCACAGATGGCAATCACAACATTCACACCCATTTCGACGTTGATTGGCCGCTTGGATTTTGGACCGCTGGAGCTGCATGGTTGATCATGCCTTATTACGAGTGGTATCAGATTAGCGGGGATGACGCTTTTTTTCGTAACCGTGCGCTCCCATTGTTAAAAGAAGTCGCCTTATTTTATGAAGACTTTTTGACCGAAGAAGACGATCAAGGATATGCTATGTTTATTCCTTCGTATTCGCCAGAAAATACGCCCGTCATCTCATCTGAGCTTCAAGAACAGGGCTGGCAAGAAAGTCAGGCGGCCATCAATGCGACAATGGATATTGCCTGTGCAAAAGAAGTGTTAATGAATTTACTTACTACATGTAACGAGCTTGGAATCGAACAAGAGAATATTCCTCGGTGGGAAGCGCTCTTGAAAAAACTACCGCCTTATTTAATCAATGAAGAAGGAGCTCTGAAAGAATGGGCTCATCCCCATCTAGATGATCAATATGACCATCGGCACATTTCTCATTTATACCCAGTATGGCCAGGCCATGAGATCTCCAAATGGGGGAACCCAGAATGGTTTAATGCTGCTAAGCTGGCTTTGTTAAACCGGAAGCGAGGAAACGAATCAGCGCATGGTGTGATGCATTGTGGGATTGTCGCGGCAAGACTTAAATTAAAAGAACTTGTAGCAGAAAATTTAAAGTTTCTCCTACATGATGGCGATTACATTTACTCCAGTCTCGTCACTTCTCATAATCCAGGGCGAAGAATCTACAATGTAGATGCCAGCTGTAGTCTACCTACTCTTATAATGGAAATGCTCGTTTACTCGGTACCTGGAAAAATAGAGCTGTTACCAGCATTACCAGATCAGCTAACAACAGGGTCCATAACCGGCCTCGCAACGAGAACAGCGGTGACTATTCTTCGTTTAGAGTGGAATTTAGCTGATAAAACGGTCTCGATCTGCTGCCAATCGCATAAGAACCAGACGTTCTCGCTTTCTATGAGAGAAACCATAAAAGCTTTTACAACAAAAACAGAGGCTACAGATATAAACGTTGAGAAGGACGGATCACTTCTGCTTACAGTGGCAGAAAGTGAACAAATCACGCTTCAACTTTATTTCTAGGCTGTTCTGCTCTATAGCAAAAAGAAGGTGCAAAGGGATTGGGTATTACCTTTTGGACCTTTTTACGTTCCATTTGAAAGAATAGTATTTATCTAATTTCTGTATGAAAAGCATTAAAATTGTCCATGTATATTTTTAAGAGACTTTCCAGTAGAATAAATAGATATAAATAAATGAATAAAATGAAAGCGTTTCCTCTTAGGGGATTTATGTCTTTAGTGGAGCTTATGTATGAAGAGAAGCATTCAAAGAAAAGTGAACAGTATGACATTACGGAATAAATTGATTGCTGCTTTTATCCTTGTTGTGTTTGTACCTGTCCTTATTGTTGGCATTTTTTTAACGTCTGAATTGCAGCAGATGGCTTTAGATAATGCAGTTGATGATGCATCATCTGATATGACTAGGATTAAAGCGCGACTAACCGAAGCCCTTGTTCCATCGGTTTATGTATCAAATTCACTATTCGTTGATCAACGTCTAAAGGAAGTAGCGGAAACAACCTATGAAACTACTTATGATGTTGTTGAAGCTTATAAAAACTATACGTATTTAGAAGATCAAGTGCGGTATTATCCCGAGATTGAAAACATCCGACTTTACGTGCAAAACGAAACAATGTTAAATAATTGGCGTTTTATTCCTGTTAAGGAAACGAGTGAGATTGTGCAGACAAGCTGGTACCAAGATGCGTTGAAGCATAATGGATTAATGAACTGGAGTACAATTCAGTCAACTGAAGATCATTCTGATGCATTTAGTGTATCGAGGGTCATTCATTTTGCGGGTACGCAAACCCATGCTGTTTTAGTAATCAATGTTAATACGGCATACTTAAATACAATTATAAATCAAGAAGCACTGCCAATTTTGTTTTTGGACAGCTCAAACCATATTGTTGCGACAAATCAGTCTGGTCTACTGGGGAAAAATTTAGAACAGGTTACGATCTCACCAAAACTAAAAAATGGAGAATTGGGTATTTTTCAAGATCAGGTCTTTAATGCGCCGTCTCATATTCTTGTCGACGAATTAACAATTCCAAACAGCGTGAATGGCTTCCGAATTGTTTCAATTATTCCGGATGCAGCGATTATGGAAGGAGCAAATCGCTTACGAAACGTTGGTTTGGCAGTAATTGCAGGGAGTATAGTAATTGCCCTTTTCTTAATTATTTGGGTATCTACCCTTATCTCAAAACGAATATCGATGTTAAGTCGGCAAATACAAAAAGTAGGTGCTGGAGACTTGACGACCCGTTTTAGTATTGATGGTCAGGATGAAATCGGACAGCTTTCCCGCCAATTTAATCGGATGACCATTAACGTCCAGCAGTTATTAAAGGAGATTGAGGAGAAGAAGGAAGAAAAGCATGTTCTTGAGAAAAGACAAAATGAAATGAAGTTAAAGATGCTTGCGAGCCAAATCAATCCCCATTTTTTATTTAATACGCTGGAAACCATACGTATGCGTGTGCTGTTAAAGGGAGAACGAGAAACAGCCCATATTGTGAAACGGCTTGGACGCCTGCTTCGAATTAGCTTAGAAGTTGGCGGGGGACTTGTCCCATTAAAGCAAGAAATTGATATGGTTAAAGCCTACTTGGAAATTCAACATTTTCGGTTTGAAGATCGATTGACGTATGAACTGAACATTGATCCTGCAACAGAGGATTTTCTCATTCCTCCATTAGTCATTCAGCCGCTTGTTGAAAATGCCGTCATACACGGATTAGAGGGGAAACCTGAAGGGGGCTTAATTCAGGTTGAAACAAAGATTACTGGCAAAAATCTAGTCATCCAGGTAAGAGATAATGGCATTGGGATGTCAGAAGAACAGTATAAAAAAACGATACGTGCTTTAACCGCATCAACAACAGCGGAAGATCGAATTGGTCTACGAAACGTCCATGAACGGATCTTACTGACGTTTAACGATACAACTGGCTTACAAATCGAAACGGAGTTAGGTGCTGGAACAGTTGTTTCTATGACCATTTTTCATGGAGAATAATTAGGGTTTACTGCAATTGCCACTAAATTGATACAAATGGGGTGATGAGGATGTATAAAGTGTTAATTGTTGATGATGAGTCAGCCGTTCGGGAAGGTTTAAAAGCTATCATACCGTGGGAAGAATATGGTTTTGAAGTGACTGAGTTGGCAAAAGACGGACAAGAGGCGCTTCATTTATGTCATAACCAATCATTTGATCTATTACTCTCTGATATCCGGATGGGTCAGATGGATGGCCTGCAGTTAATAAAAGCGATTAGAACGTTTGACAATCGGCTTCATTGTCTAATTTTAACTGGATATGCTGATTTTGATTATGCAAAACAGGCCATTCAATATCAAGTGGCAGGCTATTTATTAAAACCGCTCGAAGAAGAAAACTTAATTCCTTTTTTAAAAGAAATCAAAAAAAAACTGGATAAGGAACACGCGCTTGAGCAACTAACTAAACTGGAGCAGCAAAGAAAGCAAGAGGCGTTTATTATTTCCTTTATTGATCACGAAGGAGAGCAAGGGGTTGTTTCTCATGAGCAATTTGACCATTTGCTTAAATTGTATCGTTTAGACTGGCCAGCGTATGCCGTGATTATAATCCAAGTTGAATCAAACGGTGGAGGGTACACTAATCAAATAAAACAGCAGTTAATGGAGTGGTTTAAAGGCAAGGAAGGGATCGTTTTCTTCACGCATCACATGTATGCTGGTGTTGTGGTGAACGCCGATACGTATCGAAACTATGACATTCAACGGCTTTACAAGCAGGTTGAACAGTCTCTTGCACTTGATCAAATCATTGTATCAGCATCGTTAGGTAAGACGGTTACTCGTTTAATCTCAATTAAAGAGTCGTATCAGCACGCAGTAGAGCTGTTAGAACAATCGTTCTTTTATCCAAAGCAACAGCTTGTGCGTGCTGGGAGTGAAGTGCTTATACCTGGTGCTGGTGAACGAGCAGATTTAACGATTTATGATGTGGCGGATCAACTTTATTTAGCGTTAGAATTAGATGAACTCTCGACGATTGAAACGGTGTTAACACAGCTTAATGTACAGAAGAAACCCTTTTATTCTGAACGGGAATTCAAGAAAACTGTCGTCTGTGTATTAACGGTACTCGTATCAAAATTACAAAAAGCAAAACCAGAGATGCACGATTTTCTTGTTGATGTTACGACGAACTTAGTATCCATCTATTCAATTAATCACTATGAAGACGTGGTCACCTTTGTGCAACTACAGCTGAAATCAATTGGTGAACAGCTTGAACATGAAGAGGGTGCTGATCCATTAAAGAAGCTCTTAATGCTAATAGATACCAATTACCATGAAAATCTGAAACTAGAGAAGTTGGCGGACTTATTTCATTACAATAGTGCCTACTTAGGAAAGTTATTTAAATCCTACACAGGTGAATATTTTAATACGTATGTTGACAAAGTCCGCATCAACCAGGCAAAAAAACTGTTGCTTCAAGGGGATAAAGTATATCGGGTAGCCGAAACGGTGGGCTACAACAACGTTGATTATTTCCATAGTAAGTTTAAGAAATATGTCGGATTATCACCATCCGCTTATCGCCGAAAAGAAAAAAACATCGTTTGATAGAGCAATACGTCTGCTATTTTTACTGCAGGCGTCTTTTTTATGAAAAGGTTAATATACTAACGATGGAAACGGATACAAGAACTAATTTCTATATGATTTTCGTCGTAATCTTTCAGGTATTGAAAGGGCTTTATATTCGGTACTATAAAATTAGAGAGGGGGGCTATGGTGAAGACATTAAATGAGACAGGAGATTCAAGTGTAACGGTCTCAAAGAAAAAGACTTTTTTTGCGACAATGAAAAAACAGAAGATCTTATATTTTATGTCCATCCCTATTGTTATTTATGTTTTAATATTCAATTATCTTCCTGTGTGGGGCTGGACAATGGCTTTCCAAGACTATAGGCCGGGTAGGTCTTTTTTTGAGCAGGATTGGGTTGGATTCGCTCATTTTATTGAGTTATTTAACGATCCTCACTTTTATCTTGTTTTACGAAACACGTTGGCGATGAGTATCTTGCTCTTAATCGCCGGTTTTACGATTCCAATCGTATTCGCTGTCTTATTGAATGAATTAAAAGATTCTCTTTTTAAACGATCCGTACAAACGATTTCCTACTTGCCTCATTTTGTTTCATGGGTAGTTGTAGCTGGAATTGTAACAAAAATGCTCTCCACTGATGGTGGAATCGTAAACGATTTGCTTGTCGGTTTAAATCTGATTGATCAACCGATTCAGTTTCTCGCGAAAGGCGAGTGGTTTTGGTACATCGTTACAGGGGCCGATGTTTGGAAGCAGATGGGCTGGAACTCGATCATTTTTTTAGCAGCAATGGCCGGGGTTGATCCTCAACTTTATGAGGCTGCACGGGTTGATGGTGCCGGACGATTTAGACGAATTTGGCATATAACGTTGCCTGGAATTCGCCCTACGATTTTTGTGATTTTAATTCTATCAATCGGAAACTTAATCGCAATTGGTTTTGAACGCCAGCTCCTGCTAGGCAATTCACTTACTCGAGAATACGCGGAAGTATTGGAAATGTATGCCCTTAATTATGGGATAGGCATGGGAAGATATTCGTTTGGTACAGCGATTAGCATTTTTAATGCAATGGTTAGCATCTTCTTATTGCTTATTGCAAACGGTGTGTTTAAGCGATATTCCAATACGAGCGTAATGTAGCGGAGGTGGCTTATGAGAAAAAAATTAAATCGGATGACTAAAGCTGAAAAAGTATTTGAAGCTGCAAACTATGTGTTTATGTGCATCGTGCTTGTTGTGATGCTTTATCCATTTTTGAATGTGCTAGCTATATCATTAAATGAATCAACAGACACAGTCCGTGGAGGTATCTATATTTGGCCACGGGAATGGACGTTAGAAAACTATGCCGTTATTATGCGCTATGATAGTTTAATAACTGGTTTCATTAACTCTGTATTGCGCACGGTAATTGGTACAGTTCTTGGTTTGTTCGTTTGTTCAATGGTCGCTTATACGTTATCTCGTCAAGATTTCCAAGCGCGTCGGTTTGTCTCGACTATAATCGTGTTGACGATGTTTTTCAGTGGTGGGTTGATTCCAACATATATGCTTATGCGTGATTTAGGCCTAATCAATACGTTTGCTGTATACATCTTGCCATTGCTTGCTAGCGCTTGGAATATCATTATCATCCGCTCATTTATGGATACGCTTCCAAACGCGTTGCAGGAATCAGCAAAAATGGATGGTGCAAACGATTTTACGATTTACTGGAAGATCATTTTGCCGATATGCAAACCCGTTTTGGCAACGATCGCCTTGTTTATCGCCGTTATGCAGTGGAATATGTGGTTTGACACGTACATTTATAACAGCGCCAACCCAGCACTCACAACGCTACAATATGAATTGATGAAAATACTACAGAACACGGCAACTAGTGCCGGAATTGATGCAACAAGAGGTGGACAAGGTGCAGAACTGGCCAGTCGTGTATCGCCAGAATCGGTACGGATGGCCATTACAATCGTAACAATCGTTCCAATTCTGCTCGTCTATCCATTCTTACAGAAATATTTTGTCAAAGGTATGACGCTTGGTGCGGTTAAATAATTCAAAGGGGGATAAATCATGAAGACTTATTTGAAAGTAGCAGGCACGCTTATTGTTCTGGGCACATTTGCTGCTTGCAGTAATGAAACGGAGACGGACGCAGATAGTGATCCAACAGAAGGCTTGGATGAGATTGAAATTGCTGGAGAACTCGAACCAATCACTTTTTCCTTATTTGCAGCAGACAATAATCCAAGCTGGAGTGGTATGGACACGCCAATTGGCAAGGAGATTTATAAGCAGACTGGTGTAGCTCTTGATGCTGATTTTGCCTTGTCAGACCCGACCGAGCGTATTTCTCTATTTGCTGCGAGTGGTGACTACCCAGATTTTATTTTGCCAAAAGGCGATGGCAATCTACTAGTTGACGCAGGGGCAATGGTTGACTTAAGACCATTAATTGAAGAGCATGGGCCGAACATCCAGAAGGTCTATGGAGAGTATTTGGAACGAATGGTGTGGGGCGAGGAAGATGATGCGATTTACTTTATTGGAACAAATGGTGGTGTGGATCAAGAGTATATGACACCAGGAACGGGCTTCTATCTGCAGCATGCGGTCGTCGAGGAATTAGGCTACCCAGAAATTAATACAGTAGAAGACTTTGAGAATGCCATCAAAACCTATTATGAAATGTATCCAGAAATTGATGGCCAGCCAACGATACCACTGTCGCTTCTAGCGGATGATTGGCGCCTCTTGATCTCTGTTACCAATCCGGCCTTTCTAGCAACCGGCGCTCCGGATGATGGTGAGTGGTTTGTCGATCAAGACACGTATGAAGCTCAACTCCACTACAAACGGCCAGAAGAAAGAGAGTATTTTAGATGGTTAAATCATATGAATGCAGAGGGACTGCTAGATCCAGAGAGTTTTGTCCAGCAAGAGGATCAGTACAAATCAAAAATTTCTTCTGGACGTGTTCTTGGAATGATTGACGCCGAATGGTCCGTTGCAGATACACAAGTTGCGCTTCGTGAAGATGGAAAGTTTGAACGGATGCATGGAATTTATCCAGTGACGCTTGACGATTCCTATAAACACGCAAACTTCAAGCCGACAGGTTATTTATCTGCTTGGGGAATTGGAATTTCCGTAGATAACCCTGACCCGGTTCGAGCAATTAAATTTTTAGACTGGATGGCAAGTGAAGATGCTCAGATTCTAAATAACTGGGGCATTGAAGGGGAGCATTATCAGCTTGATGATGATGGTAAGCGTTATTTAACGGAAGAACAGAGGGAGGAGCGCAGATCTGATAGTACGTTTGATGAACGAACAGGAATTAATGTCTATCGAGCGTATGCACCGCATTATGGCGACAGTGTGCTCGATTCTAATGGAGAGCCTTACACCATTAATACAGCAGAGACGTTAATCGATGATTATACGGATATTGAAAAAGAAGTTCTTGCAGCGTATGACGCAGAAGTATGGAAAGATCTCTATCCTCAAGAGGATGAGTTTGAGCCAAGACCGTACGGAGCGGCTTGGGAAATCAACTATGGATCGACTTCCTCGATTGCCGTGCCATTTCAACGGGCAGAAGATACAATATTCACGCGTATTCCACAGGCCATCCTAGCGGATCCAGCTGAATTTGACGGGATTTATGATCAATTTATTGAAGAGATTAGTGGACCAGAAATGGAAGAGGCTGAACTGGAGTTTTCGAGACTTCTGCAACAACGTGTAGAGCTTTGGGGTGGGAACTAACGAATAAGGATAGAGCGCTTCGTTTACAGAGAAACGAAGCGCACTGCTTATTAACGGAAGGAATGAAGAGTAATGAAATTTACAGATGGAAATTGGTTAGTTAAAGATGGGTTTGACTTAATTCCGGGAGATCAGCTTTTCACTACGGATCATGATTCGCATTCATTGACGGCTTACGTTGCGCCGCGAAGTGTTTCCGAGCGAGGTGGACAGCTGGACGTGCCGTTGCTCACGGTAAACTATACGTCACCAATAGAGGATGTTATAAGAGTACAAATTACACGGCATAAAGGTAGAAAGAAAGTGACGCCTGCTTTTACAATCCATGATCAAAACAAGTCCGTTCTCGTAGAAAAAACAGCCGAGTCTATTAAACTTATATCTGGAAAACTAGCTGTCCAGCTTCCAACTAGCGGAAGTTGGCACGCCAACTATACGTATGAACAACAAGCATTAACGAAAACGAAGGCAAGAGGTATGGCCCACATTACAGAGAACAAGAAGGATACGTATATGCGGGAAGAGCTTGGCTTGTCTGTCGGTGAACATGTTTATGGATTAGGTGAGCGATTTACACCTTCTATAAAAAATGGTCAGGCAGTTGACATCTGGAATGAGGACGGTGGGACAAGTACAGAACAGTCCTACAAAAACATTCCGTTTTACTTATCAAACAAAGGTTATGGTATTTTTGTCAATCATCCTGAGTATGTCTCGTTTGAGCTTGGCTCTGAAAAGGTATCTACTGTTCAATTCAGTGTTGCTGGCGAATCGTTAGAGTACTTTATCATTGGCGGTGGTTCGCCAAAAAAGGTATTGGAAAACTATACGACGCTAACAGGAAAGCCCGCATTACCACCGGCTTGGTCTTTTGGCCTCTGGTTAACCACTTCTTTTACAACAGACTACGATGAAGAAACCGTTACACGCTTCGTCGATGGAATGGCGGAACGGGACATCCCACTAAGTGTGTTTCATTTCGACTGTTTTTGGATGGAGGCGTTGAAATGGTGTAACTTCGAATGGGATAAAAATGTCTTCCCTGATCCTCAGGGAATGCTAGCACGTTTAAAGGAAAAAGGCTTAAAGCTATCGGTTTGGATTAACCCGTACATTGCACAGCAATCCCATCTCTTTGATGAGGCAGTAGAAAAAGGCTATCTCTTGAAAAAAGCAAATGGAGATGTTTGGCAGTGGGATAGGTGGCAGCCAGGCATGGGTATTGTTGATTTTACAAATCCGGATGCATGTTCTTGGTACAACAGCCATTTAGAAAAACTAATGGAGATGGGAATTGATAGTTTTAAAACGGATTTTGGCGAACGAATTCCCACAGATGTCGTTTACCATGATGGTTCTGATCCTTTAAAAATGCACAATTACTATTCTTATTTATACAACCAAGTGGTATTTAATTTACTTGAAGAAAAACGTGGCAAAAACGAGGCTGTCTTGTTTGCCCGTTCCTCAACGGCTGGAGGCCAGCAATTCCCGGTTCATTGGGGTGGTGACTGTGACGCAACGTATGAATCGATGGCGGAAAGTTTGCGTGGTGGCTTATCCTTAGGGTTATCCGGTTTTGGCTATTGGAGTCATGACATCGGTGGCTTTGAAAGCACAGCACCAGCCGATTTATACAAACGCTGGGCAGCTTTTGGCTTGCTCTCCAGTCATAGCAGACTGCATGGCAGTAAGTCGTATCGGGTTCCGTGGGTATACGATGAGGAGTCAGTTGATGTTGTTCGTTTCTTTACAAAGTTAAAGTGCAGCTTAATGCCCTATTTGTATCAGCAAGCCAATCACTCTTCATCGATTGGTATTCCAATGATGCGGGCGATGCTCCTCGATTTTCCCGATGATCCAACAAGCGCCTATTTGGATAAGCAGTATATGCTCGGCGACTCCATTCTCGTTGCACCTATTTTTAGTGAAGAAGGGGTCGTAACCTACTATCTCCCTGAAGGGCGCTGGACGCATTTATTAACAAACGATCGAACAAGCGGCGGCAGATGGGTGACGGAACAATATGATTATCTCAGTCTACCCGTATTTGTAAAACCAAACACGATTTTGCCCATTAACCCAAATGCGCAGATGCCTGATTATGACTACAGCAATGAGGTTGAATGGCATGTCTACGAGCTCGATACAAGCGCAGAGCAAGCTCTTCGAGATACAGACGGAAACCTCCTTTATTCAATCAAATTGTTGAGGCGGGGAAAAACCATTCACGTCCATGTAGATGGTACACCGAATAAGCCGTGGAGCCTGTTTTTTCATCGTATAAACATAGGTGAAACATCAGAAGAAGTAAGCTGTAAAGAAGAGACAGGCGGGACGAGAGTTATTTTGCAGGAAAACGTCTCAGATTGTGTGCTTACGGTTGATGAACAGTAAGCTGTTAACTCTAAGAAAAGGGTTGATGGTTCTTGCTGGAATATGCTGCATTCACCTTGGTGGGTGCAGCTCCTCATCTTCTTCTGAAGTGACGGTTATGATCTTTTCTGATCTACCTTTAACTGCGGAAGACGAAATTTCTACTTATCTTGCAAATCGTACAGATGTTGATAAACAGCAGCTGAAAGTAAATCTGTTTCTTCCATCAGCTGAGAAATTAATGGTAGAACTCGTTGCTGGCGAAGGCGATGTCTATCTTGTTGAAGAGTCTCTTTTGCCAATCTTATTTGATCCAGTCATGCTCGAACCTTTGCAGGTAAGTGCAGATTTAGTTGATTCCGTCAATCATTATACTGGATTTAATGACCGGAGCAATGAAGAGCATGTGTATGCGCTTGCGACTGCTTCAGACAACCAATTATTTGCTCATTTAGGTTACTCAGCGGAAACACATGCAGTGGCAATGATGCGGGAGCAGAAATTGCCGGACATTGCTGAAGCCATTCTCGATCAATTAGCACAATAGAGGAGGAAGTTTTATGCAAAGAAGCTGGGTTGATTCACCTTTATATACATGGTCTGATTGGGCAATGCGAATGGCTTATTTAAATATCATTTGGTTGTTGTTTACAGCAATCGGTCTGTTTTTATTCGGGTTCATGCCAGGCACAGTTGCCTTATTTACGCTTGTTCGAAAACAACTTTTAAAACAAGATGTGCCTGTGTTTAAAACTTTTTTTTCAATTTATAAACGTGTATTCATAAAAGCAAATCTGGTTGGGTTTTTGCTCACTTTATTTGGTTACGTTCTACTAGTAAATTTCACATATCTAGGAACGTTGACAGGGACCGAATTCACCTTACTACGATTTGGATTAGTGTTTGTTTCCTTGTTTTATGTGGCGACCTTGCTGTTTATTTTCCCCGTGCTTGTTCATTTTCAGTTGCCGATTATGCGATCGTTTAAGCAGTGCATCTTGGTTGCCTTTATCAACCCACATATTGCTGTCTTTATGGGAGCAGGCGTTGTTGCTGCGTATTATTTGTTCCAGCTGATCCCAGGTCTAACCTTATTCTTTTGTGGAAGCGTTATCGCTTCTTTTCTAATGTGGGCAACGCTAACAGCATGCAAGCGCATAGAAAAAAAGCAGCAGCTTTTACTTGATTCAACCCCTTCATCTTCCCATTGATGAAGGTTTTTTATGTATACTGAGTATAAACATAAGAAAGGGTGGTTGTTGTGCGTAGTGAAGTAGAAATGATGAAGTTGATTCGAGAAACAGCTGAGCAAGATGAGCGTGTTCGCGCTGTCTATATGAATGGATCAAGGACAAATTCGCTTGCACCAAAAGATGAATACCAAGATTATGATGTTGTTTACGTTGTAACTGAGGTTTCTTCATTCTTGAACGATCGAGCTTGGATTGATCGGTTTGGTAAACGGGTGATGATGCAGGAGCCGGACTTACTTGATTATGAGAGAGGGATGGAGGTTGATTTAACGAAATCCTATATTTATTTAATGTTGTTTAAGGATGGCAATCGCTTGGATCTACGCTTACAGACGATTGAAGCGATGCAAGAGACATACGGAGATGAGTCTTTAACCATTCCGATAATTGATAAAGACGAGCTGTTTCCAATGATTCCTAAAGCAACCGATCGCGACTATCATGTTCCAAAACCTTTAGAAGCGGACTTCACTTGCTGTGTAAACAATTTCTGGTGGTGCTTGCAAAATGTCGCAAAAGGGCTTGCCCGCAATGAACACGCCTATGCAAACGGAATGTTTGAGGGCGTGGTTAGAGTTGATTTAAATCAGATGGTCGATTGGTGGATTGGCTGTCAGTATGATTTCGGTGTATCAACAGGAAAATACGGAAAGTATACGCCGCTTTATTTGCCGGAATCGCTTCAAAAACAGTACGAAAAAACCTATGCTACTGGCAATTCGACAGAAATGTGGAAGGCCATCTATCAGGCGATTCAATTGTTTCGTCAGCTTGCCCAAGAGGTGGCGGAGCAACTCGATTTTACTTATGAGATAGAAGATGATCGGAACATGACCTCATACTTAAAGTCAGTTCAATTGAAAACCGGTTCGTTCTAAGCCTCGTCTCTAGATGAGGCTTTTTATATATTTAGTATATAAATTGTTGCGTAATTATGAAAGATCGATTACTATAAAAGACGTTGGTATATATACTAAGTATATAAAAAGGTTGGTGTCTGAATTGATAAAGATAAAAGAGTTAAAGAAATCATTTAAACAAGGAAAAGATGAAACGGACGTGTTAAAAGGAATTGATTTAGAAATAAAAGAAGGTGAATTTGTTGCAATTATGGGACCGAGCGGATCAGGTAAAAGCACGCTGCTTCAATTACTTGGTGGTCTTGATTCACCTACTTCAGGGGAAATAACGATTGCCAGTAATCCGATTCATACATTCAATGAAAAGCAGCGAACGCTTTTCAGACGAAGAAAGATTGGATTTGTTTTTCAGAATTATCAATTGCTGTCTCATCTCTCTGTTGAAGAAAACATTGCCTTTCCTTTGCATGCAGATGGTCCTGTAACAAAAGAAAAAGAAGAACGAGTTGGAGAGTTAATTCGTTTAGTTGGTCTTGAAGGAGAGGCATCGAGACAAGCCAATCTCTTAAGTGGCGGACAACAGCAACGAGTAGCGATTGCCCGGGCTTTAGCTAATCACCCGCAAGTTCTCTTAGCGGATGAACCAACCGGAAATTTGGACCGGGCGAGAGCAGAGGAAATTTTACAGCTTTTAGCATCCTTTCACCGTCGCAAAGGACAGACGATCGTGATGGTTACGCATGATTTATTTGCAGCTGGTTTTGCGGATCGTATCCTCTTGTTTAAAGACGGAATGATCGATCAACAAGTTGCGAGAAGGGATGAGAAATATGCTGAGCAGCTGGCGAATTTCATGGCGTAATAGCATTAGAAATAAAAAGAGGCTTGTATTTTCTTGTTTGGCAATCATACTTGGAACGGCTTTCGTAACAACTATGCTTATTGCTGATCGGACGACCAAGGATGTGTTTACATACTATGAAGAGATGTATGTAGGAAACGCTGACTACTGGCTCTTAAGCGATGAGTACGCATATTCCGATGAAATGGCCGTCAATTTAGCCGAATATGAAGAAGTAAATGACATACTGCTAGCGCTTGATAAGCAAACGTTTCTAGAGTTTGATGGTGATTACACCACCAGCCAACGTTCCGTCCGCATTACGGGCGTAAGTGACCAAGCAAGCCCTCTATTAAAGCTGCCAATCATTAAAGGTGAGCTTGATAACGAGGGTTTAGTTATTACAAACGACGTTGCCTCTCTACTGGACGTTACAATAGGAGACAGCTTAGCATTTGCGGGAATGGGTGAGTTGCCAATCGCGGCAATTGTTGAATTTACACAGCTACTTTCCAGTCCGACTTCTTGGGAACGAGCGGAATCAGCTAGTTTCCGGGTAATGGCACCGCTTGATTGGCTGCAAGAAAATACGGGTCAGACAGAAGAATTGTCTTACATACGCTTCAATGTAAGGGGCGAAGATGACAGGTTTGTTGATCAGTTACAAACGGATTTAGAGGGAACTGAGGCATACCTTTTACCGGTAGTGGCAGATGATCTACAAAACAATGACATTAGCGGACTGTATACATTCTTTTATTTAATTGCATTTCTAGCTATCTTTATTAGCGGCTTTATTGTGTTTAACATGATTTATACGAGCGTAATTGAGCGAAAGAAAGAGTTTTCTATTATGAAGAGTCTTGGTTATCTACAAGGTTCTATCTCGAAATTGGTTTTTATAGAAGTTGGTTTTATAGCGGTAGTTGGAACAGTCATAGGGGTTCCACTTGGAATCTGGCTTGGTGATTTGTTTATGCTGACGCTGCTAAATGTGTTTGAATTTGATATGGTCTATACGCTCAATTGGGTCTTCCCAGCTTTAATAGCTACAGGATTTGGTTTCGTGTTTCCGATTTTGTTCTCGCTGTTTCCCATTTATTTAGCTGGGAAAACATCGATTATGGAATTGCTAAAAGGAACAAGTGCAGAGGGCAGGCAAAAAAAACAGCGACGCGTTCGTTTGATTCTGGCAATTGTTTTCATAGCCGTTGGTTTGTTTGATTCAATCTATGCAATGATGGCTTTATTAGTTGGGCTAGTGCTCCTCTTCCCTTATTTCTTAGCTGTTTTTACAATCATTTTTAAGCCGATTAGTAAGCGGTTGTTTAAGCATCCAGGCTTAATGGCACACGTTCATGTGGCACAACAGCTTAATCGTAATGGCAACACAGCGTCTATTTTAGCAGTGGGTGTTGCTGTGGTGCTGCTTCTTAGCGCTGCCATGCAGGGGGCACCTGAAGGTTATGATAAGCAAATACGTGCCCATTTTGGCGGCGATATGCGCGTAACATCGGAATCACCATGGACTGAGGCAGACCGTGAGGAAATTGCAGCAATTGCAGGCGTTTCATCGAGTCTGTTTTTGCGTGAAGCAGAGCCGATTACGTGGAAGACAGCTGAAGGAGTAGAAAGAGAGTTTTCAGTAATGGGTATTAGTGAGGATGGTCCAGCTCTCTTTGATGAAGCAGACCAAATAATGACGAGTGGTTCAACTATTGTGCTAGGAGAACGCGCTTTTGTAGAGTGGGGAGGTGAGCAAGGCGACCTAATTGATATGTACACGCCAAATGGCTTGCAGTCGTTTGAAGTGACCGATGTGGTCAGCACGTCGCACTACTCTGGTTATGTTGCGTTTATGGAAGAATCCGCGCTTCAGGCTCAATTCGGGTGGGAGAATGCATTCGACTTGCTTCTCACAGTTGAAGATCAGGAAACGGCTGAACAGGTGAGAACACAATTGTGGAACGAGTATTCCAATCTTAGTTCGGTCACACTGGTAGAAGAAGAGGTTGATTCGACTACGTCTGCTTTCGAAGGGATGAATGAATTACTGATGCTACTGTTGATTCTAATCATCGCCCTTGCAAGCATTGGAACGGCGAATACGTTAATGATGAATACAATGGAGAGAAGCTCTGAAATTGGCACAATGCGGGCAATTGGATTTACAAAAAATCAAGTGAAGCGAATGGTTCTATTGGAAGGCGCTTTGATTGGCTTGGCTGGAGTGTCAGGCGGGGTCATTGCTGGAATGATTCTCCTTTATCAATTAAGTCACTCAGCCTTAATGGAAGGTTTTATTCGCTTCCATATTCCGCTTGATCTTGTTATGCTAACAGTAATTACAGGGGTAGTATTAAGCCTTGTCGCATCATGGCTTGCAAGCAAGATGGCAAGTCAGATTGAGTTGCAACAATCATTAAAAGAGGGATGATTCGATTTGTCCGTAAAATATGGAATAATGACGTTACTGTGTAAACAGCTGCGCCATGGATATGAACTAAAGCTAGAACTTGATCGACTGTTAGGTTTGAAAGGAAAAATCAACCCGGGCCAGATATACACAACGATTGACCGTCTTATTCGGGATGGATTGGTTTCAGCAGAGGAACAGGATGAACAAGAGCGGAAGAAATATAGGTTGACCGCTCATGGGCGCCAGGCTTTAGAAGAATGGTTGCTTGAAACGGTTCCTTATCATGAAATGAAGGAAGATTTCTTCTTCAAATGGAATTGTGCACGGGACATTGGCTATGATAAAGAACAGGAAATGTTGAATCAACAAAAAAGGGCAATTCTAACAGAAGTAATGGACTTAACTCAGCAAAAGACCGATCATTTAATTAATGGGGAAGAAACGGAATACCTTCTCATTAGTGGTAAGTTGCTTCATCTTGAAGCTGATTTAAACTGGATGGCTCAAGTCGAAAATCGGAGTAAATCCAAATAAAAAAGATGTGGCGTATTCGCCACATCTTTTTTGTCATTCATCATTTTCCTCTTCGTCGTCTTCTGTCAGAGTAGCACCTTCAGATTCCATTCCAAAATAATCAACGGTCTTAATCAGGTATTCTTTTTCCTTGTCTTCGATTAGAACGGTTTTGCGCTCGGTTTGAGCAACGCTCGCTAAATGAATTTCTTCGCCTTCTTCGTCAAGCTCATAAATACGATAGCCTGCGATATATTCATCTCGAACGGCGTGCCAAGAGAGCAAATCTCCTTGAATAGCTACTTGACTCGGTGCAGATGGAATTTTTTCCTCGTCTGGTTCTTGGACAAGTTTGGAATAGACAACAAGTCGTTCATCATGGTTGCGTGTATCTGGATTATAGATCCCTGTACAGGTAATTAAATTCAATCGTTGTTCATCCGTCCGACCGAATATCTCGGAAAGGGGAGCATCGTCAAATGGATAGCTTTCGATTCGATCAACTTCAAAGATGAGCTCCTCGCCAGATTCATCATAAACAAAAATTTGGTCACCAATCTCGACTTCTGTTAATGTCGCGAAAACAGCAGGACCTTCAAGATCATCAACATGACCAGCAAGAACAGAGTTTCCTGATCCACCAGGCATTGTACCTGGTTCGTACCAGCCGACTTCTTCTCCGTTATCAGGAACGCCCATTTGTCCGTTTTCAAGCTGACCGACTTCAATGACAGGGGCATCAACTTCTAGAGACGGAACGACTAATCGTGACGGGTTTAATTCAACTGTTTCTGATTGCTCTTGAATCGCCTCATCAATATCGGCTTGAGCTAAAGAAAACTCATCTGCTAGCGTCTGTTCTTTATCTGGTTCCGTTTCAGAATTGATTTGTTCAACCGCAGGTGAGCCAGATGTTGAAGGCGACTCATTTGTTTCTGCATTAGGCGTACCGCAACCAACTAATCCTATTCCTGCCACAATGAGAGCCATTTTTTGATACAACTTCATCACGTACTCACCTCCGTTTAGTATGTAAAGAGAGAAGAAAAACTTCTCCCTGTCTTCAAAAGAAAAAGAGGGGAGTTCCCTCTTTTCAATTATATCATCCTACCTTATGCGTTTGAACGCATTTTACGTACTCCGAAGTAGCCACCAAATGCAACAGCTGCTCCAGCTAGTAACCAAGCATACCATTGTAGTGTAGGACCTTGGTTGCTCATGCCACCCATACCTGTTTGAGGCATGTCAGGCATTCCAGCTTCATCTTCGAACATTTCAGGGTTTTGCTCAACAATGGCTCCAGCTAAACCTGAACCGATATCAAACGTAAAGGCATAACCTTCTCTGAACTTCTCAAATGAACCTTCGTAATCTCCGTCAATATAACGGTCAAACGTTGTAAGAACTTGCTCTTCGTGCATGTTTACCAATTCAGTTGCAGCGTCAGCAGGTAA
This sequence comes from Shouchella xiaoxiensis, assembly GCF_016907895.1. Classification (GTDB taxonomy): domain Bacteria; phylum Bacillota; class Bacilli; order Bacillales; family Bacillaceae_D; genus Shouchella; species Shouchella xiaoxiensis. Next base: position 464,090 of record NZ_JAFBCV010000001.1, read on the forward strand.
GATTCCTTCAGTAGCAGTTCCAAGGAATGCACCAAACTCGTCAGCAAATGTGCTGAAGCTAGCTAACGCTTCTTCTTTTGCAGCGTCATCTTCATTTTTAACGGCGTTCACATAATCGCTTTGAGCGAGGATGTGGTTACCTTGCCAGATCATTTCGAATTGTTCAGCGCCTTCGTCACCATAAACAGATCCGATTGTTGCTTTTAAATCAGCTGTGTTTTCATCTTCTGCCCAGCTAACAAAGTCAAAGTCAGGGGCATCTTTGAATTCTTTGGCCATCCCAAGTGTAGCAAGAGCGAAGTGTTCCGCAACTAAATTGCTTGCGTCAGCGCGTAAGTCTCCAGCTGCTGTATTTGGGTCTGTACCGTCAAACGTATCAGGTGATTGAGCGACGATTGCGCCAGATAAAGCTGCACTAATATCAAACATGTGTGAAAGACCTTCACGGTATGTCATGTAGACTGTTTCGTAATCGCCAGCAACATAAGCATCAAATGCTTTTTCTACTTGCTCTTCATGTATGTCTAATACTTCTATTGCTGCTCCAGCTGGTAGTTCGCCTTCAGTTGCTGCTTCAAGAAATTCGCCAAGTTCAACATAGAATGCATCAAGCATTTCGGACGCTTCTTGTTGAGCGGCCTCGTCACCGTCTTTCACTGCTTGAACATAGTCAGCAGTAAACTGGTTATGACCAGAGAAGATACGATTAAATTCTTCAGCGCCTTCATCACCGTAAATTGAAGCGATTGCTGGTTTCATATCAGCTGCGTTTTGCTCAAGTGCTGCTTGTGCTGCTTCAGCGCCTTCATCACCATCAAATTGCTTTTGCATTGATACAACTGCTAGAACAAAGTGTTCTGATAAAAGATGGTCAAGCGTCCCTCTTAATTCAACTGCTGGTGTTTCAACTGGAGAAACATTTTCCTCAGCTTGTGCCGGTTGTGCGAATGATGGAGCGATTAACGCTGCACCAATTAATGGGATAAGTACTTTGTTTAACTTTTTCATTTTAAAACACTCCTTTGTTTGTGTTGGTTACATTGAGCTAACGCAGCCCAATTCGAAATGGATCACTATTTGTTAAAAAAAATAAAAAAAGATCAAGTAGTGTCGTTCACTACTTGATCTTTTACCGTTTTAAAGTTGCTCGCTTAAGACAATATCGCCTTTTGGTGTCTCGCTTGTTGCATCTGGTTCTAACGTAATGGCAATCGTATCAAATGGAATTGATGCGTCTATCGTAAAGGTAGACATTCCGTTTCCATCCTCAGACGGAGTAAATGTTCCTGCGCGGTAAACGTCCTCACCACTGATTAGCCATACTTGATAGACTTCGGTTTGTGCAGGCTGAGCTAAGTCTTGCGCTTGAACAACAAGTTCTTGCTGGTTTTCTTTATTTACAATCGAAGCTGTTGCTTGATAACCAACATTCTCGCTTGGCTGCAAGTTCAAGCTTCGTACAAGTGAATCAACTGTAAATGGATTCTCTTCTGGAGGTTCCGTATCAATTGGTGGTGGTGCTGCCTCATCTCCAAGTTGAGATACGGTATAAACATTTCCAATTAAAGAGAAGAACAAAGCAGCTGCCAAAACAGGTAGCATCCAGTTCTTTCTTTTTCGCTTCGTTGGAGCTGCTGTGTTCACAGGATGAACTGATTTTTCTCTAGCTGCCGCTTCATTTATTGAATGGATTTTTTTCGCTTCAGCAGCTTTTTCATTAGGTTGAGTTTGGGCGAAGGCCGCAGTAAGCACACGTTCCTTCATTTCAGAAGGAGGTTCGATTGGGTCGGCACCAAAGCCTAAGTCTGCAGTAAGTTGATTGATCTCTTCTAATTCTGCCTGACATTCCGAACATGAAGCAAGATGCGTTTCAAATGCCTGCTTTTCATCTTCAGTTAGTTGGTCGTTAATATAATCAATCAAAAAATCACACTGTTTACTCATGAGCCACCCCTCCATTCCGTTCAGATGTTTGCATTTGTTCTCGTAGGTGTTTTAAAGCCAATCGAATACGCCCTTTAACTGTTCCTAATGGGATGTCACATTGATCGGATATTTTTTGCTGTGACATTCCTTTAAAATAGAAAAGTTCGATCACTTGGCGCTGATCAGGGCCAAGTTTGTTCATCGCTGCTTGTATAACTTCTTTCTTTTCTTTCCATTCAACTTGATCCTCTACACTAGGATCCGTATCAGCGATCGTATCCCGCTCTTGCATATCAGAAGGAATTTCTTTTCGCTTTCGAATCGTATCAATAACGGTGTTCCTAGTTGTGGTGAGCAACCAACTTGAAAACTTGCCCTTGGATTCGTCGTAATGGCTTTTTTGCGTCCAAATTTTTATAAATACTTCTTGGACGATCTCTTCAGCCTGTTGCTTATCCTCGAGCATCTTATAACTAAACGAATAAAGAAGCTTAACGTAGCGGTCATATAACTCTTCTAGAGCTTGTTTGTCGCCACTTTTCATACTCGAATAGAGTTTCGCATCCAGTTCAGACATAATAATCTCCTTTTCAACGATCTCGATTTGTAAAATTGTAAAATCGGAAAGCTCAGTCTTGTATGATTTTACAATCTATTGTCGAGAAATGCCAAGAAAACAACTGAAAAGAATGATTGATCTATTTACCTAACGTATGAAAAGAACAAATGGATGCCTCAATCCGTAAAAAAGTTTTAAAAAACATAAATATGGGTAAATGTAAAGTTTTAACCATTATAGTATCTTAATTTTAACAAGCTTTTTACGATGATGAAAGCAAACAGCGCTTAAATACATCATTTTCTGCTTTATTGAAAAAACACGGCGCCATCGCGCCGTGTTTTTAGCTTTTTAAGAAATCGTCTTGCAAGAATGCAGGATTAGGGTATTTGTAAAACCCTTCGCCTGATTCGCGTCCTAGTTTTCCTTTATCAACATAATTCTCTTTCAAGTAGGCTGCTAGCTGTTTGTACTTTTCATCACCAGTTGCCTCACCTTTGCCGTAAGAGATATTATAGGCAGTTCGCACACCAACGACATCTAGAATTGCAAAAGGTCCTCTAGGCGCACCTGTCGCAATCATCCACGTTTTATCAATTGTTTCTGGATCAGAAACCTCTTTAACAAGCAGTGCTTGTGCCGCTTCTAAGAAAGGAACAAGTAAACTGTTTAAAATATAGCCTGGTTGTTCTTTGTAAATGGGTAGTGGAACCATGCCAATTTGTTTAGAGAATTCAAGAAGAGCATTAAAAACACTTTCTTCTGTTCCTTCGTGGCGCATGACTTCTGCTGTATTGCTTTTCCAAATCTCGTTGGCGAAATGCAAAGCGATGAACTTGCTAGGTCTGCCTGTTGCGTCAGCGAACTGGCTTGGTAAAAAGGTTGAGGAATTTGTAGCAAAAATCGTTTTTTCAGGTGCTGCTTCGCCCAGCTTCTTGTAGAAATCGGTTTTAATATCAACCACTTCAGGAACGGCTTCAATGACTAAATCTGCAGATTCTACCGCTTTGTTTAAGTCGCTGTAAAACGACATGCGCGCAAACGCGTCATTGACTTCTTGGTCGCTTGCATCTAAATTTTCTTTGTAACGTTCTTTAAGCTTTGTTACTCGTTCTTTAGCTTTTTCAAGCGCTTCATCGTTTAGATCATACACGGAAACAGAGAAGCCTTTGAATGCGGTTTGATAGACGATTTGACTTCCTAATACACCACTACCTGCTACAGTGATATTTTTGAATGACATGGTCATACTCCTTTATTATGGATTTATAATATCTATTATGGACTGCGGATTGGAAAATGAAAAGAAATTTGCTTGAGGTAACTAGTTTGTCCTATTCATCCAAAAACTTGTAGTAGCTAAACAGATTTGGTCGATAAATTGGTACTAATACGTTAAAATGAGGAAAAGATTTAGGGGAGAAACGATAATGAACCAAATCAAAATTGCTTTTTTTGATGTAGATGGAACGTTATTAAGTGAGAAAACAAATCAACTGTCAGAAAAGACAAAAGAAGCAGTTGCTGCGTTAAAAGCAAATGGAATTATAGTCGTTGCAGCTACAGGTCGTCCATTATCATTGTGTACAGAACTACAGGAAATTGGCATTGAGTCTTTTATAACGGCAAATGGGGGATACGCGGTCGACAGAGGTCAAGTCATTCATCAAACCATCCTTGATGCAGAAGTCGTCAAAAGCATTAGTGATTATGCAGAAAAGGCTGGTCATGGTTTATCCTATATGACTGAATCATTTTATGTGAATGGTATACAGAACGAAACATTTGCGAAAACGCTTCATGAAACGTTATCGTTAACGGATTATCCTCCCTTAGGAGAGGCAATGGATAAGCAGTCGATTTATTTACTATGTTTGTATGGCAATAAAGAGATGGTTCAACCTTATATCGAACACTTTCCACAGTTAACGTTTAGCCGTTGGCATGATCAAGTGGTAAATGTGTTACAAGAAGATGTCTCTAAATCAGTTGCGATAAAGAAAATGTTAGGGCACTTTGGAATCGATCGCGTAAATGCGATTGCTTTTGGCGACGGTGGGAACGATATTGATATGATTGACTATGTTGGCTTCGGAGTAGCTATGGGCAATGGAAATTCGGCCCTAAAAGCGAAAGCGCAGTTTGTTACAAAGAAAGCGAGTGAGGACGGTGTATCTTACGCGCTTCAACAACTAGGACTGATTAGGAGTGATCAAAATGCCACATCAGCAGGGTGAATCTGAGATAGGCTGGAACATTGACGCAAGCTACAAACAACTCCCAGAAGCGTTTTACAGCTTGCAAAGGCCTAATCTTGTTCAATCACCTCAATTAAAACTATTTAATCACCCCCTTGCAGAAACCTTGGGCTTTGATCCAGCTGTTTTTGCGGAAAATGGGTTGTCCTATCTTGCAGGGAACCAAGTTCCATACGGTGAAAAAGGATTAGCGCAAGCCTATGCGGGGCATCAATTCGGTCATTTTACGATGCTTGGCGACGGACGGGCATTGCTACTAGGGGAGCAAATGACAAAGAACGGAGAACGGTATGATATTCAGTTAAAAGGGTCCGGAAAAACATCTTTTTCTCGTGGCGGTGATGGACGTGCCGCACTTGGACCAATGTTGCGGGAATATCTGATTAGTGAAGCGATGCATGGACTTGGTATCCCAACAACAAGAAGCTTAGCCGTAGTGACGACCGGTGAAAACGTTTACCGAAAAACGACCTTGCCAGGGGCCGTTTTAACGAGAGTAGCGAAGAGTCATTTACGAGTCGGCACGTTCCAATATGCAGCAGCAAAAGGAAACGTTAGTGAATTAAAAGCACTAGCTGACTATGCGATTAATCGTCATCCACTAGCTCACAAGGAATATGAGAATCAGTACTTGAGCTTTCTTTATGAAGTAATTGAAAGGCAGGCAAAGCTTGTTGCAAGCTGGCAATTGGTCGGTTTTGTGCACGGCGTCATGAATACAGATAATATGACAATTAGTGGGGAAACGATTGATTATGGTCCATGTGCGTTTATTGATCACTATGATCCGGCGACGGTTTTCAGTTCAATTGATCAGCAAGGTCGGTATGCATATGGAAACCAACCTTATATGGCTAACTGGAATCTTGCCCGTTTTGCCGAAGCACTCGTGCCTCTTTTAGATCCTGAAAAAGAAAAGGCAGTTGGTCTTGCTCAAGAAGCAATTGAATCGTTTAAAAATCTTTATCTACGCCATTGGTTCTCTGGCATGAAGAAAAAGCTTGGCTTAGTGGGAGTGGCTGAGGGAGATGAAGCATTAATTGAGGAGTTGCTTGCTTTGATGGAGCAAGAAAAGGTCGATTTCACCAATGCGTTTCGAGCTCTGACATTTATGCGTGAAGATGAGACGCTCTTTGGACGAAATCCGAATTTTATTCAGTGGAAGGAGAAGTGGCTTTCCCGAACTCGATTTCAAGCTGAATCAAAAGAAGAAGTTCAGGAGCTGATGAAATTACACAATCCGGCGATTATCCCACGAAATCACCTTGTAGAAGAAGCGTTGGAAGCGGCAGTTAAAGCAGACGATTACAGGCCTTTAGAAAAGTTGCTTGAGGTCTTGGCCGACCCTTACGCCCATTCAACCGCGCAAGAAGCGTATACGATGGGACCAGACCAGCATTCAAATGGGTACGTCACGTACTGCGGTACGTAAAAGATAGAGCTATAAGACGCTAGCTGGAGGCTGTTGAGAAATCTTTTCTCAACAGCTTATTTTGTTTTTCTGCCCTCCATCTGCATGTATTGCTGCTGTCGTTTTGTATTTTGAAGAAAAAAACCTTGCAGTATCCTTAGGGAAGGCGCATACTTACTTAGTAAAGTTTCTTTAATAAATTGATGAAATCAAAGAGAAGGCCATTTTAATTTAGAACAATGTATAAGGATATAGGGGATTAATAAATGAGAAAACTAATATGGATGGCCTGCCTTGCATATCTTTTGACGGGCTTTGGTCACATCATCATCGGTTCTGTGCTCGAACCAATGATTGAGCATTACGGGCTTAGCTATAGCGACGGCGGTCAATTAATTATGAATCAATTTCTAGGCTTTCTTGGAGGGGTTTTGCTTGCTCCAATTATCCTAAGAAAGATTGGTAGAAGAGCAACCATTCTTATCGCGCTATTTTTGTTTGCAAGCTCACAGCTGGCTCTGTATCTGCTCATTCCATGGAATATTCTCCTCGCAGTCATTCCATTAGGTGGAGCTGGATTTGGTATCATTGAAACCGTTCTTGCAGGTCTAATTATCGGCAAGCTTAGAGAGAAAAAAGCATCCATCATGGTGTTAACAGAAGTCTTTTTTGGCGTAGGTGCTCTAACGGTTCCCGTTTTATCCGCTATCTTTATCGCAACCGGGAATTGGAACGCGATCTTCATTGTCGTGGGATCTTTTGTCTTTCTATGCTTTTTACTTTGGTTATTCCTGCGTTTCAACGAGTTTGAACCATTATTAAAAAAAGAAGCAGTAAACAAGCATGATGAGGACGGAAAAACGTTAAAGCTGCGTTACCCGAAACCTACAGCGCCGCTTATTGTTTTAGGTTCACTCTTTTTCTTTTTGTATGTTGGTGCAGAAATGACGTTTCCAAACTATTTGCCATCAATCATGGCAATGACGTCTGACTTGTCTGAAGCAGCCATGGCTTTAAGCATCACCGTTTTCTGGGGGGCGATGACGCTAGGACGTTTTATTATCATTTTCATTGTTGATAGAATTGGAATTGCGAAGCTGTTCTTCATTTCCGTCACAGGTCAAGTGATTACGCTAGGGTTATTTGCCCTTTCATCAAATTTAGTCATCAGTTTTATCGTTATTTTTATCGCAGGTCTATTAATGGGCGGGATCTTTTCACTTGGTTTACTTGTAATAAATGAAGGCATTCCTGGGCTTGAAGATCGGACAACAAGTTTATTGATTGCGATGGGTGGACTTGGTGGAGCACTACTGCCGCGTTTTGCCGGAAGTTTACTTGATCAATATACGGTTGACGTTACCTTGTGGACGTTGTTTGGGTTGGCAGGATGCATGTTTGTCCTAATGCTGCTCATCTTTCGTTTTCGGAAACGGCTTTTTATATAAATCAATCTGAATATGAAAACCCAACGGTTCTCTAGAAATCGTTGGGTTTCTTGCTTATAAATTGATAAAATAAATTGATAAAGGATATGAAGGAGCTGGATGAATGATTAATTACCGAATTGAACCACATGAAGGCCTAGCACAAAGAGTCGGTGAATTGCTATCAATGCTCGATTACACAAGAAGAGTGACATTGAAGGATGTGGAAAATTTAACGATTGAAGAACTTGATTACGTACCTGAACATGGCTCTAACTCCATCGGCGCACTGCTTCTACATATGGCGACAGTTGAACGCGTCCATCAAATCATTACAACGGAACACAGAGACATCACGACAGAAGAAGAGGAATTTTTTGAACCAGCACTAAGTCTAGGAGAAAAGGCTAGAGAAAAAATCAAGCAGCAACCAATCGAGTTTTACCTAAAGGCGCTTGATGAAGCAAGGCAAGCTACTATTAGAAAGCTGGAGCATGAGACGGATGAGTGGTTGCTCAAAGAAGATGTTTGGGATAATGGAGTTACGCATAATTATTACTTCATTTGGTTTCATGTGATGGAAGATGAAATTAGTCACCGTGGCCAAATCCGTTTGATTAAACGAATGATGAAGCAAAGCGTAGCAAAAGCCTCTCGTTAAAAAAATAGTAGGAATCTGACTATTTATTAGAAGTTTCGTCGTTTGAAAAGGAGATCGCCTCATTGTACGGAATAAGGTACGTACAAAATGATCGTTAAACAAAGGCGGTGTTGTCTTAGATGATGGCGAGCACTCTGATTCAAGAAGCACAGCATAATTTAGAAGGTTATGTAGGCAAGAAAACGAAAGTGCTAAATGAAACAAATGAAATGTGGGTTTTTGCCTGTGATGAGGACAAGCACTATCAAATTCGCAAAAGTGACGGAGCTACATATGTCGATAATAAGCTTGTTTGTTTGCTAGCATTTGGAGAAGAAGAGAAGGGAAGGACCGCGCTGTTGTTGCGGCTCCTGCAGAAGTTTCCGGCTGGTGTGCAATTGCTGAATGAAGATAATCAATCGTATTATGTTATTGTTCAGGAGAACGCTAAGCGAAGAAAGCGAAGCGTGGAGCTACGTATATCCAAACAATCAGGGTTTATGTACAAAAAAGAAGGGCAGCAGTGGTCGGTTACCCCCATCTTAGCTTGTTGAAAAAGTCTGATTGATGTGAAAAAAAGACATGAAGAAAGAAGGATATTTTATATTGATGAAGAATTGAATAGCTAAGGAAGAAGAAGAGGATTACTGCACCCATCCTCTTCTTCTTCCTTTTTTTATAGTTGAAACAGAGAGAATTGGAGTGATAAAGGTAATGAATGAATTTGAGCGCACTCATAATCAATTTATTAATGATTGGAATAGCGCGATGAATACAGGAGAAACAACAGCGCTAGAAAAGATGAATGAGACCTACTACGTTGCGTTTTTTTATAATTCAAGTGAGAAGCCTTCCTATTTTACGAAAGAAGAATCGATAGAAGGAATGAAAAAGTCAATTGATGATCTGCGTGGGGCAAAGAAGCGGTTTGAGAATCGATTGATTCGTATGAAAGATGAACAGAATGCCGTCGTATTTTATGAGTTGGTCATTGATCAGAATGGTGAAAGTATTGCTCGGCTATTTACGATTGAAAACTGGATAAAGAAGGGTGCCAGCTGGCTGCTTGCGAACGAAATCCAGCAATCAATCTAGTAAATACAAGCTTGTTTAAGTAGACAGAGAGAAGTGAGGAAAACGCTATTTTTTATTTATATTTAATAGTCATTATCTTGTACCTTATAAACATATGGATCGATGTAATCTGGATGGATCAACTAATAGGCGCACTTGCGTTGCTTATTATTGCATGTACCGTAAAGAAGGCATCAAGCTTGTATTTATGGGCTGGTCTTGTCTTTTTTATTAGTGGATTGATTTTTTATTTCATTTCAGTACCAAGTACGATTTCGTTTTTTTCCTTGTTTGGCTCAATGATCAGCTTACTCGCTTTAGTGTTTGTATTGCCGTTTATGAGCACGATTATTTCTGTTGGGAAGTACGACCGGGCGCTGGGTCAATTGATAAACCGCCCACCCCCGTTAAACATGAACCGACTCTATCGTCGCACCTCGGTCATGACTTACTTATTGACGCTTTTTTTAAATGTTGCAACGGTGCCTGTTGTTGTGGCAACGGTAAAAGAGCGATTGGTGTCGCTAAGAGATGTTGTGATTCAACGTTTTTTTGCTCATAGTATTTTACGAGCATATGCATTGGTGCTTTTATGGAGCCCGACTGAAGTGCTTGTAGCTTCAACAATTGATTTAACTGGAACAAACTACTTGCTGCTATTTCCAACGTTACTAACAATTAGCATTCTTTTTATATCATTTGATTGGGTGTTACACCACTTTCAATTAAAAAAGATAGCCGTCAATATGCCTGTGTCTGTAACTGAGCAATCACCGTTTCTTTATCGTAAATTAATTGAGCTTGGGATTGCGATCGTTTGTTTTATTACGGTTTTACTGATTTCAAATGAGCTGCTTGCTCAGTCATTTTTATTTACTGTAACGGTTTTAATTATTCCGTTTACATTTATTTGGGCAGCGGTGATTAAAAAGCAAAAACGATTTACGTTGCTTTCGATTGCTTATGTGAAAGGAAACACGTCTCAACTGCACGGATTGTTTTTTCTCTTTCTAGCAGCTGGTTTTTTTGTGGAGGTTTTTCCATATACGATTTTGTTTGAATACATGAACAGCATGTTTGTTCATACGTACTTTCATGCATCACTGTTTTGGTTCTATTTACTTGTAGCGCTCTGTGTCTTTTCATTTGCCTTGATTGGCTTCCATCCCCTTATTTCAATTGCACTTATTTCTCCTTTTTTATCAGAAGCCATTGCTAGGCATCCTTATGGCATGAGCATCTTGTTAATTGGAGTTGGATTAAGCACTGTCATGATTGGACCGTTTAATATTACGCCAACGATTTTAGCGATGCAGTTAAAGGCAAATCCATATCGAATCATTCGCAAGAACTTGTTGTTTGCCCTTTGTTATTTATTGTTTATTGTAGTTGTTGCCTTTTTATTTAGTCGCGCATTGAATTAAATGATTGATAAAAAAGGAATGAGCTTGATGAGAGAAACAAGAAAGATCATAAGTGGTCAACTTTTCATTTCAATGCTTTTGTTTTGCGCTGTAATTGTTTTGATGACAGTTAGCCCACTTGCTCAGTATGGCAGACAAGCAAATCAGCTATGATCAATAGGGATGTGGGCAGCCATTTCGTTAACAATCATTGGTTACGGAGTGCTTCTGTTGTTTAATCGGTTAAAGGGGCGTCTGTTTCGGCTTTTTCTCGCAATAAGTGTTGGTTTAGCTGCGTTGCATGATGTAAGTTTGATTGTTGCTTATGCGTTATCCAGTTATTTCATGGAAAGCTATCATTGGGCAACACTGACAGCAATCGGCATACAAATGGTTGCCGTTATCAGCAAAGCCATAATCTTGAGATGCTTAACAAAGAAGCGGAAACCAGAGACGAGTGCGAACACAACGTTTATATACAAATCATGATGGCATCCCCTTAGTAACCAATGAGCATACCTCCTACAATTGTGAACAAAATAGGGCAGATTGTTAGTAATCTGCTCTTTTTTTGGACAAAAATTGCCTCTATTTAAGCGGATGTTATAAAATTGAAGAGTATCTTAATCAAAAAAGAGGTATGTAACAAAATAAAGGTAGGGGAGGAAATAGAGCATGCTGTTCTTTAAAGTCGCCACTGCGATTGTTGTTGTTATTGGTATTGTCTTTATTGTTCAATCAGATTGGCTGGCGCAATTAAGAGTAGGTGATTCTCTTGAGACAGCAGAGCTATTCTCACATTCTCTGCCATTTTTACTTATGGTCTCTTTCTTATTTATCGTTGTACAAAGCGTTGTAACCGTTATTCCTCTCGCTCTTATTTTATTGTTTAATTATTTTATGCTCGGCTTTTGGCAAGGGTATGTATGGAGTTTGCTAACGAGTATTACAGCTAGCTTAATTGCCTTTTTATTGTATCGTTATTGGTTGCAAAGCTTTGTTCATAGGAAAGTAAAACGTGAATGGATGAAGTCGCTTGAAAACAACGGTTTTTGGTTTGTAACCATTAGCCGCTTGATTCCAGTCATGCCTTCGAGCTTGATTAACCTCGCCGCTGGCAGTAGTTCCATCCGTGTGATGACATTTAGTACAGCGACATTACTAGGCAATGGCCTCTATCTTTTTGCCGTTTTTTTATTAATGGAGGGTTTACTTGCGGTTGGTACAGAATGGATTTTAGCGCTAGTTGTTTTCTTCGTCGGACTCGGATTATTTTTAAAAAGACGCGCAAAAGTTTTGAAAGGTGTTTAGTTGATCTTATTGTCCTATCCTTAATCATCATGGGGCTTGCGTGGGTAGCTGATTTTTTCTTTAGACAGTCGATTGCGACGATTTTGTCCATCCCAGCAGCGATTATAGCGATTGTCATCGCTTTGGTTGCCGCAAAGAAAGCATCGGATGGCATTGAAGAAGTGCTTAAGTAGAAGAGGGATTCAAAGCTTGTGTTAAACCTTTTTATTTTCATATATTGACTTCTCCATTTTTGTCGTTATGATAAATAAGAATAAAGCAAACATATCCATGAGGATATTTAGGAGTAAAACGAGCTATGGAAATTAGAAAATTACGAGAAAATGAAGCGGTTCCGATGGATTTGTTGTTGCTGGCAGACCCTTCGACAGAAATTGTTCAAGAGTATGTTGAGAGAGGATCTTGTTACGTTCTTGAAGATAATGAGGAAATCGTCGGTATCTACGTTCTGTTACCAACACGGCCAGAAACCGTCGAGCTTGTAAATGTGGCAGTGGCTGAAGCAAATCACGGAAAAGGATTAGGCAAAAGACTCGTGCTTCACGCTATTTCTGAAGCAAAAAAACGAGCATTCAAGACGCTCGAGCTTGGTACAGCTAATTCAAGTATTCATCAACTTGCGTTGTATCAGAAATGCGGCTTTCGAATTGTCGGCATTGATGCGCACTTCTTTTTACGTCATTATGATGAAGCGATTTATGAAAATGGTATTCAGGCTGTTGATATGATCCGGCTTTCGCAAGATTTAACCTAAGAAAAAAGGAAGGGCGCAAGCCACTTCCTTTTTTTTATTTATACTTCTTTAACAATCCAATGATCATGATCCATTAAGATTAAATCCATATTTAATTTTTTCGCCATCAATTCCGCAGTAACAGAATCGTCAAAGGTTTGATCAAATTGATTTTGTGCATCCTTTAGGGTTTCCGTTACCCCTCTTACCGTACGATAGATCGTAAACAAAGGGTTACACTCCTAAATTCAATTCAGCATCTAAGCGCTGTGCCCTCATTATTGCACACTTCAAATTGCTTGCATAGGTACGCGTCCGTAACGAAATTTACAAATGAACTACTGAGGCTTATTCGATTAAAAAATTACGCAAAAATGGAATGTCGCTAAAGTCTGTACGTCATGCGGTTTAATTAGATTTCACGTTACATAGCAGTGCTCCGATTATTATATAAAAAGGAGAAGTAACAAAAATTGTATAAATAGTGGGAGAGGCAAAAACAAACGGAATGAATAATCTCGATCTTTTCAATTACTTTGTAGAAAAAAGCAGATTTCTGCTTGTTATAATAGACAAAATGAAGGGAATCGGGTCATAATAAAAGGTATAATGGGGGGATAGACATGCTATATGATTTTTTGAAAAGCAATACAAGAAGATTAACAGACGAATGGTATGATTCATTGGACAAATCGAAAGAGGGCGTTTATGGATCAACCAATCCTGATGTGATAGAAATATTAAAAAATCAAAATCATGAGTTTCACGTTATTTTTAGTGAAATCTTTAATGAAGGACGTCAGGCAAGCGAAATAGAAGCTGAATTTAGCCAATGGATTGATAAGTTGGCAAAAGACCAGCAGCATCTTGCCACACCTGTACCTGAAATGATTGAGGAATTTTTAAATGTCCAAGAACAATATTTAGATCTTATTTCAGAATACAGTGAGACGCATAAAGATCAGGTTTCTTTCGCTAAAAGCAGCTCGTGGAATCGTATTGTAACAAAGGCATTAAAAGAAGTGATTGTTGCATTTAGCCGTGCCAATTTAACGCAATCTGAGATTCATCTTCAAGCTCAAAAAGAAATGATTACTGAACTAAGTGCACCTGTCATTAAGTTAAGTAAAAACATTGCCCTGCTTCCTTTAGTAGGTGAAATCGATACGCATCGTGCGCAAGTGATTTTTTCACAAACGATGGAACAGTGTGTTCAGCTACAAGTTGATTCCTTATTAATTGACTTATCTGGAGTGCCAATTGTGGATACGATGGTTGCCAACCAGATCTTTTCACTAATTGAAGGGTTAAAATTGATTGGCGTAAAAGCCTCTCTTTCAGGGGTTCGTCCAGAAATTGCACAAACATCGGTTCAATTAGGCATCGATTTTATGTCCATCCCTATATATTCATCAATTGAGCGAGCACTTGTAAATCAGATGCAGCTGACGTAATTTATACATAGAAAAGAAGCCAACTAGACTAGGCTTCTTTTTTGCTAATTAACGAGAGGGAGTGAATCTAATGCTGCATATAAAAAAGAGAAAGCAGGGCATTCATCGGCCGATGGTTTGTACGCCTCTAGTAGGAAAAACAACTGAAGAACTTCAAGTGGAGTTACAAAAAGTAGTCTTAAAGAAGCCAGATTTAATTGAATGGCGCATTGATTTTTTTAGTGCGATAGGTGAAACGGCTACAGTCATTCAGACCGGAGCTTGGATAAAAGCACATGCGAACGGCATTCCTATCTTGTTTACCAGACGTTCAATTCGTGAAGGTGGAGAAGCGATTGAGCTTAGCGAAGAAGCGGTTTGTGCCCTGTATGAAGCAATGATGGGCGCAGGAGATATTGACTTAATTGATATTGAACTCAGCTGTCCAGAAGAGTTAAAAACACAGTTACTAACATCCGCACAGAAAACAGGCAAACAAACGATTCTATCGTTTCATCATTTCTCTGAAACACCGTCTGAAGAAGCGATCATTGCCAAGTTAAAGGAAGCAGAATTAACTGGAGGAGACGTCGGAAAAGTTGCGGTTATGCCCCATTCAGTTGCCGATGTTCTAACGTTAATTCAAGCGACACAGAAAGCAAACGAGTTGCTCTCAATACCAGTCGTCACCATGTCAATGGGGGAGGTTGGCGCACTGTCAAGATTAATTGGTGGCGCATGCGGCTCAGCGGTAACCTTTGCGATAGGTAGTGATTCTTCCGCTCCAGGTCAAATTCCAATCGAAGAGTTAAACCAAGTGCTCAATGTGATTGACAGGAGTCAAAGCAAAAAAACGACCAGCTAAGATGAAGCTGGTCGTTTTTAAATTTATAAGCGAATGAGTATCCGGCCTCGTATCTTACCTTTAAGAATTGCCGGTAATCTTTCTGGTACTTGATCAAGCGTAATTTCCTCGGCAACATGCTGTTCAAGCTGGGATAGTTTTAAGTCAGTCGCCAGACGTTCCCAGATTTGAATTCGTTCTGCCATTGGACAGTAGACAGAGTCAATACCAAGCAAACTCACACCTCGTAAAATAAACGGAAATACGCTTGTAGGGACTTTCCCTCCAGCGGTTAATCCGCTGACCGCGACAGATCCCCGGTACTTGATTTTACTCAGAACAGAAGCAAGTGGTTCACCACCGACTGGATCAACCGCACTTGCCCACTGCTGCTTGCCGAGAGTTGATAGTTTGCCATCATAGACGTCTTCACGGCTAATAACTTTGGTTGCCCCTAAGTTTTTTAAATACTCATGATCCGCTGACTTACCTGTACTAGCGACAACAGCGTAGTTTTTTCTGGCAAGCATCGCGACCGCGAGACTACCCACACCACCCGTTGCACCAGTAACGAGCACCTCACCATCATTTGGCGTTAGTCCGTTTTCTTCTAAGCGCTGAATGGAAAGCGCTGCTGTAAAGCCAGCTGTGCCGAGAATCATGCTTTCTTTTAGGGTAAGCCCTTTTGGAAGAGGAACGACCCAATCAGCTGGTACTCGGGCAAATTGACTGTACCCACCAAAGTGCGAAACGCCAATTTCATAACTCGTTGCGACAACAGAATCTCCAGGTTCAAAGCGATCATCGGATGATTCAACAACTTCACCAGCTAAATCAATTCCAGGAATAAAAGGAGTTTGTTTCACAACCTGTCCGTTTCGATCAGCGGCAAGTCCGTCCTTGTAATTGATTCCTGAATAATGGACGTTGATAAGCACGTCGCCCTCAGGTAAGTCATTGAGCTGAATAGGTTGAACGGTTGCGTGACGAACACCTTCTTGATCTTCTACTACGAGAGCTTTAAATGGTTTTTGCAACTGTATTCGCCTCCTACTTTTTCGGATTAAGACTATATTGTACTAGCTTTTTAATTGCATGAGCAAAGCAAGTGCTTGTTCTGTTGAATCGATTAATGATGCATTCCCTTTTTTCTGCCTAATTAAAAGTGCCTCGTTAAAACACATTTCAGCGTCAGCAAAATAACCTTGTTCCATTAAGCATTTGCCTTTATGCTGTAACGAAAAATCTGTGTATGCAGTAACCTCATGCATCTGACAGAGGGAGAGCGCCTGATTAAACAGGATGAGGGCTTTCTTATGTTCCTCATTGTACTTTAACGCTTCTCCTACGCGAATCAATGAAACAATTTGCTGAGTGGTTGTCCCACTTTCTTGAGCAAATAACAAACATTCATTTAAATAGACAAGGGCTGTTTGTGGACGTTTGCATATTCGATACAAATTCCAAATCGTTCCTTTTAAAAAGAAACGATCTTGCTCGTTACTGACCTCTGTTACTAACTGAAGCGCATCTTCAATCATGATTTTCAGTTGAGCAGGATCATCCGTTTTTTCACGCAGGAATTGTTTTTTATCAAAATAAAGAATTGTTTCAAGCGTGGCTAGTTTGTTTTTAAATAAAGATAAAGTCAATTCAAACCCTCTTTTATCTGTTAATTTATGCAATTCTGTATCAATTCTAGTGTACAATAAAAAGTGGGGGGAACGCGATGACTTTCACAAGAGTAAAAATAGAAGTGTATTTGCCAGAAGAGACCATTGTGCCACTTCGGAATGAGCTGAATGAGCAAGGGCTGTTGACGGTAGATCATTATGACCATGTGGTATCTTATACGGAGGTAAGGGGCTATTGGCGACCGCTGCAAGGTGCTGATCCGGTGAATGGAAGAATTGGAGAGCTGTGCTACGGACCGGAATGCAAAATGGAGTTTTCATGTAACTATCATCAATTACCTAAAGTGAAGCAACTCATTGAAACCATCCATCCGTATGAAAAACCTGTCTATTATGTAATTCCACTGTTTGTTTAACGCTAGGTGAGGAGCGATAACGATGTATCAAATGTATTTGTTGTTAATCTGCTTAACCTTTCTTTCAAAAGGGATTTCACTTGTGCTTATGCTTTATTATGGCTCTGATATTCCGGTACTCCCAGTGCTGTTTAGTGGCTATGCCTTTGGATTAGCAGCGGCCATGATGATCTGTCATCTCTATGGAAAGCTTACAGCCGTATTACTACTTATTTATTTCTCATTGGAGTTTTTATTTGGAATCGCCAGTAAAGTAAGTGTAGTACTTCACCCAACTTTTGCGTTCGAACAGCATGCGTTTTATGAGCGCATTTTGCTAGGCGGATATTACGTAGATGATGTAATATCAATCATTTGCGTGGGGTTATTAATTCGTCACATTAATCGAAAAAGAGACTATCAATCAACCTAAAAAAGAGCGCTAGCGCTCTTTTTTATTCCGTATTAGGAAGCAGACTGCCATAGTCAGCCAGCTTATCACGCCAAATCGTGTGAAGATGGAAATCTTCTTTCTTCGCAGCTCCTTCACGGGATGACAGCTCGATCCACATACGTGGCCCGTCTAGACGGATATAAGCACCTTGCGTTGTGATCTCAGTCGAGCTAGACCAAGCAAGTGTCGTTTGCGCAAGGGCATCTTCGCTAAAATAGGCATCCATTAGTGCTTGTTGTTCTTGTTTGGGCACAGAGGTAATCCAGGAAAGAACGAGCTTTTTTACATGTGCTTGCTGATGGTTGTTCAAAGCACTGAGAGCAAGTCCTTCTTGTTTCGGAAATGCACCGTCTTTTTCAGGACCTACTAGAACATCTGAATACGTTTGTTTCAGCTTAGACTGAGTTCGTTGATCGTCATTCAACGATTGCATCAACATTTGAGCGGCGGCAATCCGATCTTCAAATGGAGCGTAAGGCTGGTTATTCCAATGAAATCCACGCGGTTCAAGCCCGGTAAATTGTGATGTAACAGCGGCTTCTTCCGTGTGAAAGCCAATTGTTTCTGCTAAGTGATGACCGCTAAATTGGACAAACCATGGATCCGCCTCCGTTGGCTGCCCATGTATTGATAAAAAGTAAAGGTTTGGGCCCCATTTAAATTGCGGGTAAACGGTGGTTGTTTTTAAATAAGCGTCTGCTTTAATGATTTCGCTTGCTTGCTCAAATCCTTCAGGGCTCAGAACAGAGCGAACCAATCGTAAGCCTGCTTTTAAACTTTCCTCCGAAAGCTCACCGAGAGAGACTCCGTTACGGTTTTCAGCCGTAGCCGGAAGGTTGGACCATTTTACAAGTGTTTCAGGCTTTAGTTCAAGTAAGGTCCGTTCCTTTTGATCATCAGGAAGGGTAGCCAGAAAGGCTGTTGCAGCGTGTTCGGGTTCGAGCACTGTTTTTTCTTGAGAAACTGTAGAAAGCATATCTGTGATTGCTTGCTGTTGAGCTGCTTCATCTGCTGGTGCAGCAGAAGCGGTCAGTGGTGAGAGCATAAGCGTAAGTAAGATAAGGTTAACGAATAGTACGATGCGTTTCATAAGAAAACTCCTTAGGCCGTTTTCTTAGGTTTGTGCAGGGCTTGGTAGAAACATACATACAAATGGTTCATTAAAGAAATGAAATTTCAAGAATGGGGGAGTACATATGGTTAGTTGGTTAAAAGATGATGAAAGACAACAACCTCTAACAGATGAACAAAGAATAGCAGTAGAAAAACAATTAAAGATACAATTGCCAGAAGAGCTTATTGCTCTATTTAAACAGCAAAATGGAGGCTATATAGAAGGACTCGCCTGTCCAACTGCTGAACCAACTTCTTGGGCAGATGATCATATACAGATCGATCATTTCTTTGAAATTAGCGAAGAAAGTGGATTAGTTGATAGTCCATATTTGTGTAGCGAATGGGGACTACGGAAGAAGCTTGTCATTTTTAGCGGAGATGGGTATGGTTGGTTTGCACTTGATTACAAGAGGAAGAAGAATGGGCCTCGAGTTGTCTATATTGATAGTGAGTTGGAAGAAGAACAAGAGCTGGCACCATCGTTTGCGGCATTTCTCTCGAAGCTCGTACCTGCAGAGGAATACGTAATCGAGAAAGAAGATGAGGGCATAGCACTTGAAAATACAAAAGAAAACCGCGCCTTTATCGCTGAGCAATTGCGGAAAGGTCGTACAAATGAACAATTGCTGGCGAAAATTAATGCTGTTCTTGCAGAGAACAATGCCAAAAAAATTAAAAAATGTTTTAACGATATCATTAGTTTAGAGGACGAGTCGCTTGAAATGTATCTTATTGATCGCCTAGTTCACCATGAGAATACGAGCATTCGGGGTCATGTTGTTGGGTATTTATCTGCTTATCTTCCTGCATTTGAAGGCGATAAGCATGTAAACGATACTCTATCGCTTTACTACGTGAATCAAACGATGGAGAAATTAAAGCAAGACAAAAGTGCGAAAGTAAAACCATTCGTTGCCTATTGGTTTCAAGAATACAAAATGTAACAGTGGAAGACGCCAATCAATCAGCAGGCGTCTTCTTTTGTTTTTTTAATCCCCATGCTTGAAGTAAGGATGTAAATGCTTGTTCAATGTCAGTCTCGGCAATGCTCGCAAAGCCAAGAACAACCCGAGGTGGTTTATGGGCTCTTGCCTCAATTGAATAAAGCGAGAGTGGATAGACAAGAATGTCAGCAGCGCGGGCAGATGTGACGAGTGTCTCTTCATCCATACCATTGTTCACTACTAACACAATATGAAGTCCTGACTGATCACCTATAATCGTCAATTCTTCTTCAAATGGTTTTAAAAGTGAAAGAACTCGGTCTAATTTCCGGCGGTACAGCTTCCTCATCCGATTTAAATGTTTCTCAAAGTCACCGTGCTTCATAAATTCAGCTAGTGCAACTTGGTCGAATCTAGCTACGGTCGAATGATGAGAGGAGAACATCTGCTGATAGCTCGTTAGAAGTGGTTTAGGCAAGACCATGTAGCTAATCCGAGCTGAAGGAATAAGTGATTTCGAAAAGCTACCTAAGTAAACAACCTTGCCATGTTGATCCATGCTTTGCAAAGATGGAATGGTTTTGCCACTGTAACGAAATTCGCTGTCATAATCATCTTCAATAATAAACCGACTTGAATCGGACTCTGCCCAGTTTAACAACCTCTTGCGGCGGTTAATTGATAAAACCGAGCCGTATGGAAAGTGGTGTGAAGGAGTGAGGTACATAATGTTAATTTGTGATTGGCTAAGTGCGTCAACATTCACTCCCTCATGGTCAACTGGAAATGCTTCATAATGGTTTGGATAGTGGCGCAAGATTTTTTTAATTAGTTGGTAGCCTGGATCTTCAATACCATAAATGGTAGTCTCGCCAAACAGTAAAAACAATTGCTGTAGCAAGGTTTCCATTCCAGCACCCACGACAATTTGCTCAGGTGTGCATTGAACTCCTCTAGAATGATACAAGTAATGGGCTATTTCTGATCGAAAAATTTCTTCACCTTGCTGGTTTCCGAGTAAAAGCAGATCGCGATTCGACTGATCAATCGCCTGTTTCATATATTTTCGCCATTTATCAAACGGGAAATGTGCCGTATCAATATGCGTTGGATGAAAATTAAATCTTATTTGTTTTTTGGATGGCGTTGATTGCAATTCTGGAGATTTTTTTGAAGGGATTTGCTCTAACTCCTCGTAAGCTTGCACAAAAAATCCTTTCCGTGGTTTCACTTCGACGTAGCCCTCCGCCGTCAACTGTTCGTAGGTTGCCTCAATCGTGTTTTGGCTCAATTTTAGAAAAGCAGCAAGCTTACGTTTAGACGGTAATTTTGTTCCATAAGCAATCCGTCCAGACGTTATTTCTGCTTTTAAATGTGTATATAGCTGTTCGTACAAAGGTATTGTACTGTCACGTTTTAACTCGCACCAGATCGTGTCCAAAAGCATAGCTCCTTTAAATCTGACCTCATTCATTTATTGAAAACTGACACTTACAATACAATCAGTTCTTTTCTATACTAAAAAACAAATCAGTAAAAAGCAATCAAAAGGAGTGGAGAAGATGGAAAAAGCACTTGGAACAGATCGAGTGAAGCAAGGCATGGCGCAAATGCAAAAAGGTGGCGTCATTATGGACGTTATTAATGCGGAACAAGCAAAAATTGCAGAAGAAGCCGGTGCTGTTGCCGTCATGGCACTTGAGCGTGTACCTTCTGACATTCGGGCAGCTGGTGGAGTCGCACGAATGGCAGATCCAACAATTACAGAGGAGGTTTTAAATGCAGTCTCAATCCCTGTAATGGCGAAAGCAAGAATTGGTCATATTGTTGAAGCGCGTGTGCTTGAAGCGATGGGTGTTGACTATATTGACGAAAGTGAAGTCCTTACACCTGCCGATGAAGTGTACCATTTAAACAAGCGTGAATTCACAGTGCCATTCGTGTGCGGAGCAAGAGATTTAGGTGAGGCAACTCGTCGCATTGGTGAAGGGGCGTCAATGATTCGAACAAAGGGCGAACCAGGAACGGGCAATATTGTAGAAGCTGTGCGCCATATGCGCAAAATGCAGGCACAAATTAAGCAAGTTGCTCACATGTCAACAGACGAGCTGATGACGGAGGCAAAAAACCTCGGTGCTCCATACGAGTTACTGCTACAGATTAAAGAAACAGGAAAATTCCCGGTCGTTAACTTCGCTGCAGGAGGTATTGCAACACCTTCTGATGCGGCGCTCATGATGCAGCTTGGTGCAGATGGCGTCTTTGTTGGATCTGGTATTTTCAAATCAGATAATCCGGAAAAATTCGCCCGAGCGATTGTTGAAGCAACGACACATTATACCGATTATGCCCTAATTGCAGAGCTTTCAAAAAATCTTGGCACAGCAATGAAAGGCATTGAAATCTCGACGCTTGCTCCGGCTGATAGAATGCAGGATCGTGGTTGGTAATGACGACGATTGGCGTGCTGGCGCTGCAAGGCGCAGTTAGCGAACATATTCGTTTTATTGAAGAGAGCGGCGCAAAAGCGATTCCAATTAAACGGCCCGTACAGCTAGCAGAGATTGACGGCTTAATCATTCCTGGTGGAGAATCAACCGCAATGAGGCGTTTAATTGATAAATACCATTTCCTTGAGCCTCTGAGACAGTTTGGTCAAGCGCAAAAACCCGTTTTCGGAACATGTGCAGGCTTAATTTTAATGGCTAAATCGCTAACTGATCGAGAAGAAGGCCACCTCGGTTTTATTGATATGGTTGTTGAGCGCAATGCCTTTGGGCGACAGCGGGAAAGTTTTGAAGTAGGGCTTGATGTAAACGGAATTGCAAATAAAGTTAATGCAGTCTTTATCCGTGCTCCGCTTGTTAAAGAAATTGGTCAGGGTGTAACGGTACTGAGTGAATACAATGGCGAGATGGTTGCTGTGCAACAAGGACCGTTTCTCGCCTGCTCGTTTCATCCGGAATTGAGTGACGACAACAGCCTGCATCAATACTTTTTACGCATGGTTGAAGAACAGGTTTGACAAAAATATAGCTTTCTCAATAAAAGCTGTCTTCCGAAGAAGGCAGTTTTTGTTTTTATAAATAATGATAGACAGGTTCTTCTCCGGAGGAACCTGTCTTTTTTACGTAGGATTTACCAACTTTTAAGATACACCTTTTGTAAATAATCTTTATTTTAAAAAGGAAGGCTAAGATAAAGATGATGGTTAAAGGAGATTGAACATGGATTTACAGACATTATTAAAATCTATAACTGATGAGAATGTGTCTGGCCATGTGCAGGTTACAGGCATTTCCAATCATTCAAGCACGGTCCAAAAAGGGGACTTATTTGTTGCGATTTCTGGTTTTGCCGTTGATGGTCATGAGTATGTTGATGAAGCAATTGCTGCCGGGGCTGTCGCTGTTGTTGGGGAAAGAGATCTGCCTTCACTAAAAGTTCCCTATATCAAAGTTGAGAGTACACGCTTAACGCTCCCTTTACTAGCAAAACAATTTTATTTTCCTGTCCAAGGGATGAAGACGTTTATCGGCATTACTGGAACAAATGGCAAAACAACAACGTCATTTATGTTAAAACATCTTCTAGAAAAAGCTGGACATGACACAGCTTTATTTGGAACGATACACACGTATATAAATAAAACGATTTATCCGACGAAGAATACAACAGTGGATTCACTCCAGCTCTATAAATACCTTGCCGAAAGCGAGGATAAGTATGTCATTATGGAAGTAACGTCCCATGCGCTATTGCAGCATCGCGTTGATGGAATTCAATTTGATTTGTGCTTGTTCACGAATCTTAGTAGAGATCATCTGGACTACCACAATGATATGGATAGCTACTTTGAAGCGAAAAAACGATTATTTGAAATGATGAGTCCAACAGGATTAGCAATAATAAATTATGATAATCAGTGGGGCGAGACACTATATAAGCAGCTGCAGCAAGAAGGAAAAAGAGTAGAAGCGGTTGGGGCAGAGGCTCCTGACTTTTCGATTAACAGCATTGAATATGGAGAGGAGATGCGTGTTGAATTTGGTGTTAAACAATCTTCTTACCGGCTGGAAGTGCCGCTGCTCGGTGAACATAATGTTACTAATGCGCTGATGGCCTTTCAAGCAGCGCGCACTGTCGGTATGCCGCCGCCTAAAATTATAGATACATTTAAATCTTTTACAGGGGTTCCAGGACGATTTGAACGGTTTCAATTACCTAGTGGAGGATATGCCATTATTGATTATGCGCACACGGAAGATGCGTTGTACCATTGTTTTAAAACAGCAGAACAAATGGGAGCGGAGCGAATCGTTCATGTTTTAGGCTTTCGTGGCGGGAGAGATAAAGGCAAACAGCAGGCAATGATCGAACAAACGCTGGCATATAGCGACGTCATTTTTTTAACGTTAGACGATTTGAACGGAGAATTAAAGGAAGAGATGATTCTGAGTTTAGAACGGTTTGATTTAAAGCGAAGGGGTAAGGTCATTGCAGATCGAGTGAAGGCCATTCAAACCGCACTTGCAGAGATTAAGGATGGAGACTGGCTCTTTATCACAGGTAAAGGAAGAGAGAGGTATAAGGAGAGTTCTTACAAAGCGATTCACTCTGATTATGAAGCGGTTCAAGATTGGCTAAATCATACAGCAGGAATGAACGTTTTTAAATTGCCATCCACTTAATAAAAGAGACTGTAAACGCAGTCTCTTTTTCTGATGCCCCTATGTTATGATTGGATGGATATGCTGTTATCAGCAACCTTTTTTGTAGCGGAAATAACTAAACATTAAAGTCTGTACAATTCATTCTTACGCTATGAATAGTTTGTATTGCAGGAAGGATGTATTAGTAATGAAAATTCGATTGTTGAAAGACGAAGATCATGCTTATTTTCTCCCGCTTATTAATCAATGGTGGGGCGGAAGAAAGATGGATCATTTACTCCCAAGATTGTTTTTCACTCATTTTCA
Organism: Shouchella xiaoxiensis; assembly: GCF_016907895.1. GTDB lineage: Bacteria > Bacillota > Bacilli > Bacillales > Bacillaceae_D > Shouchella > Shouchella xiaoxiensis. The sequence continues at coordinate 488,631 of NZ_JAFBCV010000001.1, forward strand.
ATCAACAAGCTTTGTTGCTGAAGTTGAAGGAAAACCAGTTGGCTTTTTGATTGGCTTCCATTCACAGACGAACAAAGACGAGGGATACATTCATTTTGTTGGTGTTGATCCAAATTATCGCCAACAGCGTATCGGACAATCGCTCTACCAAGCTTTTTTTGACAAAATGAATGAAGCAAAGCGTTACAAAGTAACCTGCATTACTTCACCTGTTAATCAAGGATCAATTGCTTATCATACGAAGATGGGGTTTATGATTCAACCAGGTGATAAAGAGGTAAACGGTGTCCCGGTCACGGCTGATTACGACGGTCCAGGGCAGGACCGAGTAAAATTCGAAAAACGACTAACAAGTAACGAGTGAGGTTGGGACAAAAGTAGATAGACAGACGAAAACGACGAACATTCCTGAAAATAGGAACGTTCGTCGTTTAATTTATACTAAAATGAGCGGAAGAGAATCTGAAGACTCCTAGGGGACCAGCACGTGTCTGAAGACTCTGGAGTGGCGGTTTTCCACGAAGGAGGCTGAGGCCGTGCCCCCGGAAAGCGAAGAATTCTCCTGTAGCGGTGCTACTCAGCATCGTTTCGATTATTCGACTTTTTAACTACTGCTTTTCGTTATGTCCCAGCCTCATCATGACTCTTTACAGATGAGAGAATATGTTTCAAGAACGAATGCTTTCATGGTTTTTTCAGGGTATTGAAGTGCGTCAAAACGCTCTTTAACCCGTATAGCATGGAATTTGGCTTTCTCTAAATGATTTAAGGCGAGGTGGCTACGGGCAATATACGCATCGGCAGCGTATATATGCGAAATATCAAGACCATGAAAACCTCCTAAAACAAATTCTAAGTCAGGAAGTACCTCAAGCGCTTGCTCGTAGCGTTCTAGTTTATAATAACAAGCGCCAATTTCTGTATGAAAAAAATTCAAGGAATAGCTCTCATTCAAGTAGGTAATTCCAGTTTCAAGTTCCTTAATAGCCAATTCGTAATCGCGATCAAATTGGCTCATGACGAACCCGCGTAATAAATGAGTTAAAGCATGTAGTTGATTGCTGTCAAGTAATTGAGCAAGTTGACCATGTTTCTCAACGTAATACATGATGTCGGTTCGATTATCGGTCGGCGTAGAGAACATAACGGCAACTCGGTAGTATTCGTCCATTTTGTAAAAAAGCTGTTTTTCTGTTGAGTACGCGATAGTTTTCTGTAGAAGTTCTTTTCCAGCTTGAATGTTTTCAGTTAAGAATAACAACCCAATTTCGAGATAATTGGATCGTAGCTCGTTCATTAATTCAAGTTCAAACCGTTGTGATTGATAAAATTGTTTCTTTGCCTCAAGCAGCTTGATGGCCTCATCAAATTGGTAGTGAGCTGTATGAAAAGAAACCCGTTCTAAAACAAGGCGAAAACCTTCATTAAACTGATTCATCTGCAAAAAACGGTCTTCAGCTTCTATCATGTAGCGTTCCCATTCGCTGTTTTTTTGACTATACAGTGTTAAACCATACAGTTCAATTAGCTGAGCGGATTCATAAGCAAGCGGCATGTTTTGCCTGATAATTGGCTGCAACAGTTCCTCCACTAGCTCATACTTTTCTTCATCATAAGCTTGTCTGCCTATGTCGAGAAGCTCTCGTAGTTGGCGAATGCTTACTTCTTCGAGCAGCTCACTTTTTTCTACACCAAGCGTTTCGGCAATATAGTGCAGGCTTTCCATTGAAGGCTGAGCCTTATCGTTTTCAATTAAACTAAGCATGCCCTTAGTGAGTCGTTCACCAGCTAAGTCGGCCAGCGTTTTTCCTTGTTGCTTTCGAAGCGCGCGTATGCGACTACCGAGTGACTCCATCGTATAAACCTCCGTTGGTTCTTATTAGTTTAATTATATTAAACTTTTGCTTGCTTGGGAAGTTCTTTTCGGTTACAATTTGTTTAATTTAATTAAACTTTATTTTGCTGGGGGATGATGAAGTGACAGAAGAGCAGAAAAGAAAGCGGGCAACTTACCATTTATGGACATTTGGCTTAAGCAAATTAATCGCATCATTTGGAGGAAGTGTTTATGTTTTTGGTATTAGTCTTTACATATTGACGTTAACAGGGTCTGCAATGAGTTTTGCGATTAATCTGATTTGTACGATCTTGCCGAGAACGTTACTAGCACCTTTCGCTGGTTACATCGCTGATCGTTACTCCAAAAAAGCGATCGTTGTAACTGCACAGGGCTTTTCCGTCTTAATTGTAAGCGGCTTGTTACTTTACAGCTTGCAAATCGGACTGTCGCTCGGAATTATCTATTTAGCAACGGTGCTGCTAACAATATCATCAACATTTACAAGCCTTACCTTCACGGCTTCGATTACTGGACTTGTTGATCCACCTCGAATTCAGCGCGCTTCAGCCATTAATCAAATGACGATTTCACTTTCTTCAATCGGCGGACCAGTACTTGGTGGGATCTTGTTTGCCTTCGCCCCGTTTGAGTGGTTTTTACTTATCTTCATTGCTGGATTTGCAGTAGCTGTTCTGCTTGAAGCAACCATGAATTTTAAGCTCTTTCTAAAAGAGAATCAAGAACTAGGTGATATTCCTGAGTCGATGAAGCAAAGCATGCTTTCTGGATTTCGTTACATTAAAGCAAATCCAGCAATCGGTAGAGTCATTACGATGGGGTTGTTTGTAAACTTTTTCTTTGGTGCACTAATTGTCGGCATGCCTTATGTCATTGTTGAGCTACTACAAATTGAATCGCAGCACTTTGGTATCATTGAAGCTTTTTTAGCTGGAGGGATGTTACTAGGCGGCTTGTTCTTCTCGATTCATAAACAGCTTAAGTTTCCACTGAATAGTGCAAGAAATGGCCTACTTCTTGTTAGTCTGGTGTTGGCGATGTTTACGGTGCCGTTGTTGTTTCAGATGAGCTATATGAGCATGGTTTTCTTTTATAGTGCAATTACGCTTTCCCTAGGTGTTTGTATGAGTTTTATCAACACACCACTTGGAGTTATGATGCAGCAGCTTGTGGAAGATGGCTATAAGGGTAGAGTATTTGGCGTAATGGAAACTGTAGCACAAGCTTTAGTGCCGCTTAGCATTTTACTGTTCGGGATGCTGTTTGAATGGGTTGGAGCGATTGCGGTTTTGCTGCCATCGAGTGTGGGGTTGTTTATCATTACGTTGATCATGCTACGTAGAAAAGTGTTGGCAATCATTCATCCTGAGATTCTTAAAGGTGAAGATGAGATCATGAAAGAAGTTTCTTTGTAAAAAGTGCTTACTAATTTTCTAACAGGCAGCATAAGATCGTTGGTTTTTCTTATAGTACCAATTGTCGTCATTTGCTAAACTAATTAAGACGGTTAAAGGAAAAGAGGTTCAACTATGGAAACGGAATTCTTTAAAATTTTTGATGAAAACAAGAACGAAATTGGCACAGCTTCTCGTGAGGAGGTACATCGGCTTGGCTATTGGCACGAAACATTCCATTGCTGGCTTGTTGAAAAATCTCCAAAGAAGACGTATCTCTATTTGCAATTACGCAGTGATTCAAAAAAAGATTATCCTAGTCTGCTTGATATTACGGCAGCCGGGCATATTCTAGCTGATGAGACTCCTGCCGATGGAGTACGAGAAGTGAAAGAGGAGATTGGCATTGATGTAACCTTAAATGAGTTAATTTCACTTGGTCTTATCGCCTATGATGTAACCCATGGGGCATTAATTGATCGGGAGCTCGCCCACACGTATCTGTACATAAACGAGTTTTCATTCGATTCCTTCACATTACAGGAAGAAGAAGTGGCCGGTATGGTGAAAGTGGAGTGGGAGGATTTTGTGCAGCTTTGGAAAAATGAGCAACTAGATATCCCGGCTTCAGGTTTTAAACTGAATGCTGCAGGATTGAAAGAAGAATGGAAAACCTCTGTGACAAAAGAACAGTTCGTCCCCCATCCGACAGCATTTTATCATACAGTTATTCAAAGAATTCAGCAACAACTTTAGCAGAAGTCGATAGCCAACAGCTCGCTGCTGGCTATGCGGCAATTTGCAATAAAACAACGCCAGCTGTAATCAAGCTAAGAGCTACGTATTTAACAAGACTACGCGATTCTTTCAAGAAGATTGTCCCAATTAAAGCGACAAATAGGATGGTCGTTCCGGACCAAATGGCATAGGCAATGCCAACCTCTAAATATTGAATGGAAAAGGTAAGCGTGAGCGTGACAATCAAGTAGCAGATAACAGCTAGAACTGTAGCTGTCCGGTTTTTAAACCCGTTTGATAACTTCATAAAGAGATTGCCGAGCACTGAAAACAAAATGGCAAGTGCTAGAAAGAGGTAGCCCACGTTTATGACACTCTCCTTTTTTCAGCTAGTGCATTTAAATTTAGTAAAACAACTCCAGCAACAACGAACCCCATTCCGATAAACTTCATTAACGAAACAGATTCATTAAAAAACCAAATGCCCAGCAAGATCACCGCAAATGTACCAAGACCTGACCACAGTGCATTCACAAAACCAACTTCTAATTCCCGCACAAGATAAATGCAAAGAACTAAGGCGCTGAAATAACAAACAAACACCATAATGGATGGAAATAAGCGCGTAAAACCATCTGCTTGATTCATAAATAAAGTGCCGATCACTTCAATGGTAATGGCAGTAAACAACAGACTTATCTTTTTCATGCTATAACACCTCTGCTTTAGCAGTAGGATAGCATTAGTTTGGACATTTTGCATGATTGAAGAATTAAAATTCTGAGTAGAGATAAAGGGAGACTTGTTCGGATCTGAGAGGGGTTTGAATAACGAGTAAGGCTTATACCAACTTCTTAATGATGGTTCCTATATTTAAGATGTAGAAATAATTATTGGCGTTTAATTTGATTTAAGTCCTTTATTAATTAATGTATAAACGGCTTTAGAAAATGTTGAGATTTCGTTCTCTGATTGGAATTTTTTTATGTTCACTACAACATCTTCTGGGAATTTAATTAGTTTCGGGATGCGTGGCATATGTGGACTTCCTTTCCTTCTTAAAAACGTCTACACGGTGATCATATTCCTGTGCGAAACACTTGTCAATGCCTATTTTAGCGCATGTCTCGCAGAGCAGAGCTAATAAATATGAAGAAACTTTTTTATTTAGGAACAAAAGTTGCTTACTAGCTCGGTTCATGTTGAATAAGGGAACTGGACTTGGTAAATGATAAATCCATTGAATACAGAAGGTGAGTTTATATGAAGAAAAGGATAATGATTATCATCATCGCTTTATTTATTGGAACAACTTCTCATGCACAAGCATTTGATGTACATATTAATCCGAATAAAGACTCGTCATTTCTGTCTATTTATGATTCGCTCACGCTGTTTTTGATGGGGCCGATTGAACAAGAAGTAGCCGATTATTATGAAAGTATCCTCACTGAAAGCCCGATGCTTTACCCTTATCAAATAGATGTTCAGAGCGTAACGCGGATTGACGGATTTCGTTCTTTTAGTTTTCGTTATCAAATTGAAGTTGAACCTGTTGTTGGGCCACATATTGCAGTAGGAAGAGACTTGGTCACGCTTGAGGTTTCTCCTCTGGTTCCATCGTTGGTTAAGGTAACACAGTTCAATCATTTAGAAACCTATAAACTGCCGCCACAGTGGGAGCATATCGAAAAGAACAGACAATAAAAGTCACAAAAAAAAGGTTTCTTCCATAGAGACTCTTTTTTTATGCCAATTTTTAAAATGAACTGTTTATAATAGCGTGATTTGTTATAGTCATGTAAAAGGGGGATGAATGGACACAATGAAACAAATTATCGCATTAGGGGGCGGGGGCTTTTCAATGGAGCCTGACAATCTCTTACTGGATCAATACATAGTAAATCAAGCTAAGAAGGATCAACCAAAAATTTGCTTTATTCCGACGGCAAGTGGAGACTCAGAAACGTATATTCAACGATTTTATAATGCGTTCAACCAGCTCGATTGCGTTCCTTCACACCTTTCATTGTTTAAACCACCGACTCGTGATCTAGCAAGCTTTGTGCTTGAAAAAGAGATCATATACGTTGGTGGTGGGAACACAAAAAACCTGATGATTTTATGGAAGGAATGGGGGCTTGATCACTTGCTAAAGCAAGCATGGGAGAATGGCATCATTCTATCAGGATTAAGCGCTGGTTCAATTTGCTGGTTTGAGGAAGGAGCAAGCGACTCTTATGGAGATCGCTTAGAACGAATTGGTGGCTTAGGTATTTTAGCAGGTAGTCATTGTCCCCATTATGACGGAGAAGAGCTACGTCGCCCTTCTTATTTAAAAATGATCAAAGAGAAGGAGCTTACAGCGGGTATCGCCGTTGATGATGGCGCAGCTCTTCATTATGTAGATCAAGAGCTGGTAACTTGTGTCAGTTCAAGAAAACAGGCTGGCGCGTATAACGTTTATCTCGAAGGAAACGAATCTGTTGAAGAGAAGATTGCTACGAATTACCTTGGTCAGACGTAAAGTTTAAAGCATAGGGTGGGTAAAGTTGATTTCGATTTTAGCCGTTCTTTAGAATCATTTCGAACGTACCCTTGTTCTTCATAAGCCGAATTCATTTATGTTTAAGCGTGATCGCTGTAAACTAAATGAGAAATACATTTTGGTTAACAGGAATGAGGAGGATCTTATGGACAATTATTCAAGCACTAAAACGTTATTTGAACCATTTTCATTTGGTAGAGGACAGCTTCAGAGCAGGGTTGTCATGGCACCAATGACAAGAGCCTTCTCACCAAATGGAGTACCAGGAAAAGATGTTGCGAGCTATTACCGTAAGCGGGCTGGACATGGTGTTGGTTTAATCGTAACGGAAGGAACAGCGATTAACCACCCAGCAGCAGTAAGCCACCCTGATATTCCGCGTTTTCATGGAGAAGACGCCCTTGCAGGCTGGGCGTATGTCGTGAAAGAAGTCCATCAAGCGGGAGGCAAAATCATTCCTCAGCTTTGGCATGTAGGTGCAGCCCGTAAGCAAGGAGACGGACCGAACGTTGAAGCGCCGCCGGTCAGTCCATCGGGTGTTGGTCTTGGTGGGAATGAACATGGTGTAGCCTTAACAAAAGAAGAGATTAAGGAAATGATTCAAGCATACGCAACTGCGGCTGCGAACGCAGAAAAAATAGGGTTTGATGGCATTGAACTGCATGGTGCACATGGCTATTTAATTGACCAATTTTTATGGGAGCAGACAAACAAGCGGACAGATGAGTATGGTGGAGATATAGCCGGTAGAACGCGTTTTGCTACTGAAGTCATTCGCGCTTGTCGTGAAGCAACGAGCCCCGACTTTCCAATCGTGTTTCGTTTTTCGCAATGGAAAGGTGGCGTATACGATGCAAAGCTTGCAAAAACCCCGGAAGAACTGAAGCAGCTGCTTACGCCACTAGTGGAAGCTGGAGTTGACTTATTCCATTGTTCCACTCGTCGGATTTGGGAAGCGGAATTTGCTGGTGAGGAACCGTTAAATTTAGCTGGCTGGACGAAGAAACTTACCGGTAAGCCAGTTATCTCAGTCGGTTCGCTTGGTATTAATCATGCTTTTCTAAGCACAAAGAGTAATGGGGAACAGACGATAGAAGATAATCTACGTCTTGTAGACGAGAAGCTGAATGCCGGCGAATTTGATCTTGTAGCTGTAGGACGTGCGCTGCTTGCAGATCCCGAATGGGCCGAAAAAGTCCGCGAGAATAGACTTGATGATGCCATTTTATATACGAAAGATGCAGAAAAAGAATTGATATAAACAGAGAGCAGCCAATACTTTGGCTGCTTTCTGTTTGTTTAGACCTTGTTTTTTAAGGCTTTGTTTAATGCTTGAGCTTGCTGCAATGCTAGATAATCTTGTTTAATCTCGCCTGGCTGATTTGCTTCTCCAATAATATAGGATGACAAAGGTTTCATTTGTAAGAAATCAAAAGCGAAATGAAACTGTTGGATAAGCGGCAATGCTTTTAGCTTTGGTTGATCTCCCCCGACAACGAGCACGATTGCTTCAACTGAGGGCATTCTTGCTTTGAGCTGAGGTCCATAGTGCTCATCTCGTAATGCTTGGCTAAGCCGATCAAACATTGTTTTCATCAGGCTCGACATGCCGTACCAGTATAATGGCGTTGCGAAAATAAGAAGATCGTTTTCCATAAAAGCTTGGACAATTTGGTCATAATCATCTAAGGCAGAAGGAAATCCTTCTTTTGTATGGCGTAAGTCAGTAAAAGGGTGGAGCGTCAACTCGCTTAATTTAATTATAGTAGTTGGAATGTCCGCTGTTACCATTTGTGCAAGCTCTTCCGTGTTGCCACCTCTTCTTGTACTTCCAATAATTGTTGCTATCTTCATGTTTTTAGCCCCTTTTTAATCAGCTATGCAATTACTTAGTTCTAGTTTAAAATATGTATATTGATCATTAAAATGAATGTTTTCGATTGTTATGATCGAAAAAAACGATTAAAAAGGAGTGGTGAAGTGGAAATCAAGCAGTTAATTACGTTTGTTGAAGTGGCTGAATCGCTTCATATAACGCGAACGGCTAAGAAACTTTCATTTGCCCAATCAAGCGTAACGGCGCATATTAAAGCACTCGAAGCTTACGTCGGAACCGCATTATTTGAACGACTTGGCAAGAAAATCTATTTAACCGATGCAGGTCGTACATTTAAGCATTATGCCGACCAAATGATTGCTTTGGATGAGGAAGTGAAGGCAAAAATAAATGGTACCGGAAGTGCTGTTGCGAAACTGACAGTTGGTGCACAAGAAAGCCAATGTACGTATCGCCTTACGCCCATTTTAAAAGCATTTAAACAACAGTATCCAGATGTAGAGCTTGTCTTTAAACCAGCCCATTCTCATAAGATGGCGCGTGAAAAACTGCTTGAGGGCGCACTTGATTTTGCTTTTATTACGGACACTGCTGCAACTGGCTCATCTCTGGTTGTAGAAAAATTGATTAAGGAAGACGTCGTTCTAGTTGCCTCACCTGAACACGCTATTTTTAAACGAACTTCGTTGCCTACTCCAGCTGATTTAAAAGAAGAAACGTTTTTGCTTGCTGAAGCAGGCTGCTCATATCGTGATTATCTCGTAAAATGGTTTGAACGAGCAGACCAATCCATTTTTCATAAAATTGAATTTGGTAGTATTGAAACCATTAAGCAATGTGTATTAACTGGTCTTGGTATAGCAATTCTGCCTAAGATGGCTATCGAGAAAGAGCAGAGTGAAGGCATGTTAAAAATAGTGCAGTGGGATCCGCCAGACGATACGATTTATACTCATATTGCATGGCATAAAGACAAACAGTTGACGCGACCACTGCAAACATTTATTGAGTTGACGCGTCATCACTTTCAATCGGCATAGCTACAATGTCAATTACGTCTCTAAAGGATGAAATGTTCATCGTGGCCTGAGCCAATTCTTCCATGCTACCGTATCCATATGTACAAGCAACAGTATGTAATCGATTGGCGGCACCAGCAGAGATATCTGATTTCCGATCTCCAATCATATACGCTTCATTAAGTTGATGATCTTGTTTTAATTGATGGACTAATTCTGTTTTTGACGAAACGGGTAAGCGGTCTGCTCCGTAATAATCAGTAAACCATTGATTTAACTGATAGTGATTCAAGATCGTTTTTAAATAAGACATCATGCCATTACTAGCTATGTATAAAGAAAAGCCCGCTTCTTTCAGCCTCTGAAGCGTTAGCGGAACATCAGGGTAAAGCTCACCTTCATCTGCCTTTATTTGTTCAATTATCTTAACTAAAAATAAATGATCAGCCTGCTTTCTTAAAGCAGGTTCAGCTCCCGGGAGCAATGTTTGCCAGACGTCTTTCATCGGTGCTCCTAGCATAGTGAGATAGCTCTGTACAGGCGCTTCCCCATGCCAAAGCTGCTGTTCATTTAGTTGATTAAATGTGTCAACTAATGCAAGCGTTAACACTTTTTCGGTTTTAAACAGCGTTCCGTCCATATCAAAGATGAGCGCCGGCTTCATTGTGTGTTCTCTCGCTTTGAGGGCAGTGTTTTACTTAGAATAACGCTGCGATAGTTGGTCACGTCCCAGTTGGCAAATTCTATAAAGCGATAGCCTTTCTTCTCGTAAATAGAACGTAAATGCGCTGCTGGTTCAGCTGTATCAAGAGCAAGTTCTTTTAATCCTGTTTGAAAGGCATAGGTTTCAACTCGATTTAGTAGGAGTGTACCTAGTCCAAGTCCTTGATAATCGGGGTGCACGGCATATTGTCCGACAACTCCAACGGTATCCCGTTCATACCAAGGGCAACCATGCTTCATTCCTGGTTTATAGAAGCTAATGGTTCCTATGATTCTGTTGTCTTTAAGTGCAATCAAGCAGTGTGCTCCGTCAATTCGTTCTCTTGTTATCGTCGAATCTTGGTGTGTAGCAAGATAGCGTAAACCCAAATCAGAAAGCTGTTTGTAAGATACATTTAATAAGCGGGTTAACTCATCAATCGAGTCAACATCCATTTGAAACGGACGTATTGCGAAATCTTCTGTCATCTCCATTTGCACCATCACTCCTTTTCTCTTCTTTTGCAGTGTATCAAAAGAAAAACGATAGATAAAGAGAAATATTAATTGATTTCGATAAATCAAAAGTGTATATTCGAGAAAAAAGGAGAGTGATAGCATGTTTGTTGAGGAAAGAAGAGAACGAATTCTCCAGAAAATTTACAAAGAAAAGACCGTTTCCGTCCAGCAACTGGCTGAAGTATTACAGACATCTGTTCATACAATTCGTAATGACTTAACATACCTTGAAGAGCAGAATCATTTAACAAGAACGCATGGCGGGGCAGTCTTAAATGAGCGATCACGTTTGAACGTCATGAAGACGAGCGTGCGGTACGATCAGGCGGATCAGTATCAACATGCGATCGCCAAAAGAGCGGCAGGTCTTATTAAGCCCGGCATGACGGTTTACATTGGTGGGTCCGTTACACATTATTTAATGCTTCAATACATAAAGCAGGACATGAAGTGTACGATTGTGACAAATTCGCTTCAAGTCGCGTTAGACTTGTCTACCAATGAATCGGTTGAATGTTACATCATTGGTGGGCACGTGCCTTATTCGTCAAATACAGTGGGGAGTATGGCTGTAAAGTTAATGGAACAGTTTCATGTTGATCTCGCTTTTATTAATAATGGATTCCATTTAGAGCAGGGTATGACAACCTCTAATCCAGAAGTGGCAGCTTTTCAATCAGCGGTCATTCAAAACGCGAAAAAGATTGTTGGTTTAGGAAACCACTATAAGGTTGATATTGTGACGTTTGCCTCAATTGCATCGCTTCAGGTAGTAGATTTGCTTATTCTTGATGAGAAAGTTTCTGAAGAAATAAGGGATGGGCTTGAACAAGCCAAAGTAGACTATGTTGTAGCAACAGGAGATGAGCTGGCATGAAGCTTAATCACATTACCTTCTCTGTTTCAAATTTAGAAAAATCGATTGCTTTCTATCAAGAGATATTTAACGCGTCATTGCTAGTAAAAGGAGAGAAGATGGCTTATTTTGATTTAGATGGGCTCTGGCTTGCTCTCAATGTGGAAACCGACATTGAGAGAAGTGAGGTAAATGAATCGTATACGCACATCGCATTCACCATTACAGAGGAAGAACTTTCCGCCATGACAGAAAAATTAAACAAGCTCGGAGTAAACATATTGGATGGTCGAGCGAGGAGCAAAGAAGACAAACGGTCTATTTACTTTACCGATCTTGATGGTCATCGATTTGAATTCCATACGGGAACACTGCAAGAGCGTTTAACGTATTATCAGAACGAGAAGAAACACCTTGATTTTTATTCGTAATAGACTGCTGTTTATGAGAGGGGTGTTTATTAAGTGCGAGACCGAGGCGTTGCGCTTTTGTTGAAAAAGGATAAGATTGCCCTTATTAAACGTGTAAGGAACGGTCAAAGCTATTATGTCTTTCCTGGCGGCGGAATTGAATCTGGTGAAACACCTGAGCAAGCAACAAAAAGAGAAGCACGTGAAGAATTGGGCGTTGTTGTTAAGGTACAGCGAAAAGTGGCAGAGATAGTAGATGAGGGAACGCAGCATTATTTCTTGGTTTCGATCATCTCGGGAGAGTTTGGAAGTGGCAAAGGAAATGAAATGGTTTGTCCACAAAGGGACCGGGGCACGTATGAGCCGATGTGGGTTTGTTATGATGAACTAGAGCAGCTAAATATTAAACCAGAACAAGCGGTAAAAATGGTTATGCGAGTAATGAGAGAAGGTGATGAATGAATGAGCTTCTCGTTTCAAGTATTGACGCAAGAACAGGCCGAAGAGATCGCCTATCGTTGGCAATATGAAGAACCTTATGCTTTTTATAACATGGACGCAGATGAAGAGGATTTGCATGATTTTCTAGATCCTCAAAAACGAGGATCAACCATTTATGCTGTTATGCAAGGGCGCGACCTGTACGCCTTCTTTTCTATTGAACGAGTCGGGCAAGAAATGTATGAGATTGGGTTAGGGATGAAACCAGAGCACACAGGTAGAGGTGGCGGGAAAGCGTTTATAAGGGCTATAGTTGATTATGTTGTTTCAAGTTATTCACCCGCAAAGCTCACCTTGTCCGTTGCGACATTTAATCAACGAGCCATTCATGTTTATCGTCAAAATGGCTTTGTCGACAGAAATGTGTTCATGCAAAAAACAAATGGAGATGTTTATGAGTTTCTTAGAATGGAGAGATGGCTTACTGACAAAGCTGAGATATAAAGAATTGATGTATTTGAGTTTGGTTTAAAAGATAACAGGTTGCTATGATTCTAGAAATGTTAGCAAATTTGGAGGGGAAAATGGACTGGCTTCTGATTGGTGGTTCATACTTATTAATAAGTGTAGTTGTATCAATTGCTTATATAGGTATTGTGTTGGCGAGCTTCATGTTAATGAAAAAGTTATTTAAAATGAATGAAACAAAGTGGGATCACTTTTTTCGCTATAAGAATGGGTTCGGTCTGTATCTTGCACTAGTATTGCCTTACCTTTTAACACTTGCCATTTTGTACCCAGCAACTTTAGTATGGTTCGATTGGATTGACGTTACGTATAAACTAGCAGCGACTAATTTCATTTTTCTACTATTAGCTCTGACCGGTTTATGGAAATTACCTAAACTCAAACAGCTCAAACAGAAGCTAGATCACTAATTTTTCATTTCTTAAGAGATCGATTCACATTCGTTTCGTTATCTTTGTAACAAAATCGTCTTTTTTTCAATACTTTTTCAAGAAAAAATGAGAAAATGCATCTTTTTAACTCTTCTATTCGTATATATACTAGAAGGAATAGATAGAGGAGGCTGAGGCTATGTTTTTATCACTGACTACAAGTATGATTGCAGTCATGTTTTTATTAACGTCTTTTATCGATTTAGCAAAGGGACAAGTTGAAACAGCCTTTTTCACATTGATTGGCTTTATTTCATTTTTCCTGTTTACCTTGCTTATTGTGATGAAGCGAAAAGACTTATTTTCAAAAGAGATGTTTAAGAAATAAACCAATAGAAAAGAAGCAGGTCGTTAATCGACCTGCTTCTTTTTCCTACTTATCTGGTGAAAAACTTTTCCGTATAATAAGGCTGTGAATCGTCATTAAAATCAACACCAACGCCAAGATTTCGAAACTCTTTTTTGAGAATGTTTTCCCGGTGCCCGAGTGAATTCATTAAGCCTTCGTGAGCAAAAATGCTGCTAAACTGACCATAGGCTAGGTTTTCACCAGCGGTCGTGAAGCGAATATTATCGTCAGCCATACGGTCAAACGGGGACTTACCTTCCAAATTCGTATGTCCAAAGTACTCATTGAGGGCCATATCCGTACTATGTTTTCGTGCTGTTTCTCTGACTGGATCATCCCAAGTCAAAAGGGGCAATTCGTTCATTGAACGAGAAGAGTTTGTCAAATCAAACAGCTGGTATTCAAACCCCTCTCTTAATGCCTGACTTTCTTCTGTATAAAGAGTACGCTTGCTTTGTTCTAAATCGTAATCAATGATTTGAATTGCTGTAACCGTATCATCACGATGTTTATCGTAGAAAATGGTCAAATAACTATCATCTAATTCAAATAAATCATATTCTTCATCTTGATTTAATTGATAATTAAAGAAGCCTTTTCTCATCGAAGTTTGAGGATCTCCAAGCTGGTCACGAACCTCTGCTTTATTACTACCAAATTGAATTTCAGTCTCAGTTGATGCAATTAAATCTTGGTTCGTATATAGACCTTTTACGCGGTTTTCTTCATCGTAAGCAACCATCATAAACCGGTGATACTCTTCATGGTATGCCTCCCAATTGAGACCATATTCATTTTCTGTCACACGTTTCGGAGACCCGACATCTTCTTCGACAATCGCTCTTGTATCGCCCAATTCAATATTATGAACGGAAAAAAGACTGGAATCGGGTCCTACTAAATCTGGGAATTCAATCCCGACTGGTTCATCCGGCTCAACATAGTCATCAGCTGACAGAAAAGACTTAATCGATTCATCAATCGCTTCCCAAGAAAAGTTCGAGAAATCAATTGATTGAAAGGAATCAATAAAAGAAGGAGGTACGAGGCTTTTTGCAGAATCAAGCCATAACGATCTGGAGCTGTAAGCAACGAGCCCGATTAATAGAATTATAATGAAACGCTTCATACGTCACATCCTAACAAGAAGTAATACATTTGGTAAACGTAATTAAGTCTACTATACGAAAGCGGGCATCACAATATAAAAACAGATATTCCCACTGTCTTCCAATTATACCTGATTTGCTTGGTTTTTAATCATGGTAGGATAAAAGAATAGCTTAAACAGCTAACGAGACAGATGATCCAAAAGATCACTGCATGATGGATCTGTCACATTTTGTTCAAGAGACCTATTTGTTGGAGGTGAAACTTGTCTGTGAAACAAATAACGTTTGATTTTCAAGAGACACAAGTAACCGCAATGGCAGAGCTCTACGCCCGAGTGTGGGGAAGTGAAGTAGAGACTGCTAGAGTGAAAATTGCTCGTTATCAAACCTATTCTGGCTTTAAAGCTGTGCTGCTCGTTTCTAACAAAGAAGAATTAATTGGATTTGCTTATGGCTATACGTCAAGCCCTGGTCAGTATTATCATGACCTGCTTGCTGCTGCGTTAACAGCAGATCGACGTCAATGGCTTGACGATTGTTTTGAATTTGTAGAACTCGTTGTTGATAAAGCGATGAGAAGGTTGGGCGGCGGAAGGATACTCGTGCAATCACTTATGGAAGCTACTGATTGTCAAAAGGCGTTACTAACAACTCAAATGGCGAACCAACCTGCGATTACGCTGTATAAACAGTTAAACTGGGTAGCCATTCAAGACGATTTTTTACCATCTTCAAGTGGAGAGCCATACGTCATGATGGGAAAGGTCTTGAAATAAAAAGCGCCACTCCTTTAAGAGCGGCGCTGATTGTTGATTAAAACTGGATAACACCTATTAAAACGGCCAGTAGGACTAATACAATACTGAAACCCCAGACCCAGAAGAAGGCGTAACGAATGTATTTCCCCATATCAATTCCAGCAAGACCAACAGCAAGCCATACCGCTGGAGCTAGTGGACTGACAAATGTTCCAACGACATTACCAATAATCATCGCATACGCAGTTGATGTACTCGCTACCCCTACTTGTGCGGTGATACTCTCAACAATTGGGAAAAGTGCGTAATAATAGGCATCTGTACTAGTCACCATATCAAATGGAACGCCAAACAAGCCAACAATTAGATGAAGCACAGGTAGTATTGCAGCTGGTAAAATTGATATACTATCGACTGCAATTGATTCAAGCATGCCGGATTCATCAATAATACCAAGAAAGGTTCCCGCTGCTAAAATAACGGCAGCCATTAACAGTGCGCTTGGAGAGTGCGCTTTTACGCGATCCATTTGCGTTTGTACATTCGGATAGTTCACGACGAGAGCTAGCACGAGCCCAACCATAAACGAATACCCGGCAGGAAGCAACTCGGCTACAAGGATGATAAGAACGCCGACAAAGATAAGTGCGTTTGCCCAAATTAAATGATACCGTTTCAAAGCTTTGTCGCCGTGTGAGCTAATTGAACGAAGCGCTTCTTGTAAGTCTGCTTCACTCATGGAACTCGCCGCAGCTTCTGCTAAGCCCATCTTGGCGATGCGTTTCTTTTCACGGACCCCTAGGCCAAATGCAAGTGCTAAAACGAGCACAATCCCAATCAATTGTACGGGAATTAACGGATACCATAGTTCAACAGGGCTCATATCAAGTACGCCTGCAACGCGACCTGTTGGACCCGCCCAAGGAACCATGTTCATAATACTTGCACTCAACCCTACAATAAGAACGAGTAAGTAAGGGCTCATATGTAACCGCTTATACAGGGGCAAGAGCGCGGGGATCGTAAGTAAGAAAGTAGTCGCCCCGGCACCATCAAGGTGAGCGACCATTCCGATTGCCGCCGTTCCAACTGCGACCGTTACAACGTTCCCTTTTGTTAAGCGAACCATTGCTTTTATGATTGGTTCAAAGAATCCAGTATCTTGTAAAACACCAAAAAACAGAATAGCAAAGATAAACATGATGGCTACGTTCAACACTTTATCAATACCAGCTTCAAAAAATAAAGCAATTTCGTCAAGACCAAAGCCGGCAATAAACGCCCCGATTAAAGGAACGGCAATCATCGCAACGATGGGACTTGCTTTCCCCCACACAAGTAAGATGACAATGATTAGTATCATCGAAATACCAATAAGACTTAACATGGATTATCCCCCCAGATGTAAATAACGTTATGTTTGCGCTTTCATTTCTACATAACCTACCATATCAGTGAGCTTGTTTATCGTTTCGTTCATAACGAGTATATTGTTCATTTTGTTCACGGTGGCAGAAAGCGAGATGACAGTATTTTATAAATTTATTGTAAGTTTGATTTCGGCTTGGTAAACTAGTCTGTATCAATGATAAAAGGAGAACACGATCTATGAGAAAATACATTATTAACTAATAGCGAAGATTGCTATTAGTGAAGATACGATTGGTTGAAATAGCAGTCTTTGCTTACCTCTTATTTTACAATTAAGGAGGAGCAGAGAGCGGATGAGCTATCAAAAAGCGGAACACATTTTACCAGAAGAATTAGTAGAAATGGTCCAGAAGTACATAGATGGTGATGTTATCTATATCCCAAGGAAGCAAGAAAACAAGAAGTCTTGGGGCGAAGCAAATGGTGCCAAACGTGAAATTCAGCACCGGAATGAGAATATACAATTAGCCTATGGTCGAGGGATTTCCATTACCGCATTAGCTGACCAGTATTGTTTATCACGAAAAAGCATTGAGCGAATTGTATATCAGCCTTAAAAGAGACGCTAAGTCTCTTTTTTGTATTCCTCAAATATAGTTGGTAAGCGATATTGAGGTATTAAATAATCGGAATGCGTTTTAAGCTAATTATAAGAGAATGAGAGGATGAGAAAGAATATGCAACAGTTAAAGAAGTTAGCTGCTTTTCCAACGATCCATACAAAACGTTTAACGTTGCGTCAGCTTACGCATGAAGATGCCGAACAGCTTTACGCATATTACGCAAATGAATCCGTTTATCGCTACCTTGACTGGAATGGACCAGAATCCATCGAACATAGCAAGCAAAACATTGATAGATGGAATAAAGGGTTTGAACAAGGCTGGATAATTCGATTCGCAATCGTAGATAACGAAACGAATACCGTTATTGGAACAATCTTTTTAAGTGATTTCCACGGTAAGCGCGCTGAAATTGGATTTGAACTAAGCCAATACTATTGGCGCAGAGGGATTATGTCAGAAGCAATGAGAGAAGTGCTATATCTAGGGTTTCAACAGCTTCATCTGCAAAGAATTCAAGCGTTTGTTGCTGAAGAAAATGTTGCTTCAAGGCAGTTATTTAACTCATTTAATTTTAAAGAAGAAGGGTTATTGAGGCAGTATGAAACTCATTCTGTAACAGGTGAATGCAATGATATGTTGGTTTATAGTTTGATACAAGATGCAAAAGGATAAGGGGATGAATCAATGTTTTCATTTAAAGTAAACGACCAGATTGAGCTTGAGCTTATGCAGCACCATCATAAAGGAGAGCTGTACGACCTAATTGATTCAAATAGGCAGCATCTTCGGCAATGGCTGCTCTGGGTTGATAAGCGAAACGCCGTTTCAGATTTAGATGCTGTTATACCGATTTGGTTACATAATTATGCCGACAACAATGGCTTTGATGCGGGAATTCGATACAATGGCAAACTTGTCGGCATGATTGCTTTACAAAAAATTGATTGGAAAAACAGCAAGACAAGTATCGGTTACTTCTTAGCGCAAGAAGCACAGGGGAAAGGAATTATCACAAAAGCTATTACCGCACTATTGCCCTATATATTTCAAACTCTAAAGCTTAATCGAGTAGAAATCCACTGTGCGCAAAGCAACACGAAAAGTTTAGCAATCCCCGAAAGGTTAGGATTTCAAAAAGAGGGCATTCAAAAGGAAGGTCAATGGCTCTATGATTATTATGAAGACATTGTTCTGTACCGTTTGCTCGCAAAAGATTGGAAGAAGTAGCGACACCTCCTTACCATCGTTTTTAATGTTTGATTTGTTCAGAGAGTTAGTCCGAGCAACAACGGAAATATAGTTTTGCACGAAGTGACATTCACTAAGAGTCACTCATACTATTGCTTCTAACGGAGAGGCATATAATTTGGTCTAGCGCAAGAAAATAGGGTTTGTTTAAAAGACGAGCGGGTATGATAGAATTAACGTCTTAAGTAAAGGTGAGAACGTGATGTTAACGATCGATGAGGTTTCTATCATACAAAGAGAAGTTCGGTATCTAAACCAACTCAAAAAAGAGATACACAATCCTGAGTGTCCTTTTCTACACATGATTAATGGTCAAATAAATGACCTAAATCGTGCATTAGATGGGTATGACTTTTAATAAGAGCGAATCCTATAAATATTGCTAAAGTACCTGGTTGATTTGGTGCTTTTTTTGTTTTTGAACATCATTACTGAAAGTATTTAAACAAACAATCTGTCATTTTAAACAAAACTTCTTTTAATTAAATGGCACATGTATACAATGAAGCTAGAAGTCATTTACTGATGAAGGAGGAACGGAGTGAAGATTTCAGTTCAAGCATCTGCTGCATATGAAAAATTGGAAGTCGAAATTAAACATTTTAAGCAGGACACTCAAGTCGAGAAGCTCGTAAAGCATTTGCAACGTTTCCAAGCAAAATAAAAATGAGGAGGCTGAAATGCAGTCAACATTGGTCTGGAAGAGTCTTGAATTTTTTGGTATTGAGTACGTTGGGTTAACACAAACAGAGAGTGAGATTCGGGTGATCAGTACAATCATTAAATCCGAAACTGCTAAACCTGAGAAGATTGAATACAGTCTGACTTTAACGTTAGATTGGCAAGTGAAGCAACTTTATGTAAAAAACAGTCGCTATCAACATGTGATTCAATTATTCCAAAACGAGATGGGGTGTTGGGTGAATCAATTTGGTGAGGAAATTCCTCAATTAAGAGGGGCTGTTGATGTAGATTTATCCTGCACACCTTTTACAAATTCATTACCGATAAAACGGCTACCGTGGGAACTGAATCAACCAATCAATTTAGAAATGGTTTATGTCGATGCATCTAGTGGTGCCTATAGAAAAGTGACGCAAAGCTATGAGCTGCTTGATGCGAAGGAAGAATTTCAATTGTTTCATTACAAGAGCGGTGCCTTTCAATCGAAAATACTTGCAAACAGAGACGGTATTGTAAGTGAGTATCCAAATTTATTTGCGCTCGTTTCATATTAATAGAAATGACTACATCACATCTCTTAGTAAAAAGAGATGTTTTTTTTGTGAGATAAAGTATGAATAGATATTGCCAATGAAGCCAGATATACTTAAGCAAACAACCAATGAAAGCAGGGAAGAACGATGGAGCTTAAAGTGTTGTCGTACAATGTGCGGTATGGAAGTGAAGAAGATTTAACAGAAAATAGCTGGAGAAATAGGCGATTAGCGATGAAAAGCTTACTAAAATTAGAAGATACCGATTTAATTGCCACACAAGAGGGCCTCTATCAACAGATTATGGAGATTGAAGCCGATTTAGAGCAGTATAACTGGTGTGGTGAAGGAAGGGAAGGGGGAACAATCGGAGAACATATGGCGATTTTTTATAAAAAAGATCGTTTTACACTGCTTGAAACGGGGCATTACTGGCTTTCTGAAACACCCTATACGAAGGGATCAATGTCTTGGGGTACAAATTATCCGCGCATGGTAACTTGGGTGAAATTAAAGGAAACGCAATTAAATAAGGTATTCTATCTGATCAATACTCACCTTGATCATGAATCCGAACAAGCACGGATTGAAAGTGCAAAAATGATCATACATAAAAGTCTTCAACTTGAAGACCAGATTCCCATCATCCTAACCGGTGATTTTAATACTGCAAGAAATAGCAATGTCCATCAAATTCTAACAAGGGATTGTTTCTTTGAAGATCCGTGGAATATAGAGATTGTGAAAACGAATGAGAAGCTTGGGACATTTAATGATTTTTATGATGAGAGAGGCGGAGGTTCGATCTTGAAGATTGATTGGATCTTAATTAAAGGATTTTCTGCAACTGCAATTGGAATTAATAATGCAACAATTCGCGGTCAGTTTCCTAGTGATCATTTTCCTGTTAGTGCCGATCTCAACCTTTAACTACATCAAAAGTCTGAGAGAACATACATCTGACGCTGCTTCTGAATGCGGTTTCTTTCATGATAGATTGGTGGAGAGAGAAGCATGAAGGAGAAGAGAGAATGAGAATAGAACAGAGAATCGAAACAAGGAATGGCTGGTTCCTCGAATTTACGAATCGTTACTGCTTAAAGGAATCGCCTAATGAGTAACTCAATTAAGAAAGACGTTCGCCTATGGATGTTAATTGCTGCAAATTTCTCTTCAGCGATTGGAATGGGAATATTGAGTATTGGTGTAGCTTGGTTAATTCTTGAGCAACCTCAAGGAGAAAAGTTGCTTGGGATTATTATGGTTGTGACAACAATATTGATTTTTTTTGGAGCACCTTATATAGGCAGTTTAGTCGATCGCTTCTCACGTAAACGGCTGTTTCAATTAAATCAAGTATTCATTTTTCTAATTGTGTTTCCAATTGCGTTATTTGGATATTGGAATCAAGAGTTGACGACATGGCAGTTGCTTGCGCTGTATATTGCATCTGTGATCTACTACAGCATCCACTACCCGACTATGCTTGCTTTTGTACAAGAAATATTCGACTCAAAAACCCATAATCGTTTGAATGGCGTTTTGGAAATTCAATCTCAAGCAGCGAGCATGATTGCTGGCGGATTAGCTGGAATATTATTTCAGCTAATGGATCCAGCTCGCTTGTTAATGGCAGTAGCAATTGGATTTGTAATGAGCTTTGTACTTCTTTCCAGCATTCCATATCAACGCAAGTTCATCAAAAGAGACCATACAACTATTTTCTCATCAATGTTTGCTGGAGTGCCATTTATTAAACAGCATTGGAAAATTTGTTTAAGTATTTTTGCGCTAACGATTCCGTTCTTAACATTAATGGTAGGAAACTATTTAAGGCCGGTATTTATTCAGACAACGCTTGAAGCGGATGCCTCAATCTATGGATTTAGCAACATGATTTATTCCATTGGCGCGGTCTTAGCAGGAATCTTTATTCCAATAATATACGCGAAGTGGGGACCTTGGATAGCATCAATGTTAGCTGTTGCAACATACACCGTTTCATTGGTATTCATCGCTGTGTTGCCATTCATAGGATTGTTTTTGTTTATGCAGGTCCTGACAGGAATAGGAAATGCGGGAAGTCGTATCTGTAAGCAGAATTTGATGATGGCGCACATACCGAACGCATTTATCGGTCGAGTGAATGGGATATTTGAAGCTGTTGGAACAAGCATTCGACTTGCTCTACTTCTAGCATTCACGTACGCACTTGATTGGATTAGTGTTCAAACCGCTTTCTTCATTACGGCTATCCTTTCATTTGCAGGTCTGCTATTTCTTATTAAAAGAAAAAATGAGCTGGAAGCGGTACCGGAAGCACGATTTGAGCAAAGTGCTTAAGTGAATATACTTTTAAGGAACTTTTCTACAAAACAGAAAAGAAAGCGTAAATCTTCATTGATTTACGCCTTCTTTTACAGAGGAACTTTCCAAGAAGTTAAATATGTGAGGAAGAGAATCGGCTGCGGCTAATGCGTTTGCCTCTGCAGTTCCACCGAATTGCATCGTCATCCGACCGCCTACATGCTCATTAAGATTAGCGGGCATATTCGGTAATGCATAGGGGAAGGAAAGAAAGTGACCTGCTTGCTCATAATGCTTCCACTCAAGCTGTGGAAGCTTATTTTTCATCAGTTTAGCAAAATGTGCTGCTGGCCAAACTTGATCATCTCCGCCAGTGAGGAGGAGAACAGGGGCTTTAATATTTTCTACTTTAATTCGAGCCGCTTCATTTTTTGCCGGAGCTTTCAAGCTACTCTCCCAAATTCCTAAGAAAGAAGCGGGTTTCTTAACCATCCATTGTCGAAAGAAAGAAAACATTACGGATGGTCGATACGTAAATTTTAAATAAGGAATGGCTTTGTCCGCTAAAGTCCATGATTGGATCGGAGCATAGATCGAATTTTTTAATCCTGATGTTACATATGCTCCAGGTGCACCAGCAATAACGGCATTAAACTGGTCATAAGTTGAAGCGAGCAGTAAAGCGAGCTCGGCACCTCTTGAGTAGCCAATTACAGAAATCTTTTCTTCATTTTCCGTCATTTCTTTGAATACTTGAATCGCGCCCTGGAAGTATTCAAGCGGGATGTTCTCAAGGTTATTCGGTACACCGTCTTGATTAAAATAAGCGAGATCGAGTACGTTGTAGCCTTTTGCTGCGAGCATCGTCGCAGCATGCTCTAATCTGCCCCCATCGGATCCGGCAAGAAGCATAACGTTTTGAGTAGCAGTTTGATCTATTGGTTGATATAGCGTCCCTACAGCGCCATTTGATCGCATCTCTCTTTTTATGACCCGATCGGTGTAGAAGGATATAGCAACCGCTGTCTCGTTAATGGTTTGATGATTCGCTTCCAGTCGAAGGGTTACTTTCAGTGGCTCCGCCGTTGTTTTCGTGAAATAATGACCATTTGCTTTTGTGTGATGAGTCATTGACCAAATTATACCCGCTTGATCAATCGACTGATAGGATCCCGATTCGGGAGCATTCTGTGCTAAAGAAATTTCACCAGACTCACTTGCACGAAACGTTGCCCATGAAGTAAATTGCTCATTTGCGTCATCTTTTAAAAGCGCGCGTAATGTTAGCTCTTGATTCGGTTGACAGCCAACGATCGTAATATAGATAGCTTCATCAATTCGTGGATGTTCAGGTGTAACATGGATGGAAGGGTTTGTCATGATGGAAACAGCTCCTTTTGACTTCTATGTAGGATTCCTTTCGTATCTACGGCTTTAGGAGCAGACGGTTTCGTCGAAAGCAGTGAACAATCGAAAAAGATAGAATGGCAAAAAGCCATTCTATCTTATGTCATTAAAACAGGATTGATGAAAGAAAGATAACGAGGGTGACGGTGATGCTGCTAAGCAAGGTTGTGTATAAGACTACTTGAGCATGAAGTTCTGGTTCGACTTGATATTGCATAGCCATCGTCGAAGTGTTCCGTGAGGTTGGAAAGGAACTAGCGATAAATAAAGATTGGGCGACAACACCGTCTAAACCAATCAGATAAATAATGAGTAGGGAGAGCGCTGGTCCTGCAACTAAGCGACCAATAACTGCCCATGTAATGATTTTGTGGTACACGCGGATCCGAATGTTTGCTAACTGTGCACCTAAGAGTAACAATGCTAAAGAAATAAATCCTGCTGACAAATAATCGAGCGGAATGAGAAGCGCACGAGGCAATGGAATTTGAAATAGTTGGAAAGCTAGCCCAAGAATTAATGCATGTATGATTGGAAGCTTTATAAGCGAGCGTAAGATGTCTTTAAACGTTTTTGTCGCAGCGAGTAAATTATATAAGCCATATGTATAAGTAAGCAGGTTTTGAAAAACTAGCACAAATATTTGAATGGTGACCCCAAGTGGATTTGTACTAAACACCATTTGACTTACTGGTAAACCAAAATTCCCTGAATTCATTAAGGAGATGCTATTTTTCAACGCAGCCCCTTCACCATCATTCACCTTTAAGATGCGGCCAAGAAGGTGGGACAGGAGTACAGTTGCTAGGGTAAATAAGAGTAAATAAACAAGCATTTCCGATAGAACTTGATAGTTGAGCTCAACCCTGTACATGTTTAGAAACACAGCTGCGGGCATAAAGCAGACAGTCAGTAAGGTAGAGAAAGGAGTGAGTGGGAATTGATAGCGTCTCTGCAAGAACGCACCAAGACCGATTAAAAGCAAGATTGGAAAAATGACCTCTAAAAACAAAGGGACAAACATGAAAAACTCCATTCTTAGATACACCGCTCGTTCTGTATCTCGTTACTCTAGTGTAAGGTTTTTTTGACGTGAGAGGTAATTGTTTTTTCTAATAGAGATTGATAACAAAAGCCAATCAGTTCTTTTTATCTAAGGTGGATATACGCGCACATAGCTGCTTTAGCTGTTCAACATATTGATTAGCCCATTGATGAAAAGGCAACTCATTATCCCATGTTACAGCCCCCGTTGCTTTAGCATTCCCCCAATCTAAGACCAGCTGATGGATGAGGTGCACAGTCAATCGTTTCTGCATAGATGCATGGAGCGCCTTAGCAAAATAAGTGTGGAGTAATCGTTCTGCCACAGCCATTTGTTTCTCATTCATGTAATAGAGCAACATTTTACTTAAATCGGATACCGGGTCTGCAAAGTAGGCATTCGTAAAATCAAATACGGCGCTTACGCACCAACCTTCAGGACCTTGGTTTATCAAAAAATTACCAGGTTTAAAATCACCCATTACAAAAGTTGAACTTGTTAAATCGGTAAATCCTTGTTTACTATCCTCCAAGTTCTTCTCAGTCCATCGAAGATCCTTAGTCGCAATCGTTGAAAAACGAGAAGCGTCGTTTAACCAATAGAGAATTCGCTGGAAAAGCCAGTTCGTATAGGAATGCTGAAATGGTGAGATCGTTTGGTCTGCTGGATTGAGTTGACCGAACGTCGGTTCAGTCCATTTATGAAACTGGAGTAAGGTTCTTGCAATGGCATCTGCAACAGCAAGAGACTCCTTTGTTTGCAACGTCTCGTCGTTGATATGATTCCCTGTTAATCTTGGCATAAGCGCATAACTCCAGCCAAATAGGCTGTGGTTTTCATTAATGTGGTAAGGTGATGGTAAAGGTACGGTTGTTTGCTGCTGAAGCCGTTTAATAAAGTATTGCTCTTCTTGGAGCTGACCTGGATAAAGCGGGTTGCCTTTGAGCACATACTCGCCATGACTCGATCTGATAAACAGCGTTTGTCCCATTGCTCCGTTCCCTGTTTTTTCAAAAGCAACTAAGCGACCATAGTGGTGATAATCAAGCATGGATTGAACTTGATTAGGATGGACTGTTCCTAATTTATTCGAAGCGAATATAATTTCTGCCGTCATATGAAAACCTCCTATGATGTGGTGGATTAATTGTTTAAGTTTATAGGAGTTTGTTCTGCCTCGTCTACTTACTGGCGCGTATGTATGGTTTACAATGTAATCATTATCTATAAAAAGAAGCTGTTTAAGGAGAAATCAAATGATAAACGATCCCCCCTTAGAAATTATATATACATTTGTTAATGAGAAGGACGCAATCTCCAATCGAGACAGACGAGATGTCCCAAAAATTTTAGCTATTGATGCGCTCGTTACGGTCAAAATAGCTGGAGACATTTATTTTCAAGAAGAAATCGCTGTGTTGGAATTTTACAAAGCACTCTATCAGTGGCGAAAACAAATGACGAATACGGACACTCAAAAATTTGATTATTTTTCAATTGAAAACGATCAAGAAGAAGGTCCGATTTTATCACTGCTGCCTTTTGCTAATAAGGCGCGAGTCAAAACCATATGGCCACTTGTAGATGTATATAATGTGTTTGAGTTGGTTGAAGCGGTTAAGGTGTTTTGTGAGCTTGAGGAAAGCTTAAAAATAGAAATAGAACGATATTTTGGCATTGAACTCAAACGTTTTCTCAAGCACATTCCTTATTATTTCCCGCTTAATAACGACTGAAGAACGATAGGTTTATATCCGGCGGACTACCTCACGAGTTGATTAATAAAAAGCAAGCAAGTAAATAACTACTTGCTTGCTTACTCTTTTACAAGTGAAGTTGTCGTGCGAGAAACACAGCCAAATCCGTACGCGATAATGCATTTTTGATGTTGTCATAGCCATAGCGATCAAGTAAGACAGTCATTGGCTTTCCTTGTTCAAGTGATTGAGATCTATAGTTGTAACAGTAGCTAGTTGGTGAAAAGCCAATCTCTCCATGCTTCTCAAAAATGAACGGTTGAGAATTAGGAAAGGTTTCAATACATATTTCAAAACGATGTAAGTTTTTTAAGATGGCAACTGAATCCATCATTTCCGTTTCCTCTACCATAGAGCTCCTTTCACACAGGGCTCGCAGAATACGTTCAAAGAAGACCTGTCCTAACAAGTATGACAAAAAAGAACGTATATTGACAGCGAATTTAGAAAAAATACATTATATTTCGTAACCGTGCGAGATTAAGGTACTAAATCCTTTAATAAAAGGATGTTCTGTCATGTATTTGTAACATTTGTAATAGGAGGCAAACACGATAAAAAAACTGTATTAAAGCAAGAGTCTTCTGGTATCGTTATAAGCAACTTTATAAAAATAAATGCCTAGCTATTGAGGCATTGAAAATGAATCAACTTAGTATCCTACAGGCCTATTAGAAGTATGTTAATTGCATGCAAGCACACACTATTTTATCTGATTTAATGTAGTTGTCATAGTCCTTTAATCAAACTACTTTATAATGACTAAAAGCGATTACAAAAGAGGTGTTCTAATGAAAGAAGACATTTATCGTAATGAAGATGTATTGTTGATGTTGGATCAGTGGTTAAGAGAGCCCGAACCTTTCTGGGATGAATTTTACGCTGACCGTCAAAGGTCGATCCCGTTTTTTATTCAAGCTCCGGATGAGAATGTGGTTCGTTATTTTGAAGCGAACCAAGTTAAGGTAGGGAAGGTACTCGAGCTCGGCTGTGGTCCGGGAAGAAACGCGCTTTATTTTGCCGGAAAAGGGTGTGAGGTTGATGCTGTTGACCTTTCAAGTACAACATTAAAGTGGGCAAAAGAACGTGCGGATAAAGCGAATTTAAAGATCAATTTCATTCATAAAAATGTCTTTGAGCTTGATATACAAGAAGGAACATATGATTTTGTTTATGATTCAGGTTGCTTTCATCATATTGCGCCACATCGACGAACGAGTTATGTTGAATTGGTTAGAAAAGCACTTAAACCACAAGGACGATTTGCACTAACATGTTTTCTTAAAGGTGGTCAATTAGGTGGTGCAGTAATTTCAGATTGGGAGGTGTATCGTAGACGTAGTCTTCAAGGTGGTTTAGGCTTTACGGATGAGAGTTTGCGCTCTATATTTTCAGATTTGCAAGTCATTGATGTAAGTCCGATGCAAATTATTGAACAACCAAGTACTCAATTCGGGGTGCCGGATTTTTTAACAGGGCTTTTTCAAAAGTAATCGTGAGATAAAGGTAGAAAAGCCGTTATGAGTACCTCTCATAACGGCTTTTAATTAATTCACTTCTGTTGCATGAACAATGGTTACACCATAGTTGTCCTGCTTCTTTTCGCTAAATAGTTTCCAGTTTGGAGAAAGCATTGCGCCAAACTCATGCAGCTGCGCTTCAGACAAGTGAAGTCCATCAAAGCGTGCTTCTCCCATCGTATAATCTGCGCCGTCTTCAATTCCGTATTTTAGGAGAAGTAGTCGTTTTATGCCAAAGGTAGACATGAACTTAACTTGGTATCCTGATTCAATGGCTGATTTAATTAAAGAAGGATCTTCTGTTGTTGCCTCGATAAGGTCGCTGTAATCAAAGGTTTGATCAAATGAATTAAGTGCTTCTGCATCATGATTTTCCACATGCAATAATAGCTTTTCTTCTGTCATTCCTTTAGCGAGCAAGGTTTCGAGCATAAACGCATTCCATTGCGATAGTGCAGGTAAAGTCATTTAGGTACGTCCTTTCCAGTTAATTAGTTAATTCAATCTCATTTACATCATACAATTCATCAAGTCGAGGAGTATAGTCTAGACGATCATTCACACCGTAACGACCTTGAAGTTGAAAAAGGTAGACTGCTCCGCGATCTTCTGCAAGAATTTGCTGTACTTCCTGATATTGTGCAATGCGTTCCTCTTCATCCATGTTGTATGCAGCCTCTTCTAAAAGCGCATCAATCTCTGGATTTGTATATGGTGCAACGCCATCCTCTTTGAAGAACTCCAATACACTGCCGTCAAACATATCATTGCCCCAGCCAACGAAAATGGCTTCATCTAACTCGTTACTAAATAGGCGATTGGCAAATTGGCTTTGCTCAATTAAATCAATATTTGCCGTAATACCAACATCTGAAAGCATGCCACCAACAACTTCAGCCATTTCCGTATAGTAATTATTGACAGACATGTTTACCGTGACGCCATCTTCATAACCAGCCTCTGCTAACAGCTCCATTGCTCGATCAGGGTCATATTCGTATGTGTTGTAGAGGGATTCATCCGCACCAAAGTTGCCCGGAGTAATATGGGTACGTGTTGCTGTGGCACTCCCGTTCAAGATTTCGTCAATAATAACTTGGTTTTCAATCGCTAAGTCAATTGCTTCACGGACAGCAGGATCAGCTGTTGGCTCGCCCTCTTCATTAGAGAGCCACATTTGAATGACGCGCTGAATCGGTTCAAGTGCCACATGCGTTCCATCATTGTTATCAATTCGCTCCATGTCCGCAGTAGGAATATTAAAGGCAATATCTACACCATCTGTCAATAATTCAGAGACACGAGTGGAGTCTTCAGGTACAACACTGAAACGAACGCGTTCCCAATTTGGTTCCCCTTCGAAGTAATCAGCATACTTACTTAGTTCGACTGCTTCATCTTGCTGCCATTTTTCGTACATAAATGGGCCTGTTCCAACTGGAGATTGGAAGAAACTCTCCGCGCCAACTTCTTCAAAATAATTACCAGGCAAAATGCTGGCTGCTGGAATAGAAAGACGATTAAGCAGTTGCGGGTCTGGTTCAGCTGTCGTTATTCTCACAGTATACTCATCAACAACCTCAACGGTTTCAATTTGGTTAAATGTAGAGTTCTGTTGCAGTGATGTATCATTGGCAACTCGCTCAAGTGAAAAAGCGACATCATTCGCTGTAAAAGCATCACCGTTGTGGAAAGTAACATCATCACGCAAGCGGAATTCCCAAGTTGTTTCATCAATAGGCTCCCAATCCGTTGCCAAGTCAGCTACAATTTCGCCAGCGTCATCTCGTTGCACAAGTTTGCTATATAGATTGACTAAAACAGCTGAAGTGGTAATGACGCTGTTGTTATGCGGATCAAACGTCGTAATATCGGCAGGGTTGGCAATGGTAAGCAATTCATAACCGCTTGATTCTTCACTCGGTTCTGCTGGACTTCCACCGTCAGGATCATCAAATCCACATGCAGATAAGGCAATAACAGAGAATAATGTACTAGCAAGTAAGGCTTTTTTCATGTTTGTAACCTCCATAAATTTAATTCGTTTGTCTATCTCTCGGATGAGCGGGAGGGACAGCTTGTAACAGTGCTTTTGTATAGGGTTCTTTTGGATCATGAAAGATTTGTTTTGTCTCTCCAATTTCAATTAGCTCTCCTTCTTTCATAATCGCAACCCGGTCACTTATATGTTTGACAACTGGTAAACCATGAGCGATAAACAAGTACGATAAACCGTGAACCAACTGTAACTCTTTTAATAAGTTTAGAATTTGTGCTTGCGTTGAGACATCTAAAGCAGAAACTGCTTCATCGCAAACAATGAGATCTGGTTTTAAGGCAATTGCACGAGCAATGCTAAGTCTTTGACGCTGGCCACCGCTAAATTCATGTGGGTAACGATCTAAATGTTGTCTACCGAGTCCAACTTCTTCAAGGAGGGAAAGGGCTCGTTTAGATCGTTCTGCTTTTTTCATTCGTTTGTGAATGAGTAGCGGTTCGGTCACAATTTCTTTTGCTCTCATTCGCGGATTAAGTGAGGCATAAGGATCTTGAAAGACTGCTTGAATTGTAGCCTTCTGCTGTTTCTTAGCTGTTTTTGATAGCTTTCCTACATCTTCTCCAGCAAAATAAACTGAGCCTGAGCTAGGTTCAAGTAACTGTAGAATCATTTTGGCAATGGTTGATTTGCCTGACCCCGATTCGCCAACAATTCCAAGCGTCTCACCTTTGTATAAACGAAAACTGACATTATTTACTGCTTTTAAGGTTGACTTCGAGCTACCGCGTTCTTTGTTGCTCAAGGAGAAGGTTTTGCTTAGCTGCTTTACCTCAAGTAAAGGAGTGATTTCGTTCATTTGATGGCCTCCTTATTCGCATGAATGCATCGAGCAAAATGATTGGCTGACTTTTCATCAAGCGCAGGTACTTTCTCCGTACAAGCATCTGTTGCCCATGGACAGCGTGGATGAAAGGAACAGCCGCTTGGAAGCTTTGCGATATTTGGTGGATTACCAGCAATGGCATTCAAGCTTTCGTTTTCAGTATCAAGTGTCGGCATCGCTTCAATGAGACCAATTGTATAGGGATGCTTTGGTTGATCAAATAAATCAAAGACCGTTGCTTCCTCAACAATCCGGCCAGCGTACATAACGAGCACTCGATCCGCGATACTTGCCACAACGCTAAGGTCATGAGTGATAAAAACAACGCCTGTACCGTTTTTTTCATTCAACGTTTTAATTAATGACAAGATTTGTGCCTGAGTAGTTACATCTAAAGCGGTTGTTGGTTCATCTGCAATTAAAAGCTTCGGGTCACATGCTAAGGCAATGGCAATCATGACACGCTGGCGCATTCCTCCTGAAAGCTGGTGGGGAAAACGCAAGGCTGTTTGCTCAGGGTTAGGTATATCCACTTGAGTTAATAAATCAATTGTTTTTTGTGTAATTTGTTTCTTCGTCCAGCTCGGTTGATGAATGGTTAGCACTTCAGCGATCTGAGAGCGGATACGTAACATTGGATTTAGAGAAGACATCGGTTCTTGGAAAATCATCGACATTTCACTGCCACGTAGAAGTCGACGCTGCTTATTTGTTAGAGTGAGCAGATCTTGTCCGTTATAAACGATTGATCCGGTTATTTGAGCATTTTTCTTCAATAAGCCCATAATAGATAAGGATGTTACGCTTTTGCCACTGCCTGATTCACCTACTATCGCTACAATTTCGCCTGGTTGGACAGTAAAGGAGACGTCTTTTACAACAGTTGACTGTTGCTTACCTGCCTGAAAGGAGGTAGATACATTCTCAACGGAGAGCAAAGGTTTATGCTGTTTCATCGCCGCCGTCGCCTCCTTTTTTTAAACGTGGATCAAGGTAATCACGTAACCAATCACCAACGAAGGTAAACGCTAATACTGTGATGGTAATAGCTATTCCAGGAAATGTCGCAATCCACCAGCTGGTTGCAATATAATTACGCCCATCATTTAACATGCTTCCCCACGTGATTGTTGATGGCTGAACACCAAAACCGAGAAAGCTTAAGGATGACTCGGTCAAAATAGCTGTACCAACGCCAATGGTCGCAATGACGGTAAAGGAAGAAAGGACATTCGGTAAAATATGTTTTCGAATGATATAAAAATTGCTAGCTCCTAAAGTTTGAGCGGACTGAACATATTCCCGAGCTTTTACACCGAGTACATCCCCACGAACAATGCGGGTATAGTGGACCCAGCTTGTTAAACCGATCACAAGAATCAAAGTGAGCAAGTTCGCTTCAAGAACGACCATCGCCACAAGAACAAGCAGTAGTGTTGGAATCGCCAACATGGCATCAACAACACGCATGGTCACCGCATCAATCCACCCGCCAAAATAACCGGACACAAGTCCAAGAAATAAACCAATCGCACCAGCGATCAAGACAGAGACAATTCCAACGAGCAGTGAAACTCGCGCCCCGTAGATGAGCCGGCTAAGCATATCTCTGCCTAGGTTGTCTGTACCGAGTAAATGGGCAGTTGAACCATTCTCCATCCAAAATGGGGGGACGAGTCGTTGCGTTGGTATGATTTGCCACGGATCGTAAGGAACAATCCATGGTGCACACACCGCAAGGATTGTAATCGCAAGAATGGATACTAAACCGAGTAAACCTAGTGGTGACACATTTGGTAAAAAACGACGGCGTATCGTGTCATTTAATTTCGTTAAAGCTGCCATCGATAACGCCTCCTAATCATATTTAATTCGTGGGTCAAGCACCCGGTAAAGTAAATCAGTTAATAAATTGACGGTGATCGTAATAAATGCAATAACGAAGACAATTGCTTGGACAACTGCCATATCGCTGTTTTCCATTGCCGTAAGCAACAGGCGGCCGATCCCTGGCCAAGAAAAGACTGTTTCCACCACGATTGCTCCACCAATTAATTGAGGAAATTGCAGACCAATAATTGTAACGATAGGAATAAGTGCATTTAGAAACACATGTTTTCCAATAACAATGCGTTCTTTTTGTCCTTTTGCTCGTGCCGTTTGTACAAATTCTTGTTCAATTACTTCCAAAACACTGGCCCGAGTTAACCGTGTCATTTCCGCCGCCAGTGCAATCCCTAATGTAAAAGCAGGTAAGACGAAATGCAGCGGGGAAGAGGCTCCTGAAACAGGGAAGATTGGAAAGATCACGGCTAAAAACAAAATGAGCATAATTCCGATCCAGAAGTTTGGCATCGCTTTTCCAACAATCGATACTCCAGATATTAGAAAATCCAGTACT
This sequence comes from Shouchella xiaoxiensis, assembly GCF_016907895.1. Taxonomy (GTDB): domain Bacteria; phylum Bacillota; class Bacilli; order Bacillales; family Bacillaceae_D; genus Shouchella; species Shouchella xiaoxiensis. The sequence continues at coordinate 521,912 of NZ_JAFBCV010000001.1, forward strand.
GTATTTCGTTTTAAAGCTGCATAAATTCCAAGTGGAATTGAAATGACAATGGCAATGAACATCGCAATTAACGAAAGTGAAAGCGTAGCTGTTAGGCGGCTTAAGACTAAGTCTGTTGCTGGTTGCTGGTACTGTAAGGATGTTCCAAAGTCACCGCGGATTAAATCCCCTAAAAAAGCTGTATATTGTGTTAAAAAAGGTTCATTCAGGCCAAGTGACTCCCTCAGAGCCTCTCGGTCTGCAGCTGTCGCATTTTCCGGGAGCATCATCGAGGCTGGATCTCCAGCGACGTAAACGAGACAAAAGATAATGAACGTCAAAATGAGTAAACTTGGGATGACTTGGAACAATATTTTTTTTAAGAATGCCAGCTCGTTCACCTCCCTTTCTATGATTGGGACAAGGGTAGACCCTGTAACCCAAAAAATTCAAATGAAACGATGACTTTGGCTAGTTCATTTGGCGTCATCTCTGATAAGTCCGATTCAGGACGAAAGAGCCACCGTTCTAGCATTCCGAAGACTAGGCTCGAAAGCATCGCAGCTAACGTTTGGCTAGCGTATCTAGTAGAAAGCATATGTAATTCCTGGGCTCGAGCGATATTGCTAGCAAATGCGGCTTCTATTGCAACAAACGTGCCTTTAATTTGTGTGCGAATCTGTTTATCAGTATCTTGCCCCGTTTTAAACAGCAGTTGCATATAATCACAATTTGTTTTTGCATATGTGAATAAAGAGAACATGAGTTGTTCGGATGAAGCAACCATATCAGTTAATGAACCAACCTGCTTGCGGTAACCGGAGTGGATGACATCAAGCAAATTTCGCTCTCCATCTTCTAAAAGTCGTACAACGATGGCTTCTTTATTTTTGAAATGCCAATAGAACGTACCTTGGGCAACTCCGGCTTTTTTGACGATATCAGAGACTTTCGTTTTATGAAAGCCATTCTGAGCAAATAAAGGTAAAGCAGCATCCATTAAAAGACGGTTATTATCTGTAATGATCATAATCGTTCCTTTCCTCTTGATTGACTCGTCAGTCAATTATCCAATAATCCTAATATATTTACTCGGGTTTATGAAGTCAAGCATTTTGTTTTAATACTTTTTTAAAAGAGTAATAACAATTTACTCGTAATGTCCATAGCATAAAAAAGAAACGCCTACTTATGATGAAAGTTGGCAAGTAGGGGGGGCAGACGTGTTTACTAACCAATGTTCAGGATTTCAAACTTTTAGAAGAAGTTCTACAAATGGTGGCCAGCTCGGTGGATGTTGCGCACCACAATCAACTGGTATTACAGGAGGAGTGGGACCGACTGGTTCTATAGGGCCCACAGGTCCAACCGGGGCAACAGGTGTTGGATTTGAGCAAGTCATTCCCTTCTCAGAATTAATAAGACCATCTTTAATTTCAGGTGAATTGGTATCGTTTAACGGAAGCATATACCGGGTGTTGGTTAACTCACCAACAGGTACACCGAGCAATTCTTCAGACTATGCTCTTGTATTAACTGGGTTTACGGGAGCCACCGGAGCAACAGGAGTAACGGGAGAAACAGGTTCAACCGGATTGACAGGATCTACAGGACCTACTGGAGTAATTGGAGCGACTGGCCCAACTGGCACTACAGGAGCCACCGGGTTAACAGGATCAACTGGAGTAATTGGACCAACCGGACCAACTGGCGCTACAGGGTTAACAGGAGCAACCGGTTTAACGGGGGTCACCGGACCTACAGGACCTACTGGGTCAACCGGAGCAACTGGAGCGACTGGCACCACAGGATCAACAGGGCTAACGGGGTCAACCGGATCAACCGGAATTACAGGGCCAACAGGATCAACAGGGTTAGCGGGGTTAACGGGGATCACCGGAGTTACAGGACCTACTGGGTTGACTGGAATAACAGGACCCACTGGAGTAATTGGAGCGACTGGCCCATCAGGACTAACAGGAGCCACTGGAATTGCGGGAGCAACAGGGTTAACAGGAGCAACCGGAATTACAGGGCCAACAGGATCAATAGGACTAACTGGCGCTACAGGCTTAACGGGAATAACCGGACCAACAGGAACCAGCGGACTAGCAGGACCGACTGGAGCAAGTGGAGCCACAGGGATTACGGGATCACCAGGACTAACGGGGTCAACCGGATCAATTGGAGCCACTGGAGTAACCGGCCCAACTGGCACTATAGGGTTAACGGGGCCAACCGGAGCGACTGGCGCTACAGGGTCAACCGGAGTAACAGGAGGAGCCGGAGCAACCGGATCGACAGGAGCCACCGGGATTACGGGATCAACAGGACTAACAGGGTCAACCGGCCCAACTGGCGCAACAGGGTTAACAGGAGCAACCGGTTTAACGGGAGCGACTGGAGTAACCGGACCAACAGGACCAAGCGGTGCAACCGGTTCGACTGGAGTAACCGGACTAACGGGAGCCACCGGGATTACGGGATCAACCGGAGCGACTGGGTCTACAGGGTCAACCGGAGTAACAGGAGTAACCGGTTTAACGGGGGCCACCGGAGTTACAGGACCTATTGGGTTGACTGGAATAACAGGATCCACTGGAGCAAGTGGAGCCACAGGGATTACGGGATCACCAGGACTAACGGGGTCAACCGGATCGACCGGAATAACAGGGCCAACAGGATCGACAGGAGCAACCGGTTTAACGGGAGCCACCGGGATTACGGGATCAACAGGACTAACAGGGTCAACCGGCCCAACTGGCGCAACAGGAGGAACAGGAGCCACTGGGATTGCGGGATCAACAGGGCTAACGGGGTCAACCGGATCAACCGGATCAACTGGCGCTACAGGGTCAACGGGAGCAATTGGAGCCACCGGATCGACCGGAGTAACTGGACTAACGGGATTCACCGGGATTACGGGATCCACCGGCGCCACTGGGGCAACAGGGTCAACCGGATCAACGGGAGTAACAGGGCCAACAGGATCAACTGGCGCCACCGGAGTAACCGGGTTAACAGGACCTACTGGGTTGACTGGAATAACAGGATTCACTGGAGCAAGCGGAGCGACGGGACCAACAGGACCAACCGGATCGACCGGAGTAACTGGTCTAACGGGAGCCACCGGGATTACGGGATCAACCGGACTAACGGGATCCACCGGCGCCACTGGCGCCACCGGAGTAACCGGGTTAACAGGACCTACTGGGTTGACTGGATTAACAGGATCCACTGGAGCAAGCGGAGCGACGGGATCAACAGGACCAACCGGATCGACCGGAGTAACTGGTCTAACGGGAGCCACCGGGATTACGGGATCAACCGGACCAACAGGACCTATTGGGTTGACTGGAATAACAGGATCGACAGGAGCAAGCGGAGCGACTGGCCCATCAGGATCCACTGGAGCCACTGGGATAGGAGGAGCCACAGGGTCAACCGGATTAACTGGCGCAACAGGAGCCACCGGGATTACGGGATCAACCGGACCAACAGGACCTATTGGGTTGACTGGAATAACAGGATCGACAGGAGCAAGCGGAGCGACTGGCCCATCAGGATCCACTGGAGCCACTGGGATAGGAGGAGCCACAGGGTCAACCGGATTAACTGGCGCAACAGGAGCCACCGGGTTAACGGGATCAACTGGAATAACCGGACCAACTGGCGCTACAGGGTTAACAGGATCAACCGGATCAACCGGATCAACAGGGTTAGCGGGTGCCACAGGACCAACAGGACCTACTGGGTTGACTGGAATAACAGGACCAACAGGAGCAACTGGCGCTACAGGGTCAACGGGAGCAATTGGAGCCACCGGATCGACCGGAGTAACTGGACTAACGGGATTCACCGGGATTACGGGATCCACCGGACTAGCGGGATCCACCGGCGCCACTGGGGCAACAGGGTCAACCGGATCAACTGGGGCCACAGGAGTAACCGGATCGACGGGAGTAACAGGGCCAACAGGAGCAACTGGGGCCACAGGAGTAACCGGAGCGACGGGAGTAACAGGGCCAACAGGAGCAACTGGCGCCACCGGAGTAACCGGGTTAACAGGACCTACTGGGTTGACTGGAATAACAGGATTCACTGGAGCAAGCGGAGCGACGGGACCAACTGGCGCTACAGGGTCAACGGGAGTAACCGGACCAACAGGACCAAGCGGAGCAACCGGACTAACGGGAGCCATCGGAATTACGGGACCAACTGGAGGAACAGGGTTAACGGGAGCAACCGGTTTTACTGGAACATCATCAGTTGAACCATTTTTTAATAGCAATGTTCAAGCTCAGACCATTTTAGCGGGCGCGCCAGTTATTTTGATGACCCCAGGAGCTTACTCTGGATTAACGTTTGTTCCCGCGACGGGCACCTTTACAATTATAACCCCAGGAATGTACTATATTAGTGTGGGGCTTAATAAAACCGCGGGAACCACTACTGGTGCAGTATTTGGATTAACCGTTAATGGTGCCGCAACCCCAAGTGCTCCAATCGCATGTTCGGATACTGCAGGTATATCGCTCGTTATTCGAGTTCAAGCTTATAATGCTGGAGACACGATACAAATTACTAATTTCTCTACTTTTGCTGTTACAATCGCTAATGCGCCTAACCAAGCAAACAGTGCTGGTCATGTGACTATTCATCGTTATGCCAGTGGTCCATCAGGAACCGTTATTCCGATTTAATTAAAGGACGCTTGAAACTTATTTTTTCTAATTTTCGTGTCGAAACATTTTTAATAGAAGAACGTAGCTAAAGCAAATTGGGATTAGTTTAAACAGAGCTTTCAAATGAGCAGAAGGCTAGAGGAATGCTAGCGCTAAGTTTCTGCATTAAAGAAATGATAAAAAGGCAATTGAGACTTATTCAACTCAATTGCCTTTTTATATTAGATTGTTGAGTATAGGCCAGCCACCATCAATAACCGTTTCAGAACCAGTCATACATTTTGACTCATTAGAAGCTAGAAATAGGGCAGAACAAGTAGTTAATAATTGACTCCGTTTTTTTCTTACTATACAAGCTCCGTACTATTGTCTGTGCTTATTGGTTCTTGCGCTAAAATTTTTAGGGCTAGCGTATTTAATAGATTGATTGGCTTGTTGTAATGGGGTTGGAAAAAGAAATCAGTAAATGCCAAATCTGATACAGTCATTTGCTGTTGAATACAAACTGATACGGTATTCATTAATTGAGTTTGATCAGCTTTACTAAGAACTTGTGCTCCTAAGATGCGCATGGAATCATTGTCATAGACAAGTTTTAGCTTAACTTCTTCGGCAGTCGGCATAAAAGTAGGTCGCTCATGGTCAACAAGTAGGTGCGATCGGACATCTAGTCCGTATGCTGCTGCGCTTTCTTCTGTTAAGCCAGTAGAAGCCAAGTTAAGATCATACAGTTTTAAAGCTGACGTTCCTTGTGTTCCTTTGTAAGCTATTTTAGGTCCGTTAATATTGTAAGCTACAAGAGTCCCCATTTTTGTTGCATTTGTTGCAAGTGGAATATAGGCGTTATGCTGAGATGAATTGTGAAATACTGCACAAGAATCGCCAGCAGAAAAGATATCGGGATTACTTGATTGCATATACTGATTCACAATGATAGCTCCATTTTCTAATGTTTCAACTTTATCTCGAATTAAATCTGTTTGAGGTCGGAATCCGACGCAGAGAAGCACCAGGTCAACATCATGCGTTTGCCTATTCGTGTGTACTGTTTTGACGGCACCAGTGTCATCACCTGAGAATGATTCGACTTTTTCTTCTAAAGCTAACTTTATATTATGATCAATCAAGGCGCGCTCAACATCGTTTGTAAATTCTCGATCAAGGTATTTATTTAAAACACGGTCTGCGCCTTCAATAAATGTTACTTCTTTTCCATATGATTCAAATGCTTCAACAAGCTCAACACCAATGTATCCAGCACCAATGACAGCAATTTTTTTAGCTTCGGAAGCTTTGGCAATAATTTGCTCGGCTTGCTCATAGTTTTTGCAGAGCTGGATATTTTTTAAACCAACACCTGTAATAGGCGGAATAATCGGTGATGAACCTGTTGTGAAGACAAGTTTATCATAAGAATCGTTAAAGGTTTCGCCAGTATGAAGGTTTTTAACAAGTATCGTTTTTTTATCAGGATCGACTTTAAGAACATCATGCTCAAGGTTCATGTTTGCGCCTAGTGATTCAAGTTCTTCTGGAGATGAATAAAATAAGTCGTCTGCTTCTTTTACGATCCCACCGATATGCAAAGCAATGCCACAAGAGAGAAAGGATACATTATTATTTCGTTCATAGACAGTAATAGTTGCTTGAGGATAAAGTCGAGCTAAGTTTCGGACGGCGGTTGTTCCTGCGTGTGTACACCCAATAACGATAATTTTCATAAAATACGTCCTCCTAAAATTATATTGTGAAGAAATTCACATAAAAATGTTTGTGAAGTGAATACTTGCTAGTCACGCAACTATTATGTGAAGTTGTGAGCAAGATCAAGTATAAGGTATCTGATTAACTACAAACTAAGAATAACATATTGTGAATTAATGAGCAAATTTTTTTTGAAAGTGATTTAACCAATGGTTAGACAGCTGAAAGATAAAGGTATCGGATAAAAGGCCCTCTCGTTTTACAAAAAACGAGAGGGCCTTACTTATTTACGCTGCCTTCGAACTCATCTTAGTATTTTTTATTTTTAAACGCATTGAAATGATGATGATTAATAAAGAGACAGTGGCGAGGGCGCCACCAACAAGTGCATTTAACTCAACATACGCCTGCTCAATCACAACGCCACCAATCATCGAACCAAACGCAATGCCGAAATGCAGAGCGGAGTTATTTAAGCTTTGCTGAATGTCGGATGTATCTGGTGAGGTTGTAATTAGATAGCTTTGCATCGCGGGTGTAATGGCCCAACTAAGCATGCTCCAAACCATCATGACGATAATAAAAATCGGAAGAATTGACGTAACAAATGGGATGGAAGTGATTGAAATGATAAAGACAGAAATGACCGAGACAATCGTTTTTTTCGGACCGATTCGATCTGTAAGTATGCCTCCAACTCCACCACCAATGATAGCGGCAATGCCAAATAATAAATACATCAAGCTGATCGCATTTCCCTCAAGACCGAGCGTACTTTGTAAGAACGGGGTTAAATAGGCATAAAGCGTTAAATGGCCCGCAAGAAAGAAAAAGGAAGTAAGCTGAATCAGTACAATTTTTATATTTGCTAACGTCCTTAGTTGTTTTCTTAATGAGATCATCGGCTTAGGTGCAATTTTTTCCATAAATAATAAAACAAATAGGATGGAAAGGGATGTTAGTATGACAATTAAAACAAACGGGGCTCTCCAGCCAAACGCATTTCCGAGCATTAGTCCTAGCGGTACGCCTAGAACAAGTGAGGCACTTACGCCCATGAACACAATACCAATTGCTCGCGCTTGATAGGGTTTCGTCACAATATTAGAAGCGATCGTAACGCATAATGAAATAAGTAAAGCAGCACTCATTGCTGAAAGAATTCGTGCAATAAATAGCATTGCATAACCAGTGCTAAAAACAGCTATGATGTTAGCTACAAGAAAAGCGAGCAATGTCCATAACGTCAGTTTTTTTCGTTCAATTGACGCTGTAGCTGTTAGCAAAATGGGGCCTGAGAGTGCGAATACAAATGAAAAGACAGATATTAACAATCCGACCTGTCCAAGCGAGACTTGAAGATCGTCCGCAACTAGATGAAGAATTCCTCCTAGTAAAAGTTCAACTAAACCAACAACAAAAGAGACGACGGTTAGTAAATAAACACGTTTATCCATAAAACACCTCGTTTTTAAATGTTACCCCTAAAAGGGTAACATTTAAAAACAGGAGAAACAAGTGGAAATGTTTTTGGGAAATGGTCTATGCTTAGAAGACGATAGAAAAAGTCAAAGAGGGGATTTTTATGCTGCAACAATTTGGATTCACCCAATATGAAAGTCAAGTGTATACATCCTTGATTACAATCAATCAAGCGTTGGATGCAACCGCCATTGTTAAGCGTTCTGGAGTTCCACGATCAAAAGTATATGAAGTGTTAACAAAGTTAAGCGAAAAAGGAATTATACTTGAAGCAACAATTGAAAAGAAGAGACAATACACAGCGCTTCCTATCGAAGCAATGATTGAGAAATTAAAGACGGATTTCGAAACGAATATAGAAGAATTAAAGAAAATTGAAGTTGCAGAAATGGAAATTGACGATCGTGTCTGGACTTTAAAAGAAAACCAATCGATTACATCTGTTATGAAAGAATTAAGTGAAGGTGCGAGAGAGTCGATTCATATTTCTGCTTGGGCAGATGATTTAGCGTTGTTCCTGCCCGTACTTGAAAAAAAACATTCGTTCGGACTAGACATTAACATTCATACAATTGGTTCCATAACGACTGACATACCTTCTGTATCAACGCTTATTCCTAGTCAAGGGCATTCGTCATTAGAAAGAAGTCGGATTTTGCTAGTTGATGGAAAGGAACTAATTTTTGCTGGTATGGAAGATGGAGATTGGAAAGCTATTCGAACCCAATCTCCACCGCTAGTCACGTTTTTTTCGGAATTTTTCTTTCATGATATTGCCTTAACAAAAATCACTCAGCGATACCATGACATCGTAATGAAAGATGAAGAAATAAGAGACATGTTGCTTAAATTGCGGTATTAAAAATCAGAGTAAGGTAGATTTAAAAAAAGCCAGCTTTTGATCTTGCTAGCTTGAGGCAAGTATTAGGCTCAACCGTCACATTAATGGTTGGGCTTTTAAACATGTTTATAGAATTGAAACATCTTTCAACAATAATAGGTTTAGTAATGTGTAAACTTGGCTATCTAACAAGAAGGAATCCTTCATGATTTAAACGTTCCATAAAAAAAGAAATTGAACACCGGGGTAGATAAGCTTGATTAAGAGATGAGGATGCAAAACATGATTCATTCGCAATCACTGTATGATTTCTTGATGAACAAATTAACTCTACTTGTGGAAGATTGGGTAGATAGTGAACGTTTCAATGGAAAAGAAGGGGATCAACTAACAAATAACATAACCAAAGCACAAAGAAAAGAACAGGCATTAAGTTTTCATAGTCATTTTCTGCAAATGTTTCGCTCTGATTACGATTCGTATGCTGCTGGAATCAATCAATGGCTAGAGACCGTTGGGATGAGTGAGGGAGCGATTCAATCAAATACAACCGAAAGATTAAAGGATTTGTTTCAAACGCAAAACCAGTATGTAAGCCTCGTTGACGACTTCTTTGAAGATGAGTTCGCTGATGAGAAAGAGCTGGCTAAGAAGCAAATAATTGAAGAAATGCAAGCTCTTATTGTAAAAATTACTCAATTATATGAGCAGATACAAGAAAAACAGGAATTAAAGAAGAAAGAGATTATCTCTCAATTGTCTACACCTATTATTTCATTAAACCGTTACGTGGCTCTATTACCGTTAGTAGGAGAGATTGAAGCGGCGCATGTAAGTGATGCGTTTGAAACCATACTTGAAGAGTGCTCCAAACGAAATGTAAATCATTTACTTATTGATCTATCGGGCTTGTACTTCATGGATACGATGTTCGCTCATCAAATTCAAAAATTAGTTCAAAGCCTTTTGTTGACGGGTGTTCAAGTATCACTGTCTGGAATGCGTCCACAAATTGCTCAAACATCCGTTCATTTAGGAATTCAATTTCAGGATGTTCATCACTATCAAGATGTAGAAAGAGCAATGAATCATCTCAACAATCAATATTTAAAAATAAGCATGTAAAAAACGTCCTTGTGATTAATCACAAGGACGTTTTTTTATTTGGATTCGTTCGGTTTAAATGCCATTGTTGCATCAACTGCTTTTCTCCACCCATTGTACAATGCATCACGTTCGCTCTCATCCATTTTAGGTTCAAACGATCGGTCCATATCCCATTTCTTGGCGATGTCATCTTTGCTTTCCCATATTCCAACAGCAAGACCGGCAAGGTAAGCCGCTCCAAGTGCGGTTGTTTCCGTAACCGTTGGAATTTCAACCGGGGCATCGAGCAAGTCGCTTTGGAACTGCATTAAGAAATCATTTGCAACTGCGCCGCCATCAGCCCGTAGTTTTTTTGATTCAATCCCTGCATCGGATTCCATAGCAGCCATAACGTCCTTCGTCTGATAGGCGAGTGATTCTAGTGTAGCTCGAACGATATGCGAACGTTCTGTCCCTCGAGTTAATCCAAACATCGCTCCACGTGCATCGCTATCCCAATACGGCGTTCCAAGTCCAACAAATGCTGGAACGAGGTAAACACCATCGGCTGATGTGACGCGCGTCGCTAATTCTTCACTTTGTGGGGCATTTTCAATGATTTTTAAACCATCGCGCAACCATTGAATCGCAGAACCAGAAACAAACACACTACCTTCTAAAGCATACTCAACTTTTCCATCAATTCCCCAAGCAAGCGTTGTTAATAGTCCATTCTTTGATTCAACCGCTGTATCACCTGTATTCATCAAAATAAAGTTACCTGTACCGTATGTGCTTTTTACCATACCTTTTTCGAAGCAAGCTTGCCCAAATAAGGCAGCATGCTGATCACCGGCGACGCCAGCAATTGGAACTTGTTCTCCAAAGAAATGATAATCAACTGTATGAGCATAAACTTCTGAAGAAGAATGGACTTCAGGTAACATTGCTTTTGGAACGTCAAGCAAATCCAATAATTCTTCATCCCACTTCAAATCATGGATGTTGTACATAAGGGTTCTGGCAGCGTTCGTATAGTCGGTCACATGTGCTTTACCACCGCTTAGTTTCCAAATAAGCCATGTATCAATTGTTCCAAAGAGGAGCTCACCTTTTTCAGCCCGTTCCCGCGCACCGTCGACATGGTCAAGGATCCACTTTACTTTTGTTCCTGAAAAGTAAGGATCAAGCAATAAGCCAGTTTTCTTCCTGAATGTGTCGTTATGCCCGGCTTGACGCAAGTCGCGACAAATGCTTTCGGTTTGCCTAGACTGCCAAACAAGCGCGTTATAGATCGGCTTACCAGTATTTTTGTCCCAAACAACTGTTGTTTCACGTTGATTGGTTATGCCAATTGCGGCAATGTCTTTTGGCGTAGCCTTTGATTCTGAAAATAGCTCTGCAATGACGCTGAGTACCGATGACCATATTTCATTAGCATTATGTTCAACCCAACCTGGTTGCGGAAAATATTGTTTGAACTCCCGCTGTGACGTTTGGAGCAAGTCTCCTTGATCATTAAAAAGAATGGCTCTCGAACTAGTTGTTCCTTGATCAATCGCTAGAATGAATTTTTTTGACATTGAGATAAGCTCCTTTTAGTTGATTATTTTTATACTAAAAAACAAGTGTAAACAATACGGCACCAACAATACCACCGGCGATTGGTCCAAAGATAGGAACCCATGCATATGCCCAGTCAGAAGGTCCTTTCTTGTCAATAGGTAAAATTGCGTGTGCAAGTCTTGGTCCTAAATCACGCGCTGGGTTAATCGCATAGCCAGTTGGGCCACCTAAGGATAGACCAATAGCGGCAATTAAAACACCGACAATTAGCGGGTTTAATCCATCACTGAACGTATTAGCTCCAATCGCAAGTAAACCAAAGATTAATACAGCAGTACCGATAAATTCACTGAAAAAATTTGAAGTGAGGTGACGAATTGCTGGTCCAGTCGCGAACACACCTAATTTTGTACTTGGATCAGGTGTGTTTTTCCAGTGAGGGTAGTAATGTAAGAATACTACGACTGCCCCTAAGAAAGCACCAATTAATTGACCAATAATATAACCTGGTACCTGCGCCCAAGGAAATTCACCAATTGTCGCAAAAGCGAGCGTAACAGCCGGATTTAAATGAGCATCACTAACGGTACCCGAGACGTAAACACCTAAAGCAACAGCAAAACCCCAGCCAAGCGAAATGGCAATCCAGCCGGCTCCTTCTCCTTTAGACTGACGCAAGCTGACGCCAGCAACGACTCCAGCACCAAAAATGATTAAGATCATGGTACCAACTAATTCAGCAACAAACTCAGCCATACTTTGTTCCTCCTCAGAAAGATAGTCCTTATGTTTGTAATGTGGAATGAAGGAAAAGGTGATCAAACCTGACCAAAGTTCCACGATTTGGGATAGGTTTCCCAAGTAACCACGGGAAGTTGAAAACGGATACAACTGGCTGCTTGGAAGCAAAGGCATCACTTTCTTCATAGCTATTCGTGGTAAAAACAAGCTAGAACCGCTTTTCGAACAAGTTATGATCACGTATGATAGAGACAGATAATAAGTAGGGAGTTGACTCTAATCGACTATATTAAAAACATTCGGCAGAAAGTTGGACAAGAAGCGATCATTTTGAACTTTGCCGGAATCTGTGTAGAAAATAATCAAGGAGAGATTTTACTCCAAAAAAGAGCGGATTCTAACCAATGGGGCTTTCCTGGCGGAGCTCTTGAGCTTGGAGAATCTGTCGAAACTTGTGCAAAAAGGGAAGTTTTTGAAGAAACTGGGCTTCTTGTAAATGTGCTTTCCCTGATAGGGGTTTACTCAAACTACTTTAGTGAATATCCAAACGGCGATAAAGCACAAAGTGTCCTTCATTTTTTTAAAGGGACAGTGTCAGGTGGAAAGTTGTTAACAAAACCGAATGAAGAGACGATCCAATTAGCTTTTTTTGATCCAAAGAAATGCCCACCACTTTTTAATCAACAGCATCAGGATTGTCTTGCCGATGTTATTAATGGGAAAAGCGGTGTTTTTAGGTAAAACGAGGGTGATAATTATGTAAAACAGAGAATTGTGCTTTCTATTTAAGGGAACTACTTGGTTAATGAATCCGTGGTCTTAAAACATAGATACATTGTACATATATTTCTTTTACGTATGATCCATTCGCTCCTCTCATATGATTTACTTACAGACACTCTGCTAGAGGAGGGGTCTTTGAATGGGAAAGAATGATGGAAAAGGAAGTGCGTTTGGTGCAGGTTCTTCAGAAAGCGAAAGAGAGCGTTATTTGGAGGAGTTACTTACTTTCTCTGAAGACCTTATTTTCTATGGAACGATTTTAAGTACTATTTCATCAGCACTAGGGTTGATTGGTGTTTGCATCGCTCGTGATGTCGCGAGGCAGAGAGATCTGAGTCCCGAAATGCAAGAAGAGGCGGATGAAGTTGAGACTTTCTTTACTTCCGGTGCAACAACTGCAGGTGGGTCCGTTATTCGAGGCAATCCAGGGAACGAACAAGAATATACAGCTCAACTATATGCCCAGATGAATCAGATGCGCCAAGAATTAAACAGGGTGAATGGGCAAATGAAACGTATTCAAGATCAGCTCAATCAATGGAGGCAGCCCCCTCATTAAAGAAAACAAGAAGCCATGCGGTTCCTTGTTTTCTTTCATTTGCAAAAAAGATTGAAACGAATCGAAATTTAAAGTAACCTAATAGAGGATTTAAATGAACCTACTTTAGTAAAGAATAGTGACTTTTAGTGAGACTCTGAAGTCAGTTACTTTACTAAAGAAAGAGGTTTATGAATGGAAAGTACTTTAAAAGAACAATGGTTTGGGAATATTCGGGGCGATTTCTTAGCTGGGATTGTTGTAGCGCTTGCTCTTATTCCTGAAGCAATTGCTTTTTCAATTATTGCTGGTGTCGATCCAATGGTTGGTTTGTATGCATCTTTTTCAATTGCAATTGTGATTGCCTTTGTTGGTGGACGTCCAGGAATGATTTCAGCAGCAACTGGAGCAATGGCGCTTGTAATGGTAACGCTTGTTGCCAATCATGGGCTTGAATATTTACTTGCGGCAACAATCTTAACGGGAATTCTGCAAATATTATTTGGTGTGTTTAAACTTGCTCGTTATATGAAATTCGTTCCGCGAACCGTTATGACGGGATTTGTTAATTCACTTGCAATCTTAATCTTCCTAGCACAAATTGACCACTTCGTTGGAGAAACGTGGCTAATGTATGCGCTGGTTGCCCTTACACTCGCTATCATTTATTTGTTTCCTTTATTAACGAAGGCAGTTCCATCAACACTGGTTGCCATTATTGTTGTTACAATCATTGTGCTAACAATGAATTTAGGTGTTCGTAACGTAGGGGATATGGGTGCGTTAAGTCAAACGCTTCCTGCTTTTGCTTTGCCAAACATTCCTTTTACTTTGGAAACATTGCAGATTATTTTTCCTTACGCCCTTGCTCTTGCGATTGTTGGCTTACTGGAATCTCTTCTAACAGCTAGCATTGTAGACGATATGACTGACACAAAAAGCAACAAAGATATGGAGAGTCGTGGACAGGGGATTGCCAACATTGTAACCGGCTTTTTTGGTGGAATGGCAGGATGTGCAATGATTGGACAATCCGTCATTAATGTTAAATCGGGTGGAAGAGGAAGGTTGTCAGCGCTTGTTGCAGGTGGCTTTCTGATGTTTTTAATTCTTGTCCTAGGAAATGTCGTTGTTCAAATTCCAATGGCAGCACTCGCAGGAGTTATGATTATGGTGTCCATTAGTACATTTGATTGGAATTCGGTACGAACCCTTCATAAGTTGCCACGAACGGATGCAATTGTTTTAGTTTCAACAATTGCAATTGTACTCGTTACGCATAATTTGGCTTATGGAGTTTTAGCTGGAGTCTTGCTCAGCATGGTTTTTTTCGCGGCGAAAATTTCAAAGGTGGACGTACAGGCACATTTAAATCAAACGTCAACCGTTCGTTATTATCAAGTGAAAGGCCCATTGTTTTTTGCGTCCGTAACAAATTTCCTTGCCTCAATTGACACAGACGAGCGGATTAATGAAGTTGAAATTGACTTGACTGACTCTCAGTTATGGGATGATTCTGCGGTCGGTGCACTTGAACGAATTGAATCAAAATTCGCCACAAACAGGGTGAAGGTCACATTAAGAGGGTTAAATGAAGAGAGCGCACAGCTTCTCACGGCAATCGGGCAAATTCCCGAAAAAAATAGTTAATAAGAAAAGTGAGGTGCCTTCTGAGGCTACCTCGCTTTTATCGTTACAAGAGAAGAAAAGCTACTAGAACAACGAAAATTAAAGATACAGGCACCATTAAAAAGTACATCCATTTAAAGGTTGCCATACTTTTTTCATGACTGTACGTTTCATCAGGTTTGTTTATTGAGACAATCGTCACGATAAAGCCAATCACACATATAACTCCAGCGATAAGATATAAAAATATCATGGTTGTGTCTCCTTTAAGAATCATTGTCTCTATTGTACAAGTAATAAGCACGAAAATGCTACTATTGTGGAATAAAGCGTTATAATTAAAAGCAGAGAGATGAAATATGGCTTTAGGTGTAAAAGGAGGGAACCTGTTCAAAGAGCAGGGGTGTATGAAAGGTATACAGATGATCATCCAGGTTGTTTTTTTATTTAGTTTGGCATGGTTAGGAGGATTTATTCAAATGTGGTTGCAGCTTCCCATACCAGGTGCAATTATTGGTTTTGTACTCCTACTTGGGTTATTACTAACAAAGGCTATTCCAGAAAAGTGGGTCGAGCAAGGTGCTAAGGCACTTTTATTTATACTGCCATTGTTATTCGTCCCGTTTAATCTGGGCGTGATGGATTATCCGGAATTGCTTTCTTCAAGTGGAGCATTAATGGTGTTATCAGTTGCTGGTAGCACAATCGTTTCTATGATTGCAATTGGTCATCTTTGTCAGTGGCTAGAAAATAAACGAGAAAAGGAGTTAATGAAATGACCTCTTTTCTTATTGGTGTCTTAATGGTGTGTCTTACAGTGGTAATCTTTTTTTGGATGCGTCGTATTTATTTGAAAAAGCCAAATCCGTTTTTACTGCCAGTTATTACGACAACATTTATACTGTTTGTTTTGCTTGTGGCTTCTGGAACTTCTTATGAGACGTATATGATTGGCGGTGCTTGGTTAAATGAGCTAATGGGGCCAGCAATTGTCGCACTCGCCTATCCTTTGTATATAAAACGTCATGTCGTCATCAAGTTTAGCGTAATGATTAGCGCTGGAGTAGCATCTGGTCTGATGATTGGATTTGGTTCCATTTTCGCGCTCTCAACGTTATCAGGAGTAGAGCAAGTATTTGTTGCTTCAATGTTACCAAAGTCAATAACGGCACCTGTTGCTGTGGAATTATCGGCTGCATTAAATGGAATCCCACCATTAACGGCAGTTTTTGTTTTAATAGCTGGTTTAACTGGAATCTTATTTGGGCCCACAGTCATGAAGTGGTCGCGAATTAATAGCTTAAATAGTAAAAGCATTGCTCTTGGTGCGGCTTCACATGCAATGGGGATATCGAAAGCGGCGGAATACGGGGATGTTCCCTTGTCAATGAGTTCAATTGCAATGATCGTAAGTGCAATTAGTGCATCAATTTTGCTACCAATCGTATTGTTTTTCGTATAAAACCGTTCTTTAACGGTTTTTTTACGATTGTTGAAAAATGATTGTAATTTATTGAAAAAAAAGAATCAATCTGTAATGATAGAAAGAGAAAGATGAAGTCGTAATTTAGAACTTTTGCGAAAGCTTGGGGCTCTTAATGGAGGTGAACCTATGAAAAAGCTTTACAATGCATGTATCTTACTTGGGCTTGGCATTGCGTTGTTTTTTTCATTTCAATGGTGGCAAGGAACGCAAGCAGTTGAACATGTGACTGAGCCGAATGACGAAACATTGGCAAAAGCAACAAGTAATGAGGACGCACCAAGCGAAGATGATCCTAGTCTGAATGAAAAAAGTATTAGCGAAGAAGTCGATATTGCGATTCCAGAAACTACGCCAATCACAAACGATTTAGAGGATCAATTTGAAGTTGGCGAAGGAATGGGGCGCCTGTACATACCTAAGCTGGAGAGTGCGTATGAAACCTTTTGGGGAACCGATGATCGAACGCTCAAACAAGGAGTCGGGATGTATGTAAGTGAATGGACAACAACGCCTGATCAAAAAGGACATACGGTCTTGAGCGGGCACCGAGACACCGTTTTTTCTGAATTGGGTGATCTTGAAGTAGGAGATCGAATGTTTGTTGATTATGACGGAAAAGCATATGAATATGAAATAGAAGATATTTGGATCACAGATTTAGAAGATCGAACGGTTATTGTGCGGAAGGAAGAGGCGACATTAACCTTAACAACCTGTTATCCGTTTGAATTTCTGGGATCAGCTCCTGACCGTTATATCATTCAGTCTAAGCTAGTTAGCATCCGTTAAAAGAGAAGGCCGAAGCCTTCTCTTTTCGTTTGCATACAGTGTTGCTTAGACTAATGACCATTCACCTTTAGCTATAAATGAAACCTGTCCTCCGACGTGAACGGTAAAGCGGTTGTCTGTTTTTTTACCATCAAGATAAAGGAGTGAGGGACGGTTAATTTGATAGCCCTGTTCGGATTTTAGCAGGAATGTAGTTAAGTTCAAAGCATTATGATGTAGCAGGTAACTAGCGATACTGCCATTGGAGCTACCAGTAGCTGGATCTTCGCTAATGCCATAAAATGGTGCAAAGTCACGCACGTGTAAATCATTTTGCGGATTAATGGTTTCCGTCGAAAAAACACAAATCCCTTTAGCGTTCCCCCTGCTAATTAACTCATTGTAGTGGTCAAGTTGAAGCTTAACCTTCTGGACAGCAGCTAGTGATTGCAAGGGACATACAATAACAGGTAGACCAGTAGATACTTCTTGCACAGGTAAGGAAGTGTGGAAATCGCTTTCCTTAAGTTGTAGAACGTTAGCCATGTCTGTTTTCATCAGCTTTTCTCCAAAAGAAGGCTGCTGTTGTTCAAGCCAATATGTACTTGTATCCCGGCGGTAATTAAGTATAACGAAACCTGCTTCTGTCTCGATAGTAAAAGGGGGTTGCCGCCCTAAAATTTGGTGCATAAAGAACCCTGCTCCAATTAAGGGGTGACCTGCAAAAGGGATTTCTTCTTCAGGTGTAAAAATACGAACACTAACCTTACCTCTTACCTCAGTAAGGAAAAGTGATTCAGAAAACTGCATGTCATTGGCAATTGATTGCATTTTTTCTGGAGCGAGTTCAGTTGTGGGAAGAAAAATAGCCAGTTGATTACCGCTGTTAGTATGTTTCTCCTGCACAAATACGTTCAGAATTTAAAAAGGGAGCATGCATTGTCATCCTTTGTAAATAATTTAATCGACCAAACTTATAACGAATTCATCGAAATCCATTTAATAAGCAAAAGACATGAAAAGAAAGCAGTTTGTAAAAGAAGAGCACGTTTTTGTAACGCATGAATGGCTGCGCTGTACTGGTCTTGTTCAACCGGGTAGTGGGGTGGAATTAATTGCCCATAAGGTGGAAAACCTTGCGTAAATTGCCTCGTATTTAAAGCGACCAGAACTACACTAATTAATACAAGAGCAATTAGGTTGTTTACAAACAGTATAAGGGCAGCTGTCAGTAAAAGAACTCTCATAAACAAACGGCCGCTTTCCGTTCCGCGAACTAAGGAACGTGCTAATAAGTAAGGCAACGCTTCATCTTTACCAACCGTTAAAAACAAGATAAGAAGCTTTCTTCCCCGGGCTGGTCTCAAGCTGATGGACACATTCGTAAAATTACTCATAAAAAGGGTGAAAAAAGCATCTGAGCGTTGGTCAGAAAGACTTAACCGCTTCCAAGAGTGAATGGGGAATAGCTTGTTTTTGGTTAACCAATAGCCAGTACTGAAAAGCGCTAAACTAATCATGAAAATGAAAACGTTCATTTCCACAAATAAGAAAACAATCATCAACCATATGTAAAGATACTGAAGGATGGTGTAGAGGCCCCGCCTTTTTAGATCAAGGCTAATGAAAATCATCGTGACCATTACATGAAGCACCGCACTAAGAGTTAATGAAAATACCAATACAATAAATAGTAAAGATGAGCTATCAAGCAAAAAAACGTTTAGAACGAGAAATCCTCCGCATTTAATGAACTGAATTAGAAGATTGTAATAGATTATTCCACGAAAGTACCTGCCCATGCCATTAACTTTGGGGGCGAGGTAAACCACGTCTTGGTCAGTTAGTAGGCTGCGAATTCGATGGTTACAAAAAAGAAAGAGAAATACAGAAGCGATGATGAATGATTCTTGAAAAGAATTCAGTTGTTCCTGATTAAAAATGTGAACCAAAGCATATATGGCAAGCATCAAAAAAGGAACAAGTAAGAATACACCACTATTACTCAAAATTGAAATCAACTGCTTCATACGTACTTTTAAGTGATTGTTTAAGCGTGTCTGGAATAAAGTTCGCATCTTACTTTTCTCCAATCATCGAAAAAAAGACAGATTGAAGTGAACCAGCTTTCATTTCTTTAAGATGAATTGAAGGATTGCCGTTATACTTCAGTTGTTTGCCTTTATTAATTATAACAACTCGATCACAGAGGTCTTCAGCAATGGCTAATAAGTGAGTCGATAGCAAAATAGCTGTCCCTTTTTCTTTTAACTGATGTAAATCCTCTAAAAAAAGAGATAAGCCAATCGGATCAAGCCCCATGAACGGTTCATCAACAATTAAGTAGTGAGGATTGGTCAGTAAAGCTAGCAGAATAGACACTTTTTGCTGTGTTCCTTTGGAGAGCGCATAGGGGTATTTCTCTAGATGAGGTAGTAAGCTATAGCGCTCAAGTTGTTTATTTAAATAGTCCACACTTGAGTTGGGATAAAGACGCATAATGAAGTCAAGATGTTCTTTGATGGTCAAATTAGGATAAAGCTGCGGCGTATCTGGAATATGCGCCATGCTTCCTCTTTCTTTTAACCATTCGTGCCCGTTTAGTGTAATATCACCGGACATTGGCCTTAATGTTCCCGTAATAAGTCGCAACGTCGTGCTTTTTCCAGCTCCATTCAGTCCAACTAGTGCAACAATCTCGCCATAATCAACTTGAAAGTGGATATCTTCAACAATGGGTTTTCGCAAATAGCCACCGCTAATGTGATTAAGTGTAAGCATCAGCATACATTCCTTTCTTTCTATGACTCTCTCTATTATTTTATCTGAAAATGTGAAAAAATAGGAATGAAAAGGGAGGTTTTTTTTTGACTAGTTTACAACGAGAGCTTTATCCACTAAAAGGAAAATGGGTATTTATCACAGGCGTTAGTAGAAGACAAGGAATTGGTTATGCGATTGCTAGACAGGTGGCAGCTTGGGGTGCTTCCGTTGCCATTCATCATTATATCCCACATGATGAAGAACAGCCTTGGGGATCAGATACATTGGCTGATGTACTGGCTGGAATAAAAGCTATGCTACATAAAGATGCAGAATTGTACGATGTCCATGGTGATTTTTTTGATGGCGCCGTTCCGGATCAGGTTATTCAAGCTGTCGTAGATAGAGCTGGAACCATTGATGCGCTTGTTTGCAATCATGCGCTCAGCGGAAGTGATGGCGCGATTGGCGAATTAACGGCAGATATGCTTGATCGCCATTGGATGATTAATACACGGTCGTCTATTCTTTTGGCACAAGCTTTTGCGAAGCAGCGTATAACGAGAAAAGACCGCGGTACGATAGTCTTTATGACTTCTGGACAAAGCCTCGGTCCAATGAGTGGTGAGGTGGCATATGCGTCCTCAAAAGGGGCGTTAGCAGAAATTACAGCAACCATTGCTGATCAATTAGCAGATCAAAACATAGCCGTTAATACCGTCAACCCAGGACCGGTTGATACAGGTTATATGACAGAAGAAGTGTGGGAGGCAATCAAGCCGAAGTTTCCGTTCGGACGTTTTGGTCAACCTGAAGATCCTGCTAGATTAATTGCCTGGCTGTTAACAGAAGAAGCGTGCTGGATTAGCGGTCAGGTAATCAATTCTGAAGGCGGCTTTGCTAGATGGCGTTAATAGAATGAATAGGGGGGAACAATATGATATTACATATGACTAGTAGTGGGTCAGGGGAACCGATTGTGTTTTTGCATTCAGGAGCTGAAACTAGTCAAACGGATTATCAGGACCAAAAAGACTATTTTCTAGAGAAGTATCAGGTTTTTATGCCAGATTTAAGCGGCCATGGTCAGTCTGGAATTGGCGAATACTCAACTTTTTTAGAATTCATCCAATTAACGGTAGAAGATCTGTATCAAACACTCGTACATTATAAATTGAGCAATGTTCATATCGTAGCAAGTTCCTCCAGTGCGATTGTTGCAGTTGCTTTTTGCAACCAATATTCTCAGCTTGTAAAATCAGTGACACTGACAGGACTGACTCCGGTGAAAACGGATGACTGGAGTCGCATTTTTAATGATGATCTAGAACACAAGAAAAAGATTCTCGAGAATTCTGAAGCGGATGCGTACTTTAGGAAATTACATGTGAAAAGTGATTGGAAAAAATTCGTAGCACTTGTTGTTCATGAAGATTGGTATCCGCACAAATTGGTAAGTGACTTATCAAGGTTCAGTCACATACCAACACTAATTGTTTCAGGTGAACAGGTCGCTCCGGAAATTACTGGTTTGGCTTTTTATAAAGAGACTTATAAACATATACATTCTGCTGTGATCCCATTTGCAGGTCATCTTGTCCATCGTGATCAACCAGAATTATTTAATGCGAGTCTCGAGAAATTTTTGCTGGTTCAAGCAAGCAAGAAAGAGGGAGTATTTCAATGAGCGACATTTTTCATCTCATAGCCAGCTCGAAGCCTGGAGTTCAACGGGACGAGTTGAAGCAAGCGGAAGAAGCATTGGCGGTAACTTTGCCGGAACAATACAATCAAATGTTTTTGCAAACAAACCAAGCTGAATTTGGTGATTGGACCTTATTCCCAATTAAAACAAATTCGAATCTCAAAAAAACATGGGACGATCTTGTGAGGCAAAATCAATCAGAACGAAATGACCATTGGCCCGATCATTTTTGTGCAATCGGCGAAGATGGGTTAGGAAATTATATCGGTTTTGTTTCGCAAGGAGCTGAACTGGCTCCGGCTGTTTATTATTGGGACCATGAGGAACTTGAGCTGAGACAGGAAGCCCCAACTCTGTTTGAATTTATTCGTAGTGTTTCAGAAGATTATGAGTGAACATAAAGCGCCGGCATGTAAGCACAATACCGGCGTTTTATTCATTTATTTATGAAAAGGTCTTTAAGTACCAAGCATCACATGAGAAGTGCCCGGTATCAAGCAGCGGTTGATCCAATCGTTTAAAGCCATTTTTTAAGTAAAAGCGATTGGCTGCATGCATATTGTCAAGTGTTTCTAGATAACAAGAGTGGTAGTGGGTCTGAGCAAACGTTAAGGCAATATCGAGTAAATTCTTCGCAATTCCACTGCCTCTTGCCCCTTGAAGAGCGTACATTTTCTGTAATTCGCACACATCTGGATGTTCTTTAATAGGGCCAATTCCACAGCCTGCTACGATTAGCCCGTCTTCTTCTGCAACCCAGTAACAAGCATGTTCTGCTTGATACACGCGGTAGAAGTCACCTAAGTAAGGGTCTGACCAAGCAGTACCTTCTTTGTCTGCTCCGAATTCAATCAGGCAAGTTCGAATTAACTGTTCAACTTGCACGTTGTCTTTTTCTTCGATTACTCTAATCTTCATCTTACCTCTCCTACTCTGTTTAATTGCTTGTTATTTTGTATGTATTGTTAATGAAGAATGAATGATCTCTTATTGTTTGATAAGTATAACATACAAACGTAGGCTTTTTTCTCATTCAAAAATAGAGATTGACAAACAAATTAGAAAGCGTTTACACTATTACCGAAACCGGTTTCGTACACGGATGATAATTTAAGGGGGAAATCTGATGATGAAAAAAAGGTATGGTTTGGCACTTGCATCAACAATGGTCTTGGCTGCTTGCAATGGGGGATCTTCAAACGAAACAGGTGGAAATGGTGATGTTGAATTAACGTTTTGGTTATTCGGAACAACGAAATATGAAGAACTCGCTGAAGTTTATATGGAAGAAAATCCAGGTGTAATTATTAACATTCAAGAAGGCGATAACACGGATCATCATAACAATTTATTTACTGCTCTATCGACAGGAAGTGGTGCTCCTGACTTAGCGCTCGTCGAAATAAATGAGATTGAGCGATACCGAAGTGCTCAGGATCGTTTTACGAACTTGTATGATTATGGAGCTGAAGAGTTGTCAGATAGTTATTTAGACTGGGTCTGGCAGACAGCTGAAAACCGAGAGGGTGACTTCTTATTTGGTTTGCCTACGGACATCGGTCCGACTGCGATGTTCTACCGAACAGATATTTTTGAGGAAGCTGGCTTACCAAGTGATCCCGATGAAGTATCAGCGTCAATTCAAACGTGGGATGATTACACGGAGATGGCCAACACGATTTACGAAGAGACAGGAAGAGTTGTGACGGACAGTCCAGAATTAATATATAATGCGCTACGCGATCAAGCTACTGAGCATTATTTTAACGAAGAAGAAGAGCTTATCGTTGAGAATAATGCTGATATTCGCGAAGCATATGATCGTACAGTTGAATTAATTGAGAATGATGTAGTTGGTTCACTCGAACTGTGGACACCTGAGTGGGGCGGCGCGATGGACACTGGTGATTACGCTACATTGCTTGGGCCGGCTTGGATGATTGCGGTTATACAAGGAAATGCCCCTAACGCAGCGGGAAACTGGTCAATTGCGACGATGCCTGAAGGTGCTGGTAACTGGGGCGGGTCGTTTGTAACCATTCCAGCGGAGACGGACCATCCAGAGGAAGCTTACGAATTTACAAAATGGCTTCTTTCTCCAGAAAATCAGTTGAATTCATTTGTGGATGCAGGACTCTTTCCATCTGCACCAGCTGTTTATGAAGAAGATGAATTCGTTAATCACTCAGATGAATACTTTAATGGCTTAAATACAGCGGCCGTATTTGGTGAAGCTGCACAACAAGTTGAGAGTGTTTATAAAGGAAGCAACTATATGCTCGTTCAAGAAGAGATTCTGATGGCGCTTGATAATGTAAATAATAATGGAGCTGACGCTGATGCAGAGTGGGATGCAGCGATGACAAGAATTACAGATCGATTGCAGCGCGGCTAATTGAATGAAGGGGCTGTGACACTGTGACACAGCCTCTTTTTTTAAAGGGGGAGAGAAGATGGAAACCACAAGAGCAACTAACCCACTTATAAAGAAAACGAAACGCGTTTATAAAGATAAGTGGTCAGGGCTTTTATTCATATCACCGTTTTTTTTATTGTTTGCTATATTTGGTTTAATACCGATGTTATTTAGTTTTTATTTAGCGTTCTTTCGTTGGAATGGTCTAGGCCCAATGACGTATACAGGGCTTGATAATTTTCGCCTTGTCTTGGAAGATGCGCTGTTTTGGAAATCATTATCAAACACTTTTATTATCGGCATTATGGGGACGTTGCCACAATTAATTATTGGGATTTTTTTGGCTTATGCCCTTAATTCAACCTTAATTCGTTTTCGCAATGTTTTTCGTGTATCCATTTTCATTCCCTATGTGACGTCGATTGTCGCAGTAGCTGTTATTTTTGGCGTACTGTTTAGCAATCAAACGCATGGTTTGGTCAATTCAATCTTAATTGGACTTGGCTATGACGCCATATCATTTACAACAAGCGAATGGGGCGCAAAGATTGCCATTTCAATGATGATTTTTTGGCGCTGGATTGGTTACAACACATTAATTTACTTAGCAGGAATGCAGAGTATTCCAAAGGAGCTTTATGAAGCAGCTAAGATAGACGGTGCCTCAATATGGGCGGAGCTACGATATGTAGTTATTCCTATGTTAAAGCCATTTATCATTTTTACTGTGTTTACGGCAACGATTGGCGCGTTACAGGTGTTCACAGAACCGCTTGTCTTTTTAGGAAGAAGCTTACGCGAAGAAGGAATTACGATTGTTGCCTACCTATACCGTGATGCATTTATGAGTAATTTCTTTGGAACCGCATCCGCTACAGCAGTTCTCTTATTTATACTGATCATGGTCATTACTTGTGTAAATTTACTTCTGACGAATCAAATTGGTAAAAGCAAGTGGAAAGGAGCGAAAAAAGGATGAAATCACGATCATTTGGAAAAATCATTCTCTATATCACGTTAATCATCGCTTCCTTACTTGCTATTTTCCCATTTTATTGGATGTTTGTTATGGCAACAAACCCAAGCCATCTTATTAATCAAACGCCCCCTGTGATGATTCCCGGAGCAGAGTTGCTAACAAACTTCCAGAACGTAATGGCTACAGTGGATTTCTTTGGAGCATTTAAAAATTCATTTATTGTGTCTGTGTCGGTGACGATAGGAACTCTTTTTCTTTGCTCGTTAGCTGGGTTTGCGTTTGCTAAGCTTGATTTTCCTTGGAAGAAATTTTGGTTCGGAGCCATTCTAGTCACGATGATGATTCCGCCACAGCTTGGATTAATTCCGCAATATTTTATTATCACTGAACTTGGTTGGTTAAGTGATTTACGGGCAGTTATCGTACCTGGATTGATTAATGCGTTCGGAATTTTTTGGATGAGGCAGTATATTAAAGATTCCATTCCCGATGCGTTAATGGAAGCTGGAAAAATAGATGGTTGTTCGACGTTTCGAATGTACTGGAATATCGTTATCCCTTCAATTACACCAGCTTTTGCCACATTGGGCATCATTGTCTTTATGAATGTCTGGAATGATTTCTTATGGCCACTTGTTGTTTTGCAGGATTCTGCCAGCCATACGCTCCAAGTCGCTTTGCGTTCCTTGAATGACTCGTACGTCAATGATTATGGTATGATTATGTCAGGCACGCTGTGGGCAACCGTACCGCTCATTGCAGTCTTCTTGCTATTTAATCGTTTCTTTATTAATAGCCTCACTCAAGGCGCTGTGAAAGGATAGAATCGTTTGAAAGACAACAACTCGATAACCATTAAAGATATTGCAAAAAAAGCTGGTGTTTCCCAAGCGACCATTTCAAAAATCTTAAACAATTACACCGACGTTAGTCAGAAAACAAAAGAACGGGTTTTTCGAATTATGGAAGAGGCAGGGTATCGACCTTCCCATTCGGCAAGGACGCTTGCGCAAAAAACATCAAAACTGATTGGTGTTATTTATGCAGGTCGATTAAATGCCGACTTTGACCATCCGTTTTTTATTGAGGTATTAAACGCTTTTAAGCGGACGATTGGGATGCATGGCTATGACTTGCTGTTCTTTTCCGATGAAACGTTCCAAAAAGAAGAGAATTTTTATGCGCGATGTCTCTATTACAAAGTAGATGGCTGCATCATTATTGCTGGGGATGATGTACAGCAGTCGATTGATGATTTAACAAAAAGCGATATTCCCTGCATTGGGGTTGACATCCAGTTAGAAGGACCAAAATCTGGCTATGTAATGACAGACAACAAAAAAATTTCCCAATCTGTCATTGACTATTTTTATTTGCAAGGTCACCGTGATATCGCTTACATTGGAGGAACAAACGAATCGACTGTTTCTAATATTCGACTAAAAGGGTTTCGTGACAGCATCAAAGAATATGGGCTGACGTTAAATCCGGAGTGGGTTATTGAAGGTGATTTTTTTGAGAAAAGTGGATATGAAGCTGGTTTGGCATTATTTAAAGACGTAACCAAAAGCCCAACAGCCGTCTTCTCGTCTTCCGATTTAATGGCATTTGGCTTCATGCGGGCCATTCATGAACTCGGTTTGTCCATTCCAGCTGACGTTTCCCTTATTGGCTGTGATGATCAATTAGCCGCAAGGTATGTCCAACCGCCGCTTACGACTGTCAGGCAAAATAAGGAGAAAATTGGTCGCCTAGCTGCGCTGATGCTACTTGATTTTATTGGCGATCGGTCAAGTACAGCCCGGGTTTTAGTCGAACCAGAGTTAATTAGTCGTAAAACGACTGCTCAGTTAGCACCATGAGGGTAAGGCTCCATTTAATAAAAATATGGAGCCTTAACAAAAAGGAAATGAGCTCTTTTCTGGCAAATTACGAAACCGATTTCGTTTGAAAACTTAGGAGGTCTCATATGAAGAAACGATGGACATTAGCTGCTCTTAGTCTAAGTGTTTTACTGATTGTGCCAATGCAACAAATATCTGCAAATACACCTGCGCAGCAAATTGGGAAAGGAAGTTACTCCCTTCAATATCCACCGATTGATTTTGATGCAATTGGGGACCCGGGTTATGCGGATCAGCAGAAAGAACCTCCTGCACAGATTTATCGTACAGACAATGTTGAGGGGCCAATGCCAACAAACCGATGGTGGAGCTCACTTGCGGTCGACCGTTTTTCAAACAATCATTATGCCCATCCTTTTAGTGTTAAACATCAAGAAAACGGCCTAAACGTTTTTTATGACGCCCCTCACAATGTCGTTGTCCATGAAAATGCCCAAGCGGGAACCTGGCATATTACTGGAGCCATTTCAACCGACTTTACTATTGGTCACTCTGCAACGGATTCATTTAATGATGCTAAAGTCGATGACTATAGCGATTGGTACGTGAAGGGATTGTTGCAAGATGGTGACGCTGCGCTAGCTCTTACGTATGGAGTTGGCTCTCCTTATATTTTTGCTGAATACGAAGGTGGTTCCGCTGAAATTAATTTCCCAATCCAGCCACAAGTTTGGGCTAACGAAGGAAATGTTATTGGCTTCTCTACACATGACAACAAGCACTACGCAGCTTATGCCCCTGAAGGGTCGGATTGGCAGCTAAACGGTAGTGAGTGGGAAAATCCAGCTTCCTTTATCTCTGTCGCGAAATTACCAGAAGCAACTGGAGAGATGCTTCAAACTTTTGAAGAATACGCGTTTTCTATCGTCCGCAATTCAAGAGCTGATTATAACGTAGACAATGAAACCGGAGAAGTGCGCACGGTTTATTCGGTTGAGACAGAAGCACAAGTGGATGGAGCAAAAGACGGAACGATTTTTGCGCTGTACCCGCATCAATCAAGGCATCTGACGGATTCATCAGAAGCACAGTTGCTGAGCCAAACAATTTTCACCATTCGCGGGGACATGAAGTTACTGCCCTCTACTCAGTTTGAAACATCGCTTCAGTACACAGGTGTATTGCCAAGCCTGCCGAATGTCGGGACTGATACAGAACGTTTGAGGGGCTATCTGGAAGATGCTCAAGCTGATTACCCAACCGGACAAGACACGTATGAGTTAGGAAAATATTTAGGAAAACTTGCGAACCTTGCACCAATTGCTGATCAAACAGGTGATGAAGCTCTTGCCGATTCGTTTAGAGATGAACTGCAGTCAAACCTTGAAGATTGGTTGGTTGCCACGAATGGCAATGGTGAGCTTAAAAGTGAAAATCTGTTTTATTACAACAAAAACTGGGGTACTTTGCTTGGTTATCACGCTGCCCACGGTTCAGCAGTACGCATGAACGATCATCATTTTCATTATGGATATTTCGTGAAAGCAGCAGCTGAGATTGCCCGTGTGAATCCTGAATGGGCAGCTGAAGAAGAGTGGGGCGGTATGATTGATATCTTGATTCGTGATTTTGCTACAGGGCGAGATGACGAGATGTTTCCATACTTACGCATGTTTGATCCATATTCTGGCCATTCTTGGGCAGACGGTCTTGCCACATTTGATTCAGGGAACAATCAAGAATCATCTTCTGAAGCGATGCATGCCTGGACTAATTTGATCCTTTGGGCAGAGGCAACCAACGATGATGAACTACGAGATCGTGCGATTTACTTGTACACGACGGAAATGAGCGCAATAAATGAATACTTTTTCGATGTTCATGATGAAATTCACCCTGAAGCGTACCAGCCTGAAATTGTAACAATTAATTGGGGTGGAAAGATGGATCATGCCACGTGGTGGAACTCCGGTATGGTCGAGAAATACGCAATTAACTGGCTACCGATACATGGTGGAGCCCTTTATCTAGGACATCATCCAGATTATGTCGAGCGTGCATACAATGAATTGCACACGCGTAACGGTTCTTCAGATTGGAATTTATGGGCAAACATGGTGTGGGCATATCGTGCATTTACAAACCCTGACGATGCGATTAACCAAATGAATGCCAAGATTGATGACTATGATCAATTCAATCCAGGCGATGAACGAATTATTGAGCGGGGGAGTACAAAAGCACAAACGTATCAATGGGTCACAAGCTTACGTGCACTCGGTCAAGTTGACCCGACTGTGCAAGCTGATACGTCAACGTACGCTGTCTTTACAAACAACGGTGAACGTGTTTATGTTGCTTATAATTACAGCGATGCTCCTACAACGGTAACGTTCACGGATGGGCACACAGCTCAAGTAGCAGCAAATAGTTTTTATACAAATGCTGATTTGGATCAATCACCGCCAGTTGAACCGCCGAATCCGGACCCAACCCCGGAACCGGAACAACCAGGTGGTGGTGATAATCGTGATCATGAACATTATCAAGTGAGTGTAACCAAGGAAAATAATCAGGCAACTGTTCTGTTCACCCCTAAAGGAAATTCTCGTTATGTCGATATTCATTACCGAATTAACGGTGGTGACCAGCAGAATTTTCGCATGAATGAGGAAGATGGAGCGAGGGTTCATATAATTCAAGGCGTCAGAGAATCTGATCAACTAACGTATCGATTTACGTATGAACGCGAAGGACCACAGTTTGAGACACCGTGGTATACGTTTGGAAGATAGGGAGAAAATGAAACCTGTTAATGTGCCCGTTAATCGCTGGCAATTAACGGGTTTTTCTTTGACGTTTGTCAATCAAGATTTCTTCAATTTTGGAGAAGTACTTCACAGATAAATCACTGATGATGTATAGTATGATAGTATTGCTTTATACAATTAAGTTTAACAAATCGTATCAATTTATTGTTAAACATAAGAGTTATTTCATAGTAAGGACTACTTAGTAGATTGGAGGGAAATGGTTATGAAAAACAGTGGGGTAGCTGCGGTACTATCTTTTTTTATCTCAGGTCTTGGTCAAATTTATAATGGACAAATTGCAAAAGGAATTGTGTTCATCATTGCATACGCAATCTCATATCTGTTGATGTTTGTTTTGATTGGATTTATTACAACACCAATTATTTGGATTTGGGGTATGGTCGATGCATATAAAACGGCCGAGCGTTTAAATAAGCAACAGTAATCAAGAGTCAATTATATAACTATACCATTAGCACTTTTCCTTTTTTATCGAAAAAAACGTTTCTACTTAGAGGAACGTTTTTTTTGTTTTCATTAGAAACGAGCTTTTAATGTAGCGCAAGTATAATGTAATTCCTCCTTAATCTTGTTAGAAATCCCCGCAATATTAGCGCAGACTTATAGTGTCCCACTCTGTATGCTTTAAATAGAAAGGGGCACACATCATGTATTTCACCTTATTAAGAAAAAATCAATCACTTTTTTATTATCTTGCAAGTACTGGAATAACCAACTTAGGTAATGTCATGACTGGGCTTGCCTTTTTATTTCTGGCGTTCGATTTAACAGAATCAAGTCTTCACGTAACGGGTGTCGCAGCAACACAGGTAATACCGTATCTATTATTCGGTCTAGTTGGCGGTGTGCTTGCTGATTGGGTACCAAAACGAAAATGGATGATACGAATTGAAATGATGCGCGCTCCTTTGCTGCTCGTTTTGGTCATGTTCTATTACATCAATCTGCTAGCATACTGGCATTTAATTGCTGTGAGTTTCATAATTCATCTATTTGGCTGCTTTTTTAATCCTGCTCACAGGGCGCTTCTTCCACTTATAACAGAGGAAAGCGAGCGCACGGCTGCGAATAGCTTACTAGATACAGTCACGCGTGGTATGACGGTGATTGGACCAATTATCAGCATCCTGTTTATTCAAACAATTGGCGTTATTCATTTCTTTACGCTAGATGCACTTACTTATTTGGTCAGTGCTTGGTTGTTAGCAAAAGTGAAGCTTGAAGAAGCAAGAGGGAGACAAATGGCAGGTATCAAGTTTAAATCGATTTTTTTTGCATTAAATGACTTCCGAGTATGGTTAAAGAATGTATTTGTAATTAGACGGTTATTTGTTGTAACTGGAATCATTGTTTTTTTACATACATGGGTTTGGCAAGTAGGTTTGTTGTTGATGTTGCACGAAACAATGAGTGAGGCAGAAGCGTTTTACAGTGTGTTGCTGAGTGTTTTTGGTGGAACGGTTATTTTCGTTAATTTACTCATTCCTTATCTTGTAAAACAGTTTACATTACCGATCTATTTTTATAGCGCTATCATATGGGGCAGTGGAATTGTTGTTTTAAGCTTGGCATCAGGACCAATAGGATATTTTATAGGAATGATTGTTTCCGCTCTTGGACTACCTTTATCGGGTCTTGCTAGAGTATATCTTTTACAAAAGTTTGTTCCAAGAGAAATGCTGGGTCGAGGATTTAGCTTTAACGCAGTCCTGCTTTATGCCGCAAACCTCTTATCACTTGCTTTATTCGCTGGTCTTGCTACGTTTATTCCCATTTCTTCGCTTTTTCTTGGCAGTGGATTGCTAATGGTATGTATTTCTGTACTTTATCTTCTGATCCATTTTCGAAACGCACTAGGTGTAAAACCATAAGTCCGCTTAAATAAACGATTATATACCGATAATGAGGAGAATCCAGCTAAATAAGCGATTGATAATATAGTTTCTTGTGAATAACGAAGCAGTTGTTGACTGCGAACTAGTCGATACTGTTGAAGCCAGGCATATGGAGAAATGCCAATGCGACTCGTGAAGGCATGGGAAAGTTGGAATTTATCTTGCTGCGCAACTTTGGCCATCTCGTCAAGTGTCCAAGGGTGACGATAATCTTGTTTTAATGCATCTAATAAGAGGTAGATACGCTGATCTTCATGTTTATAAACGCTAATCGGAATATCGATTTGATGAGTACCTACAGTTTGTTTTAATAGAAGCAAGATTAATTGTGAAAAGCTATGCTCAAGAAAAAGAAGTGATTCTTGTTCATCTAACTCTTCTATTGATAAATAGTCAGTCAAGAAGAGCGCCCATCTTGATAAAAGCTGATTTTGTTGAACACTAGATGAAAAATGAATGTCATAAGAGGCAACACCTAGTGAAGAGGCTGCTTGGTTAAGTGAATCTGAATGGAGTTCGATTAAGAATTTTCGTTTCTCAATCTGCCATTGCTTATGTTCATCATGCGGGTTAATAAGCATGAATTGATGTTGGTTAAGCTTAAGCTGGTGCCGTGGGGTTTGGTAATCTAGTTGGCCATCAAGAGCGTAAATAAATTTATAAAGGTTGTCAGATCGCCAGTTGCTTTCTTGGGGAGGATTCTGTTTTAGAAGAAATAATCCTTGTTTGGCTTTTATGATTTTCGTATTCATTCGATTCACACCTTTTAGTCCTTGATACTTCGAGTTTACCACATGTATGATAGATGACATTTTTTAAATGGAATGGGGATGTTAGTTGAAAGCTCTCCTTATGATGTCTAAAAAAGCAACAACACGCCTTTCATAGTCGATTTTCTATTTATGAGCCAATTTAGATTGTTTTTTGATAGAAAAAGTATTTAACTCTATAAATTTACTCTTAAATAGTTATAAATACCTATTTTAAAGAAAAGACTTTTTGATTTATTTGGAAGTGGGTACTTAATACTTAGGTCGCCAGCAAAAATGTTTTTCGACGTTTTTACTGAGCGATGAAGGCAGATCAGTAAATGCAATACAGTATTGATTTTCAATCTAGTTGAGTTTAGATCTGTCAGGAGGTGAATGGATGAACGGTTTGTTACGGTTTTTTATGGCAATCTATGCGTTAATAACATTACTCGTTTCAGTAGGTTTTATTTTAGCTGTGACAGAAGTGTATGACGTATTTACAGAATTGCTTGGACAAGGACAAGAAATGTTTTGGGTATTCATTGGTATCTTTTCGTTTTTGATCTTATTGTCACTTATTTTGTTTGTTGCTAGTTTTAGACGAAGTGAAAGTGAGATACAGTCCTATTATGTTGATACTGAGATCGGAGCAATTGGGATTTCTAAACAATCAATTGAATCAACAGCAATGAAGAGTGCGCGTCGTCTGGATGGAATGCGATCAATCGAAATCCGCTCACGTCTGTCGCGTGAATCGAATCAAGTTGCCTTAGAAATAACATACTCACCTTTTGGTCCAAATCCGGTTCAACAGAATGCACGTAAACTACAGGAAACGGTAAAAAGTGATGTAGAATCATGGCTTGAAGTTGCGGTATCAGAAGTTAAGGTATACGTACGCCAAACACAGCCGTCATCAAATAAACGACAACGCGTTGTATAAGGAGGATATGCAATGGATCGAGAAAAACAAGAAACGTTTAAACGCTATCGCGGACGAATTCTTGGATTAGTCATTGCAGCGGTGTTCAGCATTCTCTTCTTAACCATCGGGTTTGGATACACCGTTGTCATCGCAATATTCGTCACGATTGGCTTTCTAGTAGGGAAATGGATTGATGGAGACCTCAATGTCTCAAGTTACTTAGAAGCGATGTTTGGAAAAAGGCAATAATAAACTAATTTAAGGAGATGATTGGAATGGATTCAACAACAGTAAAATCAACAACTAAAAGAGACGAGACTTTTGAAGCGGAGAAAAGAAAAGAAGCAGAAGCAAATGCAAATCGTGACAAGTTAACATACGATAATGAAGTAATCAAAAAGATAACAGCAATCGCGACGATTGAGGCTGACGGCATTCTTGGCATGAGTGGAAGTTTCTTCTCAGGCATTCGTGAAACGTTAGGCGGAGATGAGGACATCACAAAAGGCATTCGTGCTGACGTTGGTGAAAAACAAGTGGCAATCGATCTAGAAGTTTACATTGAATATGGAAAAAACATTCCTGAAATCTACAAGAGCATTAAAAGCAGCGTAGCAGAAAACATTAAAACAATGACTGGGTTAGAGCTTGTCGAATTTAACATGAACGTCGCTGATGTCTTTACAAGACAAGAGTTCGATGAGAACAATTCTAAAACGCGCCAAACGTCAGATCGAGTTGAATAATCAATGAAACCGGACCATAAGAGGTTCGGTTTTTTTGTGTTGAAGTTAGATTTGGTGATCAGATGAACAATACCTTCTAAGCTAGTAAACGCTAATTGACAACTATTAGCAGCAGGAGTATAGTAGATACACTTTTAAGAATGATTTGTTTAAGTTTATTTAAAATGTAAAAAGTAATAAGGCTGAGCTAGCATCCATTTTGTTGCAGATGATACGTCTGGAGCTTTTTTGTTCGTTTGCGCTGAAACTTTTTGCTTTATCTATTCGTTTATTAGCAGTGGCACAATGTAATGATCTTTTCAGTTGGTACAGGAAGGAAATCCATATGAGTTCAAAAAATAATAGTTCTAAGTTAGGAAGCGAGCCAATTGGCAAGCTGCTGCGTGATTTGTCCATCCCTGCAATGATCGGCATGTTCGTAATGGCATTATACAATGTTATTGATGTGATTTTTATTTCATACGGAGTTGGAATTGATGCTGTTGCTGGTTTAACCATTGCGTTCCCATTGATGATGATCATGATGGCAGTTTCAGCGGCAGTTGGTATTGGTGGAGCATCAGTCATTTCAAGACGGCTCGGTGAGAATCGAGAGAATGAAGCCAATCGCATTTTTGGAACGGTACTCGCACTCATTCTAATTATTAGCGTTGGCGGATTCATTGTCGCTTTTTTCTTCTTGGAAGATCTTTTGCTTTTATTTGGAGCGACGCCTGATATATTGCCACATGCTTATGATTATATGTTCCCTATTTTGTTAGGAACGGTATTTTTTGCTTTTACATTTGCTACAAATAATATCATTCGTTCTGAGGGCAACGCGCGTTTTGCAATGATGACGATGATTATACCCGCAGTATTAAATATCATTTTAGATCCTATTTTTATTTTTGCGCTAGACATGGGTGTTTTTGGAGCTGGACTCGCGACTGTTGTGGCACAAGGATCCATTAGCATCGTTATCTTACGCTATTTTATGAAAGGAAACAGTTCGCTCCGAGTCAGTTGGTCCGATGTAACATTAAAATGGTCATTAGTAAAAGAAGTGCTTTCCGTTGGATTACCAGCATTTGTTCAACAAGCATCTGGAAGCTTAATGATGATTGCGATTAATACGATGCTGATTCAATACGGGACGGATATGTACGTTGCCGTGTTTGGGATTATCCAGCGGATTATGATGTTTACAGTCATGCCGATGATTGGCGTTATGCAAGGAATGATGCCGATTGTCGGTTACAATTATGGGGCAAAACAGTACGAGCGTATGCGCCAAACGATCTGGCTAACTTTAAAGGTCGTTATTCTTTGTTCAATTGGAGTTGTCTTCATTATGATGGTATTTCCGTCCTTATCAATGCGAATTTTTACGAACGATCCAGAAGTCATTGATGCGGGTGCTACAGCAATGCGCATTATGTTTGCCGGTTTTTTCTTAGCAGGTGTACAAATAGTAGCGGGTGGTCTTTATCAAGCACTCGGAAGACCAATTCCAGCACTCATTCTATCGCTTTCTAGGCAAATTCTCTTTCTAATTCCACTAGTCTTGATCTTGCCTCAATACTTTGGGATCGTTGGCGTGTTTATGGCATTTCCAATTGCTGATTTTTTCTCCTTTATCTTCTCTAGCTACTTGTTATATCGTGATAGAGATACGACTCTTGTGAGAGGGAAGGATGAGGACAACCAGTTGGAAGTAGAGTAGGCTAAATCAGGAAATCTGCACAGCGACTTGAGGTTGCGCGGATTTTCTTATTTTCTAGCTTTTATAATCATCGTTGTTGGAACCTGTTTTGCTTTGAACAAGGAGTAATACCGTTCAGACGCGACGCCCTCTTCATTTTTAAGATGACTAGACACAGTTGGTTCAATTACTTGTTCAATAGAGAAGCCGGAGTTAATGAGAGCGTTGATGTATGTACTCATTTTTCGAATAGGGATAGTCATTGTCGCTCCTGTCCCCTTAAAATTTGGGTAGGTTCGAGAGCCTTCAAGTTGGTAAGAGTCAAATAGTTGTATTTGATCCCCCTTTACCTGTAAATGGGAATACAGGGGATGGTCCCAACTAAAAATAAAAGATCCACCGGGCTTTAGATAAGAGTAAATACGAGAGAGCGTTTGCTGCAAATCAAACGTCCAACCAATCGCATAGATGGAATAGACGATGTCAAAATGGTTCGTTGGAATGCCACTATTTTGCTCCATTGGTGTGCATAAAAGCGTTGTTTCAAAGCCATCAAGTAACTTGGTGGCATTCGCTATTTGTTCCTCTGAGAAATCAAGCCCCCACAGTTCTTTGGCACCATGATTCTTCATGTATAGAAGCGAGTGCCTGCTACCGCAGCAAATATCTAAAATGGTCTTTCCCTTAATTAAATCAAACAACTTTAACTCATCTTCCGTTTGTGAAAAGGGACCATAGTGCGGCAATGCATCCATTCCATTGTAAAAAAGGTGCAACGGTATTCCAGCTTTGTTTGTTTTGGTCTAAATGAACATGATCCATTCTATAACCACCTTTCATTCATTTATAATTAAACAGAGCTTCATTATATCCTGCTCAGACGACTCGTTTGTTTGTTGGAAAGGACATGTTGTTTTTTCTTGTCTTTTTTCAAACCTTTTTATAAAATAAAACCAATTAGCATTAACGCGATAAAGGGTATCAATGGAAGCGTATGTTTGGTACAATGAAATATGGATGAGGAATAGGATGTCCTTATCTATGTAAAGGGTTGGGGAAGATGGAAAAAACATCAATACAAGTTGAATTGGCAAGCTATTTAGGCAAGCTTTTGCGTGATCACTTTGGAAAAGGGCCTTCATCTGTTTATGTTTCGGTCAATAAACCGTTTATTACGATGCATATTCGTGACTTTATTGCTCCGATGGAACGTGTATTGATCGATCAAGGTAAGTTGTTAAAGGTAGAAGAACTAAGAGATCATTTGATGGAAGAGTTATTACCTGAAATAAAAGCGACCGTACAAACAATGTTAGGTGTCAATATTTCCGAGATGTATTACGATTGGTCATTAGAGAATCGTTCTGGTATGATTCTTTCTGTATTAAGCGAGTCCGACCATCAGTTAAAAGACTATCCGCAAAAAGAAGCCATTCAGCAAGAGACTGCTGTCATTAGTGAGATGGCTGAAAAGGTTCCAGCGCATATGGATTCGTGCTTTCTTAATAACCGAACATTGTTAATTAGGCGTGACGGTATCTTAGTGCGTATTGAAAAAGAATTAATTGTAAATGGATTCGAAGAAGCATTAAGATTGTCAAAAAAAGGTCTGGAAAAGCGATTATTGAAACACAGTAAAATAAACTCAATTCTTGATGGGGAAGTCACCGATCTGTTCGTTGATTGGGATTTTGAAAAAGATAAGAGTTACATCATATTCGTATTATAAAGAGGTAGCAATGAGACGGACAAATAGAGCCGTTCATAAGCCAAAAAGGATTCTATTGAATCTTTTTTGGTTTTTTTGCGTATGTGAAAACTGTGGTTCGCTCGGGGGGAATAATATTTGTGAAGTATTTAATTGATCACACAACAAAAAAGGTTCATCGAACATCGCAAATCGGCGATGCGTGTAATGTGCACACGAGCGTTAGCAATGAGCGCGAGGTAACAGAGAATCTAACGAAAGTAAATGAATTTATTGAGAAAAAACAATACGTGCGCTGCGAAAGATGCCATATGCTGTAGTGATAGGTATAGGATGAGGGGGACATGATGCAAATAAACGATCCTTTATACGGTTCATTTTCATTAGAGTCTGTATTAGTAGAGTTACTACAAAGCGAGCCTTTAGAACGGTTAAAAGGCGTTTACCAGGGAGGTGCAAGCCCCCTTGTTCATCCTAGCTGGAATGTGACGAGGTATGACCATTCTCTTGGGACGATGTTGCTTGTTAAACGACTGGGAGCATCAGTGGAAGAGCAAATTGCAGCATTGTTGCATGATGTTTCTCATACCGCTTTTTCTCATGTGGTTGATTATGTGTTCGATAATGAACAAGAAGATTACCACGAGAAAATCTTTGAAAAAACCGTAAAAGCTTCAACGATTCCGTCAATTGTAAAACGTGCGGGGCTAGATTGGGAAGCGCTTTTATTAAAGCAAGAGAAATGGACGTTACTTGAACAAGCTGCACCGGAACTATGTGCTGATCGGGTTGATTATACGCTCCGTGATATGTATACGTATGGACATATCTCTTTGCCTGATGCTCATCGCTTTTTAGAACAATTAATTGTACATAATGGAAAGATGTACTGTAGCAACTTGCTTGCAGCAGAATGGTTTGTGGAAACGTATTATAAAGAGGTCATTGGTTTCTTCATGGACCCACTTAATGTTTACGGCAATGATCGATTAGCTACACTTTTAAGAACGGCATTAAATAAAAAAGTATTACAAGAAGCGAATTTCTTGTTGAGAGATAAAGACATTCTTGCAAAGCTTTCGCAGTCCCAAGATGAGGAGATACATCGCTTACTTCAGCAATTTGAACGACCGATCAATGTCGAGTTAGGTGGCGAGTCAGACAAGCATATTAAGACCAAGTTGCGATTAATTGATCCTTCCATTCTTTCTGAAGGAAAATTGGTTCCAGCTTCTCAGTTATCTGAGAAGGTCGCAACTACGAATAAAGCGGCCAAAAAAAGATGGAAGCTGGAATTTATTTAAAATAACGTAAAACAGGACAACTTATTGTATGTCCTGTTTTTTGCTTGATTTTCGCGCTTTGCGGTTTTGCTTATGTTGCTCGAAATTCCACTGCTCTAAGAAGCGGTTAGCCGAATCAAAACCTGATTGATAAAGCGTGTCCATTTGCTCATCGTTTAAGTGGAAGTCGGTCGCATTGATGGAGCCAGTATAGATTTGCAGCGTTCGCTCTTTTGCTTCATCATTTAAGTGGCGCATATCATGAGCCTGAAGCATTGTTTTTACAATGTTTTGCGCTAAATGAATGGGTGTCGGAATAATTGAATCGGCTTCAATCGTATCTTTTAGAAAGCGAAACCCAAATGTCGGAAAACGTGGCTCTGGGACATCGAAAATCCAAATGGGGAAATTACTTAACAAGCCCCCATCGACGATATAACTTCTTCCATTCTTAGCTTTTAATTTGGCAGGTCGATAGAAGAAGGGGATTGATGTGCTCATCATAACGGCTTTAGCAACTGGCATATCTTTTTCTTTAAGCCCGTATCGCGGCAAGTCATCTGGAAAAACAAGCATTTGCCCATTTGAAATATCAGAAGCGATTATTTTAAGCGAATCCTTTGGTAAGTCGGCGAACGTTCGAATGCCTTTTGCAGAGAGAAGCTGATTCATCCATTGTTCAATATAATCGTTTTTGTACATCCCTAAATGAAGAAACAAATGGCTCACGTTTCCAATAAGAGGAATATGATTTAACCACGTCTTCCCACGCAATAATTTAAAGTTGAGTAACCGTAATTCAGCGTGTATTTCTTTACTCGTGTAGCCTGCTGCTAAGAGTGATGCAAGAATGGATCCCACAGAAGTTCCTGCTAAGCGAACCCATTCCACTCCTCGTTGTTCCATCGCCTCAATGGCGCCAGCAAAGGCAATTCCGCGAATGCCTCCACCT
Source organism: Shouchella xiaoxiensis (assembly GCF_016907895.1). Lineage (GTDB taxonomy): Bacteria > Bacillota > Bacilli > Bacillales > Bacillaceae_D > Shouchella > Shouchella xiaoxiensis. The sequence continues at coordinate 561,686 of NZ_JAFBCV010000001.1, forward strand.
TCAAAGACAGCATCAGCTTTCATTAGTACACCTCAATTCCTAAGAAATCAGAGCAAGAAGAACTTGTCTACTCATAGTTTATGAACGGAAAAGGAGCAATGTGCTAGATTTCCGTAGGAGCGGATTTCAGATTAATTAAGTGAATGGTCTTTATAGAAAAGAGAAGGTGGATGAAACTGCCACGTATAAAAAAAAACTTTTTTTAAAAAAGATACATAATATCAACAGAAGTAATCCATTTTATATAAGGAAAGACAACTTTATGATAAATGGAGTGAAACGAATGAACAAGTATTTAAAGCACACAGTTGTTTTGTCAATGCTGTCAATCGCTTTGGTCGCATGTGGAAATAACAACGATCAAGATATGAATCCAGATAATCCAAGTGATGGCGTGGAAATGGATGACCCAAACAATGTTGAAGGTCAAGGTCATGGTATGTATCGTGACCACGGTAACTATGGCGATATGCATATGGGCACGTCAACAGAAGTAGCGGACAGTGTAAGACAACTTGATGAGGTGAATCATGCGGCTGTTATTGTTATGGGTGATCAAGCATATGTAGCTGTAACGATGCAAGATGAAAGTCATGACGTGGCAGACCAAGTAAAAGATCGGATTGCTGAAAAAGCAAAGGAAGCGGATAGCGAGATTAAAGATGTTCATGTCTCTGCCAATCCAGATTTCATGGAACGTTTAAGTGGTTACGGTGACCGGATTGAAAACGGTGAACCGATCTCAGGTATGGCGGACGAGTTTAAAGAAGCCATGCATCGTATGTTCCCGACTATGAATCGTTAAAACAAACAACCCTGTAAACCACATCTGGTAACAGGGTTGTTTTCTGAAGGTCAAATGCCTCCTACGGACAAGGCAGGAACTTGTAAACTAGGTGAACCAATAAAGGAGTGACCGACTGGAGAAAACTGTAAGTCATCACCTATTGCTTCGACTTGTTGAAGTAGTTCAAAGAAGTTCCCGGCAATTGTGATCTGATCAACTGGACGATCAATTTTTCCATCTTTTATATAGTAGCCGTTAGCTGCGAGCGAGAAATCTCCTGAAACGGAGTCTGCACCTGAGTGTAAACCTTGTAAGCTTGTTACCATTATTCCCTCATCTAATGAAGCGACCATAGAATCAAGCGTGGTGTCGCTTGGTTGAATATACATGTTTGACGGGGCAACTGAGACTGTATCTTTATAAGATGTTTTGAATCCATGTCCTGTTGATTGCACGCCATCTTTCTCTGCTGTTTGTTGATTGTACAGGTAGGATTTCAACGTACCATTCTTAATGACATGTAATGGCTGAGTTGCAACTCCCTCATGGTCAAAAGTTTGACTGGAGAGCCCTGCATTCATATGCGGATTATCAATTAATGTAAGTGAAGAAGACGCAATCCGCTTTTCTAGCTGTCCTTTTAATAAGGATCGTCCGTTTTGTACATTATCTGCAGAAAAGCCACTGGCATAAACATGTAAGAGTGAAGCTGCTGCCGTGTTACGTAGCAGAATTGGATAATGCTTACTCTTAATGGAAGTTGCTCCAATATAGCTTAACGCTTCTTCCACTGTTTCTTGAGCCATTTGTTTTGGCTGAAACGTAGAGAAATCGTCTGTAATCCAAAATTTCATTGCGCTTTTAAAGTCTTCTCCTGACGCAACAACGACTGACAGAACAACGTAGGTGATATTACGTTTTTCGCTTTTATCAAGTCCTGTCGTGTTGGCTAAGTAGGTTTCAACCGTTTTTGATAGAAGTCCGCAGTGATTAACGCTTGTAACTTGGTCACTTTGGCTCAGAGCGTAAGCTTCCGTCTCTTTTAATAGCTTGATTTTAGCTTCGGCAGAAACATTGTTTAGCGTCTCGGAGTAAAATGCTACTTCTTCATAGTGCGCTGAGCCTGCAAAGAGCTGTTCAGGCTTATCAGCGTCTCTAAGCATTGCGTTCTCTGTCGCTTCAGAAATCAGAAAATGAATTTGCGTAGCATCAATTTTTTCTGTATAGGCATAACCTAACACACCATTTATTAAGCCTCGAAACGATAATCCGCCTTCGTTCGCAAGGGTGTATCCGTCTACTTCTCCTTGAAAAATATTGGCTGAGAAGCTTTCTGTTGATTGATAATACACTTCCATCTCCGAAAAACCAGCCTGCTTACCTTCTTCAAATAATTTATTTTTGAACTCAATCAATTTCATCTTTATTAGCCCCTTCCCCCAACGGTTATTTCACTGACACGGACCATCGGTTGACCAACATTCGCCGGAATTGATCCACTGGATGCACCGCACATTCCTTGGCCGTGTGTAAGATTGTTTCCTACCATATCGACTTTTTGTAACGTCTTTAGCCCATTTCCGATGAGCGTTGCCCCACGGACGGGCTCTGCGATCTTACCATTACGAACAATATAGCCTTCATTTACGGCGAAATTGTAGTCACCTGTTGAAGGGTTGACGGAGCCGCCACCCATATACTTTGCATAGATTCCGTATTCTGTATTGGCAATAATCTCATCGTGAGTGGATTTTCCTGGCGCAATAAATGTATTGGTCATTCTCGACGTTGGAGCAAATTTATAGGATTCCCGTCGAGCAGAACCAGTTGAAGCCATTCCCATTCGACGTCCACCTAACTTATCAATTAAATAACCAGTTAAAATACCGTTCTCTATTAGAACATTTCTTCTCGTTTGTTCGCCTTCATCGTCGATATTGGCTGAGCCCCATTCATTTGTTAAGGTCCCATCATCAATGTAGGTCACAATTTCTGGGGCTACTCGTTCACCCAGTTTTCCAGAAAAAACGGAAATATTTTTAGATACGGAAGAGGATTCAAGGCTGTGCCCGCAAGCTTCATGAAATAGAACACCACCAAATTCATTGTCAATAATGACAGGGAAAGTGCCGCTAGGACATTCTTTTGCATCAAGCATCGTAACGGCTATTCGCGCTGCTTCAGTCCCGTAATGATGCAAATCGAGGTCATTAAAAAATTCAAACCCTTTCGCTGCACCTGGAGCATAAGAACCTGTTTGCATGTCGGTTCCTTCTGATGCGACAGCTTGAATGGACAAACGTGTATGTACGCGACGATCCTCAATAAATTTTCCATCTGAATTGGCAATTAACACCTGTTGGTCGTCATCTATGTAGCGAACGGAAACTTGAGAGATGCGCTCATCATATTGTTTTGCGTGATCATAGGCTAGCCGTAATTTATCCACTTTGTCTTTCTTAGCGATATCTTGTGGGTATTGTAAAATGGGGTGTTTGCTCTGATAGGCTTCCTTTGTTAAGTCCAGTGTTAGCGTTGACGGTTCACCAGTAATTGCCTGTGCAGCCTCTAGCGCTACTCCTAATAATGGCTCGCGCTCAAATTCATTTGTATAGGCATAGACACTTTGCAGCCCCTTTAAAATTCGAATACCAATTCCGAAGTCTTTACCAGATATAATTGACTTCATTTTGCCTCCAACGTAAGACAGGTTGCTGTTGAAGCGATCCTCGACAAACACTTCAGCAAAATCACCACCTGTACTTAATGCGGCGTGAATCAAATCTTCTACAAGTGCTTTTTGTAACATGATTTTCCTCCTTTTAAAACGGTTTCTTCTCTATTATACTTTTTATTAAATGAAATTTAAACTTTCAAACTAATAGAATGTTCAAATTCAATTACTGCTTGAGTAAATAGAAAATTCAACAGTTACGGACTAAGTATGGAGGCGATCAGTTGGGTAGCAGTCGATTCATTAAAGAGATAGAGGGTGAGGAGGGGAAACGATTTATTACAAGTATTTATTATCCGGTGAAAGAAACGACATGTAGTCCTTATTTGAACTTATATGAACAAGATATGACAGAAGCAATTACCCAGTTTCAACGCATCGGTCTAGAATTAGATACGCTAAACCAATTGAATGTCTCGTTTCAGAACAATAGCCCCATTCAGATTAGGGTAAAGCGAAGTTGTGTAATCCTGTCACCAGGAATAGGAATTGACCGTGATATGTATACGTATTTAATTGAATGGTTCAATAAAAATGGTTATATTGTCATTACAATTGGTCATGTGTTTGATACGTTGTTCACAATCATGCTCAATCAAGAATTGTTTTTACAAGAAGAAGCGATCACAAATCTAGATTACAGCAATTTTGAGTCTCTTCATCATGTAGTAAATCGGCGTAAAGCAGACATTTTGCTTGTTCTGAAAGCAATTGAAAGCTGGAATGATACAGATTCAGATTTAAAAGGCTTATTTGATTTGAATCAGATTGTTGGAGTGGGTCATTCAATTGGTGGGGCAGCAATGATTACACTAGCACAAGAATTAAGCAGCTTTAAATCAGTTATTAGTCTGGATGGAAGCTTGCACCTAATTCATTCCTCACAAAAACTTCAAGCACCATTGCTCCAGCTTCGACAGCAAGCGAGCTCGTTTGAGGAAATGAAGTATGAATGGCAAATGGATATTGCACAGGCTTTTGCAAACAACCAAGCAGAGTTAGCGAGACAAAATAATGTGCTAGCGATAAAGATAAAGCAGGCAGATCATTTAGCTTTCTCAGATTTTCCCCTATTATTTCGAACGGATAGAGAGGGAGTTAACATCCATGAAGTGATACAAGAGGCCATTCTGTTATTTATTGAAGGGAAAGAGAGTAAGTCCAACCGAATGGCGGTCATTGATGCAGAAGGATTTGAGCTATAAATGTGGCAAAGCCCCGGTGATAACCGGGGCTTTGTACATGAGGTGAACATGGTAGTGAATAATGAAAGAAATAGGAAAAATTAGACTTGTTGATTTTGCATCTGTGCTTGTAAAGATTGCTGCACGGGCTTTAGGTAAGCCTCGTTAGTCGTATGTAAATAAAGTTTTCTCGATAGATCACCGCGAGCGATCTTTTTAAAAAGCAAATCTTGCTCCCACTGATTTTCGATCATCAGCTCTGGAAAAAAAGCAAGTCCACGTTGTTGTTTAACTGAATACAACAAAGATTGGTATGGCACGCACGTAACGTTCGATTCTACCATACTTAATTTTTGTTTAAGTGCCATCCAATTTTTGTAGAAGCGACTTTTTTGAGGTGGAAGCACTTGGGGGTATGCAAGGCACTGTTCAAGTGATACCGTGTCATATTCAGCGAGGGGGTGATCAGTTGGGATTGCCACTTGGTAAGACTCAATTGAAATTAAGCAGGAATAAAAGCCTGGATGTTCAGGATAGCCTTCAATAATCGCAGCATCAATTTCTCCTTGCTCTAGTAATTTAATAAAATCAAAACAATCCAGTTTTGTTTGATTCCACTTTACTTTAAGGCGTAGTTCCTCAACAGTGCTCGGAATGTATTTGGGTGCGAGAAAAGGAGTAACGCCAAGGCGAATGAGTGGTTTAGGCATATGAGCATGCATAAGTGTGCCTAACTCATTCCAAACTGGACGAATATCATTGTATAAAGAATGACCTCTCTCGGTTAACTGCATGCCCTCGTACGAACGAGTAAATAAACGTGCTTGTAAAACAGCTTCCATTTGTTTCAGTTGACGGCTGACGGCTGGTTGTGTGAGGTTTAAGCGTGAGGCGGCTTTTGAGACACTACCTTCTTCGGCAACGGCTAAAAAAGCTTCCAAAAAACGAATTTCCATGTAATCACAACCTTTCTAGTAGAAACATCTAAGAGCTTATATGTATGGCTGGTCTTAAATTTTACCTATGGAGAACCCTTCATTAATCACCCGCTTAGTTACCTCATTATCATTTTTACAAAATGCAGCTGAATAAGCAATGCAAAAGCATTGCATTATGTTAAGAACTTGCGGAATTTTTAAGATTTCGTGTCAGGTCGACTTTAAACGAGAGGAGAATTTCTTTTAACTAGAGTAAACATAACAATTCTAGTTCATTGAATAGGAGAGAGTGTGCTAAAATAGATAGACTAGATCATGCCACTGTTGTCCAACTGATTAATGGATGTTCGCCTCGGACATAATAGAATAGAAAAAGTCAGTGAATAGCCATCATTTAAAATCAATTGATGGCGGCCACTTAGCTAACAGCTACATTCAAGGCAAAATGTTACTAGAATTCAACTAAAGATGGAGAGGGAAAAACGTGTTAGATATTCAATTTATTCGTGAACATGCAGATGTTATTCAAGAAACAGCAAAACAGAAAAAGCTGAATGTGCCAATTGATAAGCTAGTGCAAACGGATGTAAGGCGCCGAGAGTTAATCCAAACAATTGAAGCGCATCGAACAAAGCGTAATCAAGAAACTAAAGCAATTGGTGAATTAGCTAAGCAAAAGGCTACAGCAGAAATGGAAATAAAAAAAGAAGAAGTTCGAGTTATTAATCAAGCAATTAAAGAAGTAGAAGCGGAGTATCAAGAAGTAGAAGCTACATTTAAGGAGCTAATGAATCTCGTTCCAAATATTGTTTCTCCTGACACGCCTGTTGGCGACTCTGATGAAGATAATGTAGAATTAGAAAAAGTAGGGTCTCTTCCAGCATTTACGTTCGAACCAAAAGACCATATGGAACTCGGTCTTGCCCATGAGATGTTCGAAATTGAACGAGGCGTTAAAGTCGCAGGGACTCGTAATTACATTTTAAAAAATAAAGGCTTACATTTGCATCGGGCCGTACAGCAATTAGCGGTTGACTTACTGCATGAACGAGGTTTTACCATTATGGATGTTCCTCTAATGGCCAATGAAGAAGTGCTTTATAGCACGGGATTTTTTCCAGACGGAAAAGAGCAGACGTATCATTTAGAAAAAGACAATAAATACCTCGTAGGTACAGCTGAGGTACCACTCGTTGGCTATTATGGGAATGAGATTATTGATGTAGCTGAACCGAATAAGCTCGCAGCTGTATCAAATTGCTTTAGAAGAGAAGCTGGGTCTGCTGGTAGAGACGTTAGAGGTCTTTACCGTGTGCATCAATTTGCAAAAGTGGAGCAAGTTCTTATTTGCAAAAATGACCCAGAATTAGCAGATCAATTGTTGACAGAGATCACGGAAAATGCAAAAGAATTGATGAGACTGCTTGAATTACCTTATCGTGTTGTCGCTGTTTGTACAGGTGATATGTCACAAAAGAATTACAAGCAGTACGATATCGAAACGTGGATGCCAAGCCGTGAAAGCTATGGTGAGACGCATTCATCTTCAAACGTCACTGATTATCAAGCTAGACGTTCCAATATTCGTTTCAGAGATGAAGAGGGCAACTTACAGTATTGTTACACATTGAATAATACAGCTGTGGCAACGCCACGAATCTTGATTCCGTTACTTGAAAATCATCAGCAAGAAGATGGATCGATTTATATTCCCAAATCATTACAAAAGTATATGTATGGGGAAACACATATTCGCTAATGAAAAACGCCTGGGCCACAGGCGTTTTTTTATGTAAATAGACTTTCATAATTACATATTAAATAGTAATAAAGTTTGATTTTTAGCTAATTGAGGAAGAAGATGCTATAAACATATTGTTAATATGTGGGGATTCATTTAAGATAAGAGAATAATATTATTACAGTTTGATTACATTAATGTAACAGAGTTGGCTAGAATTGAAATATAACATAGATGTAATTGAGCTCGAATGATTAAAAGGGGTTGTGTGGATGAAGAATTTGTCTTTCTACGTAATCATGTTTTTGTCAGTCGTTATCTTATCAGGCTGTGGCCAAAGTGAACCGGTAACGGGTAGCCATATTCAAAGCGAGAAATTAATAGCTCTTCAGTTAAAAGAATTGCCGGATCTTTCAATTGCGATTTATCATAATGAAGAATTAATCGATACATTGGCAGTAGAGTCAGTAAATGAAGTTGAACTAACGAATTGGGCTCGTCAATTAGCGCAAGGTCCAGAAGGATACGATCAAACAATGCGACCGGCGAAATGGCGGAATGGGGAGCTTGTAGGCGCAAGAGATCGTGTGGTATTACATGAAGCGCAGCTAGTCGAAACGATTCTCGCACTATCTGTCTGGGAAAGAGCAGCAACACTGCCAATTGAAGTGGAGTCGATACAAGCGAAGCCAGATGATGTAAAAACGATGCAAAATAACTTGCTCGGTCAGGCTTCAACTGCATTTAATCAAGACGTGGGTGGGCGAGTGGAAAACATTCGCTTATCGACTGAAAGCGTTGATTATGTTGTGCTTGGTAGTGGAGATGTGTTTACCTTTAATGGTTTAACAGGTCGCCGTACATTGGAGAACGGATATAAAGAGGCGACCGTTATTATAGATGGAGATTTTGTTGATGGTGTTGGTGGCGGTATTTGTCAAACGTCAACAACGTTGTATAACGCTGTGCTTGATGCAGGACTAACTGTCGTTGAGCGCCACCCGCATTCACTGCCTGTTACGTACGTAGAAGAAGGTTTGGATGCAATGGTTTCGTGGGGGACCGCAGATTTTCGCTTTCGAAATGATTATGATCACCCTGTTATTATTCGGGGCGGTGTAAATCAAGAAGTAGGAGAAGTGTGGTTTGAAATTCGTACGTGATAAAGATTAGGAGACAAGCGTGCCCTCCCATTTAATAGAAAACGTTGATGAATGGTGTAGCTCTTTTAGAGTTATACCTTTTTATTTGCAATGAAACTTAAAAGTAGGGGCTTCGTATAGGAAGGAACGATAAGCAGAAAGGGGTGGAAGAGCGATGAGAGAACAAATAAACATTCGCCCGCTGGAACGAAAAGACAAGCAAAGTATGGTGAAGTGGTTATCAACGCCAGAGGTTCTTAAGTATTATGAAGGACGTGACAAACCCTTTTCAGAAGAGCAGGTTGAATTAAAGTTTTTCAAAACAAAAAGCCGTGTCAGTAGATGGATTGCAGAAGTAAATGGTGAAAACATCGCTTACCTTCAATCGTATCCATTAAATGAAAAAGAACGCTCTACATACGGTATGTTAAAAGAAGAATGACGGGTAGTTGGTCTGGATCAATTTATTGGTGAAACTGCCTTTTGGAATAAAGGATATGGCACGTTACTCATTCCGGAGCTGAGAAATCGTTTACTGCAAGATGGTGCAGAGATGATGACAATGGACCCGATTGCTTCGAATTGGCGTGCAATCAGATGTTATGAAAAATGTGGGTTTTCAGTCGTGAAAAAACTACAAAACCATTTGCTGCATGAAGGCGTCCATCATGATTGTCTTTTAATGGTTTATATGAAAGAAGAGGGATGAGTTAGCACTCACCCCTCTTCTTTCATTAGATTAATTCTTTCGCTAACAAACGATAGCTCGTTAATCTTGTCTCATAATCGTGCTGATTGCTGACAATCATCGCCTCATCAAAACCAAATTCTTGTTGCTCTTGTTCAAGCTGTCTTGCAACAGTTTGAGCTGTACCAACAAGGTGAAGCTTGCGATTCTTCTCGATTAGTGCCTTATCCATCTCTGTTAACGGGTAGGCATGGGCTTCCTCAGGGGATAGGGTTTGTCTGATTTGACCACGCATCAAGAACAAGCGAGACAAATCAATTGGTAATGCTAAGAAAGCTGCTTCATCAGCTGTTTCGGCCACTGTAGCTGCATAAGTGACATTAATATAAGGTTTCTCCATAAAGTAAGATGGTTCAAAATAATGCCGGTAAGCTTCAAAGATTTCTTTGGACATTTCGCCGTTAAAAAATTGTGCGAATGAATAGCCAACTCCATGCTTGCCAGCTTGTCTAGCGCTATTACCAGTAGAGCCAAGTAGCCAAGCCTCTGGTAAATGAACATGATCCGGTGAGGCCATTACTTGATTATAAAGAGGATCATTTGTTTTTTGATCATTTAAAAGCTGTAAAGTTGTTGCTAGTTTATCATATTGGTCATTGTGCATAAGAGGACGTCCTTCAGCCAATGCTTGAATGGAGAGGTGATCCCCACCAGGTGCACGACCGACACCAAAATCAATTCGACCAGGGGCAAAAGCACTTAAGGTTTTAAACACTTCTGCTAATTTTAATGGAGAATAATGCATCATCATGACGCCACCCGTACCAACACGAATGCGCTTTGTTTTTGCTGCAAGATGAGCTGCTGTAATTTCTGGGGCTGAGCTGGCTACGGATGGGCCACTATGGTGTTCAGCCATCCAAATCCGATGAAATCCGAGCTCATCTCCAAGAAGTGCCAGCCTTTCTGCGAATTGAAGTGCTTCTATTGCTGAATGCCCTTTTGATACAGGGGCTTGATCTAGCATACTTAATTTCACTGTAATCAAAGTCCTTTCTTATTTAAAAGTCTGGAAATGAGTTTCTACTAGTAAGCACTATATCACAGCTATTTTAAAAACGATAAATATCCGCTTATGCGTCAACATAAAGGCTGTAGAAATGATAAAAAGTTTTTCTAAAAAGATTGTTTTTACAGCGAACAAAAGCTGGTCATTAGACGTATAAGAGGTGGGAGAGTGAGGAGGTGCTATGAGTCAGTCAGGCGAGCAACGAATAAAGAAGGCTCAATCAGGTAACGAAGCTGCTCTTGCGGAATTATTAAGCGAGCACTATGAATTTATCTATTTATATTTACTAAAGGTGACTATGAAACCTGAGCTTGCACAAGATTTAACACAGGAGACGATGACAAAAGCGATTTTGAACATTCGTTCATATAAAAGCAAGAAAGCAAAATTTTCAACATGGCTGATCCAGATCGGTACCAACCTTTGGTTAGATACGAAGCGAAAAGAGAAGCGTGAGCGGTCGTACTCGAATAATCAGCAACTAGATTGGTCTTTGCGTCACGTAAACGATGATGCCTGGATCGATGTAAAGGATGCCTTGCTCAAGTTAAAAGATCTATACCGAATTCCTATTTTATTAAAACATTATTATGGATACTCCTACGATGAGATCTCCTTGATTTGCCAAATTCGTGCTGGTACGGCAAAATCGAGAATTCATGCCGGAATGGATCAATTAAGAAAGGAGCTTGAATATGACTAAGAAGACTGAACAAAAACTTAAAGATGGGTGGCGGGTTATGGATCATAGTGAAACAAGTAAGCCTTCAACCAGTGATTTAATAGAACTAATTCAAAAAACAAGAAAAAAGCAGCGATTTGAGTCTTTCTTATTTACACTTGTAGCGCTCTTAATTGTTATCGCCGTCTTGCTAACATTAGCTAAAACGCCATTCTTGTTCATTTTCTTCCACGGGACGGCAGCAGTTATTGCGCCGATAGGATTATTCATTTACTTTCAATGGCATAAGCGAGGGCGAATAAATGAATGAACTAAAAGATATGTCTATTTGGGTATATAGTTTAATTGCACTCTTGCTTATTTCTCAAAGCTTATTTTTATATTTTCATAGCCGCAAACATGGCCATTTAAAATGGTTTTGGGGAATCTGGGGATGTATGAATGCACCAACGCCGTTAGTCGTGTATTTTCTTTGGATTAAGTGGTTAAAACCAACTTTACGTAATCGGAGGCAACAATAAATGGAACAAATGTGGAACGAAATCCAACCTTGGATACAAGTATTACTACCAATTCTCATTGTTCAAATTCTATTATTAGTCATTGCACTTATTGATTTAACGCGTAGAGAGCAGGTGAATGGACCGAAATGGGTCTGGGCTCTTGTCATTGTTTTTGTAAATTTGTTTGGACCGATTCTTTATTTCATTTTTGGAAGGAACCGAGCAAATGGACGTTAAGGTAGATCATTTAACAAAATCAAACCGTGTAAAGGATGTTTCCTTTCAGCTTCAGTCTGGAAAAATCACAGCGCTTATTGGAGCGAATGGTGCAGGCAAAACAACTCTGTTGCATATGCTTGCTGGTATTTTGAGTCCGTCCAAAGGAACAATCCAATTTGACGTAAAAAAAGAAGATATCCGTTCTTTAATTGGATTCATGCCACAGTATCCAGCTTTTCATCAATGGATGAGCGCAAAGGAATATTTGGTGTACGCTGGTCGCTTATCTGGCTTATCGGCGAAACAAGCAGAACGAGATGCGGAAGATGGTCTAATTCGAGTAGGTTTAGATCCTGTTATTAAGCAGCGGATTGAAGCATTCTCAGGTGGAATGAAACAACGACTTGGAATTGCTCAGGCTCTAATTGGTAATCCGCCGATCTTATTGTTAGATGAACCTGTGTCAGCTTTAGATCCAAAAGGACGCTCAGACGTAATGGACCTGTTAAATGAGCTGAAAGGCAAGCAAACCATTCTTTATTCAACTCATGTGTTACATGATGCAGAAAAGCTCTGTGATGACGTTATCATGCTTCATCACGGGAGAATGATCAAACGCTCATCGTTAAATGACCTGCTGCAGTTAGCAGAAACTGGAGAATTTATTGTCGAAACCTCTGCTGCAACGGATTTGGCCAAAAAACTAAAAATAGTTGAGCCCACATGGGAAATTCAGCAAGGGAATGGCAGCGTTAAGCTACATGCACCAGATTATAAAGATGTAAGTCTATCCCTTTTAAAGCATATGTACGCTGCTGAAATCTCTTTTACAAAAATAGCACAGGTGAGTCAAACACTTGACGATGTATTTAGAAAGGTGGTTGAGCATGAATCACTTTCGCGTTCTCTTTAAAAAGGAATGGCTTGAGGCAGTAAAAAGCTACCGCATTTTATGGATTCCAGCATTTTTCTTTTTACTTGGTTCAATTCAACCTCTCACACTGTATTATATGGAGGATATTCTTGTAACTCTCGGTGGATTACCTGAAGGGGCGGTTTTTAATTTTCCGGAACTTACAGCTGAGCAAGTGTTTTTAGATACGCTTTCTCAGTACTCTCAGGTAGGTGTTTTTGCCGTAATATTAGGCTTTATGGGCATGTTTTCTAATGAAAGGAAAACAGGGGAAGCTGTATTGGTCTTAGCTAAACCGATTGGGTATGGTAGCTACTGGTTCGGAAAATGGACAGCGGCATCCATCGTTGTTACAGTAGGGTTGCTTATTGGCTTTAGCGGGGCTGTTTATTATATCTTTGTCTTATTTGATGCGATAGAGCTTTCCGTATTACTCGCAACAGCTGCAGTTTATCTTCTATGGATGAGTTTTGTGTTAACATTGACATTACTTTGTAGTACGCTCTTCAAGAGTGTGTCTCTTGTCGCAATTACGAGCTTAATTGTAACCATCGCTATGACTCTGACACCTACCCTATTAGGTCCTGGAGCACAGTGGACACCAGGTGGATTGATCCAGGTTGCAGAGCAAATGATGTTGGCAGGTCAGGTAGATCATTATTCTGCCATTTTTGTCACAATCGGACTCATCGGTTTCATGCAGGGAGCAGGTATTTATTTTTTAAAGAAAACCGATTGGGTAGTATAGCGCTTATCAAAAACGCGCTCTCTTTTATTAAAAGAGAGCGCGTTTTTTAGATAGCTGGAAAAGAAATGATCACGGTCGTACCTTGACCGACTTTACTCTTATACTGAATGGTTCCTTCATGAGCAGCTATAATCTTGTGACTAACGGTTAATCCTAATCCGGTCCCTTTTTCTTTTCGGGAAAAGAAAGGTTCCCCTAATTTATCGATCCGCGCTTGATCCATGCCACACCCATCGTCTTTTACTTCAATCCAAAGAAGATCGAACTTTTTTGTTAATGAAACGGTAATAGAGGATGCACCAGCTTCTGTTGCGTTTTTAATAATATTAATAAACAATTGCTTTAATTGATTTTTGTCTCCGTTAATGAACAGTTCTTCCTTTGCATCAAGGGTAATTTTTGCCCCGTATAAACTTGCTTCTGTGTTGAGTAGACGCACAATATCATGTAGTGCTGTTTGGACATTTGTTTCTGTAAAGGCAATTTCTTGTGGCCTAGACAAGACCAGCAATTCACTTGCTATCAGATTAATTCGTTCGAGTTCGTCAAGCATGATGCGATGAAGCGGATTGTCGGTTTTGCTTTCAGACTGAAACAACTGGACAAAGCCTTGTAATGAAGTGAGTGGGTTGCGAATTTCGTGGGCAATTCCAGCAGCAAGCTCACCAATTACCGCTAATTTTTCAGTTGTCCGTAATTTTTCTTCTGTTTCGATCATCTTTGTAATGTTGTTTGCGTAGCCAGTTATCCCAACTAATTCACCCTCAATAATAATTGGGACCGAAGCACAGTTTACAATGACTGTTTCACCAGAGCGGTGAGGGATCGTAATTTCATTACATTGATGTGATTTACGTTCACTAATGACATGATGGAATTTTTTGTACAGACGATCGTGGTCTTTTTCAGCAATAAACGAAATCATTGATTTACCAATTGCTTCTTCTTTTTTGTACCCAGTTACGTTTTCAAATTGATCATTTAAATCGATAATGATACCGTTTAAATCGACCATATAAACAAGTTCAGGATTGTGCTCAAATAGCGCTTTGTAACGAAGCTGACTTTCAGCTAATTTTTTTTCTGCCTTAATGCGTTCAGTTATATCCCTACCGATCACAACAAGGCCTTTACGCTCCCCATTATCACGAAAGAGCGGTGTTTTTATTGTATCAAAGGTTCGTTCTTCGCCATTAGGTAGCGTTAGAACTTCTTCGACTCTTGTGAGTTTTCCTTGTTGCCAAGTCTGTTCGTCGGACTGTTCGCAATAATGGAGGGCTTCTTGGAAATGCTTGCTGTACGATGCTAGCTCCGAGTCTTTCTTGCCTTGATATGGAATGCCTTCTAATTGAAAAAGTTTCAGACCAAATTCATTTGACTGAATCCAGCGTCCTTCCCCATCTTTAAAATTTACAAAATCACTCATTGAGTTAATTAAGGTTTCCACTTTTTCTTTTTCTTCTTGCAAGGCATTGATGCGATCATTTTTTTTCATTAAATAGTAAATGAAAATGGTTGTGGCGATAACGAAGACAATTCCTTTGATTTTTTGGTAAAGCGAGTAGAGGTCTGGTTCTAACCGATAAAGGAGATAATCTGTTCCAATGATCCAAACCAAGCTAATGAGGATGTAGAGAACCACCACTTTTGTCTTTGATTTCATCTGCTCGTCCGCCTTTTCAACATTCTATGCGTTTTTAGATTACCTTCTATGCAGCAGGATGACAACTGGAAATGAAGAAGTCAGTCAACTTTTGGCGAAATATGTTTCTTTTAGCAATTATTAATGCTTTTCTGTTGAAAAAACGGACAGTCATTCTGTAAAAAAAGATTCATCGTTTTGTATCTTATCAATATAGTAAAGGGAGCATTTTAAAGACAGGGAGGAATGACTATGAGCTCTTTACCACCGGATCATCTTGTCCAATACATTGGCGGTGAATTTACCGAAACAGGAAGGGAATTTCTAAATCATTTTAAAGAACTTGGACAATTAAAGCCTAATCATCACGTGTTAGATGTTGGAAGTGGTGTTGGCCGAATGGCAATGCCGTTAACGAACTATCTTTCCAAAGATGGTGCATATCATGGCTTTGATTTAAGTAAAGAGGGGATTGACTGGTCTAACGCGGAGATTGCTTCGAAATATGATACCTTTACTTTTACTCATGTAGACTTATTTAATCCTTTGTATAATCCGTCTGGAACGCTTCAGGCTTCAAGTTTTGCATTCCCATATGAAGACAATTCGTTTGATTTTGTTTTCTTAACCTCCATTTTCACACATCTATTAGAACAAGAATTAGAGCACTATACAGCCGAAATCAGCCGGGTGCTAAAAAAAGGTGGACGCTGCTTGATGACGTTCTTCATTGTAAATGAAGAGTCTGCTCAACTCATCCATGCTGGTCAAAGCTCTCAGCCTTTTTTTCATGCAAACGGAATTAGCTTAGTTGTTCTTCCTGATGCACCAAATGCAGCTGTTGCATATCCGGAAGATTGGGTAAGCGCGCTTTTGACTAGGCATGGACTTAAGCAAGAATCGATTCACTACGGAAGCTGGTGTGGGCGCACAACGTTTACTAGTTATCAAGATATTATTATTGTCGAGAAGAGTTAAAAAAGCGTAACGACCATGGTCGTTACGCTTTTTCTAGCAGAAGGTATCTTTCGGTTTCGGTACAGACAAGCCAAACAGTGGTCTTAGACGTAGAGCGAGGAATGTCCCACCTAACGCCATCACTCCCCAAATATAGCCGTGCCCGCTAAATGAGGCAATTCCACCAAAATAAGCTCCAACGTTACAGCCAAAGGCCAGTCTTGCACCGTACCCCATTAATAATCCACCGATAACGGAAGCTGCGGCATTTCCAGGAGTTATTTTGGTAAAAGTGAACAAGCCACCAGCTGCCGAAGCGATAAAAGCACCCAAGATCACCCCAAAATTTAATACAGTTGTTGTATCAGCAAAAATGGACGCCTGAAGTGCTGCTGTACTGTCTTGCCAATAGCCCCAGCTTGCAACATCAAAGCCAATTGCTTCGGCGGCTTTAGAACCCCACAGCGTAAACGCCGATGTCACGCCCCAAGGCGTACCTCTGGTAAGAAGCGTAAGGGCATTTAAAGCCGCAAGCACAATAGCTGCTGCAAATAATGGCCAAGAGCCACGAAAAATTCGTTTCCACCCTATCGCTGAAGGAACGGGTGCCATTTTTGGAGGTTTGCGTTTCTTTTCGATTCGAATTGTGATGTAAGCAATCAGGCCAAATAACAGCATTGAAACGGCCCAAGCTCCTCCGTAACCAAGTCCGGTTGATGTAGCAAGGGAGAACGGTTCTGCAGAAGGCATGTCAACCATCCAAAAATCGAAATGAGCAGCGGCAATCGTTGAACCAATGATAAAGAAAATAAGCGTTATAAACATGACGGAGCGTCCGCCACCAACGGCATAAAGCGTACCAGAAGCACAGCCACCGCCAAGCTGCATGCCAATGCCAAATAGAAAAGCACCCACAAGTAAGCTAACGCCGATAGGAGACACATACCCATTTGCTTCAGTTCCAAAAAAGGTTGTGCCAATGGCAAGAATTGGCGCAAAGAGCGTGCATGCGACAGCTAACATCACCATATGAGCTCGCATTGATTGACCATTTCCTACAGAAGCGATACGGCGAAACGCAGAAGTGAAGCCGAAACGGGCATGAAATAAGGTGAACCCTAAACCGACGCCAATAAGGGCTAGAATTGGTTGCATGATATGTTGTGTAAAGGCTAGAAAAATAGTGAGAATTAGTGCGACTGCAATCCCTCCAGCAACGAGGATCGTTTGTGGATTATTTAAAGGTTTTCTTTCTGTCTTAATTGACTGATCTTGTACGTAAGTTGCCACTCCATCACCTTATTATTTATAGAATTTTAAATTTGATTTCATAATCGTAGACAAAAAGCGGCGACGTGTCAATATTGGAGTTAATAAGTGACTCCATTACATTTAGAATATGCTGATATGATCGCTAGGTTCAGCTGTACAGCAGGCTTCATTATTTACCTTCTTCTTAAGTGTTGTAAAAGAAATCTGCTGTTATGTCGGTGATGTAAATGAAGCATAATAGATTTACTACTAAACGAGGTAACATAAGCTTTAAGAATAAGTAAAGGTACATAATCTTCGTCATAGTTTATAAACCTTACGCTAATAAGAGGTCAGATTAAAATTAAGAAGACAAATAAAAAAGAAACCTACACATTAGTGGTTTCAGGAGAGTGATCATGCGTTATTATTTTTTGAACTTTCCAATGCATGTCGGGAAATGTATAGAGATTAAGCTTTTTAACAAGATGTGATGCGTGTTCGAAAGAGAAGAACACTTTATCGAAGGAGCTTGATGTATTTTTAAGTGAATAGGTATGACCTTCAATGGTTCGTGTTATGGCGTACAAGATTAACGACTCCTTTCTACTTGGTACAGACATTGTCTCACAGATTTTGTAGTTGTTATATAGGAAAATTCTAAATAAATCCACTAGTTTTGTAGGATTTTGTAGGATTGGATTTTTTAGAAGTCTGAAAGAAAAAGGAATAAAGATAAGGTAACGAGGGTATAGCATTTACATATAAAAGCAAAGGAGATAAACCGATGGAGCCAATTGTTTGGATTATTATAGCTTTAGTTGTGTTTTCAATATTAGCCGGTGTTACAAAAGCGATGGTTCGGACTCTTTTTACGATTGCAGCTGTTGTTGTATTAGTCATTTTGATTTTACAATTAGTAGGTGTCATGTAACGTCATTATCGGGAAGGGGGTGAGTGCATGGTTTTAAAAGCTGTTTTATTTGATTTAGATGAAACGCTCCTCGATCGGAACGCTTCCCTTCGACATTTTTTAAAAGGACAGATTGAGCGTTTAGGAGATGAGTTAAAGACGTTTGATGCACAGCGGTATGAAGATGAATTCATTAAATGGGATGAAAATGGTTATGTCACGAAAGAGACTGTATATAAAAAGATAATTGAGAAGTTCAGCATTCAATCCTTCTCAGTTGAAGATCTAGTAAGAGATTATAAAACTCATTTCCATGCAAGCTCAATTCCTTTTTCTCAACTGGAATCAACACTTAAATCTTTGAAAGAAAAATCATTAAAACTAGCGATAATTTCAAATGGAATCACTGAGTTTCAGCATCGAGTAATTAAAGCACTAAAAGTTGATGGATACTTCGATGAAATTCTAATTTCTGAAGAAGAGGGGATGAAGAAACCAAATAAAAAGATATTCTTGCGAGCAGCAGAGCGGTTAGGAGTAAAACCTGAAGAATGCATATTTGTTGGTGATCATCCTGACAACGACGTCAGAGGTGCAGAAGCAGCTGGAATGACCGGAGTTTGGAAGGTAAATCAATTCTGGGAGCGAAAGAAAACAACACATGAAATTACGGACTTAAACGGTGTGGTCCTATTAGTGGAGCAGCTCGTTGATTGATAACATACATAAGAATGAAAGAGGAATAAGCTTAGGCTTACTCCTCTTCAGGTATGAGCACACTTATGTGAGATGGTAGTAGGCTGATTTGAATCGGTAAGCATAGTCCAGATTCTCCATCGATATTCGTTGTGACCTCTTCCGTTGATTCCACATATATATTTTTTGCTTTAAAAGCGTGTACATGTCTGCTGTTTTCTAAATTACCAGCAAGTAGGGATGTGCCGACAACAGCTGTATTAAACCAATTTAAATCTTTAATAACATAACAATGGAGGAAGCCATCATCGATCTTTGCCCCTGGGGCTAGCTGCTCAAATCCACCAACAGAATTAGTCAGTGCGGCAACAAACAGAATGGCATCGCCTTCCCACGAGTCTTCGTCATAAGTGACTTTCATCGGACTTGCTGCTTGTCCAGAAAGTGTTTTTATCCCTTCTTTTAAATAGGCAAAAAACCCTAATTTTGATTTTGATTCAGACGGTACTTCAGACAGAGATTCCGCCAGTTTCCCTGCAGCTACTACATTTATAAATAAGGAGTCATTTATTTTCCCGATATCAGCTTTTCGTGTATGTTTTGATGATAGCGTCTGGATGGCTTTTTCTGGGTTGAGTGGGATGTGGAGCGCTCTGGCAAAGTCATTAACAGTTCCGAGGGGAATGACGGCAAGCGTTGGTCGATGAGTGCTGTTTAGCATCCCGTTAATGGTCTCATGTAATGTACCATCTCCCCCTGCTGAGACAAGTAAATCATACTCTTCGTTACAAGCCTCTTCACAAAATAGCGTTGCGTCAAACTCTTTTTGCGTTTCTTTAATGGTTACATAGTATCCTTCAGCTTTAAGCAAATTGGTCGCCTGATCGGTGTAATGAATCGCTTCTTCCTTTCCTGAAGTAGGATTGATAATAATCATTGCTCGCTTCATGTCTCATATCTCCTCTTACGTTTTATAGGGTATATGTAAGGATGTATTCTCTATTTTAGTTTTCTCATATTATGGGACAATTTGCACGTATTTTGAAACCTATTTGCATTACTATCGTAGTATACTTGTGAAGAAAGGGGAGAGAAGATGTTTTTTTGGATTGTAATAATGGCTTTAGCCTGTGTGAATTTAAACCCGCAACAGTGGGTGAGAGGAATGCAGCGCAGCGCAAAAAATTGGCTGGTTGGACAGCTTGCTCGCTATATTCTTGGGCTCATACTTAGTTTTGTTCTTATCTATGTCCTGTTAATTGATCAATCCATAACTGGTTTCTTAAATACATTTGGTTTTATTATCGCAATTAATTTAATGGTTTCTGGATTGATTCAACTGCCAACGAATGAAAAAAACAAAAAGAAAGTACAAAAACTAAAATTAAAAAAACCACAGTTCTCACTTGTGCAGTCAGGTCTTGGTCTGCTGTTATTTGTGGGGTTAATTGGAATGAATGTGATTTATCCGTTAACTGTTACGCAGGAGTTATCTGAACTTGGCGAAATTGAAGTAACGACAGATCAGATTGAGTCAGTCACAGAAGAGAGTGTTCGCTCCGTTCCGTATTCGTATGCGCGCTATAAATCTGAGATTGTGTTCGGAAACATAGATAACTACTCGTTTTATGAATTAGGTGAAACGAGCATTCAAAAGATTAACGACGAACTTTTTTGGGTATCTCCCATTGAATATTCAAGTATTTGGCGGTGGATTCGCGCAGATTTTGCACCTGGTTACGTTATGGTAAGTGCAGAAGACCCTAATGCAGAAGCAATGCTGGTCGATGAATATGAAATGACGTATGTCCCGAGTGCTTTTTTTGGTGACAATCTTGATCGACATGTGCGAAGTGAATACGGTGATGTGATTTTAATTGGCCATTCATTTGAACCGGATGACGAAGGAAACCCTTACTACGCTTATTCCTATGCGTATTATGAACATTATCGCTCTGGTCCTAAGGCAGACGGTGTTATCTTAATTGATGCCGTAACGGGTGAAATGGAGAAATACGATTTAGGGGAGCAGCCTGAGTTTATTGATAATGCAATTGATTACTCGATTGCTTTGGATTACGCTCACTGGTTTGGTACGTATAGCAACGGCTTATTAAATTCAATGTTTGCTAAAGAAGGTGTCCATCAACCAACAAGTGATGAGGAAATGATTGGCGTGCTTGGACCAGATGGTGATATGTATTGGATGATCGATCATATGCGTCCTAATCAAGAATCAAATGCAATGGTTGGCTTTACAATGATCAATGCGCAAACAGGTGATGCAACGTATTACTCAGGCACTTCTGGTATGACGAATGCTCGTGGCGCCCGCGATGCGGTTAATCGGACCTTTCAGCGAGAGCAATGGGAAGGCACACAGCCTGTCCTTTACTCAGTGTATGACAACTACACATGGGTCGTTCCAGTAGTGGATCAAAGCGGCTTAATGCGTGAAATTGCCATGGTTCATGCAGAAACATCAAGCGTAGCCAGAGGAACTTCTCGCGAGGAAGCGTTTAATCAATACCGTCAAATGCTTGCTAATGATTTAGGATCAGACGATTATATCCCAACCGATTTGCTTGATGAGGAGACGGTTTCAGGTTCTGTTTATCGCGTGAGCCATACGGTAAGTAATCGCTATTTGCAAGTACTCATTGATGGAGAAAGCCGCGTTCTTGAATTTGACATTACCTCGAATGCGAATGCTGTTTTTATTACAGAAGGTGATGAGCTAGAAGCGACTGTAAATGACACAGGTGAGGGGATCTTATCCGTACTAGAATTTACAAACCAAACGGTGGAAGATGAGTTTGGTGAAGTTGAGGAATTTGAGTTAGAAGATGAGACATCGTCTGATGAAGAAGAAACGATAACGCCTGAAGAAGAGGAAACAGAATAAAATGTAGGCTAGTGAATGGTTGAATTCGCTAGCCTTTTTTCTTTTTAAAATTGAGTGAAGCGTTAAAGGTATAGTCAAAACGCATCTTTGGAAAGAGAGCGTACTCATATAAATTTGAACTAAATAAGGAAATGCAAGCATAAGAATGGAGTAGTTTCCCAATAAAAGAAATGATTTTAAAAAAATAAAAAATTGTTGCCATTTCGACATTTTTTTTGTACTCTTAATGTTATATTTTAATTCATTACGAGGATGGAGGGGAAAAAGTGGAACAGGCTGTTCTTCAACTTAAGAATCTTCAGACAACCTTTCAATCTGGTCGAAGAGAAATTCCAGCGGTTGATGGTGTCAGTCTTCACATTAATAAAGGTGAAGTTGTTGGAATTGTCGGTGAATCAGGTTGTGGGAAAAGTGTCACTTCCTTATCCATTATGAGACTTATTCCAAGTCCGCCGGGAAAGATTAATTCTGGTGAAATTGTTTTTAAAGGCGAAGATTTGACGAAGGCCTCCCCTAAGCGGATGAAGCAAGTCCGAGGTAAGGAAATTTCAATGATCTTTCAAGAGCCGATGACGTCACTAAATCCGCTGTTCACGATTGGAAATCAGTTAGTCGAAGCAATTCGAAATCACAATAAGGTATCAAAAAAAGAGGCCGAAAAAAAAGCGATTGATTTAGTGAAGCTGGTTGGGATTCCTCGAGCGGAAGAGCTCATACATAATTACCCTCATCAGCTGTCGGGGGGGATGCGCCAGCGGATTATGATTGCGATGGCGATGTCTTGTGACCCAGAAGTTCTGATTGCAGATGAACCAACAACAGCGCTCGACGTGACAATTCAAGCTCAGATTCTTGATTTAATGAAATCACTAAACCAGTCAAAAGGGACAGCCATTTTATTAATCACACATGACCTTGGCGTGGTAGCGGATATTTGTAACCGCGTTATCGTGATGTATGCTGGGCAAATCGTCGAAGAGGGAACTGTGCGAATGATTTTAAAAGATCCAAAGCATCCTTATACGCAGGGATTAATCCGCTCATTACCTAAGCTGACGGAACGAGAACAAGAGCTGTATTCCATTCCAGGAACAGTACCGCAACCTGGTTCAATTGAGGTCGGTTGTCGTTTTGCAGAGCGCTGCGAGTATGCATTTGATGCTTGTTTCACGGAGAATCCACCATTGTTTGAGCTTGAAGAATCACGGGCTTGTCGCTGCCTGCTTTACAGAGAGGAGGAGGAAAGTGTCAGCTGAACCAATATTAGAAGTAAAGGGTTTAAAAACGTATTTTGATATTAACGGAGGCGTTTTATCTAAAAAAGTTGGAGAAGTCAAAGCAGTGGACGGGATCTCCTTCTCGATGCAAGAAGGAGAAATACTGGGCATTGTTGGTGAGTCTGGCTGTGGAAAATCAACGACGGGAAAATCAATACTTCGTTTAATTGAACCGACTGCGGGTGAAGTTCGCTTTAATGGCGAGGACATTATGCAGCTCTCATCGGAAAACGTTCGAAAATTACGTAGGGATATGCAAATTATTTTCCAAGACCCTTATGCATCGTTAAATCCACGCCATACAGTTGGGAAAATTATTGGGGAGCCTCTGCTCGTGCATGGGATTGGATCAAAGACTGAACGAAAACAAAAAGTAAAAGAATTGCTGGAAACGGTCGGTTTAAGAAGTGAACATGCAAAGCGATACCCTCACCAATTTAGTGGCGGACAACGGCAGCGGATCGGAATAGCTAGAGCACTTGCGGTTAATCCAAAGTTAATCATCTGTGATGAACCCGTATCGGCCCTAGATGTTTCTGTTCAATCTCAAATTCTGAACTTAATGGAAAAACTGAAAAAAGAATTTAAATTAACGTATTTATTTATTGCCCATGACTTAAGCGTTGTAAAACATATTAGTGACCGTGTTGGTGTGATGTACCTTGGGAAAATGGTTGAACTCGCAAACAAGGATCTGCTTTATGATGAGCCAAAGCATCCCTATACAAAAGCGCTCATGTCTGCTGTACCTGTACCGGATCCAGACATCAAGCAGGAACGGGTTATTTTACAAGGGGATGTGCCAAGCCCCTCAAACCCGCCTTCAGGCTGTGCGTTTCACACCCGATGCCCATCGTGTATGGATGTATGTAAGACAGATGTTCCAATTTGGCAAGAAGTAGCACCTAATCATCAGGTTGCCTGTCATCTATATAACGAAACTACAAAAGAGGAGAATGTGATATGAAAAAAGCTCGCTTGCGTTTAATTTCAACGGCGTTTTTATCAGTGTTTGTTTTAGCAGCTTGTGGTGGGGAGGACACTGGTGGCGATGACAATGGAAATGGGAATAACGGCACTGGCGATAACGGTAATGGCACAGAAGAAGCAACAGAAGGCGGGACACTTATTTTCTCTCGTGGCGGGGATTCACAGGGGCTTGACCCTGGCGCAGTTACGGACGGGGAGTCATCGCGGGTAACAAAACAAGTGTATGAAACGTTGATTGAGTTTGATGAAGATTCCTTTGAATTAAAACCGGGCTTAGCTTTGGACTGGACGCCTAGTGAAGATGGTCTCAGCTATGTATTTAACTTGCGTGAAGGCGTTACTTTCCATGATGGGACACCTTTTAATGCCGAAGCAGTAAAAACAAACTTTGAGCGATGGGGCGATCCTGACCACGAGTTCGGATTCCGTGATGAAGGGTATTCGTACAGCGTTTACGGGTCTTTGTTTGGAGTAGGTGAAGACCATGTTATTGATGAAGTGAATGTCATCAGTGACTATGAAGTCGAATTTATTTTAAATCAGCCGCTTGGTGCATTCTTACAAAACCTTGGCGCTAGTTATTTTGCGATGATCTCACCAGCTGCATTAGAAGAGTATGGAGCAGATATTGATGAAAACCCTGTCGGTACCGGACCGTTCAAATTCGAAAGCTGGCAGCGTGATTCACAAATTCAATTAGTGAAAAACGAAGATTACTGGGATGAAGGGCTTCCATACTTGGATGGCGTAACGTTTACCATCATTCCAGATAATACAGCTAGGATGAGTGCCTTATTATCAGGGGATATTGACTTAATGGACGGACTTTCTCCGGATGATATGTCACAAGTTGAAGGCGCGGAAGGATATAGCGTTTTCGAGCGTCCGCCAAATAACTTTGGTTACCTTGGTTTCAACACAGAAGTTGAGCCATTTGATGATCCGCTCGTTCGTCAAGCCTTTAACCATATTATTGATAAAGAAGCTTTGATAACCGCGGTATATGGTGGTCAGGCTACTCCGGCGAAAAACCCGGTACCTGAAGATTATTTAGGCCACAATGACGCAGTTGAAGAGTATGAGTACAACCCTGAACGAGCGCAAGAGCTGCTCGATGAAGCTGGTTTAGGAGATGGCTTTGAGTTTGATCTTTGGACGATGCCAGTTGCAAGACCGTACATGCCAAATCCACGTCGTGCAGCGGAGTTAATTCAAGCAGAATTAAGCGAGTTTAATATTGAAGCGAACATCGTCGAGAAAGAGTGGGCGGTTTATTTGGAAGAAATTGAGCTTGGTTACCATGACGTGTTTATGCTTGGCTGGTCTGGTGTGAATGGAGATCCAGATTATTTCTTAGGTACGTTGATGCATACAGATGGAATTCCTGGAAGCAACCAAACGTTCTATAGCAATGAAGAAGTCGATGGAATTTTAGACGAAGCAAAACGTACGGTTGATCCGGATGAGCGCGCAGCACTTTATGAGCAAGCACAGGCTCTTATTCATGACGATGCTCCAATGGTTCCTCTTGTCCATTCAATACCGATTCTAGCAGGATCTGACGCAATTAATGGCTATGTGCCACATCCGTCAACAAGCGAAAGCTTAAAGCATGTGTCTCTTGAAAACTAAGTCAATCTAGAGAAGCTAAGGCAGTCGCACCTGTTGCGCTGCCTTGCTTTACCGCTAAAAAAATGAGGTGAAACGATGCTTGCCTACGCTATTCGCCGTATTCTGTTACTCATCCCCGTGCTGATCGGGATGACGATCGTGACGTTCTCAATCATTTGGCTGATTCCAGGAAATCCTGCACAAACGATTTTAGGAGAGCAGGCTACACCTGAAGCGATTGCCGAACTTGAGGAACAACTAGGCTTAAATAACCCATTTTGGGTGCAGTATGGGGATTACATAGGAAGTTTAGTAACTGGGGATTTAGGCGTCTCAATGCGAACAAATAATGAAATTCTAACGGAAGTTTGGCCCTACTTGGCGGCGACAATGGAGTTAACGCTGTTTGCGATGATCTTCGCGTTAATTGTTGGTGTGAACGCAGGTATTATAAGTGCGTGGAAGCAGAACTCCATATTCGACTACACATGCATGGTTATTGCTTTAGTCGGTGTCTCGATGCCAGTATTCTGGCTTGCTCTCATGGAACAATGGATTTTTGCGCAAGAGTTAGGCTGGTTGCCAACGGTAGGGAGAAACAATGCAAGAGATCCGATTGAGGCGATAACTCATTTTTATGTTCTTGACACGCTGATTCAAGGGAATTTTGAGCAAACGATTACGGCACTTCGTCATCTTGTGTTGCCGATGATTGCTTTAGGCACTATTCCGATGGCTATTATTGCGCGAATGACTCGTTCAAGTATGCTTGAAGTTCTTCGTTCCGATTACATTCGTACGGTACAAGCAAAAGGGTCTGGACAGTTAATTGTCATCTATAAACATGCATTGAAAAACGCGGCAATCCCTGTTTTAACCGTAATTGGGTTACAGACAGGTGCGTTGCTTGGTGGAGCCATTCTGACGGAAACGATTTTCAGCTGGCCGGGAATTGGTCGTTATATTTATGAAGGCATTTCTTATCGTGATTATCCTGTTATCCAGTCAGGCATTCTAATTGTGGCAACAATCTTTATCTTTATTAACTTACTTGTTGATCTACTTTATTCTGCAATCGATCCGAGGATCAAATATGATTAGGGGGTGGGCTTAATGGAGTCAAGACCAATCGCTACACCACCGCATAGGCCGCCACCCAATACGGATTTAAAAGTAAGGTCGCCTTGGAGAGAATCGCTGTCCTCCCTTCTACAAAATAGACTTGCGGTTATTGGCGGTATCATCTTATTTATCTTTATTGTCATGGCAATTCTTGCACCTTACTTAACGCCTTACACAATTGACAAGACAGATCCCTCAATCAGATTACTGCCTCCATCTGGAGATCACTGGATGGGTACTGATGATTTAGGACGAGATGTATTTACTCGAGTCGCGCACGGGGCACGGATATCGCTATTAATCGGTCTTTTTGCCATTAGTGGGGCATTGTTGGTAGGGACAACTCTTGGTCTAATTGCGGGCTTTTATGGACGCTGGATCGACATGATTATTTCACGTGTATTTGATGTGTTGCTTGCTTTTCCAAGTATTTTGCTTGCAATAGCAATTGTTGCAATTCTTGGTCCGTCCTTGGAAAATGCCTTGATCGCCATCGCCATTATCAATGTCCCGATATTTGGTCGAATTGTCCGCTCCAAAGTAATTAGCTTGCGGTCAGAAGAGTTTGTGCTCGCAGCAAAGGCACAAGGAATGAAGAACGGACGTATTCTATTTCATCATATTTTACCAAACAGTCTTGCGCCGATAATTGTCCAAGGCACGCTTGGATTTGGGATTGCCATTATTGAAGCAGCAGCGCTCGGTTTTCTCGGAATGGGAGCCACTTCACCCACACCAGAATGGGGGAGAATGCTCGCGGATTCAAGAGGATTTATCCAAAATGCCTATTGGACTGTACTGTTCCCTGGTTTATCCATCATGCTAGTCGTGCTCGGCTTTAATATGGTTGGAGACGGACTGAGGGACGCGCTTGATCCGAAAATGAAAAATAAATAGTAAAAAGTGAAGCTGATAGGTTAAATCAGCTTCACTTTTTACGTTAAAACAAGTTCATATTCTTGCGCCAGTTGGCTCAACTTCTGCTGAAATGCTCTGCCTGACTCACTATTGCAATAAGGAGTTTGATTCACCAAAGGTTGTTTGGCATAAATCTTGCCTTTAGGTATAACAAAACCGTTTCCACTGACAGAAGTAGAGATAACCAACGGCTTAGGTTGGTAAAGAAGGGTATGAATCATTTCTGTAACTTGCTTATTTTTAGATTGAAGGAGTTCAGCAATTACTTGCGCATCAATCAGGAAAGCAAATGAAGAGTGTGCTTCCTGCCAGTGGAGTCGGACAGATTCAGCCAATAAATAGTCGGCGGCGCGCAGTGCAGGGGAGTGGATTAGCCTATTATTCGCAAAAATAATCTGCATTAATTGATCAATATCCTCTTCACTAGCAGCAATCCCATCAGCTGAACATGTTAAACGATTAATTATATTTCTTGGCAGTTCTTCGACTGAACCAGCCATATATGTATCGCGAAAAAAACTATCAAGATGATCAAGGCCAAGCACGTTTTTTGAGCCAGTTAATGGCGTGTCTTGATCAAGGTAATGACAGACGGTTTCTGCAGAAAGATTGTTTTGCTCAAGAATAGACGAAATTTCCTGATGAAGAATGTAGGACTTTGTTAATTGATGGTGATCAAAACCTAGTGCCCGTTCCACTGAGTGGGAAAACGGCAAATGACCAATATCATGTAAGATGGAAGCGGCACGAAGAAGATGATTATTAGGAAAGAAATGAACTGCAAGTTTCCAAACACCTACCGTATGTTCAAAACGTGAATGAGTGACGGATGAGACAAACGAGCCTGCGCCGAAGTGAGCTAAGTGTTTTAAGCGTTTGACAAAAGAGGTTTGAAACAAAGCCGTTTCCCATGGAAGCGGCGACTGAGAAGGATAGAGAGGTTCATTAAGCAATTAGGTTGCCTCCTTTTTTTGTTTATTAGAACTTTTTATTAAAAATGAAAATTGCGTATACGTCGATTACAATGAAGGGAAGGAGAGTGATTAAATGGAAAAGCAGATAATCTATTTTGTGCGTCATGCCGAGGCAGTTGGGCAAGAACCAGATGCGGTGTTGACCGACGGGGGAAGGAATGATGCCATTCGCTTACAGCCTTATTTTGACCAAATACAGATTGATCAAATTGTAGCAAGCCCTTATACACGGGCATTGGAAACCATTAGTCCAACAGCAAAAGCTCAGCAACTACCTATTTTAAAAGACAGCCGACTAGCAGAGAGGGTCTTGAGCACTCGTTTACTTCAAGACTGGATGTCACCGTTGAAGCATAGTTTTGAAGATTTAAATCTGAAGTTAGAGGGTGGAGAATCTTCTAATGAAGCAACTGCTAGAATTCGTGCTGTGTTGAACGAAGTCTTAGTTTCAGAAAAAAATACGATTTTAGTCACGCATGGAAACTTGCTAGCCCTGCTAATACATTCCTATCAACATGAATTTGGTTTTAAAGAATGGAAAACGATGAGAAATCCAGATGTTTTTCAATTTAATGCAGAGAAGGAAGTTTTCATAAGAAAGAGCGCTTTAACTTAAGCGCCCTTAATAAGTGTAAGCTCATTTAAATCTGCGTTAAGAAGAGTTGTTGCTTGTTTTAATTGCTTGGAAATATGGTTAAGGGTATCCCATGTGGTTTCCTGTTTTTCTGCCGCATCAGAGACAGAGCGCGTTCGATTATTTAACATCCGGACAATCGAGCCCATATCTGCTAGTGAACGCTCAATCATCTGGCTGTAGGTAGAGATTTCATAGGAAAGTGTTGATGATTTATTCGTTTCTTCATGGACGGTTGCTGTGTATGTCTCCATTAATGCAAATAAATCTTCTGTTTCGTTCATTTGTGTTAAGCCCTGATTGACAGATAATGAATTGCGTTGAATATCTTCTTCCATGCTCGTAGTGCTCGTTTGAATGGATTTAGCGAAATCGTCAATGCCACTTGCGTATTGCGTTGTTTGTAAGGAAAGCTTCCGAACTTCTTCGGCGACAACCGCAAATCCTTGCCCGGCTTCACCCGCACGTGCAGCTTCAATCGAAGCATTTAAAGCAAGTAAATGAGTTTGTTGGGCAATCTGTCGAATATGGCCAAGCGTTTTGGTAATGTTACTTGTTTGTTCCTTTACTTCGATAAAGGTTGACTCAAGTCGATTGGCGGTCGAAAAGATTTCATCCATTTTAAGTTTCGTACGCGCTATGCTGCTTTTGCCTTTTTCGACGGAATCTTGATTGGCGGATACTGCTTTAAAGGCAAGACCTGTTTGGTTGTGAATCGTTTCTAGCTGTGTGTGAAGTTCCAATAGAAGTTCTTTGTTATCGTTAGTCGATTGTTCATACTGATATGCTGAATCTTCAACATAGCGGATGGTCTGATTCAGTGACGTAGTAACCTCTTTTGCATGATTAACATCTTGTTCAAGCATATCTGAGCTCTTGTTTACCTCGATCGATGCCGTTTGAACCCGCTCTAATAAGGAGTGGACCATTTTTTCATTTTTGGATTTTTCTAATTCAGCAAAGCGTACAAAGCGGTTTCTCTCACTTAGTTGAACAATGATAATGGAGCTTGTTGCCAATAGAAAGATGACGTGAATCATCAGTAGTGAAAACGGGTAAGAATCAGTTCCACAAATAAGTTCTGGAAAAGCAACGTAGCCAAGGAAATGTTGGACGGCAAATATGCCAGTGCTGTAGAGAATGAGACTAGGTCTGCTGAAATATGCAAGGCTAGCAATAACCATAAAGATAGAGAAGTGATATTCAGCTAATCCATCTCCATTTGCAATAATAGAAATGCTTGCAAATGTTAACGTCAACATGATTAAAAAGGATGATTTCATAGAATCGGGATACTTCAGCACCATGCCGCCAGAAACAAGTAATAATAGCAGAGGAACAAATGAAAGAATGTGTTGGAGAACGATATTCGTCTCACCCCGCGTCTCAAGAGAAGAGATTAATAGATACGTATCAAGCCATCCAACATAGGAATGTAGAAAATAAATAATAAATGAGAAGCCGACGACGAATGTTGCAAAAATAAGCATAATTTTGTTTTTGTTCTTGTTCATGTAAATTGACCACGCTTCCTTTAGGTGTAAATTCCTACTACATTATACCTTTTTTAAGGAAAATAAAACAATTAACATTGTGTAAAATTAAGAAATTAGTATTAGGACTAAAAGTCTGTTTTTGCTTTTTAAAATTGATTTCCCCTAAAAATCAAACCTCTGCTATAATACGTTAGGATGGATGTAACTTAAAGAAATAGTGGGTGAGGACATTGAATCAGAATCAAGCATTTAATCCACTGGATCATGAACGGATAGGAAAAGTATTTCTGAGGTATTTAATCCCTTCTCTCGTTGGAATGCTTTTAATGGCTGTTAATTTAGCAGTAGACGGAATTATGGTAGGGAACAAGCTTGGTCCTGTAGCGCTCGCGGGAGTGAATATAGCGGGACCAGTTTATACGATTTTTGTCGGAATGTCCTTGTGGCTTGGAATTGGTGGAGCTACGCTTTATTCGCAAGCGATGGGGCGGAAGGAATCAAAACAGGCGCAGTTTATTTTTACACACTCGCTTGCATTAATTGGAATCGGAACGCTTCTCATTGGAGTAATTGCTTGGCTATTCCATGATCCACTTGTTTATGCACTTGGTGCAAACGACGAAACAGCGCCTTTTGCAGCGGCTTATATGAATGTGTTTTTAATTTTTGGTTTTGTGTTCACCCTCGAAAATGCGTTCAGTATTTTTGTCCGAAATGATGGAAATCCAACGCTTGCAATGGCGGCATTGGTAACAACCGCTTTTTCAAATGTTGGAATTAATTACGTCATCTTGTACGTGCTTGATTTAGGCGTAAGGGAAATTGCTTTTGGAACGATTTTGGCTGCCACGCTCGGACTGTTGGTGCTTGTCTCGCATTTCTTTACAAAGCGTAGCAATTTAAAATTGGTTCGCTTACGCTTCGATGCACTCTTAGCTAAACGAGCGCTGCTGTTTGGCTTTCCAAGCTTTCTCGCTGAGGTAGGTATTTCGGCCTTTACGATATCTCATAACATTATGTTTGCGCGTTTAGCCGGCACAGCTGGGGTTGCTGCTTTTTCAGTCTTAAATTATGTTCATGGCGTCATGTTGCTGATGTTTTTAGGGATGGGGGCAGCGATTCAGCCAATCGTTAGTTATTTTCACGGGGCCAATCAAGTAGAGAAGAAAGCAGAAATCATGCGGATTGCCATTCGAACGGGCTTTGGTGTGGGAATTGCTTGTTTCTTAATCGGTCAAGTCGCAGCAGTTCCGATCGTCAATATTTTCGGAGACTTTCCTCAAGAAGTAAAAGATCTAGCTGTGACAGGTATTCGCATTTTCTTTATTGCCTACTTAGTAATGGGTGCGAACTTTGTACTGATGACGTATTTTCAATCGATTGGCGAGGTCGCCATTGCGACATGGATTACGGCAGGGCGTCAGATTTTATTTATGCTGCTCTTTTTGATGACTATACCTTTCCTTTTTGGCGTAACAGCGATTTGGCTTGTTATTCCGCTAGCAGAAATAACCGTGCTGCTACTCTTAGTCGTCTATTTAAAACGAAGTCGAATTCATTTTGGCAAAAAAGGATTGTTTTAAAAAAAGAATGCCTCATTGCGAGGCATTCTTTTCGTATTTTTATTAAAAAATAAGTGATACAAGAAAACTTATTACAACAATCGCGCCAATTATCATTAAAACTGTCCGGAGCATCTGAGCACCAGCCCTTCTATGTATTGTAAAAGACTATACCCTTATAATGGCCACGTCTAAACAATTTCACGCATAAATGAGTCAAATGGTGCGATTAATTCCTTTTATTTCTAGCGTGTTCCGTTACAGCAATAACTGCCCGGGAAATCGTTGCTGAGAATTGATCACGTTCAAGCGACTGAAGTCCTGCTTCCGTTGCCCCGCCAGGAGTCGTTACTTGGTCTCGTAGCTCTATTGGAGAAATTCCGGTTTGCAGCATCTTGGCACTACCGGCAAGCATGGACACTACTAAATTACGTGCCTGTTCATCTGTTAGCCCATGTGTTTTTGCTAGTTGTTCGAGTTGCAATGTCATCTCATAAACAAAGGCAGGGGCACTCCCAGTAATCGCTGTTAGCTCATGAACCTGTTCTTCACTCATTTCTTCCCCAGCCCCAATTGCCTCAACCAATTCTCGAACAAGTTCTTTTTGCATGTCTGAAACTGTTGAACCGAATGCATATAAGCTGATCGACGCACTAGCCTGTGCAGCCGTATTCGGCATAATCCAGGCAGTTGCAGTACCTGAGGGTAAATTTTGCTCAAGTTCACTCGGTCCAATTCCAGCAGCAACTGTGACAATTAGCTGGTTCGTGACGTGAGAAGAGAGTTCTCTTAGCAACCTAGAGTGAGCAGAAGGTGGAGCTGCAAGTAAAACAACATCAGCTACTTCTAATTTTTCCTGCCAGCTGCTTAAAGCTTGAATTTTATAAATGGAAGAGAGCTCTTGCAATTTGGTTTGGTTTGATTGGTTCGCTACATAGATTGGTTGGAAGGAGGAATCTTCATTCTGTAAAATTCCTTTAAAAATCGCTTCTGCCATGCGCCCTGCACCAATAAATAAGATAGATGGCATTTTCTTTCACTCCTTTTGTAATGAAAAAAGCTTACGCAAATTAAAAGCGTAAGCTTTCTTACTATAACAGTACGTTAAATAACTTTTTTACGCAACGCACTTGAAATTAGATCAATAACTAATACGAAAACAACTAAGCCAATTAAAATAATGGCTACACGGTCCCAGCTACGACCATTTATTGCAAAGATAAGCGGGGCACCGATACCACCAGCACCTACAATTCCAAGTGTAGCGGCAGAACGAAGGTTTATTTCAAATCGATAAAGCGTGGCAGAAATAAAGCCAGGTAGAACTTGTGGTACAACCGCAAATAAGAGCACTTGAAGTTTGTTAGCACCGGCAGCTACGAGCGCTTCCGATGGACCAGGGTCAATTGCTTCAATTTCCTCAGCATAAAGTTTACCGAGCATCCCCATTGCGCTAACGCCTAATGCAAGCATCCCAGCATAAGGACTTGGACCAACAATGGCTATGAAGATTAGTGCCATTACGATATCAGGAAAGGTACGGAAAAAACTTAAGAAGGATTTACCTGACCCTGATATAATTCGTTTTACGCTTAAGTTTCGAGCTGCCCAGAAAGCGATAGGGAACGAAAGAATAATAGAAAGTGTAATACCAACTAAAGCAATAGCAAACGTCTCAAGTAAATTTTGAATTAAATCTTCCTGACCAGGACGATAAATATAATCCCATTCTGGGTTAATAAAACCATTTAAGATGGCAGAGGTTACAGTACCAGCATTTGGTGAAATACCAGAAAAATTTATCCCCGCAAAACCCCAAACGTATAGCGAAATAAGCGCTAGGACTATAACAGCTGTTTTTATCCAATTTCTCTTCGGTTTCTGAACCTTACTTCTTAAATCATTCATATTAGGCGCTCCCGAATTTTTAAGCTAATAAAATCAATAATTAATACCACAATTAATGTATATAAGATTAAAGCAAAAACTTGATCAAATGAATAAGAGGCTAAGGCATTTGTATACAGTCGCCCAATACCACCAGCACCTACTATACCAAGTATTGCAGCAGCACGTACATTGATTTCTAATGTGTAAAGAACAAACGACGTGAACTGTGGCAACATCTGTGGAACAACGCCAAAAACAATCCACTGTATTTTGTTTGCTCCAACCGATGTCATTGACTCAAGTGGTCCTTTATCAATGTTTTCTACTGCTTCATAAGATAACTTTCCAATAACTCCAATTGAAAAAATACTTAACGCTACAATACCGGCTAATGTGTTAAAGCCTAAGATCGCAGCAAAAATAGCAGCTAGTAAAATATCAGGAACCGTTCTTAATGCATTTAAAAGGATACGTGATGGCTGGTGAATCCATACAGGTGTTGCAACATTAGCAGCACAGAAAAAAAGAATAGGGATTGCAAGTATTGCACCAAATGTCGTTCCAATTAATGCCATCCGAATTGTTTCTAACATAGCTGATGTTGCATTAAAAAAGAATGTCATATCAGGCGGAATCATTCTAAAAATAATATCAAAGGCACGGTCGCCGCGCTGAATTAAAATTAGAGGGTTTGCGTTTATATACCAGGCGCTAGTTCCAATTACTGCTAGAATAAGTAGAAGTGAAGTATAAAGCTTTGTTTTAGGTGGCTTAGATATCTGCTGGTGGAGTGGCTGGCTCATGTAAATCCTCCCCTAAAAGCTCATCCTCTTGAATCGGACGTCCGTAGATTTCCGCAAACTTCTCGTCCGTCGCTTCTGAAACAGGACCATCAAACACAACTTCCCCCGCCCGTAAACCGATAATGCGAGTAGCATACTCACGTGCTAAATCTATGAAATGCAGATTAACGATTGTCGTAATCTTATCTTCTTGATTAATTCGCTTTAAATCATCCATTACTTGTTTCGTCGTTAACGGATCAAGCGAAGCGGTTGGTTCATCGGCAAGAATTACGCTCGGCTCCTGTGCAAGGGCTCGGGCAATGGCTACACGCTGCTGTTGGCCTCCGGATAGATCACTAGCTTTTGAATAGGCTTTTTCAATAATGTTGACGCGGTCTAATGCTTGAAAAGCTAGTTCAACGTCATGCTTTGGAAATAGATTTAATACCGTTCTAATCGTACCGTGGTAACCAACACGTCCTGATAACACGTTGCGAAGAACAGAAGAGCGTTTAACTAAATTAAAACTTTGAAAAATCATTGATGTTTGTTGACGAATCTGCCGTAATGATTTTCCTTTTGCACTAGTGATTGACTGCTCATTAATTAAAATTTCACCTTCAGAAATTTCATTTAAGCGGTTAATCGAACGAAGTAAGGTTGACTTACCGGCTCCAGATAAACCAACGATAACGACAAATTCACCTTGCTCAATTGTTAGATTAATATTTTGTAAACCTTTTGTGCCGTTTGGATACGTCTTGGACACATTCTTAATTTCAATCATTACGTCCCAACTTTCTTCATAAATCATCTATTGAATAGTAAGTATATAAATTGAGAGCCCGCACATTTAAGATGGACGGGCTCAACGAGCTTAATTTAAATTAAATATAGGAATAGTTTATTCAATTTCTTCGGCATATTGACGAACAATATCAAAATTACTATCTTCTGATTTCATATAACCTTCATGGGAGTATACATCAAAGATAATTTGGCGACCTTCTTCACTCTCACCGATGGCGATAAATGCATCTTGTAGCTTTTCTTGCCATTCTTCAGACATGTCAGCACGAACAGAAATGGTATCGTTTGGAATCATTTCTGTTGTTGCAATAACACGTGTTGTTTCCCATACATCTGGGAAATCATTTGCAACAGTGTTCCGTGCATCTTGGAATGTAACAGCAACATCAACCGACTCATCAAGTAAGCTTAGAATTGCTTGGTCATGACCTTGACGTTCTACAGCATTTACATCTGCTTCTGGGTCAATTCCAGCATCAAGTAAAGCTCCTGCAGGCCATACATAACCAGCAGAGGATGATCTTCCTTGGAAAGCAACTGTTGTACCAGCGACATCTTCAATTGTTTCAATATCAGAGTCCGCTCTCACTAAAAATTGAGATTTATAGCCTTCAACGAGTTCGTCTGTAGGCGAACCATCTTCTTCATTTACTCCATAACGAAGCGATTGAAGAATTACCTCTGCAAAACCTTCCTCTTTTGCAGTGACATATGCATTAGGAGGTAAGAATCCAACATCTACAGCTCCAGACCCTAGTGCTGTAATAACTGATGGATAATCGGTAGAAACAGACACTTCCACTTCAATTCCATCTAATTGTTCTGAAAGTAAATCTTCCAGTGGTTGAGCGATGACATCTAGTGTTTCAGCATTTTGTGAAGGAACAAACTGAACACGTAATTTGTCAGTCGGTTCAAATACTTCATCTCCGCCGCCACATGCTGCTAACAATAAAGCTGTTACTGCTACAAACGCTGAACCCAAAACCTTTTTCTTCAATTGTAGATCCCCCTAAAAGTTGGTTAAAATGTAGCTTCCTCGATTATTGTAGATAGAGTTTGTAAAACCGTCAAGAACCGTTTTTACCGCTTTCATGTGATGCTGTAAATGAATAAAGCAAAAAACGTGATAACATCAATTGATTGGGCGAAAATGGACTGTTTTAAATCTATGCTAACTTTTTGAAAAAACTGCTATTGACGACTCTACTAACTGCTGATTTTTGAGGAAACAAGTCTAGTATAATCGATTTTTGTAAAAGTTGTTTGGAGAAATTATAGATTTTTCGTAAATCAGTAAAAAAAAGACTGGGATATTTTCTGACATCATAGTGGAAGGGCAAAAAAAAGCTACCGTACATTTTGTAGGTAGTTTCCATATTATGTCATATTTATTTTTGGCAATTGAACTATATAAAGCTTACTAAAAGGAAAAGAAAAAGTCTATACTTTTTTTATTTTTTCTTCAAAATAAAAGAGTAGTATTAGTTTGAGAGGAGTGAAATACGTGTCAAATGTAAAGGAAGAATTAGCTCGGTTAGAAAGAACATTAAATCAAGTTGATGATCTAGCAGATACGCTTGAGCAGACTCCTCGTTACCGGGGAGAAGACTTTACACAACAAGTGCTTGAAGATCGGAGAGAGCTTCAACGAGAAGCGTTAAAGTCAGCAACAGTTGAACCTTATTTTGGCAGACTTGATTTTAAAGAATGGGAACAGAACAACGGTAAGGCCTTATACATTGGAAAAGTCGGTGTACATGATGAGGTAACAGGAGATCCACTTATTGTTGATTGGCGCGCGCCAGTTTCTTCTTTATTCTATTCCTTTTCCGGCAGTGAGGATGATGTCTATTATGTATCACCCGAAGGTGTGGTTGAGGGTGAAATTCAATTAAAACGCAACATTGTTATACGATCTCGTACCCTTCAGCGCGTAGTCGATAGTTATGTGGAAGGGCAGGAAGCGAGTGGGGGAGATGAGTTTCTTTTATACAAATTAGGTGAACAGAAAGACAACAAGCTTAAAGACATTGTCTCCACTATACAAGCAGAGCAGAATGCCATTATTCGCCACGCTTTAAAGGAACCATTAATCATTCAAGGAGCAGCAGGGAGCGGGAAAACAACGGTTGCTCTGCACCGCCTTGCGTTTCTGTTGTATGAGTATCGTGAACAATTAAAAGCGGAAAGAATGATTATTTTTGCACCAAACGCAATGTTTCTTGATTACATCTCACATGTATTACCAGAGCTTGGTGTTGGTGGCATTACACAACGAACGTTTGTGGATTGGGCCATTGCGGAAGTCGGTCAGGGGATTACTGCTCAGCCACTAGTAGAACGAATGGAGAATCAATTTGAACGATTGATCCCAGCTCAAGTGGAGAAAGAACAAAAACAAAAAGGGTCGCTAGCATTTAAAGCGAAACTCGAACAGTATATGACCGAATCCATTGCAAAAAGCATTCCTACAAACGATTTCCTCGCTTGGGATGGTAAGGTGCTTGGCAATCAAACAATTCAAACATGGATTGAAAAAGATTTTGCTGCTTCACCTCCTTTGAAAAAACGAGAGCGGCTCCTGGCCCGCATGAAACGCTGGATTGAAATAGAAGTGAAGTGGTTTGATGATTTGAAAGAACAAAAAAGTATGAAGTCGGAGGCACTTAAGCGTCTTAGGGCTTACATGAGTACATGGGCCATGCCAAACTACATCAAACATTACACAGCTTTCTTAAAGCAAGAAGGGATGAGTGTTTCAGCGGGTTTAGGAAAAAAACAGCTAGCTTATGAAGACATAGCTCCCGTATTATTCATTCATCAAAGGATGCGCGGAATTGAAAAAGAAGATCGGTTTGATCACATCGTTATCGATGAAGCACAAGACAGTTCTCCATTCATGATTGCCGTTTTAAAAGAAAGAACGAGACAAGGTGGATTTACCATCTTAGGTGATCTTGCCCAAGGCATTCATGGGAATGAAGGTATTTCCACTTGGTTAGCTATTCAGGAAGCATTTTCAACTAAAGAAATTGCCTATGTTCAGATGGAACGAAGTTATCGTTCAACAATGGAGATCATTCAGTTCAGTAACACCATTCTTGCCCAGCTTGAGAATGGTCCTTCTCTTGCAAAACCAGTATTTCGAAGTGGCAAGGAAGTTGTTGTCGAGCGGCAAGAAAAGGAACAGCTTAAGAATTGGATTGCTCGAAATAACGAGGCAGAGACTGCGGCTATATTAACGAGAACAAAAGCAGAAAGTGCGGAAGTGTATGAACAGCTGTCCAAGGCAGGTGTGAAATTAACTCATTTACAGGCTTCTGACCAAACCTATCGTGGTGGATTATCCGTCATGCCTATATATTTGGCAAAAGGATTTGAGTTTGATTCTGTTTTGCTTCTTTATGTTGATGAACAGAACTACCCGAATGATGAGCTTCATAAAAAGCTGCTATATGTAGGCTGTACACGTGCGCTTCATGATCTAACGCTCTGGTATACAAAAAAACCATCTCCTCTACTTGTAAACTAATCGTGCGCCGTTCCCCCTCTTTTTAAGAACGAATAAGCTAGTCTTGGAAGGAGGATGGAGATGAGCAATGCATACCAGTATCTGGCGCTCGGGGACTCACTAACGGTCGGAGTCGGATCAACAAGGGGCGGTTTTGTGCCGCCTTATCGTTTTATGGCCGAGCAAGCTTTACAAAGGCCTGTACATGTTCATAAATTGGCCCATTCAGGTTTTACGACCAAAGAGCTTTATCGTTTAGCGGAAACACATCGAAACGCCATTGCCAAAGCGGATATAATAACAATTACAGCAGGTGGGAATGATTTTCTTCAGTCGTTTATGGCAGTAAGCCAAACGAATTCAATAGAGCCAGCCATACAGGCGAGTGAACGAGCTTGTGCTTGTTTACATGCTCTTGTTGCGTTTGTTACTGATCAGAAGCGAGGGAGTAAGAAGCCATATATAATTCGAGTATTTAACACGTATAATCCGTTTGGCTCAATTCCTTTACTCGATCAATACTTGTCAAAGTTTAACCGTAGCTTGTATACGCTTGAACAAAACCGACATGTGAAAGTTGTCGATGTCTATCGAGCGTTTCAAGGAAATGAACAGCGTTTTCTATCGAGAGATGGTGTACATCCAAATCAAGAAGGTTATGATGTAATGGCTTTATTAGCTGCAAAAACAGGCTTTAAACCGTTGTAAGAGGGTGCTGTCTTTCAGTACCTTTTTTTTCTTACTAGAGAACTAAGTTTAATCAAGTTGTGCCATAATGAATGGGAGGAGTGATTAGGATGAAACCAACTTTAGTTACGGTGATGCATGATTCAGAAGCTCGTTTTCTCAAAGCGTTTCACGTTCACATGCCGAAACTGAAGCAAATCTACCATAATTGTTTTTTGGCATTAAGTGATCAATCGGATCATCGCTTAGAGCAAATAGCAAAAGAGCATGGGGTGACGGTTATCCGCGTTGCCAAAAAAGGTGCTGCTTTTGCTAGAAGAGAAGCGCTGCGCTTTGCATGGCGTGATCAGCAACAAAACCTGTCCTATCACTATTGCGATTTAGACCGTTTATTCACGTGGATGGAAGAAGATTTAGCAGAGCTCAATGTCACATTAGAATTGATAAAGGGTTTTGATTACGCAATCCTTGGACGCTCTGAGAAAGCTTTTTTAAGTCATCCGCTTGAATGGCGGGAGACTGAGAAATGGGTGAATTACGTTTTTTCACTGGCGATCAATCAGAAAGCCGATGTGACGGCTGGGTCTGCTGGAATGAGTAGGCGGGCGCTAGAAGAGATTGTCAAACAGATTCCTATTTCTGATGCGAAAATGACCGATGCTGAGTGGCCATTAGTAGTAAAACGATTCCTGCCAGAAGCCACGTTCTCAAGCCTTTTTCTAGACGGGCTTTGTTATAAAGAGCAAAATCGAGTGACTGAACAGGATGAAATAATGAATTGGGCTGGCCGTGTCCGACTTGCTCATGAGATCACATCGTCAATTGTTAATCAACTGACTTCGCTAAAGTCATGATTAATTGACAAGATTTGTAGATTATTACATGGTTTTAACGGATCATTCGTTGTATACTTAAAGAAAAGATCATAATTAAAAAAGGAGAAGAGAGAGAAAGTGAACCCAAGCTTTGTTAAGTTAATTTCCGCAGTGTTCTTAGTTAGTGTAGCCGGAGTAATTGTGTTA
The DNA here is from genome assembly GCF_016907895.1 of Shouchella xiaoxiensis. Taxonomy (GTDB): domain Bacteria; phylum Bacillota; class Bacilli; order Bacillales; family Bacillaceae_D; genus Shouchella; species Shouchella xiaoxiensis. Next base: position 602,690 of record NZ_JAFBCV010000001.1, read on the forward strand.
GCTATGGTAGGCCAAATCTAATAATCTATTAATTAAGCATATTTTACATCTAACAAAAATTTCTAAGGAGATACCTTAGAAATTTTTTCTGTCTAAAAGATAGTGAACAATGCAAAAATAAGCTAAACTAAAGAAAGATATTTTGGGTTCCGTAGTATTTTGGAGGGGTCGATTGAGTTGAGAACCGTTTTTTCTTATTTATTACCGTATAAAGCGGTGGCAATTATTGCCTTTATATTCATGCTTCTTGAACTAACGGTAGAGCTTGTGCAACCACTTTTGCTTGCTCGAATTATTAATGAAGGCATTCTACAAGATGATTTAACAACCGTTCTTATTTGGGGAAGCGTGATGGTAGGGCTCTCTTTAATTGCATTTGTTTCGGGAATTTTAAACTCGTTTTATGCAGGTCACGCTGGTCAAAGTACAGGGTTTGATTTGCGAAACGCAATGTTTAAAAACATTCAGCGTTCAAGCCTTGGGAAATTGCAGCCTTTTGCAACGTCATCTTTAATGACGCGTTTGACAAACGACATTACTCAAATTCAAAACACGATTTTTATGGGGTTACGCATCATGGCACGAGCACCTTTACTTGTCATAGGTGGAGCGTTCATGGCGCTATTAATTAATGTTCAACTGGCTTTGTTCTTATTTGTAACAATCCCGGTTCTCGTACTTTTTCTCTTATGGATATTAAAAAAAGGTGTACATATTTTTGGCCTTGTTCAGGCAAAGGTAGATAGTGTGAATCATGTCGTTCGAGAAAACTTGACGGGCATCCGCTTAATACGTGTTTTTGTAAGGAAAGCACATGAGATGCAGCGTTTTTTTGATGAAAGTGATGCGCTAAAAAAGCGAATGATTCAAGCCTTTCGGTTAATGGAGTTAACAATGCCCGTGCTGTTGCTATTAATGAATGGATCGGTTCTGCTCGTGCTATGGTTTGGCAGTTTTCAAATTGCAGATAATTCAACGATGGTCGGAGATGTTGTAGCAATCGTTAACTATGCGACGCGAATCACCTCTGCACTAGGTGTTTTTGCGATGATCATCATGGTTTTCTCCCGAGCGCGAGCTTCGGCTTTACGGATTGAAGAAGTTTTGCTTGAGCCTGATGATGAGTTAAAAGAAAGTGAAAATAAACCTACACCGCCTCAGTTAGATGGGAAGTTGACGTTTGAGCATGTGTTTTTCGCCTATGAAGACCAAGCGAAAGATGCATTGAAAGATATTCATTTCCAAGTTGAGTCAGGTGAGACAGTCGCTGTACTTGGTGAAACTGGATCGGGAAAAACGTCTTTGTTTCAACTCATTCCGAAACTGTATGATGCCAAAAGTGGTGAAATACGACTGGATGGTGTTTCAATTAATCAATGGAATATTCAAGCGTTGCGTAGACAGATTGGCTATGTACCCCAATCGATCCGTTTGTTCTCTGGTACGGTGCGAGAGAATATTGCCTGGGGGGTACCTGATGCATCTTTAGAAGAGGTTATATATGCAGCAAAGGTCGCTCAAATTCACGAAACGATAGAGAAGTTGCCAAACGGTTATGAAACGCGAGTTGGTCAGCAAGGTGTTAATTTATCTGGTGGACAAAAACAGCGAATGTCTATTGCGCGGGCTTTGCTACGTAAACCAAAACTCTTATTATTGGATGATAGTACAAGCGCGCTTGATACAAAAACAGAGCAGCTGTTTCTCGAAGAATTAGACAACTATTCATGTACAACTCTAATGATTACGCAGAAACTATCAACTGCCAGACAAGCAGATCGAATTTTACTTTTAGAATATGGTGAGATGGTTGGATACGGTAGTCATGACGAGTTATTGAGCATGTCTCCTTTTTACAGAAAGATTTATCAGTCTCAGTATGGTAGGGAGGCATAGCAGTGTCTTTATTAAAAGTTTTAAAAGAACCGTTCCACTATAAGAAAATTGATTGGAGAAACTATCGCTCAACTTCTGTGAAAAGCGATAATAAACCGGTACATCCCCATGCAGCAAGGGCAGGAAAAGCGCAGAAAGCAAGAGATTGGAAAGAGGCGACCCGTCGTATTTTGGCTTATTTAGGTAGACGGAAACCAGTACTTGCATTTGTTATGGTACTGGTTGTCGCAAGCTCACTGTTAACATTGGTTGGTCCGTTTTTAATTGGCTATAGCATTGATAATTATTTACTCACCATGCAATTTGATGGGCTAGGAAGCGTCTTGCTCTTGTTGCTAGCCTCCTATATTGCGCTCTCACTCGCTACTTTTTTTCAGAACTTTATTATGGTTCGAGTAGCACAAGCGACCGTTTTTGAGATTCGAAGTGATTTATTTTCGCAAATTCAGCGGTTGCCGATTGGTTTTTTCGATAAACGTCAGCACGGAGATATTATGAGTCGAGTCACCAATGATATTGAGAATATCTCTGCTACATTAAACTCCTCTATCGTTCAAATTCTATCTAGCTTAGTGACGTTTGTTGGCATTCTAGCGGTGATGCTCTACCTTTCACCTGTTTTGACAGGGATAACGATGCTTGTTATTCCACTTATGTTTTACGGGCTAAGATGGATTACCCGTCGAACGCAGGTGTTTTTTAAAGAGCAGCAGCGCACGTTGGGACGGTTAAACGGCTATTCTGAGGAAACGATAGCTGGTCAGCAGATGGTAAAGACGTTTTCACGAGAGGAACCGGTCATTGAAGGGTTTAATGAGAGAAATGAAGCACTCCGGGAAGCGGGCTTTTGGGCGCAAACCTACTCAGGTTTTATTCCGAAAGTGATGAACGTTTTAAATAACTTAAGTTTTGCTGTCATTGCCTTTGTTGGGGGAGTATTCGCGATTAATCAAACGGCAGGGATTACGGTTGGGATGATTGTCATCTTCGTTGAATACTCAAGACAGTTTACGCGTCCGCTTAATGATTTAGCCAATCAATTTAATACGCTATTATCGGCGTTGGCTGGCGCAGAGCGTGTATTTGACATTATGGATGAACATCCAGAGGAAGATGGGGTTAACGCGCTCCCAGTTAAAAGCTTAGAAGGCCATGTTGCATTTAAGCGTGTTGGATTTTCTTACGGAGAAACACCTACGTTACAGAACGTTTCGTTTGAGGCAAAACCAGGGGAGACGGTTGCGTTTGTAGGACCTACTGGAGCAGGGAAAACAACAATTATTAATTTGTTGACAGGGTTTTACCCACTGAATAGCGGTGTTATTGAAGTAGATGGATACGATATCACGATTTTAAAGAAAGAAGAGTTGCGCCAACAGCTCGGAGTTGTTTTGCAAGATTCTTTTCTTTTTCAAGGAACGATTATGGAAAATATTCGCTATGGGCGGTTAAATGCGACAAATGATGAAGTGATTGAAGCGGCAAAGTTGGCAAATGCGCATGGTTTTATTTCCTATTTGCCTAAAGGTTATAAAACAAGCTTAACGCAAGACGGAGGAGGCATTAGCCAAGGGCAGAAACAGTTAATCTCCATCGCGAGAGCAATCCTGGCGGATCCTGCAATTTTAATTCTTGATGAAGCAACTTCAAGTATTGATACGGTTACAGAAATGAAAATTCAAGAGGCGTTAAAACGCTTGATGGCAGGGCGCACCAGCTTTGTTATTGCACACCGCCTTAACACCATTGAAGCGGCAGATAAAATCATTGTTTTACAAGAAGGAACGATTACAGAAAAAGGATCACATGAAGAGTTGATGAATGAACGGGGATTCTATTACGAATTACAAACTTCGAAGAATATGGATACAATTTTATAAGTGTGAATAGAGGATTGTTGCAAATAATGTCGAAGTGATATGCAAATCAAGCGAGGGGGGATATGATTTGCATGGTTATTGAACGGCTAATTATTAATGTATTTGTCATTTTAATCCCTGTGCTTATTTACAGTCTAAAGGCAGAAGGTAGTTGGAAGATTCAGCGCTCGCTCACAATGTTTTTTTTCATGAGCGGCGCTGTTGTTCTCTGCATGATTTTTTCTGTTGAGATTGAGAGTGTTCAATGGGATTTACGCTATGTGCCGATTTTACTTGCCTTTCTTTATGGAGGGAAACGAGCAGGTTGGGGTGTAGTTGGATTTGCTGTATTAATGAGAGTGATGCTAGGTGGCGATCTATTCATTACGGGAATTCTTCTCATTGTCGTGACGGCTATCCTGTTTCACTTTGTCTCACATCGGTTTTCGTCAATGCCACCTAAATGGCCGCGCGTATGGTTTGTTATGGTTGTTGCTCTTATTCCTTCATTAATTCAAACAGTTGTTACCGTTTTTCTTTTACAATCCGGCGTAACAGCTGGTGAAGAGCCTCTTTGGTCAACAGGCTTGGAGTATGTGCTTTTCTTATCAGGGGCATCGTTTTTAATCACTCATTTATTTGAGACATTATTAGAGAGAGAACGTATAATTGCTGAACTGGTGGCAGCTGAAAAAGACCATACGATGGGAGAACTTGCCGCATCGATTGCCCATGAAGTGCGTAATCCACTAACTGTTGTTAAAGGATTTATTCAATTACTTGCAGAAGACAAATCGCAAGCAGAATATCATAAACTCATATTAAGTGAGCTTGACCGTGCGGAATCAATTATTTATGAATATCTAAATGCATCCAAGCCTCAGGAGAATTCGGTAATTTCTTTGGACAATTGTGTAGAACAAGTTGTTTCCTTGCTTGCACCATATGCTGAGAAAAACGGGGTTTTGCTTGATTCATCAATTAAGCCTTCGATTCAAATTAATAGCAATGAAAACAAGCTGAAGCAAGCTTTAATTAATTTCGTAAAGAATGCAATTGAGGCTACACCTGATCAAGGGTCCGTTACTGTTCTTTTAAAAGCGACAAAAGACAAAACGATTATAGAAATTAAAGATACTGGTTCTGGTATGACAAAAGAACAGTTGAAGCAACTGGGAACTGCTTATTTTACTACAAAAGAATCTGGAACAGGAATTGGAACAATGGTTTCGATTCGAATGATTGAAATGATGGATGGAACGGTAACGTACAAAAGTGCAATAACAAAAGGAACAAAAGTTGAAGTTGTCTTACCAAGAGTCAAATCATAAAGAGAGTATGGTAGATTGGAGAATGAAAATAGAGAGTCATCGTGTTTAAAAAGGAGAGAAACCATCTTGACAGCAAGTGCCACTCTTTCAATTGATCAAGGAACAACAAGTACGCGGTACATTATATTTAATCAAAAAGGAGAATGGAGATACACTGAAATTAGAAAAAAATTCCCTGAACTTGATGAATAGTAAGTGGCATACAAAATTAGTTTATGTATCTGGGGTGTTTATAGAAATAGATAGTAGTCTAAAAGCATGTGGAATGACAAATCACCTGTAAACAACGGTTATCTGGGAGGAAGAAACCGGGAAGCCGATTAATAAAGGGCTAGTTTGGCAATCAAGGCAATCGCAATATAGTTTGTAGTGCATGAAAACAGAGAGTTATGAAGAAATGGTTCGCTTAAAATCTATCCTTATTTTGTGAGAACAACATGTAAAGGTGTATGAAAGTAGAGCCGGGAGAACGGTTCTTTGTACCAATTGATTTATAGTTAATCTGAATATAAAGTGGCTACAACATGGATGTAACTGATTATTTCACTGCTAAACGAACGCTCCTCTTTAATATACATACACTTGAGTGGGAGAATGAACTACTCAATCTCTTAGGTGTGTCAAAATCGATGATGTTAGGTCGTCGTCTGAAGAGGATGCACAGACGGTGGGTTATCATGTCATTGGTGAAAACAAATCAATTACAGAAATTGTGGGAGATCAAATCGCAGTCTTTTTTGGACAAGCATGTTTTGATCAAGGAATGAGTAAAAACACATGTGGTACCGGTTGGCAGGGCAGGAAGCCATCGCTGCTTATTTAACGGGATTAGCAGTTGGTGTATACGAGCGTAAAGCAGAAATTGCTGAGAATTAAAAAGTGGAGACGAATTCGTTGAGATGAGAAGCGCTTTACAACGGGTGCAAAAAGTAGTGCAGGCAACGTGATAGAGACAGAGATGGCTGGCCATCTCTGTCTCTTGTTAGTTTGTAAAATCGTTTACGGAAACAATTTGTCCGTCTGGAAAATTAGAGGTTGTTAAACAGTTCATTAAAGCTGTTGCAACGGCTTTTGTAGTTTGTAGCTGACCTTCGCGGTGAAAGGCTTGGAAACGTTCGACTTCAGGAAAAGCAAGCTTATCAAGTTGACGGATGCTCTCTTGCATAGCTGTGTCCATAATACCTGGGTTAAAGCCACAAACTTGGAAGGGGAATTCTTGCTGCTTTTGTTCTTTTGCTAATGCTTGAACAAGCCGGTTCAAACCGGCCTTTGTGCTTGAATAACAAGCCCAGCCTGGTAGTGCGTTTGTCGCCGCACCTGATGTAACAAACGTCATTTTCTTATTATTGATTGCAAGAGACTGTGTGACGTTTAGGAATGCATTTGCGAGCAAGAGTGGGGCTGTAAGATTGACTTGAATATGTGCTGCAATTGCTTCTTCAACAAGCGTACCGATTGCTCCGACAGGATCTAAAATTGCCGCGTTATAGACAAAATGAATTTCTGATGTTTTTTCAAAAGATAAATTTTTTAATGCGTTTCTAAAAGAGGAAGCAGCTGAAAGAGAATTGCTCGCGTCAAATTCTACATAAGTAAAGGTAGGTTGTGAAAGAATCGCTTCCTCTGGCTTTGTGCGTGAGAAACCAGTAACCGTATAGTTTTGCTCTAGTAACTGGCTTGTTAAAGTAGCCCCAAGTCCTTTAGAAGCTCCAATGATAATGGCAATTTTCATACGAACCAAACTCCTTTTTCTATAGTGTACTACACGATTCAATTGAAGCAAGGACCTTGTTTTGAAATTAGACTCATGTGGAATAGTAGTAAAGACAAAAAGGTTTACGAAACGAAAAAACCGCGCTATACTTGAACTAAGTTAATGGAACGACCTGAGATTATGAGAGGTCACAGCTTTCACAAGGCGCTTTTTGTCTAGCCTGTTTAGCTGTGGCCTTTTTGTGTTCATTTATAAAAAATTGGAGGAATTAGGATGACTTTTTCAGCGAAATCTAGAATGAAATCATTAGAGCAAATGAAAAACGAAGAACTGGATTTGCTTATTATTGGTGGCGGCATAACTGGAGTCGGTACAGCGTTAGATGCGGCGACAAGAGGAATGAAGGTCGGCTTAATTGACATGCAGGACTTTGCAGCAGGTACATCAAGCCGCTCAACAAAACTTATTCACGGCGGTCTGCGTTATTTAAAACAATTTGAAATAAAACTTGTTGCTGAAGTAGGAACAGAGCGTGCCATTGTCTATGAGAATGCACCACATGTAACAACGCCGCTACGGATGATGTTGCCTTTTTATAAAGGCGGTACGTTTAATTCACTGACAACTTCAATTGGACTGAGTGTTTATGACAGACTGGCCGGAGTCAAAAAAGCAGAGCGACGTACGATGATGAAGGCTAGCAAAGCGATCGAACAGGAACCGATTCTTGCGAAAGAGGGGCTTAAAGGAGCCGGTATGTATGTAGAATATCGAACGGACGACGCGCGGTTAACGATTGAGGTTGCTAAAACGGCGGCAGAAAAAGGCGCGCATTTGGCTAACTACGTGAAAGCAGAGTCTTTCGTTTACGATGATAAAAAAGTAAAAGGTGTCGTTGCACGTGACTTAAGAACGGGCGAAGGTTTAGTCATACACGCTAAAAAGATCGTGAATGCAACAGGTCCTTGGGTTGATACATTACGCGAACAAGATCGTTCCCGTGAAGGAAAGACCATCCATTTAACAAAGGGTGTTCACGTTGTACTCTCGAAAAAAAGGCTACCACTTAATCAAGCGCTATACTTTGATACCCCTTTTCAAGATGGACGGATGATGTTTGCGATTCCTCGAGACGAAAAAGTCTATATCGGGACAACGGATACTAATTACAAAGGGGATATGAAGGAACCTGGCGTTACGAAAGAAGATGTTACCTATATTCTTGATGCCACAAATGGCTTGTTCCCTGGTTATGAATTAACAGAAGCTGACGTTGAATCGAGCTGGTCGGGTTTGCGTCCACTGATTCATGAAGAGGGGAAAGATCCATCTGATATATCAAGAAAGGATGAGATCTTTGTGTCGGAAAGTGGGCTAATGACGATTGCTGGAGGGAAGTTAACGGGTTATCGTAAAATGGCCGATAGCATCGTCACGCAAGTAGCTAAGTTTTTAGAAGAAAATGGTGGCCGTGCCTACGGACCTTGCCAAACAAAACACCTCGTTTTATCCGGCGGTGATATCGGTGGATCTGATCAATTTGATTTATTTCAAGCATCTCATATTGAAGCGGGTAAGCAGTTAGGCTTAGATGAAACGACAGCAACGGCGTTGGTTAATCGCTATGGGTCTAACGTGACGCAAGTGTATGCTTATCTAGAAGATGAGCGAGCAGAGGAATTCGGGTTACCTAAAGCCTTGTGGGCATCGTTGCGATATGCGATGACGTACGAGATGGCACTGACTCCTGTTGATTTTCTGATGCGTAGATCTTCGGCGCTGTTATTTGATATTGAGACGGCAACAACGTATAAAGAAAAGATTACGGAAGCAATGGCAACAGTATTAAACTGGTCCGATCAAGAAAAACACAATCACCTGGTTGAACTAGAAGCACAGTGGCGCCTCGTAACGCTGGCAGATGTTCTGTAATGGCATTTAATGGTCAAAAAATCTTACCTGCAATAAAATCAATGAAGGATTTTGAAAAGATTGTTGAGGGTGAGCATACCTTTATTGTCATTCTTGACATGCATCTTTCTAAGTTGGCATCACTAAAAAAACTTGCTCGTGAAGCAGGCAAGAAATTAATTATCCATGCTGATTTGATTCAAGGATTAAAAAGTGACCGCGCAGCTGCTGAGTTTTTATGCCAAGTGATTAAACCAGCTGGACTAATTTCAACAAGAGCAGAAGTGTTGCGTGTGGCAAAGAAAAATAATGTTTTAGCGATTCAACGAGTGTTTTTACTTGATACGCTGGCTATTGAAACGAGCTTTCAACAAGCAAAAACCATTAAGCCTGATATTATTGAGATGCTTCCTGGAATATTGCCGCAGTGGATTGAACGAGTTCAAAAAGAAACAGGAATTGATGTAGTAGCTGGTGGATTAATTGAATCTGAAGAAGATGTTCAGCGAGCCATTCAGGCCGGAGCGAGTGCTGTGACGTCCTCGAATCAACATTTATGGCAATAGAACAAGCGTCTTTTTACGGTTATGGGACACACTACTGTGAAAAGGCGTTTTTCTTTTATGAAAAAAAGGTATAGTCTGCTATACTATACGTTTGGTGAAAACGAGAAAAATTGGAGGAATTGTATGGAAGTTTTTCATGGAATGATTAATAGCATTAATAACGTCACGTCTTACATACTTGTAGCGCTTTTAATTGGTATAGGTTTGTACTTAACGTTTCGCTCTAGGTTTGTCCAAGTAAGAATGTTTCCTGAAATGTTTAAAGCAATTACGGAAAAGAAAACCAAAAAAGGAGAAGTATCTGCCTTTCAAGCGTTTTCGATTAGCGCAGCGTCCCGTGTTGGGGCAGCTAATATTTCGGGAGTAGCAATTGCCATTACCACAGGTGGCCCAGGCGCAATTTTTTGGATGTGGGTCATCGCCGCAATTGGTATGGCGACTGGTTTTATTGAAAGCATGCTAGCTCAGGTTTATAAAGTGCGAAAGAATGGACAGTTTCGTGGCGGTCCTGCTTATTACATAGAGCAAGCGCTTGGACAGCGGTGGCTTGGAATCGTGTTTGCGGTTTTAATTGCCATTACGTTCGGTCTTGTTTTTAACTCACTTCAGGCAAATACAATTGCAGGAGCTATGGAAAATGCATTTGAGTTCAATCCATTAATAGTCGGAATTGTTATTGCGCTTGCTTCAGGCATTGTAATCTTCGGAGGAATTCGCTCAATATCTTTGTTCTCTGGAATTGTCGTACCGGTTATGGCTGTCTTGTATTTAGCTGTAGTTGGTTACGTTGTTGTAGTCAATATTGAGGCGGTTCCAGCAGTGTTTTCACTTATTGTTGGGAATGCATTTGGCTTTCAGGAAGCAACTGTAGGAATTTTTGTTGGTCTATTAATTGGTGCCCAGCGCGGATTGTTTTCAAATGAAGCTGGGATGGGTAGCGTACCAAACGCTGCAGCTACAGCAGATGTGTCACACCCTGTAAAGCAGGGGCTTGTCCAATCACTTGGTGTCTTTTTTGATACGATGATTATTTGTTCAGCAACAGCTTTTGTTATTTTATTAACGGATGTTTATACAACATTTGATGAAGATTTAGGTGGCGTACAGCTAACGCAAGACTCACTAAGCATCTTAGTTGGGGATTGGGCTGTGCCGTTTATTGCAATTGCCATTTTCTTCTTCGCTTTCAGTTCAATCATAGGAAATTACTATTATGGTGAAACAAACTTTGCTTTTATTAAAGAAGGAACGATCTGGTTACAGTTCTATCGTTTTGCGGTAATGGCGATGGTTGTGTTTGGTTCAATGGCTGCAATTGAACTAGTTTGGGATATGGCTGATGTGTTTATGGCGTTCACGGCGATCATTAACTTAATAGTTATCCTATTAATTGGAAAAATTTCTTTTGCAGTGATTAACGATTATACTACGCAACGAAAGCAAGGAAAGGATCCTGTCTTTAAAAGTAAAAACATACCGGGTTTGAAAAAAACGGACACATGGGATGATTAAGACAGAACAAGCTCTTCATTATGAGGGGCTTGTTTTTTTTGGTTTATTTTCACGACTTGTCTCATACCTTTAAAGAGAGAGAAAAGGAGAGATGAGCAGTGAATACGTTTTTTCGCGGTGTTCTGCTACTGAGTGCAGCTGCTTTTGTGGGTGAATGTCTTGAATTTGTGATTAATGTCGTGTTGGCGAGACAGCTTGGAGATGAAGCGTTTGGTCTTTATATGGCGATCCTACCAACAATGTTATTCGTCGTAGTATTAGCAAGTATTGAACTACCTGTTTCAATTTCGAAGCTAGTTGCTGAAAAAGAGGAACAGTATCATTGGGGTGTCCTCTATAATGCCTTGAAACTGGCGCTTGTTTGTGCGCTATCAGTCATGGGACTTGCTTTGATCATTCTTCCCCAATTAAGTGTTCTATCTAATTACCATATTGGAGTAAGATGGATGCTTGTTCTGCTTATCCCAGTCGTAACGTTTTCTTCTGTTGCCCGTGGTTACTTAATGGGTGCGCAACTAACATCAAAAATAGCAATTGCAAATATTTTAAAACGAACCGCTCAGCTTGGAGGATTATTAATTGTTTTTTATCTATTTTCATTTACAAGTGATTTAGCGATATTTATGGCGTTACTAGCTTTAAAGTTAAGTGAACTGCTCGTTTTATTTTATTTAGTCGTTGTCTTTATTCGAAAAATTCACCAGACGAAAAAAAGAGTCCCACAGAAGAAAGTCAACCAGCGCGAGATTCAAAAAAAATTACTCGCGGTTTCCGTACCAACAACAGGGTTGCGTATATTTCATTCGATCACTTTTGCGGTTAAGCCATTTTTAATTACAACCGCTTTAACAAACGCTGGGATGCTTGAGAGCGTTGCAATGGTTCAATACGGAAAACTAGCAGGAATAGCCTTTACAATTGGCTTTTTTCCAGCCTTTATAGCGCACGCCCTTCTCGTTGTTCTCATTCCAATTGTTGCTGATGCCTATGCCAAGAGACAGTATGGTGTGTTGCATTATTACCTTCGCTTATCTTTGTTGATTACGTTTTGCTATGGTGCTCCAATCGTGCTATTGTTCTACTTTTTTGCGGATCCAATTACAACGCTGTTTTTTGGACCATCTCCAGCAGCTGATTATTTACAGGTGCTTATACCATACTTCTTATTCCACTACTGTGCCATCCCGCTTCAGGCATACTTAATTGGAATTGGGCTAGTTAAAGATGCATTTCTTCATTCATTCTATGCGACGGTCGTATCGTTTTGCTTAATGATTGCACTTGGTTCAATGCCTAGTCTACAGATGAATGGTATTATATTAGGAATGAATATGAGTGCCGTTTTATTAACCTTGCTTCATTACATTACGATCTGCAAAAAATTAAAGCTAAATGTGTTGATGCAGCCGGGTGAAAGCTGGTTGTTCCGCTAAATAAAAAGGAGAGTGGCTCACGAGCCACTCTCCTTTTTTTCACCAAGGCGCAATCGCGCTATCTGTCCTTGACTCGGTTCCACCGATATACGATTGTTTATCAGCATCATACCAAATGATTTGACCTCTACCAAAGGGCATTGAATCATTTGCAATAACAATTTGATGACCTCTACGTGCCAAACCTTCTGCGATATGCCTCGGGAAATTTGGTTCAAGCATGACTTTCTTACCTTCCATCCACTGCCAGCGAGGAGAATCAAGCGCTGCTTGGGGGTGTAAATGAAAGTCAACTGTATTCATCACAACTTGAACATGACCCTGTGGCTGCATAAAACCACCCATAACGCCAAACGGACCGATTGGCGCACCGTTTTTTGTTAAAAAGCCTGGAATGATCGTATGAAACGTACGCTTATTTGGTTCCAATCGATTGTCATGTTCCGGGTGAAGTGAGAAATTATGTCCTCTGTTTTGTAAGGCGATACCTGTTCCTGGCACAACTAATCCAGAACCAAAGCCCATGTAATTCGACTGGATGAATGATACCATATTTCCTTCATCATCAGCAGTAGATAGGTAGACCGTCCCACTAGAAAGCGGTTTACCTGCGACGGGCTCAAGTGCTTCTTCTTGAATTAATTTCACTCTCTCTGAAGCATAGGTTTCACTCAATAGATCAGCTGTGTTGACACTCATTTTAGTTTCCTCTGTAATGTAATTCAGCCCATCAGCAAATGCCAGTTTAATCGCTTCAATTTGTTTATGGTATGTATCGATTGTTTCTTTTTCACCAATTGGAAGCTTATTTAGCAGAGAGAGTGCTTGTAAGGCAATTAAGCCTTGTCCGTTGGGTGGTATTTCCCAAACATCATAGCCTTTGTAGTTTACATGAATCGGCTTAACCCATTCTGGCTTGTAAGCAGCCAAATCTGATTTTGCCAGAAAACCGTTGTAGTTAGAGCTAAATTCGCCAATCTTTTCTGCTAAATTGCCTGTATAGAAGGAAGTAGCTCTTGTCTCCCCAATCTCTCTTAGCGTGTCGGCATGAGCTTGCGAACGCCAAATATCTCCAGCTTGCGGGGCTGTCCCGTTAGGCGCGAACGTATCAAACCAGCTTGCGAATTCTTCAGCTGTATGGTTCTCTTTAAAGCGTTTAAAACTTGTTTGCCATTGTCTCGCAATTGTAGACGTAATGGCAAAGCCCTCTTCGGCATAAGTTATTGCCGGCTTCAGCACTTCTAATAATGGCAATTTTCCAAACCGCTCTGATAAAGCTGCCCACGAAGCAGGAGCACCTGGAACGGTTACAGGAATAAAACCAGAACTCGGCATTGAGTCGAAGCCACGCTCTTTCACTTTTTCAATGCTAATAGATGCTGGTGCTGGACCACTTCCGTTTAAGCCATGTAGCTCATCGTTTATCCAAACTAATGCAAAGGCATCGCCGCCAATGCCGTTCGAGCAAGGTTCGACAACCGTCAAGCAAGCGGCGGTTGCAATGGCTGCATCAACAGCATTTCCTCCTTGTTTTAATATATCTAAGCCTGCTTGAGCAGCGAGAGGTTGGGATGTAGCAACCATGCCTTTTTTTGCGTAAACAGGCTGTCTCGTTGAAGGATAAGGATGATAGTGTGGGTCAAAATTCATGGTGATTCCTCCTTTTTCTTTTATTGTAACATGTCAGATTAATTGATAATAACAAATACTTAAACGAAACAAGTGATGGAGTAGATTTACTAAGCTTGGGGAAGCTAATAGTAATTCTTTGTTGACTAATTTGTATATACAGGTTATGATCGATGCGTAATCATAAGTTGTATATACAAATTAACTATACGAAACAAAGAAGCGTTTTGAAAACGCTCGCAAAGGAGGAAGCGAAATGGCGGTTAATTATAAAAAGTCTGCTGAGCAAATTTTAAGCGCAATAGGCGGCGAAGAGAACATTTCATCTGCAACCCATTGTGTAACGAGACTTCGTCTAATTTTAAATGATGAAGAAAAAGTCGATACAAAAGCATTAGAATCGCTTGATGTTGTTAAAGGAACGTTTTCAGCAAATGGTCAGTTTCAGATTATTTTAGGGAACGGTGTAGTCGATAAAGTTTATAAAGAAATGATGGCGTTAACTGGTCGCGAGGAAGAAAGTAAAGACGATGTGAAAGAAGCGGCTGCGAAAAAAGGAAACCCGTTACAACGAGCGATTAAAGTATTGGCGGATGTGTTTATTCCCATCCTGCCGGCAATTGTAACAGCTGGTTTATTAATGGGTTTAAATAATGTCTTAACAGGTGCTGATATTTTTTACGACAATGCATCAATTATTGATGTCCATCCACAGTGGACTGATTTTGCAGATATCATCCAAGTTATCGCCAGTACCGCCTTTACCTTCTTACCAGCTTTAATTGGTTGGTCGGCCGTGAAGCGGTTTGGGGGGAGTCCACTTCTCGGTATTGTACTCGGCTTAATCTTAGTCAACCCAGATTTATTAAGCGCTTGGAATTATGGAAGTGCACGTGAAGCAGGAGAGATTCCTGTCTGGAATTTATTTGGCTTGGAAATTCAACAATTAGGTTATCAGGGACAAGTCCTGCCTGTATTCGTTGCATCGATTATTTTAGCGAAAATAGAAGTGTTCTTGCGTAAGCGCATTCCAGATGCCTTACACTTGCTGACAGTAGCGCCGATTGCGCTCCTTATCACAAGCTTCTTGACGTTTATTGCGATTGGCCCTTTAACATTCGCGATCGGTAACGGAATTGCTGATGGATTTATCTGGTTGTTTGGCGCAGTGCCAGCAATTGCAGGTTTCTTATATGGAATTATTTATGGACCGCTTGTTATTACAGGGATGCACCATACATTCTTGGCGGTAGATTTACAGTTAACAACTGGTGGCGCAGGTGGTACCTTCTTATGGCCGATCTTAGCGCTATCCAATATTGCTCAAGGGTCTGCAGCGTTTGCGATGTACTTCGTTCTTAAAAATAAGAACTTAAAAGGCCTTGCCAGTACGTCTGGTTTATCAGCTTGGCTCGGTATTACAGAACCGGCATTGTTCGGTGTGAACCTTCGTTTCCGCTTTCCGTTCTTAGCGGCAATCATTAGCTCCGGAATAGCTGGAATGTTTATTTCGATTCAAAACGTGCTAGCCACGAGTGTTGGCGTAGGTGGTGTACCTGGAATTGTTTCAATTCAGCCAGGCAGCTGGGGCGCGTTCGCAATTGGTATGGCAATCGTTATTTTACTGCCATTCATAATCACTTTCCTTTACGGAAAAATTCGTAACCCGAAAAGTTTGCATGAATAAATAAAAAAGGGCTGCCTTGGCAGTCCTTTTTTTGAACTTGTATATACAAGTATGTTAAGCTATAGCTAAGTAGAAATAGAGAGGATGACTTGAAATGGAATGGTGGAGAAAAAGCACGGTCTATCAAATCTATCCAAAAAGCTTTAATGACACGACTGGTAACGGTGTTGGTGATTTGGAAGGAATTATAGAGAAGCTTGATTACTTAAAAAATCTCGGAATTGATGTTATCTGGTTAACGCCTGTCTACGCCTCACCACAGAATGATAATGGTTATGACATTGCTAATTATTATGCAATTCATGAGGAATACGGGACAATGGCAGATTTTGATCGGCTATTAGAAGAGACCCATAAGCGTGGCATGAAGTTAATTATGGACCTAGTTGTAAACCATACATCGACTGAACATGCTTGGTTTCAGAACGCGAAGCTTAGCAAAGGCGCGACCTATCGCGATTTTTATATTTGGAAAGATGCTCGAGGTGGAGATATACCGACGAACTGGCAATCTAAGTTTGGTGGATCAGCTTGGGAGTGGAACGAAGCGACAGAAGATTACTACCTTCATTTATTTGATGTAACCCAAGCTGATTTAAATTGGGAAAATGAAGAGTTACGGAAGCATGTTTACGAAATGATGCACTATTGGTTTGAAAAAGGGATAGATGGTTTCCGCTTAGATGTCATCAATTTAATTTCGAAAGACCAAGACTTCCCAGATGATGATGGTACAGTAGCACCTGGTGATGGGCGTAAATTTTATACAGATGGACCACGCGTACATGAATTTTTAAATGAAATGAATCAAGAAGTGTTAGCTAAATACGATAGCATGACGGTTGGTGAGATGTCGTCAACGACCATTGAAGATTGTATTCGTTATTCCAATCCGAAAAATCAAGAGCTTTCGATGACATTTAATTTTCATCACTTAAAAGTCGATTATCTAAATGGTGATAAATGGACGGTTGCGGACTTTGATTTTCAGCAGTTAAAAGCGATTTTGAGTGAGTGGCAAGTTCGTATGAATGAAGGTGGAGGCTGGAACGCGTTATTCTGGTGTAACCATGATCAGCCGCGTGTTGTAAGTCGCTATGGCAATGACACGACCTTCCATAAGGAATCGGCTAAGATGTTGGCAGCAACAGTTCACTTAATGCAAGGAACGCCGTATGTTTATCAAGGTGAAGAATTTGGGATGACAAATCCAGGCTTTACGACGATTGATCAATACCGTGATGTGGAATCATTAAACATGTACGAGCAGTTACAAAAAGAAGGGAAATCGGAAGAAGAGGTCCTAGCCATTCTACGTCAAAAGTCACGAGATAATGCACGTACGCCGGTACAGTGGAATGCGACAGATCAGGCTGGCTTCACGAGTGGAACACCTTGGATTGAAGTTGCGGCAAACTATAAAGACATTAATGCTGAGCAAGCACTTGAAGATCCGCAATCGATCTTTTATTTTTATCAAAAATTAATTGAGCTAAGAAAGACTTATCAAGTCATAA
The DNA here is from genome assembly GCF_016907895.1 of Shouchella xiaoxiensis. Classification (GTDB taxonomy): domain Bacteria; phylum Bacillota; class Bacilli; order Bacillales; family Bacillaceae_D; genus Shouchella; species Shouchella xiaoxiensis. The sequence continues at coordinate 619,745 of NZ_JAFBCV010000001.1, forward strand.
CTGATGGAAACTATACGCTGTTAACTCCTGATGATTCCCATGTTTTTGCGTATTTACGTGATAATGGAAAGGAACAACTTCTCGTGATCTCTAACTTTTATGGTGAGAAAGCAGACTTTATTTGTCCAGATTCTATGGTATCGTTAGAAGCGAGACAGTTAATCGGAAATTACAAGCAAGACCGTACGTTAACTCGTTCATTCGCGCTTGAACCGTATGAAACTGTGGCATTCTATTTGAAAAAGTAGGTCGATACAAGTGAAGAGTAAGTTTCAGTCTATTTATCAACAGCTTGTGAAAGAAATTGGTGCAGGGCGCTATGTTGCTGGAGAGACGCTTCCTTCAGAACATGAGCTAACGGTTGCTTTTAATGCATCGAGAGAAACAATCCGAAAAGCGTTGAATCTCTTGTCTGAACATGGTTATATCCAGAAGATCCAAGGAAAAGGGTCTGTTGTACTCGACGTGGGCCGACTTGACTTTCCAGTATCAGGCGTAACGAGTTTTCAAGAATTAAACCAGGCGTTAGGTATTCAAGCTGAAACAGAAGTCATTTATTTTGAAGAGCTTTCTGCAGATCAGGATATGGCTACTAAATTAGAGATATCAGAAGGAGAGCCAGTTTTTTCTGTTGCACGTGTGCGAACGATTGATGGTGAACGAATTATTCTTGATAAAGATTTATTTTCAGGTGCATCCATTCCAGGTTTAACGAAAGAACAAAGTAAAGGTAGCATCTATCGTTTTATTGAAGAAGATTTAGGTTTATCTATTAGTTTCGCAAAAAAAGAAATTGTGGTGGAAACGGCTTCTGCGGAAGACGTGGCGTCTTTAGATGTTGAGCAAGGTCATTATATTGTTGTTGTACGAAGCTTTACTTATCTTGATGATGCGACCTTATTCCAGTATTCCGAATCAAGACACCGTCCAGATCGTTTCCGCTTTGTAGATTTTGCTCGAAGAAATAAAATCTGATCTGAGCGTAATGGTTTTATTCCCCTTCATAATCGCTTATACTGAAGGCAATACTCATACAAAAAATGGGGAGTGAATGTTCATGTCGGTTTATGACTATACGGTTAAAACGAGCAAGGGTGAGGATTTTTCATTAGCAACGTATGAAGGCGATGTGCTCTTAATCGTTAATACGGCTACAAAATGTGGGTTTGCGTCACAGTTTGATGGACTAGAACAATTGCATCAATCTTACAAAGATGATGGACTCCGCGTTATGGGTTTCCCAAGCAATCAATTTATGAATCAAGAACCAACGTCGGATGACGAAATGGAAAACGTCTGCAAAGTTAACTTTGGTGTTTCCTTTCCTTTATTTGCAAAAACAGATGTTAAAGGCAAACATGCCGATCCACTTTACAAACATTTAAAAAGTGAAAAAAAGGGAACAATAGGGGAAGAGATTAAATGGAACTTCACAAAGTTTCTTGTTAATCGAAAAGGTGAAGTGATTGAGCGCTATGCTCCCCAAACGAAACCAAAACAAATTGAAGATGATATAAAAAATGCTTTAAACCAACAGGCTTAGCCGAAAAACTGTGTAGCGATAGGCTACACAGTTTTTTTTAGGAGGAACGCGTTGATGATGTCACAGACATTAAAAAACGAGGCTCAGCAGTACCTTGCTCAGTATTATGAAGAGAATGGTTTGGACGGTGTTGAACAACGCATCAGAGCTGTTTTAAAAGAAATTAATGAAACGGGTACTTATGTTCAAACAACGGACGAACTAACATACGGTGCAAAAGTGGCATGGCGCAACAGCAATCGTTGCATTGGGCGTTTGTTCTGGGAACGAATGCACGTCATCGATGAACGAGAAGCAACCACAGCTGAAGAGATCGTTCATGGGTTATTTAGGCATTTAGAATTTGCCACGAATGAAGGGAAGATTCGGCCAACGCTTACGGTTTTTGAACAGGGCTCACGCATTCGAATTTGGAACCACCAATTAATCCGCTACGCTGGCTATGAAGTAGGTCATTCTATTGTCGGTGATCCTGCATCAGTTGCTTTGACGAAAAAGTGCATGGAGCTAGGTTGGGAAGGTGCTGGAACTGATTTTGACATCCTTCCCATTGTCCTTTCCATTGATGACAAAAGACCTGAATGGTTTGAAATTCCAAAAAAATATGTGAAGGAAGTCGAGTTAACGCATCCTCAATACCCCGAATTCGATCAGCTACAGTTAAAGTGGTATGGCGTTCCAATTATATCTGATATGCGCTTAGAAATTGGAGGTCTATCTTATTATGCCGCCCCGTTCAACGGCTGGTATATGGGAACGGAAATTGGTGCACGCAACTTGGCTGATGACTTTCGCTATAATCGCTTAGAGCAAGTTGCTGATGTGCTTGGAATCGCAACGCAGAGAGAATCGACGTTATGGCGTGATGAAGCGCTGCTTGAATTGAATAGGGCTGTTCTCTCTTCCTTTCAAGCTGCAGGCGTCAGTATTGTTGATCATCATACGGCAGCAAAGCAGTTTCAACAATTTATGAAGAACGAGATGGACTCTGGTCGTAACGTTACTGGGGATTGGACGTGGTTAATTCCTCCGATGTCTCCTGCGCAAACAAAGCTGTTTCATCAATCGTTTTCGAATGAATGGAAAACCCCTAATTTCATCTATGAAAAAGCGCCTTATCAGCAAGACTAGTATGCTATACTGCATAGATAAAAGGACAAAACGGAATAAGAGGAAGATGTAGATGAGCTTAATACGCGTAGAGGACTTATCAAAGTCATTTGGGGATAAAACATTATTTAGTTCAATTGGTTTTTCCCTTGAAAAAGGAAATCGAATCGGACTACTTGGAGTAAATGGTACAGGAAAATCCACTCTTTTAAAAGTGTTGGCGGGAATAGAGGGAAAAGAAAACGGAAGCATTATTCATGCTAATGATTTCTCACTCGAGTATTTACCCCAGCAGCCTGAACTAGAAGATGCTGAGACCGTACTCCATTACATTTATAAGAGCGATTCCCCATTGATGAAAGTGGTCGCAAATTATGAAAAGGGATTGGCTGCGCTCGAACAAGATCCCTTAAATGAAAAGCGTCAGAATGACCTTATTCACCTGCAAGAAGCAATGGATAAACAAGACGCTTGGGAAGCAGGAACTCAAGCTAAGACGATTTTAACGAAGCTTGGAATTACAAACTTGTTTGCAAAGCTTGGTACTTTGTCTGGTGGGCAAAAGAAGCGGGTTGCAATAGCCAGAGCGCTTATTCAACCAGTTGATTTATTGCTTCTAGATGAGCCAACCAACCATTTAGACCATAAAACAGTGGAATGGCTTGAAGGTTATTTAAAACAGTATCGTGGCGCTTTAATTGTAATTACCCATGATCGCTACTTTTTAAATCGAGTTGCAAATACAATTTATGAACTTGCTGAAGGTTCTTTATATCAATATCCAGGTAATTTTGAAACGTATTTAGAAGCAAAAGCGAACCGTGAAATGCAGGCAGAACAAACAGAAAGCAAGCGGCAAAATGTTTTACGAAGAGAGCTTGCCTGGATGCAAAGAGGTGCGAAGGCACGGACGACCAAGCAAAAAGCACGAATTCAGCGAGTAGAAGCTTTAAAGGATCAATCAGGGCCTAAAGCGAAACAGCAGCTTGATGTAGCGATTGGCTCCCATCGATTAGGGAAACAAGTCATTGAACTAATTGAAGTTGGAAAGTCTTTTAATCAGGATCTTTTGTTTCAAGATGTATCCTATCTAATTACAAAAAATGAGCGGCTTGGAATTATTGGCGAAAATGGCAGTGGAAAAACAACGTTACTTAATTTAATGGCTGGAAGAATTGCTCCTGACAGTGGACGAGTTGAAGTAGGTGAAACCGTTCGTATCGGTTACTACACGCAAGAAGAAGCTGAGTTAAATGGTGACTTACGGGTTGTAGATTACATCAAAGAGGTGGCAGAAGTCGTATATACTGCGAAAGGAGACACGATTACGGCCGAACAAATGCTTGAGCGTTTTATGTTCCCACGCTCCCAGCAATGGACGTACATTCGCCGTCTCTCTGGTGGGGAAAAGCGACGCTTGTATTTGCTTAGAATTCTAATGAGTGAACCAAACGTATTGTTCCTTGATGAACCAACAAACGATTTGGATGTTGAAACGCTCGCCGTTCTCGAAGATTATTTGGATACATTTCCTGGTGTAGTTGTCACGGTATCACATGATCGGTATTTTCTAGATCGTACGGTTGATCGAATGCTTATTTTTACGCAATCGGGTGTAGAACGTTATCAAGGAGACTATACCGATTACTTGGAAGAGCTTGAGCAGACAAGAGCAGTACAACAAGTGAAAATTGAAAAACAAGAAATGCCTGAACGAAAAAAAGACACAAAAAAACTCTCCTATAATGAGCAAAGAGAGTGGGATGGCATTGATGATCGTATAGCAGAATTGGAAGAAAAACAGCAGCAACTAGAAGATGCGGTCACTGCTGCTGGAAGTGACTATGGCAAAGTTGCTGATTTACTAAAAGAAAAAGAAGAACTAGATGCTGAACTTGAAAAAACGCTTGATCGCTGGGCCGAATTAGCAGAAAAAGTGGAAGTTTGATAAAAACTCTGTTAGCCAAAAATGGTTAACAGGGTTTTTTGCTAGTGAATAAATCAATTAATTGAATGAAAATGATTGATTATGAACGTTTTTGACTGTATACTGACAGAGTAGAGAAAGTAGAGGTGTATCTACATGCTAACATTAGAAAGAAAAGAGATGATTTTAGCTTTATTACAATCATATGAGGTCGTGAAAATACAAGATATCCTTCATCATACAGGGGCTTCAGAATCAACGATCCGTCGAGATTTAACGGAGCTAGAGCAAGATAAGAAATTAAAGCGTATACATGGTGGCGCTACATTATTGCAGAAGATGCGCGATGAACCAACAATGGCGCAAAAAACAATCAAAAACAGTCATGAGAAAAGAGCGATTGCGCAAAAAGCAGCAGAACAGGTTTGTGAAGGAGATTGTTTGTTTCTAGATGCTGGAACGACAACGTATGAGATGATTCCATTTTTAAAACAAAAAAACATTGTTGTTGTAACAAATGGTTTGATGAATATCCCTGCGTTACTTGAAGCTGGCGTTGAAACACATGTCCTTGGTGGTCACGTTAAAAGTGGTACACATGCCTTTGTTGGCAGGGGGGCGTTAGAGACCATTGATATGTACCGATTTGATCACGCTTTCATGGGTACAAATGGTGTGACAGTGGAAGATGGCTGCACAACACCAGATCCTGAAGAAGCCCATATCAAAGCTGAAGCAATAAAACGAGCAAGAAATGCCGTTATTTTAGCGGATCATACGAAGTTTGGTGATATTGCCTTCTCTCGATTTGCTCATCTAAAAAACATCACACTTGTAACAAGCTCTTATCTCTTACAAGAACAAGCCATGCTTTACGAAGAAATGACAGCACATACAGCAATGAAGGTGGTAAAGCTATGATTTATACGGTAACCCTTAATCCAGCAATGGACTATCATGTGACGCTTGATCACTTACAGCTTGGTGAAATAAACCGAGCTACTGCGGATCAAAAATCGCCAGGTGGTAAAGGAATTAATGTGTCACGCGTGTTAAGGCGACTGGGGCATCAATCAACCGCTCTCGGATTTATTGGTGGTTTCACAGGTAATTACATTAGAGCGTCAATTGAAGAAGAAGCCATCAAGACAGATTTCATTGAGGTTGAAGGTGACACAAGAATAAATGTAAAAATAAAAGCAGATCAAGAATCAGAAATAAACGGAGTCTCTCCCGCCATCTTTGACAAGCATGTGAAGGCGCTGGAAAAGCAGCTTAGCCAGTTAAAAGAGGGAGATACTGTTGTTCTAGCAGGGAGCACCCCGCCAACTTTACCAGCTTCTATCTATGCAAAATGGACTGTAATGCTTAAAGAACATGGTGTGTCCGTCTATGTAGATACGAGTGGTGAAGCATTGCGCGAAGTGATTTCCAGCAAGCCAACTTTTCTTAAACCGAATCATCATGAATTGAGTGAGATTGCCGGTGTGGAGATTGAAACGATTGAACAAGCAATTCCTCATATAAAGCAGCTTGTAGGGGATGAAATTGATTATGTGCTTGTGACCTTTGCTGGGGATGGAGCCGTTCTTGCTACAAAAGAGCAGCTGCTTTATGCCAATGCACCTAAAGGGACGGTTCGAAATTCCGTTGGCGCTGGGGATTCAACTGTGGCCGGATTTATTAGTGCACTTGCCCAAGATAAAAGCGTGGAAGAAGCATTTAAAACCGCAATCGCAACAGGGAGTGCGACCGCATTTTCAGTTGGTTTCGCCGATAAAGAAGCAATTGATTTATTAAAGAATGAAATACTGGTTCAACCTATTAAAGAGAGGGGTAAGTAAGATGAGAATATCTGATTTACTCAAAAAAGAGACAATGATTCTTGATTTGCAGGCGCGTTCAAAAGCGACGGCCATTGATGAACTGGTTGACAAACTGGATGAGGCTGGCAGATTAACGGATAAGCAAGGTTACAAGGACGCGATCCTAGCACGGGAAGCACAAAGTACAACCGGTTTAGGTGAAGGAATTGCGATTCCGCACGCAAAAACAAACGCGGTTAAAACACCGGCTATCGCTTTTGGTCGTTCGAAAGAAGGCATTGATTACGAAGCGCTTGATGGTCAGCCAAGTCATTTGTTTTTTATGATTGCTGCTTCTGAAGGTGCAAACAATGAACATTTAGCCACGCTTTCAAAACTATCAACATTTTTAATGGATGAGGCGTTTCGAGCTCGTTTGCTTGAAGCTACTACACTAGAAGACATTATTTTGACGATTGATACAAAGGAAGCAGAAGAAGCCGAGGAAGAAGCTGAAGAAACCGCAGCACCCGTTGAAAACGAGACATATATCCTTGGCGTTACGGGCTGCCCAACTGGGATTGCCCACACGTACATGGCTGCAGATGCCTTAAAGAAAGAAGCGGAGCAACGAGGCTTCTCAATAAAAGTTGAAACGAACGGCTCAGGGGGCGTTAAAAACCGTATCACTCAAGTCGATATTGAACGAGCAAGTGGGATTATTGTAGCTGCGGATACAAAAGTTGAGATGGACAGGTTTGATGGCAAACGCATCGTTATTGCTCCAGTAGCCGATGGCGTTCGCAAGCCTGGACAGTTAATTGATCGCTCACTTGCAGGCAAAGAGCCTGTTTATCACGGTAGCGGTAGTAGTTCAACCAAAGAGGAAAATGATGGAGACGAAAGAAAATCGTCATTTGGAAAAGATATATACAAACATCTAATGAATGGTGTTTCCAACATGCTGCCATTTGTTATTGGTGGTGGTATTCTTCTTGCAATCAGTTTCTTGTTTGAAACGGAGCTGTTGTTAGGAGAAGACAATGTGATAACGGCTATTCTCGGAGCGATCGGTGGAGATAATGCATTCCATCTCTTTATTCCAGTTTTGGCTGCTTTTATTGCGATGAGCATTGCGGATCGTCCTGGTTTTGCACCTGGCTTAATTGCTGGTTATATGGCGTTCCAAGGAGATGCTGGTTTTCTGGGCGGTTTGTTAGCTGGTTTTCTCGCTGGTTACATGGCACTTCTCGTGCGGAAAATTCTTGCAGGGATTCCTCAATCGCTTGAGGGACTCAGAACAATTTTATTCACACCTGTTTTAAACATCTTGTTTACCGGTGTTATTATGTATTTCTTAGTCGCTCCTCTCGCATCTGTGAACACAGGAATGCAAAGCTGGCTTGGAAATTTAGGTACGGGGAATATGGTTATTCTTGGTATTGTACTCGGTGTTATGATGGCCATTGATATGGGTGGTCCAATTAATAAAGCGGCCTACACGTTTGGAATTGCAATGCTTGATGCAGGGAATCTCGGTCCTCAGGCGGCAGTCATGGCTGCTGGGATGGTTCCTCCGCTTGGTATAGCGATTGCAACAACGTTCTGGAAGCATAAGTTTACAAAGCAACAGCGTGATTCTGGAAAAACGAACTATGTATTAGGGGCTTCGTTTATTACGGAAGGAGCAATTCCGTTCGCAGCAGCTGATCCGATTCGTGTTATTACGGCGAGTGTAATCGGGGCCGGTATTGCGGGTGGCTTAACTGGTTTGTTCCAGATCGCTTTACCAGCTCCTCATGGTGGTGTGTTTACATTACTGTTAGTTAACAATTCGACAATTTCCTACATTGGGTTATATGCGCTTGCAATTGTAATCGGGGCGATTGTTACGGGTGTGATTTACGGTATTATTAAGCGACCTTTAGAAAAATAAGTACAGGGCCTGTTTTCATCTGAAAACAGGTTTTTCCTATTGCCCGGGCAATAAACTTCCCTTATTGACAGTATTTGTTTATTTTTATTAGAATAGTAAGAAAGATCAAAAGGAAGGTGAACCATTTGCAGCGTAAGGAGGTTATTAATCTCTTAAATATTGAAACTGGCCAATTTGAAGGAAAAAAAGTAACACTGAAAAATGGACTAATTGTCGCTAAGGAGGACGCTATTCTAGATCAGCAGGAATCATTTGTTCTGCCTGGTCTGATTGATTCCCACTGTCACATTACTTTAGGTTACGGCTCACTCTTTACAGCAGCTGGCGTAACGAGCGTCCGCAATACGGCAGGGAGTTTCTATTTACTAGCTCCTTTTTTTGAAGAAGATCGCTCTGTAAGTCTTCCTCATGTATATACAACGGATCGAATGATTGATGGTGTGCCCGGATTATGGGGAGAAACGAGTGTTGGGGCACTGGCAACAACATCGGCTAACGTTGCGGTAGAAGAAGTAAAGCGTCAAGCCGATCTTGGTGCATCATTTATTAAAGTGTATGGACGACTTGAGCGGCGAGTGATGGAGGCTGTAGTAGTCGAGGCAAATCGACAAGGACTAGAAGTAAGTGCAGATTTACTTGGCTCAACCGATGTAGATGCAAGAGTTGCTGCCAAAATCGGCGTTCGTTTTTTAGAACACAATTCAGGTGTGCTACAATCACTTATTCCAGGATGGCATTGCTTGTTGTCTGAAGCTGAAGATGCTAAGCTTCTTCAAGATGGATTAGAGGATGATGCGCTCGCTACCCTATGTGATGAGTTGATCAAAAGCAACGTCGTGCTTGTCCCTACGCTTAGTTTATTTGCACAAGGATCTCAATCATTTAAATGGAAAACGTTTCAAACGATGATTGGAAATGCCGATCGTGGCTTGCGCGAGCATTGGAACAATTTGCGTCCGCATATAAATCAACAGAAACAAGAACGACTTTTTTTACTAACCGCAAAAATTACAAAGGCCTACCATCAGGCTGGTGGACAACTCCTTGCCGGCACGGATACACCGGCTGGCATTGACACATTTCCAGGTCAGTTGCTGCATCGGGAGCTCGAACTGCTTGTTCAATGTGGATTAAAGCCGCTTGAAGCGCTTCAAGCAGCAACGATTACTCCTAGTCGTCTATTCAAGTTTGAGCGGGAATTAAAGGTAGGGCAAGTAGCGGACTATATCGTTGTCAAAGAAAACCCGCTAGAGTCAATTAGCAACACACAAACAATTCAAACGATTGTAAAGGGTGGAAAACAATATACTCAAGAAGAGCTTGTAAAGGAAGCTGTCGAAATTGGGAAAAACTACGATGAAAACTGGCATTTGGAGAAAGAAAAGGTGTTCATTAAAGAGATACATCAGTATCATCCACAGCTACAATAAGTAAATAGAAAGGGAGTTTTGATGGAGAAACAACTATTCTTTACCAATAATGTGCAGACACATCACAAAAAAGAAGATGTGCTTCTTTACGAACCACATTGGCAACTAGGGATATTGGATAATGAACGAGAGCGAATGAAGCGACTTGAACGCATATTGGGAGTAGAGTCATCTAGATCTGAACAAGACTTAATTATGCAACTCCAACAAAGGCAGAGAAATGCCATTCAAGAGGCGCTGGATCATGGTGTTGTGACTGCCTGGGTCGGACCTTCAGCGGCTGAAGAGCTTGCTTTCATGGAAATTGCTGAAACGATGACCAACCTCGATCAGCTACGTCTCCGGGTTGTGTCAGGTCCCTTGCAATTACGAGAGCGTGCGGCTGAGTTATTCCGCGCGTTAGAAAAACAGGAGTCTTATTCTTCAAGTGAATGGCAGGAACTAGTTCCGCGCTTTAGCAAGGTTGAAAAGGGATTTATTATGGAGCGAGCTGAATTGTTCAAACCAATAGCTCGTGAAGAAACGTATTTTGACGCAGAGCTTTTGGCTATACTCTCTTTCCAAAGTGGACCAATGCCTCAAGCTAAATTGGTCGCAGAAGCTTATGCCAAACGCCCTGATTTACCTGTGCCGTTTTATCTACAAAGATTAAAGGCTTTAGTAGCTAACAACACTATTCACTTAACGACAGAAGGGCTTCTGCTGAATGATAGGTTTGAATCTACCAATGAACGGTCATTACAATAGGAAAAGACAAAGGGTATGATACAAATGGAGCTAAGTTCTTATTCCTATTGGAAACGAAATCAACTAAAAGCCATTTTTAGCCGATTTCCAAGTTCAGTTGTTACGTTTCGGTTTATTGGCTCTTATTATTTTGTCTACTCTGTCCGTTGGTCTGAAAATGACCCAATTGTCATTCGATCAGATTTAGAAGAAATGGAGCTGCTTATAAATCGAGAATTAGGACTGGAGCATCGTTACCAGCAAAGAAAGAGACGAATCTAAAAGTCTGATTAACAGACCTTATAGATTCGTCTCTTTTTATGCAATTAGCAGTATTGTTAAGATAATGTTTCTTTTTAACAGTTTGGTTTTCTAAACAGACGATTTATGTTGCTAAGGATCAAAAAATCCCTAGTATTTTGTTATAATTAACTATAAATGAACATAAAATGATTATAATTAACATTTTTATGTTGACTTATGTCGAAAATTGTTTTAAATTAACAATGAAAGGTGTTATAAATGAACATGAAAGCTAAAGAGAGACAATCATTTATTCAAAACTATCTCGAGCTGCACGGTAAAGTTGAAATAGATGAACTTGCAGAGCAGCTACAAGTATCACAAATGACAATACGAAGAGATTTAACCCAGCTTGAAGCAGAGAATCAAGTTATTCGCACGCCAGGTGGAGCCGTTCCACAAAAAGCACTAATACGGGAAACGCCGTATGCGCGTAAAGAAATTGAGCATTTACAAGCGAAAAGAAACATCGCTCAGAAAGCAATCTCTCTTATTGAGTCAGATTCGACTATTTTGTTAGATTCTGGTACGACAACACTTGAGGTAGCGAGGCTGCTAAAAGATCGCTCAGATTTAACAATCATAACCAATGATATAAAAATTGCTGCGGAGCTGGTTCATTCTTCCGTCACTTGTATTGTGACTGGCGGTGAAGTACAGTCTGAAGTCGGTGCACTGTATGGGAGTCAAGCGCAAACACTGATTCAGTCCATTCATGTTGATTTGTTTTTGTTAGGCGCACATGCGGTTGATGCTACAGCTGGTGTAATGGCACCTACGCTTGAAAAAGCAAAAATGAAGCAATTAATGATTGAAGCAGCGAGGGAAACATGGTTGCTTTGTGATTCGAGTAAATTTGAACAGAAGGCATTTGCTCACGTGAGTCAACTTGATAAAGTTGCAGGTATTATTACTGATTCAACTCTTTCCGCAAGTGAACTTGAACACTATCATGAGAATGTTCTACAGGTCCGCTTAGACAAATAAAAGGGGGACGAAGAGATGAAGGTTGGTGTCATTGCTGATGATTTAACTGGTGCAAATGCATCTGGAGTTAAGTTAGTCAAACAAGGGTTTCAAGCAACAACAATTGTTCATAGTGCGAACCTTCCAGCAAACAGCTATTTTGATGCCGTCATTATGGACACAGATAGTCGCTACATTGACCAAACAATTGCAAAGCAGCGGGTCAGACGGGCAATGAATGAGCTTGTCGCTTGGGGAGCCGAATTATTTACGAAGCGAATTGACAGTACGTTTCGAGGAAACATAGGTGCTGAAATTGATGAGATGCTCGCGTTGCTGCCGACTGATGCAATTAGTGTTGTCATGCCGTCTTTTCCGGACTCAGGAAGAACGATGGCAGGTGGTTATTTATTGCTAGACGGTGTACCGTTGCAAGAAACATATGTATCAAAAGACCCAATCGCACCTATTACAGAGTCGTTTATTCCAGACCTACTCACTGAACAAACAACACATAAGGTTGGATTTGTTCAACTAAGCACGGTTATGAAAGCGGAGCCAGACATTCTTGAAGCAATACAATCAGAAATAAATAAAGGTCATCGAGTAGTGGTCATTGATGCAGTGACTACTGAGCAGGTTGAAAATGTAGCAACCGCATTAACGTTGCTTAAACAAACGGTCCTCTGCGCGGACCCAGGCCCGTTAACCGCAAGTTATGCCCGAGCAATGTTGCAAAAAGAACAACAAAATGGAACGATTCTTGTCTCAGTCGGAAGTGCAACAAGTTTAACTGGTGAGCAGCTATCCTATTTAATTGACAAAACAGGATCAACGCCTGTATATGTTGATCCCGAACAGCTGGCTAGTTATACGGAGACATGGGATGAAGAAGTAGAGCGGGCAACACAAGCCGCGCTCGACCAAGCCAAGTCAGACAGGATCCTTATTGTGACAACGCATAAAAATGGTCAAAAGCTTGTTCCATTAAAAGAGAAAGCAGTAGTTGAAGGTAAGAGTGCAGATGCTCTTGCAAAGCGTATTACCGATGGGCTAGCAACGATTAGTCGGAAATTGCTTACACAAGAACAAATGACATTTGCTGGCTGCTTTACGAGTGGTGGAGATGTAACCGCTTCTGTTTGTGCATTAGGTCGCGCGAACGGAATTGCACTAAAAGATGAAGTGATGCCACTTGCAGCATACGGAACATTTGATGGTGGTTATTTCGATGGACTGCCGATTGTGACTAAAGGTGGTCTGATTGGCGATAAGAAAGCCATTTATGAATGTGTGAAATTTATTGATCAAGTAACAATTAAAACAGGAGGCTGATGAAACATGAAACCAATTATTGCTGTTACAATGGGCGACCCAGCAGGGATAGGACCGGAAATTACGCTAGGATCTTTAAATAAGAAAGAAATCTATGACATCTGTACACCAGTTGTTATTGGTAATGCGAGAGTATTAGAAAGCTTATTTGAAGTAAAAGAAGTTGATTTAAAGATTAATCTAATTGAAAAAACAAGTGAAGCAAAAGGAGAATATGGAACGATTGATTTAATCGATTTCCCAGATCTACCAGAGTATGAGTTTGGTCAGGTGAATGCAGCAAATGGTTCAGCGGCATTTGAATACATCAAATATGCGGCAGAGCTTTGCCAGTCAAATGAAGCACAAGCGATGGCAACAGCACCAATAAATAAAGAATCGTTAAAAGCGGCAAAGGTTCCTTACATTGGACATACGGAGATGCTTGCTGGTGTTGCAAAGATTGATGATCCGTTGACAATGTTTGAAGTTCGTAACATGCGCATCTTCTTCTTAACGAGACATTTGTCACTAAAAGACGCAATTGGCCAAATGACAAAAGAGCGTGTCCACGATTATTTAGTTCGTTGTGATGCAGCGTTACAAAAGCTAGGTGTTGAAAACCGTACATTTGCAGTTGCGGGATTAAATCCACATAGCGGGGAAAATGGCTTATTTGGAACAGAGGAAATGGATGAGATTAAGCCCGGTATTGAGCTTGCTCAAAAGAGTGGAATTGACGCTGTTGGTCCGGTTCCGGCTGACTCAGTCTTCTTCCAAGCATTAAATGGGCGCTACGATGCCGTTCTTTCTCTTTATCATGATCAAGGTCATATTGCAGCAAAAATGACAGATTTTCACCGCACGATTTCAATTACAAATGGTCTACCATTCTTAAGAACATCTGTTGATCATGGAACAGCGTTTGATATTGCCGGTCAAGGGATTGCAAGCTCGGTTAGCATGGAAGAATCCATTAAGCTAGCAGCTAAATATGCACCACATTTCGTTGGGCAAGAATAAATGTTTATGTGAAGGGCTGATTATCAGTCCTTCATGATTTAACTACAATTAAAGCGCTTACGCGTGTTGGGGGATAGGATTATGGATGTATCTGGTACGCAAATGATTATTGGACTTGCTATTGCAATTATTGTTCTGATTTTCTTAGTTGTCAAAACAAAGGTTCACGTCTTTTTAGCCTTAATCATTGCAGCATCAATTACAGGTCTTGTAGGGGGAATGACACCGACAGCGGTTGTTGATGCGATCACACAAGGATTTGGAAATACATTAGGCTCTATCGCAATTGTTATCGGTTTTGGAGTGATGATGGGGCGCATTCTCGAAGTATCAGGTGCGGCAGAACGGTTAGCTTACACAGTCGTAAAGTGGTTAGGAAAACGAAAAGAAGAATGGGCTATGGCTGTTACTGGCTATATTGTCTCCATTCCAATCTTTGTTGATTCTGCATTTATTATTTTAAGTCCACTTGCGAAAGCGCTATCAAAGAAGACTGGACGCTCGATTGTAACGCTTGCAGTGGCGTTAGCTGGTGGTGCGGTTGTTATTCATAGTGCTGTCCCACCAACACCGGGTCCTTTAGGTGTAGCTGGAATTTTTGGAATTGACATCGGCTGGATGATTATTACAGGTATGTTGTTTGGTATTCCGATTGTGATTTCAATGGTACTTTATGCGAAGTGGCTTGGAAAACGAATCTATCAAATACCGAGTGATGATGGACTAGATTGGATCCGTCCCGAAGAAGAAATTACGATTGAAGACTGGATTGGAGAAAAAGAAAGCAAAGATTTACCGTCATTGCTACGTTCGGCCTTGCCGATTTTTGTGCCTGTCTTTTTAATCTTTTTAAATACAACAACCGCAGCGATGGGACTATCAGGGATGTGGGTCGAGTATGTCCAGTTCTTCGGATCGCCAATTATTGCGGTCGGTATTGGGGTACTCCTCGCCATTTATGGTTTATTTGGACACGTTCAACGTTCAGAAGCTTTAGATCGAATGGAGGAAGGCATTAAACAAGCAGGTATCGTCCTGCTCGTAACAGGAGCAGGTGGAGCGCTAGGTTTCGTACTTCGGACAACAGGTGTTGGTGATCATATTGCTGATATTGTTGTGAATACAGGTATTCCAGCAATCTTGTTACCGTTTGTGGTTGCCACGCTTGTACGCTTTATTCAAGGTAGTGGAACAGTTGCCATGATTACAGCTGCTTCAATTACCGCACCGATTTTAGCTGGCATGGATGTGAACATGATATTAGCTGCTCAAGCTGCAGCTCTCGGATCATTGTTTTTCTCTTACTTTAATGACAGCTTATTCTGGGTGGTAAACCGTACTATTGGAATTAAACAAGCGAAAGAACAAATTCTTGTGTGGTCGGTACCAACTACAATTGCTTGGTTTGTATCACTTATTTTGCTCATTATTGCAGACTTTTTCTTTTAAGAGTAGAGGCGTAATCACTAAATAAAACAGATATAGAAAAAGCGCACGGTCAATACTAGACCGATGCGCTTTTTCAAATTAAACCGTCGCTTTTTGAAGCTTGTCAATAAAGGATAGAGAGCGACCTGTACCAATGGCAACGGATTCTAGCGGATTGGCTGCGACATGGACTGGGACAAAGATTTCATCTGCAATCCAGTCTTGTAAACCGTTTAGCAGTGCTCCTCCTCCTGTTAATAAAACACCGCGATCGACAATGTCACCACTAAGTTCTGGTGGGCAGTCTTCTAATGTCGCTCGAAGCGCCTCTAATAACTGCAGCAATAGCTCACTCATCGCCTCTTGAATTTCAGCTGAGTGAAGTTCAATCGTTTTAGGTAAACCATTGACGAGATCTCGTCCACGCACTTCCATTGTCATTCGTTCATGATCAATCGGCGCATGTCCAATTTCCATTTTAATTTGTTCAGCTGTCCGCTCTCCAATTAAAATGTTATACGTTTTGCGGACATACTGAATAATGGCTTCATCCAGCTTGTCTCCGCCAACGCGGACAGATTTTGAAGACACAACGCCACCGTAAGAAATGATTGCTACTTCCGTTGTTCCACCACCGATGTCAACTACTACGTTGGCAGTCGGCTCTTCTACTGGCAAGTCAGCACCTATTGCTGCCGCGACAGGTTCTTCAATAATGTGAACGTTCTTCGCACCACAGCTACGAACCGCATCTAAAATCGCACGACGTTCAACAGAAGTGGAACCTGTAGGGGCACATACAACAACGTTTGGTTTACGCAAGGCAAGACCCATATTCTTGCTCGCTTTACGCATAATTTCTTTAAGTAGGCTTGCAGTTACATCAAAATCGGCAATAACACCATCTCGAAGCGGTCTTACTGCAACAATATGTGAAGGCGTCTTACCAACCATTGCTTTAGCTTCAATTCCAATTGCAAGTACAGCTCGTGTATCCGTATTTAAAGCGACAACTGAAGGTTCGTTTAAAATAATTCCTTTATCCTTACTGTATACAAGAATGTTCGCTGTTCCTAAATCAATTCCAATTTGAGCAGTTGAAAACATACAAAAGTCACCACATTTCTTCCATAATCATCAATAGCTGTAAGTGTAACAAGTAGCGCTCAAAAGGAAAAGGGGAAAAGGATGGAAATAACGTTGCAACTGGGTGCTAAAAACTGAGACCTAGTGCCTGTTTTGTCACAGAAACGTAATGAATTGCCTGTATGAGGTGTCTCAAAAGGTGGGGGAAGGGGCAAAAATCTTTTAGAATGAATCGCAATTTCACATAGTATAGTTTTCCATGCCCCAAGCCTGTTTTTGTAACCCTTTTTCCATGCACCAATCTATGGTAGACTCGAATTAAGAAGGAGGGATCGTATGAGTGGAATCATTTTATTTGATGGCGTTTGTAATTTATGCAATCAAGCCGTAGACTTTGTGATCAAACAGGATAAAAAAGGCTATTACCAGTTCGCTTCTTTACAATCAGAGAGTGGTCAACGCTTAAAAAAAGAATACGGGATTCCTGACCATATTGATTCAATGATTGTTATTGAAAACAATCGTGCCTTTTCTAAAAGCGATGCTGCAATAAAGATTGTTCCAAAGCTGAGTTTTTACTGGCAACCCGCTAGGTTAGCTATTTTAATTCCGCGCCCTATCCGCAATCGATTGTACGAATGGATTGCTAAAAATCGCCTACGTTGGTTTGGTGAGAAAGAAACATGCCGGTTACCTAGTCCATCTGAACGAGAACGATTTCTTCCATGATTGCATTCAATAATCGACTGCGAAAATCATGTTATTCGATAAAATTATGTTATAATTGAAAAAAGTAAGAGGGGGCAACTACGGTGAATCAAAATGAACTCCACCAATACCTTGAGAAAAAATTAACAGAAGCAAAAACACAATTTGAACGAACAATAGATTGCAAGCATACGTCTTTTGATGATCTTTATCCCTATATGACAGAACAGCCGCAGTTTTTTTGGTATAAGAGGTATGTGGCGTGGCAGGAGCTTCTCACGCTCGTTCAAATTGCAGCCGAGTCAGAATTTGATTGGGAACTATTGTTTTCGAAAAAACAAGGAGCATACATTGAAACAAAAGTGTTAGATGCAAAAGTCCTTGATAACTGGTATGAACAATCGACCGCTGATTCAGCTCAGTAAAGCACTGGCCCTTAAGGGTCAGTGCTTTTAACATGAATAAATAAATTCCCAAAGTTAAATTTTCTGAAAAAGGTGGTATACAAGGCGTTATCATGGTTTAATAACTAGAGAGAATTTTTTCATTTTTAAAGGAGGCGTAAGAATGAAAGCTACCGGGATTGTACGAAAAGTGGATCAATTGGGCAGGGTTGTTCTACCAAAAGAATTACGAAGTACTATGGGTATTGATATTGGCACGCCGCTAGAAGTATACGTTGAAAATGACAAAGTAATCGTTCAAAAATATGCACCAAGTATGAAAACGTGCATGGTATCTGGAGAGTCGTCGGACGAGCATTACCTTCTCGCCAATGGTCATGTTGTCTTAAGCAAGCAAGCTGCGCATGATTTACTAAAAGAACTATCAGAAAAAGTAGGATAATATAAAATTTCAGGCAATGATCCAAACATCTCTTTTGGGTCATTGCTTTTTTAAAGTAGCGTTATAGAAGCATGATCTTGATTGTATATTTCCTTTACTGGTTCTCCGATGTCTTCTTCGAGTTCTTCGCGTGTGGGCAATTCATCATAGTTTTGGATTATAGCAAAATTTTGAAGAGATAGTAATAAAAAGGGGTACTTATCACCTGTATCAATGGCAAGCAAAAATAGGTTGTTATTTTCAGTACATATGAAATTGCCAGCTCCATCAACAGAGCGTTTGCTTTCTACATGTATTTCCATTTTCGTTGCTCCTTCCTTTTATGTAGTCTCGACAAATAAAAAAGACTTGATACCTACATAAGTTTTCTTACAAAAATGTAAGGAAGCTGTTAGTAAAATCAATAGTTTTTAAAAGAAAATATCTTTATGCTTAAACAAAATAAAGACTACAAATTGCTAAGAGGTGAAGGGATGTTAACGCTCGAAAACATAAGCAAAATTTATCAAGGAAGACTACCTTATCAAGCATTGGAAGACGTATCTTTCTCGATGAGTGCAGGAGAGTTTGTTGCTGTAATGGGTCCATCTGGGAGTGGAAAGTCGACCTTGCTTAATCTTATCGGAACGACAGACAGCCTTTCATCTGGAGAGGTTTTCGTAAACCAGCGGCCTATTAAAGCCTTGTCGAAAAATGAGCTTGCTGATTTTCGGAGAACAACGCTTGGGTTTGTGTTTCAGCAGTTTCATCTATTAGATACATTGACCGTGGAAGAGAACATCGTCCTCCCGCTTACATTAGGCAGGTACGGGATAAAAGAGATGGAACAACGCAGTGATACAATGTTAACCCGGTTGGGCCTAAAGGAACACGCTAAAAAGCGTACATATGAACTATCAGGTGGACAAGCGCAACGAGTGGCGATCGGACGTGCGCTCATTCATAAACCGAAGCTTGTTCTCTGTGATGAGCCAACAGGAAACCTAGATACGAAGTCCTCAAAAGAAGTGTTGCAATTGTTAGCCGAGATTCGTCTTGAAGAAGAAACGACGATTCTAATGGTTACTCATGATGCACTTGCTGCAAGTTATTGCGACCGAGTCTTGTTTTTAAAAGATGGGAGATTGTATAACGAACTATACCGACCAACGAAACAAGGGGATTTTTATCAACAGATCTCAAATGTGCTTATATCTCTAGGAGGCACTGAAGATGACTTTTCGTCAGTTCGCTTTTCGTAATAGTTGGCGGAATAAGTCAACCTATCTCGCTTTCTTTTTTGCGAGCGTGTTTTCAATCTTTGTTTTTTTTAGCTTTTCTATGCTCCTTAATCATCCACAAATAGAAATTGGCTACATTTCAAGAATTGGTTATTTCGGATTGTATTTAGCGCGAATCGTTGTGTTTCTTTTCTCAGGATTTTTTGTTCTCTATTCTTTAGGTGCTTTTCTTCAAGTGAGAAAAAAGGAATTTGGACTACTAACAATGCACGGTATGAGATTGAGTCAGCTCCGTAAATTAATTTTCATTGAAAACAGCATGATGGGGGGTATTGCCTTACTAGTTGGTATCGTAGCGGGTCTTTGTTTTATGAAGCTGTTTTTACTCGTAGGTGAGACAATGCTCGGAATTACCCACCTTCCGTTTTACTTTCCGTGGATGACCATTGGAATAACAACGCTCATGTACGGAATCTTATTTCTAGTTGTATCATCCATCTCAACGTACATGATCCGCGTTAACGAAGTGAAAGAACTGCTACATGGAACGTCAAAACCAAAACCTTATCCTAAGACGAGTCTGATTTTAGTAGTGATAGCAATCGTTTCAATTGGCTATGGCTATTACCGATCTACGATAACGAACTCAATTGATTTAGGAAAAGACTTAATTATTGTTGCCCCTCTTATTATAATAGGGACTTACTTTTTATTTACACAAGCGAGCGTGCTTATTGTAAAACGATTTCAGCAGAAAAAAAGGCGTCATTGGAAGAAAACACGCTTACTCTTGGCATCTAACCTACTGTTCAAATTAAAAGATAATAGCCGTATTTACTTTTTAGTCACAATTGTAACTACTGGCGCAATGAGCGCGGTGGGGGCAGTTGCTTCTTTGTCAACAATTGCGGACCAAGAAGTAGCTGGTCAGCCGTTTGCTTTTTCATATGTTAGTGGGAATATTCATGATGCCAGTCGCCCTGCTTCAGAGCGCTCCAATGTGAATTATGATGGCAGACGAGAATCGGATCTGGCGATGTTAGAGTCGAATTTACAGAAAGCAAATTTGGATTACTCGTTTTTTTCTACACCTGTAAAAGGAATGGAAAGCGAATCGTCAGGTCAGTCAATCGCTTTATTCTCGGAAACTTCCTATAATGAAGCAATGGGCATTATAGGTCGGGAAACTGTGTCAATTGGTAAAGGAGGAGCTGCACTGATACCAGCTTTTCTTGATTCGGTTCAGAGCCTTCGAGACAGGCGCATAGGTGAAACCGTTTCCCTATTGCATCATGACACCCCTTTTTTGATCGACGATGTAGTTGAACGTCCATTAATCCCTGATACGCTTTTAGGAGGAAACTTAATTGTTTTAAATGATCGAGACTATGCAGCAATCACACCAAACGTAATGCTACAGTTTGACGGTTTTTTTGTACCGAATTGGCGAGAAGTAGAAGGCCTTGATAATAACTTGCGAAGCGAGCGTACGCAGTATGCCAATGTAGCAGATCGATATGTTGAACGAATGGAACTGTATTCCACAATGATACTCATCGCCGTAATGACTGGACTCGTATTCTTTTTAACAGGGGGAAGCTTTCTGTATTTTCGGATCTACACAGATCTTAAAGAAGATCAAAAGCGCTTTTTAATCTTAAAAAAACTTGGTTTAACAGAACAAGAGATGAGGAGACTGGTTTCATTAGAAACAGCAATCTTATTTTTTCTTCCATTTGTTGTTGCTACGGTTCATGCGGCTTTTGCTTTTATAGCTTTGCAAACGATGTATGCTTTAAGTATCCATTCATCCATGTTAATCGTGTTGATGATATTTACTGTTGCACAATTAATTTATTTTTTCATAATGAAACAGAACTATACAAACCGGCTCTTACGTCAAATAGAATGGGAAGAATAGAAGGTGGGAATGCATGGTATGAATGCATTCCCACCTTTTTGATCTATGACTCATACGAATTATCAAGTATGCTAATAGGATGATACGAAAGGGTGCGATGATCGTGACTAAGAAAATAGTAATTGTAGAAGATGACCAGCGGTTAAGTGACTTGTTGCGAGAAAAGTTGACTCGATTCCAGTTTGACGTTGTTTGTCATGACGGAAGTAGTGATTTATTATTTTTAATTGAAAAGGAGTCTCCTTCATTAATTTTACTTGATGTGAACCTACCTAGCTTTGATGGGTTTTATTGGTGTAATCAGATAAGGTTAAAAACAACGTGTCCGATTCTATTCATCTCCGCCAGAGATTCGAATCAAGATCAAGTACGGGCGCTTGAAAATGGCGGAGACGATTACATAACAAAACCGTTTGCGACCGAACTGCTAGTCGCAAAAGTAAGAAGTCATCTGAGGCGGTCATATGGTGCATACGCAGAAACAAAAGAGCAAGCGATTATTTGTGAGGAGCTCATTTTATATAAAAAGAAGCTACTAGTTGAATTCAAACAAGAGAGAAGCCCTCTTTCTTATAAAGAAGCAAATTTACTCGAATTAGTCATGTCAAGTTATCCAGAAGTAGTCGATCGCAAAAAAATACTTGCAACGCTATGGGATGAGAGTGAGTTTATCGATGAGAATACATTAAGTGTTAATGTTACTCGTGTACGAAAACAATTAAATTCGATTAAGGCGCCACATCAAATTATTGCCGTGCGCGGAGTAGGTTATCGGCTTAAAGTAGGAGAACCATAATATGAAATTGTTCATTCATGATCATTTACTCTTAATCTCGTTCTATTTTGTGCAGCTAGCGATTATCTGTTTTCTCGTCTATTCTGGTACAGATATAAGTGTAGCTTTAATTCTATATGGCGCTTTCTTGAGTATCTTAATCTTGTGTATTTACTTGAGCGTTCGCTTTTATCAACTTAAAACATTTTATGGTAAACTTGAGCAACAAGATATTCAATTAAATGACTGGGAAATTGATGGTGTTGGACCACTGGTACGGGCTCAAAATAAGATGATGTCTACCGTCTACCGACTTCAGCAAGACGAGATTCAGCAATTGCAAATGGAAAAACGACGACATATTCAATTTATGAATCAATGGGTCCATCAAATGAAAACACCGGTGTCCGTGTTGGAAATGATTGCGGAAGACCATCCAGAGTCAACTAGTCTTGAGCAAGAAATTACTCGATTGCATAAAGGATTATCACTTGCATTACATACGGCACGTTACTCTCAATTTGACAAAGACTACCATATCGATAAGGTGAATGTCGCAGTACTTGTCAAAAAAATTGTTCAAGAAAATAAACGTCTTTTCATTCAAAAGGAATTATATCCCAAGATACTGATTCCAGAGGATTATGTCACACATACGGACTCAAAGTGGTTATCTTTCATGATTGAGCAACTTATTTTAAATGCTGTAAAGTACAGCTATGAACAAACGACGATTACGATTAGACTGGATCAAGACAGCTTGTCAATTGTAGATGAAGGAATTGGCATCGCAAAGCAAGATTTACCAAGCGTAATGAATGCTTTTTATACAGGTTCAAATGGTCGGTTATTTGGTGAATCAACAGGAATGGGTCTTTATTTAGTTGAAAATCTAGCTAAAAAGTTATCAATGAGTGTAGAAGTACAATCTAAGCTAGGTGTAGGGACAATTGCTCAATTAAAGCTTCATGTTAAAAGAAAAAACGAATAAAGAAAAATGTATGTCGAAAGGAAGAATTCAAGAAATGGCAAAACAAAAATACTACGTGGTTTGGAAAGGCCGGAAAACAGGAATCTTTCTTTCATGGTCAGAATGTGAAGCGCAAGTGAAAGGGTTTACTGGAGCACGATTTAAATCCTTTCCAACTTTAGCAGAGGCAGAATCTGCTTTAAATGGAGGAACAAAGCGGACGGGAAGTTCAAGTTCCACAAAAAGCTTTAAGCAGAAAAAAGCAACGCCTGCAGACCCAGTGATTTGGGAGAGTATTAGTGTTGATGTAGGTAGTCATGGAAATCCAGGCCGCGTTGAATACAAAGGTGTCGATACGAAGAGTGGCGAAGTGATTTTTGAAAAAGAACCAATTGCGATGGGAACGAATAACATGGGCGAGTTCTTGGCAATTGTCCACGGACTTGCTTACTTAAAAAATGAACAGTCGTCTAAACCTGTTTATTCTGATTCAAAAACAGCAATCGGCTGGGTCAAAAAGAAGAAAGCCAATTCAACGTTAAAGCGCACAGCAGAAACCGAAGAAATTTGGACACTTGTTGAACGAGCTGAACAATGGCTTAAAGACAATCCGAATCATAACCCGATCTATAAATGGGATACGGCAACATATGGAGAAATTAAAGCCGATTATGGCCGGAAATCATAAAGAGCGGTTAAGAACGGCTAACAAAGGGTAAAACCTAAAGAGATCGAATGAAGGAAAGGACGTGCTAGAGATGTATGAAACGCTAAAAAGTGTCCAACAAGAATATGTATTTTCAGGGGCAACAAAATCAGCTTCCTTTCGTAAGAAACAACTAACGAAATTAAAGAATATGTTAATCCAACATGAAGAAGAATTTCTTCAAGCCGTTAACAAAGATTTGAACAAACAAGAAACAGAAGCATTTATGATGGAGATTGGCAATGTTCATCAAGAGATTACACATGCAATTGATTCACTTGATGAATGGATGGAACCAGTAAAGGTTAAGACACCTGTTAGTCATACAGGGTCAAAAAGCTATATTCTTTCAGAACCTTATGGCAGTGTTCTAATCATTGCTCCTTGGAATTATCCGATCCAGCTAACCTTTTCCCCCTTAGTAGGTGCTCTTGCAGCGGGTAATTGCGCAGTAGTCAAGCCGTCTGAACTAACACCACATACGTCAAGTGCTATAGCCGGAGCCATTAGGGCTACGTTCCCTCAGGAAATTGTATCAGCTGTTGAAGGCGATGCAAAAACAGCCGAAGCACTACTTGACCAGCCGTTTGACTATATCTTCTTCACGGGAAGTGTTGCGGTAGGGAAAATCGTGATGGAAAAAGCTGCTAAACATTTAACTCCACACACGCTTGAACTAGGTGGTAAGAGCCCAGCAATTGTCACAGAAGATGCAAAGCTAGATCTTGCCGCCAAGCGAATTGCTTGGGGGAAGTTTACTAACGCTGGTCAAACATGTATTGCACCAGATTACGTCCTCGTTCATGAAAGTGTTCACGATAAGTTTTTAAAGAAATTGCAAGATCACACATATGAAATGTTTGCTGATAAAACGAAAAATGGTACCTTTACTCAAATTGTGAATGAAAAGCATTTTAATCGGCTTTATCACTATTTAGATAATGGGCATGTGGTTTTAGGCGGGCAATATTCTAAAGAAAATCGATTAATCTCCCCAACAATCTTGACCAATGTTTCTTGGAATTCGCCAATTATGCAAGACGAAATTTTTGGGCCTATCCTGCCTGTCTTTACGTATAAATCCTCTTCTGAGGCATTAATGCGCGTTCGCTCATTACCGAATCCGCTTGCTTTGTATGTGTTCTCAGAAAGAGAAGCCAGCCAGCAACTGTTCACTGAACAACTCTCTTTTGGTGGAGGCTGTATTAACGACACATTAATGCATGTGGCAAATCCTTATCTTCCATTTGGTGGCAAGGGACCAAGCGGGATTGGTGCCTATCATGGGTTTGAAAGTTTTCGAACCTTCTCTCACCAAAAAGGGATGTTAAAGCAAACAACGAAATTCGATATGCCTCTTAGGTATAAACAGGGCAAGCTCGCAAATAAAATGATACGAAATGTATTTAAGTAGGAGTAGAAAATGGAACAGTCGTATGACGTCATCGGGATCGGAATCGGTCCATTTAACCTAGGTTTGGCAGCGTTATTAGAAGAAAAAACAACTTTATCTACTGCTTTTTTTGATGAAACCGATGTATTTCAATGGCATCCTGGGATGCTGTTAGATGGAACGGATTTGCAGGTCCCTTTTTTAGCTGACTTAGTGACATTTGCAAATCCAAGGAGTAAATACACTTTCTTGAATTACGCCCACATCCATGAACGGTTAATGACTTTTTTCTTTTTTAATCGATTTGACGTTCCGCGGCTTGAGTACAACGCTTACTGCCAATGGGTGTCTCAACAGCTAGAAAACTGTCATTTTGGAACGCGTGTAGAAAATGTTGTTTATGAAGCAAATAAAAAGCGATACAAAGTGGAGCTTCTAGTAAAAGGAAAAGATATCAAACGAGTCGTTTATGCAAATCATCTTGTCGTTGGGACGGGAAGTACCCCCCTAGTTCCAGGCGACATGGCTGAGCAATTAAATGATGATATTATTCATTCAAGTGTATACGGACACCATGAAGAAGACATCAAAGCAGCGAGAGTAGTAACCGTCGTTGGTTCTGGACAAAGTGCAGCTGAAATATTTTATAAACTACTTCATGCACAACCAGAGCATGACTACGAGTTAAGCTGGTTCACGCGTTCAGCAGGATTTTTCCAGTTAGAAGATTCAAAAGTGGGCCAAGAGCTATTCTCACCGTCCTATGTAGATTATTTTCATGATCTTCCTTATGAGGCAAGAAAAGAAGCCTTACCGTTACTTGGGAATTTGCGCAACGGCGTTCAACAAAAAACGTTGCACAAAATTTACGATTTGCTTTACCATCGAAGCATTCATACGAATCGTTCGCCTGCGCTTATCCAAGCTGCAATTGAAGTGGATTCGATTGAAAAAAGCGGCCCACGTTCTTATAAACTTATCGGAAAGCAGTGGCAGCAGCAAAAAGAATTTTCCCATCAAACAGAGAAGGTTGTTTTAGCAACAGGATACAAACCTGCTATTCCTAAGTGGCTTGAAGCAATGAAAAGTGATTTGGTAATGGAAAGCGACAAAGAATTTGCTGTAACGCGTAATGCCGAGCTTAAGTTCAAAGAAAAACGTTCTAATCGAATCTTTACGTTAACGAATTTAGAACACGGTCTTGGTACAAGCGCAACCAATTTAGGGCTTTCGGTCGAACGGAATGCGCGCATCGTAAATGAACTTGTTGGGGAAACGGTTTATCAAACGAGTCCAGGTCCTGTATTTCAACGTTTTTCTGAAGAAGGATGATTCCTTCTTCTTTTTTATGGAGATAAACTGAGGCACTGTGCTAAGACTTAAAGGTTTACGAGTTGTCCTTCACGGGAAAAGAACTCTACTGAAGAGAAGAGATTCTCTATGAGGGGGATGCTACATATGACAAGATTAACAGATAACCAAGGACATCCGATTTATGATAATCAAAATTCGCGTACCGCTGGTCAACATGGTCCGACAATGCTGGAGGACTACCATTTAGTCGAAAAGTTAGCTCATTTTGACCGTGAACGTATTCCAGAGAGAGTTGTTCATGCACGGGGCGTCGGTGCGCACGGTGTGTTTAAAGTGAAAAACAATATGAAGCGTTATACAAAAGCTAATTTCCTTGCAGAAGACGGCAAAGAAACGCCGTTATTTGTTCGTTTCTCTACCGTTATCCATGGTGGGACGTCGCCGGAAACTTTAAGAGATCCGCGTGGTTTCTCGGTTAAATTTTACACGGAAGAAGGGAACTATGATTTTGTCGGGAACAATCTTCCAGTGTTCTTTATCCGCGATGCAATTAAATTTCCAGACGTCATTCATTCATTAAAACCAGATCCACGTACGAATATTCAAGATCCCGATCGCTATTGGGACTTTATGTCACTATCGCCGGAAACAACGAATATGCTGATGCATTTGTTTACCGATGAAGGAATTCCTGCTTCTTACCGCGAAATGCGTGGCTCAAGCGTCCATGCTTTCAAATGGGTCA
This sequence comes from Shouchella xiaoxiensis, assembly GCF_016907895.1. GTDB lineage: Bacteria > Bacillota > Bacilli > Bacillales > Bacillaceae_D > Shouchella > Shouchella xiaoxiensis. The sequence continues at coordinate 646,940 of NZ_JAFBCV010000001.1, forward strand.
ATGAGCATGGGAACATGGTCTATGTGAAGCTACGTTGGGTTCCAAAGCTCGGACAACGCAACTTGTCGGGAGAAGAAGCGGAAAAAATTCAAGGAAAAGATTTTAACCATGCGACGAGAGATCTAGTAGAAGCAATTGACAATGGAGACTTTCCTGAGTGGGATTTATATGTGCAAATTCTTGATCCTGCTGACCTAGATAATTTTGATTTCCATCCGCTTGATTCAACGAAAGATTGGCTTGAAGAGGATATCCCGTATCAGCTTGTTGGAACGATGACGTTAAACCGTAACCCGGACAATGTTTTTGCAGAAACAGAACAAGTAGGCTTTAATCCAGGAAATCTGATTCCAGGAATTGAACCGTCTGAGGACAAGATGTTGCAGGGACGTATTTTCTCTTATTCAGATACACAACGGTACCGTGTCGGAGCAAACTACTTGAACCTCCCTGTGAACTGTCCGTTTGCACAGAAAGCAAACAATCAACGCGATGGAGCAATGCCAGTTGGGCAACAAACAAATCGAATTAATTATGAGCCAAACAGATACGAGGAAACACCTAAAGAAGCGCAAGGCTATCAAGATTACCGCGCGCCAATTAATGGGACAACTGGTCGAATCGCAATCGAGAAAAAGAATCACTTCGGTCAAGCGGGTAAAATCTATCGCGGTTATACAAAAGACGTTCAAGAAGCGTTAGTTAAGAACTTAGTTGGCGATTTAGAGCAAGTTGCTGAGGAAACGGCTTTACGCGCAGTGTGCAACTTTTATCGTGCGGATGAGACGCTAGGGCAAACGCTTGCTGATCAATTGAATATCGACATCTCAGCTTACGTTAGCCACACAAATGAGAAATAGTTGTCAAAGGAAGTTCGCGCAAAGCGCGAACTTCCTTTTTTTGCATTCCAGGCAGAAAATCGCTAGAATAAGAGGGAAGGGGGATACATAGATGAAACTAACAGAATATACGAAAAAGTATGCTGAAGCTACTGCGAAGATGTGGAATGAGAGCAGAGACCATTTTGGCGGTGGCGACGAAATGGAAACAGCAGAAGAACGAGACAAGAAAGAAAAGAACCTGGGAAACATTGTGACCATGCTTGCTCTTGAACAAGACAAGGTTATTGGGTATTGTGGCTTATCTGAATATCAACAAGATACAGGTGCACTTTACATTCCCTTACTAAATGCTCATCCAGATTATCTTGGGAAAGGCGTGGGCAAAGCACTTGTTTTAGAAGCAATCAAACGTACGGTTCAGTCTGAGTGGCCGAGACTTGATTTATATACTTGGCCAGGCAATACAAAGGCTGTTCCACTCTATAAGCGCTGTGGTTTCTTTTGGGAAGATCGTGATGACTCGACTCATTTAATGAACTTCATCCCGCTCGTTTTGCAGCATCCTTTTTTGAAATTATTAATCAATAACGACAACTGGTACCAATCGTTGAAACAAGATTTAGCGATTGCACCGAATCAAGAGAAGGTAAAAGATTTTTCCGTGTTTACCTATTTATTTGAACTATTTAATCAGAATGTTCAAGTAGGAATCGAACATAGTTCTCGTCAAATTTATTTAATTGAAACGGATGAATTTAAAGCGGAGTGGTTATTACCTTCAAAGGTATTAAATACAGGTGTACAGTATGAGGCTGTATTAAAGGTTACGAATAAAACAAATAATCCAATGCATATTGAGGCTGCCGGTACGGCACCAGTTCCGTTTGATTTTTCTTATGCAATCAATGAAAATATCAAAAATGAAGCCATTTTTACCTTTCCATTCAAAATAAACCATTCATATGAAATAACAGAGCAATCGGAATGGAAATCGCACCCATACTGCTCGATTCCACTAAAGGTTAATGACGTCTCTTGCCCGTTAGCCTGTGGCTATGTTATTAAAGAGCCGCTTAAATTAGCAGCCTATGTGAATAAACCAGCATTAGTTGAAGAAAGTCAAAAAGGTGAACTCATAATAGAAGTTACAAATCAACAAAAACAAATGGTGAAAACAACGTTAATTGTTTTAGAAAACGACTGGATTGAACTCTCCGAAGCTTCAAATACAGTTACAGTTGATGAAAAGCGAACGGCCACGATTAGCGTTCCTTTTTCGCTAAAGGAGATGGGAGTAGGAGAGCTCTCCATCCTCATAACAATTGACCAGTCTTCTACGCCTCATCAGAAAACGATTCCGCTCGTTCTGCCTTCTGATGAGACGCTAGGATTTTATGAACGGGAAAAAGAATTTACGGTTGTGAATGGGAAGGATGAGCTGTTATTTAACAAAGATTCATTTATGATTTATGCTAAAACTAATAAACGGCGTGTACCGTGGACGCTGCTCTATCCGTCTTATAATGAACCATTATCAAATGAACTTGCTACGGTCGGTTGGAATCACTTGAGTTGTGAGGTTAATGAGAACGCGCTGTTTGTTCATTCGACCTACCCGTTGCTGGGAGGTAAGGCTCTATTAACAATAGACTATCGCTGGGATCGTAATAAATCAGTTGAAGTGGCAATGTTTATTAAGAATCAAACACACGATACAGTAGATGTAAACTCGATTAATTTGCCGTTTTACTTTTTTCCTGACCAAGTATTTTTACCAACTGAAAAAGGCATTCTCCACGTAAACCAAGTAAATTTACTAGAAATTAATGAGCTTCCTTTACATCAACATAACGATCAATGGGTTTTATTGAAATGGAAAGAAGGTACGCTAGGCTTAACAGCCGATGAAAAGGGACAGTTCGTTGAGTTAGACGACGATTTATGTCTTCGTTGGAATGTCGAACCACTGAAAAGTCAAGCTTCGTCGCAAAGAATGGAGTTTGTGCTTTTCCCAAATAAGTTTCAGACCGCAGAAGCGCTTGCGCAACAATTAAATCGAGAGAATCGCGTACTTCCTGCCGAATTTGCCTCTTTTAAAAAGAATGGATTTGTTCGAAATCAAGAAGCTGTCGAGATAGACATTCTTACTGGTAAAAAAGAAAGAGACGAAGGGCATGTTCACGTAGAAGATGAGGACAGGGCTTCCTATCCATTTTCACAAACAGACGGAAAAGTTACAATCACGCATTCTGTTACATTGACTGCACCAACTAAAGCGCTTCAACTTCATTACAAAGGTGAACATTATGAAAAGAAACGTTTACTTCAGACCATCCGCCAAAATGATATTGAAGTCGTTTCAAAAGTGGAAGAAATTGATGGGCATCAAGTTCATACAGTTGAGAATGGCGAACTTGTTTTCAGAGCGTCTGAAACATACTATCCAGCTGTGTACTCCATTCAAACAAAGCGAGAGTGGCTCGATCATCTTTACCCAAAGGCGGGTCCGAAAAGCTGGTGGAACCCTTGGGGCGGGGGCATCATGACAATTCCTAGAAATCTTCAACTTCGGACGATAATGGAACAAACTCACACCGTTTCTTTTGTAAAAATGAACGATCAATGGAACCAGCAGTGGCATGGGATAAAGATCTCGATTCAGTTCAACGACCATCGTGACTATGCAGGAGCGGTACTGAATCAATATTACGTTACATTACCAGGCGCTACAGTACTCGCTCACTTAATCCAATGTGAAAAAGGGCCAACGCTGTTAACGGAAAAACAGTGGTTGTCAGGAAGCTTTCTGAATCGAGAAGCACTTTCTATTTATCCAACGGCGAGTGAAGATGAGCTGTATCATTTAAGAGGTGGACAGTTTGAGTTAAATGGACAAGCCCTTGATTCTGTTAATCGGCTGTATGCTAATGATACGGATGAATCGTTAGTAGTCATTAGTCAGAACCAAGTTGAAAGCAGAGAATTTTATCAGAATAAAGATGTATTTGCCTACATGACTATTGAAAAACTAGAAAAGTGGCCCCATCAAGAACGTGTTCAATCACAGCCGCAATTCTTTGTATGGACTGAAGGTTTACCGGCAAGCCGAGGTTGGGAATGGATAAGAGACGTACAATTAAAGGAGGACCTTACTGATTGAAAATTATTGATGCCCATGTGCATTTTTCAGAGATCGATTCATTTCGGAGGACTGCACATGATTTAGCCCATATTCGCTACACCTATGAAGGATTAGAACAAGAATTTAAAGAAGCCAATGTAATTGGATCTGTTGGAATGGGCTTAGAGGAAAGCAACCAAGCTGCGTTTCCAGATCACCGCGCACCGGCTTTAATGGGACTAAACCTGCCGAACCGTCCACAAACAATGGGAATCTGTATTGGGATTAACCCTTTTGCCTTAACGAATGCAGCTCTTGAAGAATTAGATTTTGCATTAAAAAGCCCAGAGAATGTCGGGATAAAGATCTATTTAGGTTATTACCCGTTTTATGCCTATGATGATGTGTACAAGCCGGTCTATCAGTTAGCGGAAAAGCATCACGTTCCCGTTGTATTCCATACAGGCGATACGTATGCAGAGAATGCAATCTTGAAATATGCGCATCCGCTAACAATTGATGAAGTAGCGGTTCAGCATCGTAACGTTACATTTGTCATGGCTCATCTTGGGGACCCTTGGTGTCTGTCGGCAGCGGAAGTTATTTATAAGAACCGGAATGTTTACGCTGATTTATCAGGGCTGATTGTTGGCACTTCAGAAAAAGTTGCGAAGCACCTCAAAAGTGATAATCCTTATTTTGATCACTTTAAGCATGCTTTAATTTATGGAGACAGCTATGATCGCTATCTATTTGGAACGGACTGGCCGCTTGTCCAAGTAAAGCCTTATATTGAATGGCTTGGGGGCATCATACCGGATAAATTTCATCAACGCTTCTTCCACGATACAGCTTTACACGTTTTTCCTAAACTCAATCAATTACTAAAATAATCGTGATAATTTGCTCCTTTGCTTCATACGATGTATGAAAACAAGGGGGCTTTTTTATGATAAAAAAATGGACAAGCTATCAACCGCAAGAGAAGCTGCTAGTTGTGTTAGGATGGCTAACGGTTGGTGCAATGCTATCGAGTCTTTTTTTCGACATTTAACGTGCAAATAATCAAAATAAATGATAGAATTACTACGAGATACGAAATAAATGTGTAGGAGGCTGTTATGAGTTATCCAATTAATTGGGATTTAGATTCAATCTTTAAAGGTGGCAGCGACTCAAAAGAATTTACTGAATTCTTGCATGAAACTGATAATCAGATTAATAAGTGGATTGAACGTAAATCAGATGTAACGATCGTAGAACTGGTGCATGCCATTGAAGGAATCAGTCCGAGGCTCAGACAAACAGGCGCCTTTGTTTCTTGCTTATCTGCGCAAAATGTAAAAGATAAAAAAGCACTGCTTTTAATGGAGCAAGTGCAAGAGCAACAAGTAAAGGTTCAGAAAATCCAGTTATTGCTTGAAGAAAAGCTCGGAGAATTAAGCGAGACAGAATTTAATGAGTTGTTAACAAAGGATGCCGTTAAAGATTCGGCCTTTATGCTTGAGAAAACGCGTAAAAAAGCCAACGATAAAATGAGTTCAGAAAAAGAAGAACTTGCTTCCAAACTCGCCAAAGATGGGTATCATGCTTGGGGCTCAGTATACAATGAGGCAGTAGGACGTATGGAAATTCCTTTTGAAGAAGATGGCGAAACAAAACGATTATCGGCAGGTCAATTACATAATCGACTTGGAAGCACAAATCGATCCGTTCGTGAACGTGCATCTAAAGCAGCACTTGCAGCATGGGAAGAGCAGGCACCTTTATTTACGCAAACGTTAAACCGTCTGTCGGGCTTTCGTTTGAAACTGTATGAAGAACGTGGCTGGGATAATGTCTTAAAAGAACCACTTGAACTTAATTTAATTTCCGAAGATACGTTAACGGCAATGTGGGACACTATTACAAAAAATAAACCTACACTCTATACCTATATGGACAAAAAAGCAGAAATCTTAGGCGTAGATCAACTTGCTCTTCATGATATCGGTGCACCACTTCCATTGGAAGATGAGTCGAAAAACAATATTCCTTATGAAGAAGCTTGTGAGCTTATTATTAAACACTTCAAGCGATTCAGTCCAAAAATGGCTGATTTTGCAGAGATGGCTCTTCGTGATGGCTGGGTTGAAGCTGAAAATCGTTCCGGTAAGCGACCTGGTGGATTCTGCACAGGCTTTCCGATGGAACAAGAATCTCGTATCTTTATGACATATGACGGATCAATGTCGAATGTGGCAACTTTAGCCCATGAACTGGGACATGCCTATCATAGCTGGTGCTTAAAAGACAACCCGGTTCAGTCGCAAAAGCAGTATCCAATGAGCATTGCGGAAACAGCCTCAACATTTGCGGAGATGATCGTGGCAGATGCGCTTGTTGATGAAGCGGATAGTGAAGATGTAAAGCAAATGTTAACGGAAAACAAGCTTTCACGGTCATTAGCCTTTTTCATGAACATCCATTCACGCTTTTTATTTGAAACACGTTTTTATGAGGAAAGAAAAGCAGGGATGGTTCCAACTGAGCGTCTTAATGAATTAATGGTAGAAGCGCAAAAAGAAGCATATGGCGGGAAGCTAGCTTCCTATGACCCTTACTTCTGGGCTTCAAAACTCCATTTTCACATTACTGGACAACCCTTCTACAATTTCCCGTACACATTCGGCTACTTGTTTAGCATGGGGATCTATGCAAGAGCATTAAAATCAGAAGCGTCGTTTGAAGACTCATACATTGCCTTGCTACAAGATAGCGGCAGGATGACCGCTGAAGAATTAGCAAAGAAACATCTTGATGTTGATTTAACAAAAGCTGATTTCTGGCAAGAAGCAATTGATGTTATAGTTGAGGACATTCAGAAATTCACAAACGCATAAATGGTTTTAAGCAATCCTTGTACGAATGAGGATTGCTTTTTTAGTGTTTAGTTTGTAATAGAAAGGGTAGAGGATTTATAACAACCAATTCCAAGAAATTATGTTGGGAAAATGGAAAAAAAACAAACCTTAAACCGCTTTATTACTTTTAAACAAATTAATCGTATAATAGTAAAAGATGAGACTGATTAATTAAAAAAGACCTTTAGTTTTTTAAAAAATGAAAGGGGTTTATTATAATGAAAAAAGAAAGCATCATCGTTCTGTTCAGCGTAGTTGCACTCGCGGCTTGTTCAAATGACGAGGGGTTATTGTCAGCTGAAGAAGCAAGTGGTGCAGATGATACAAGGGTAGATAGCGAGCAAAACGAGGCGATTGAAAATACCAATGAAAACGACGATAATAAGGATGAAAATGAAGAAGAGAATGAATCAAATTCAGTCGAAAACAATGACGAGGATGAATCAGATAGTAATTCTCCAAGTGAAGAAGAAACGAATGACAATGCAGAAGGTAGTGAAAATGAAGAAGATCAAGCTGCTGAGGATAACGTTGGAATGACAGCAGAGGAAATCATTGAAAATGCGATTGCTGCAGAGGCGCAACTTGATAGCTATTCGCTAGAATGGACGTATCATGATGTAGCAGAAGATGGAACGGTACAGGAAGCGCGAGACTATGAAATTCAACGCTATTTCGCAAACGCTGACGGTGTAGATTATTTCTATAGGCAATTGACGGGTGTAGATGAAGAAGAAAACCCGCTAACTATGTATGAAGCACAAACGCCGGAAGCTAGAACGGTTTATCGAGATGTTGATGAGGTAGTCGTCTTAATGGAGCCTGAGGATCAAACCGTGCCAACTGTGTCTCGGTATGACCTGCAAAGCCTACTGGATGATGATGGTTATGTATTGACCTATGAAGGGGTTTTTGAAATCGGTGGCTACGAAACGCATCACATTAATGCGGTAACGGATGAAAATAATGTCGAAATGAACTTCTGGTTTGATACTGATACTGGTCTTCAAGTAAGACAAAACTCGTTTTATGCTGGTCTGGATGGTCAAGTATCTATTTTAACTAATATTGAAACAGGCACAGACTTTAATGAATCAGAATATATCGTAGACGCGCCTTCATCAGTGCCAGTGCAAGATGAACGATAGTTGAAAAACCTACACCATTAATGGTGTAGGTTTTTCACTTAATAATCATGTCCGTCTCCTTGCAGATATGCTTTGTCTTTGAAAAATAACCGCCAAAACCATATGAAAACAGGAATGAGAACGGCTAGTCCAACAATAAAACCAATTAATAAATAACGAAACATTGTTTCATTTGTAAATGCATCATAAATGGTGACATCAGGATAAAGTAAGTAAGGCAAATGCGCCATGCCATAAGCCAGGCTCGCAAGGCCAAACTGGACGATAATTAAGAGTAAAGCAACACGGGGTTGACCCAATTCTTTGTACTTCGATGGCCACCATAATGCGCTGTAGCCTGCTGCAAATGCAAATAAAGATAAAGTGTACCAGCCCCAAAGATCAAGAAAATTAGCAAACATCCAGGAAGCTTCTGGGATTAAAGTGAAAATGGCAGCAATCGCAAATACGAGCGTAAGTGGCCCAAGTAACAAGGCGTTTTTTCGATAAGTACGTGCAGTCTCGAAGTCACCAGCTTCTTTTGCATAATCCGTCATAAAAAGTGATGAGATAAAGAGCTCTGTCATCAGACCAAATCCGATATGTGTATAGAAGGCGGGACTAAGAAATAATTGATCAACTAAGATGTATTGACGATCATCAGCAATCGTCACAAATCCACCAATAGCAGCAGGTAGAATGCTAATTAGAATTGCCGGGATAATTAGCCCGCAAATACCAGAAACAAGTGTAAGGAGGCGCGAGTATTTTTCTGTACTAAAGGCATAGACCATAAATGCGCTTCGAATGGTTAAGAGTAACAAGACGAGACAGAACGGAACAATCATTAACGTTCCTAATGTAGGTGCTGCTCCAGGAAAAAGAGCGACAAATGCTACAACGAGAAGAACAAGAAATACATTCGTTACTTTCCATGCTGGTGATAGAAAGTTATTTGCAATGGTTGATGCTTGAGTATTATTACGGCGTTCATAGTACATTGCCCAAAAGCCTGTTCCAAAATCGATAGAACCGGCAACAGCATAAATAAACAATAAAACCCAAATCAATAAAATCGCAAGATAAACTGGTTCCATGAAAACACTCCTTTATGAACCTAAGCTGCTCATATCTTGACTGAGCGGATTCCGTTTAAAATAGAAATAAAGAACTAAGCTCGTAATAACAAGAAGCACGGCATAAAGTACGGCAAAAAGAAAGAAAATGATACCCAAATTACCGGAAGTAGTGGCTGCGTCAGCCGTTCGTTGGACATCAAAGATGGTCCATGGTTGCCTGCCCGTACAGCTAAAGATCCATCCTGTCTCAATTCCAATCATAGCAAGTGGACCAGAGGCTACGAATGCCGCAAGCAGCCACTTGGGGAATCTGAAATCTTCTTGTTTTCGCTTGATGAACCAGTACAGAAGACCAATCCCAGATATACCAATTAAGCCACCACCGATAAAGACCATTACATTAAATAGGGTATGAACGATTAAAGGTGGCCAATTCTCTTGCGGAAAATCATTTAAGCCTTGTATAACTGCGTCTGTTGAATATGTAGCGAGCCAGCTTAACATCCCAGGTATTTCAAGACCTCCAATAACTTCATTTGCCTCTGGACTCGGTACTCCAAAAAGAGTTAGAGGAGCGTTACTTTGTGTCTCGAATAACCCTTCCGCTGCAGCTAATTTGATGGGAATTTCTTCATACAGCATAACGGTCGTATCATGTCCGGTCAGTCCAGTCCACAGGGACATTAGAAAAGCAAAGACTAGTGTAAGGATCAGGCCTTTATGGTGGTAGTTACGTTCTCTTTTTGTTAGTGAAGGCTTAAATAATTTAAAAGCAGCAACAGCAACTAAAACAAATGCACCAGTCATATAAGCTGTAGAGACAACATGAAGAGATGTGGACCAAAAGCTCGTTGATAAGGCGGCGGCGAGAGGATCGACGTTTGTAATCTCACCATTTACAACATCAAAACCTTGTGGTGTATTCATCCACGAATGGGCGCTTGTGATGAGTACGGCAGATGCTACTGCTCCAAAGGCAATAAAGAAAGAACTAACAATGCGCATGGTCGTTGCTAATCGATCAGCTGCATAAACATAGATCGCAAGGAAAAGTGATTCTAAGAAAAAAGCAAAGATTTCTATTTGGAACGGTAGGGCAATCACTTGACCTACAACTTCCATAAAACCCGGCCAGAGCAGAGATAGCATGACGGCAACGATTGTTCCAGTAGGAATAGCAACACCAAGTAAAATGGCCAAACCCTTCGTTAAACGTTTCGCTAGTACTGCATAATCATTATCTTTACGAATGACGCGCATAATCTCGGAAAAAAAGATCATCAATGAGATACCAACAGTTAAAGTAGCGAAAATAATATGAAAAGCCATTGATGTGCCAAAGAGCATCCGTGATAAAAGTACATTATCCATAGTTAGCCTCGTTTCTCCATTTTTATGAAGTTACTTTGTGCAAACGATGAAAGATTATACAAAAAAAACGAGCCTTAAAATCGGCTCGTTCGGAAAGATTTATTATCTTTGTTTTTATTATTTTTCTTTTCGGCACGCTCGTATAACTTATCATCAATCTTTGACAGTGCCTCTGGATCGTTAAGAAGCTCATCACGATTTTGTGCAATTAAGTCTTCATAGCGAACTAAATGTCGTTTACGCAATTTAATCACCTTTTATCTGAATATTTCTTATCATTAGTATACCACGGTTTAAATCAGTTGCAAGCATAATTTGTTACAAATTTTTGATAAAGATGAAATTTGTCGAAATAACTCGTAAAAAAACAAAAAGTTTTTTTAAGGAGGACACTTTACACACTGAGAGAACATTGTTAAACTATTCATACAGATTAATTACGTATAGAGAAAAGAAAAGCAGACCAACCTAGAGTGGAGGGATTCAAAATGACTCAAGCAGAAAAAAAACAAATTGAAAACATTCAGAAACAAATCAAAATGCTTAGTGAAGAAATTGATTTCATTAAGCAGAAGCATGAAATGGAATTTGAGCAATTAGAAACCGACAGTAGTTTAGTCCAAACGTATAATTAATTTTCAAGATAAAAGCTGCCAACTTATTTTATTTGGCAGCTTTTTTTGTTCTTCTTTACAAATAGACCGAAATTTGTTTTAAAATAGAAGCAGGATTAGACATTTTTCTATGTACATATAGAGGAGGATTTTCAAATGGCAAAAAGAAAATGGGGATTTATTTTAGCTGGTGTAGCAATTGCCGTCGTCTTATCAAAAAAAGAATGGCGTGAGAAAGTATGTGTGGAAGTCAAAGGCGTTAAAAAACAAGCAGAAGATGCTTACGGGTTTATTAGAGACAATCGTGAAGAAATGGTGCAATCAGCAAGAGAAACAATTGAGAATGTAAACATCATGTGGAAAGATTTATCAACAGACTTAAAGACATTAACTCAAACAGCTTCGCATATGAAAGAAACGTCCGAAGAAGCAATACAAGCAGCAAAAGAAGCAGCTGATGAAATTAAATTGTTAAAAAAAGAACGTGAAGATGTATAGGAAATTCATTTAGCGGTTATTCTACTTTCAAGGACGGTAGCTTTTGCTATTGTTCTTCCTATAAATGAGTTGTGTTGGTAAGAGTATGTTTTGTCATTCATTTTCTTTTTAGAAGGTGGTTGCATTGAGCAAGGTAAATGTCTTTTTCGTCATGTAAGACCATACATGATTGATGAGAGGTGTTTCCAAAAGACAAAGATCGACTCGACCCTAGAAGCAATGAACTATAGGTTTTAAAACAGCAGCCCAGCGCTGCTGTTTTTTTGTGGTATAGATATTTTTATCAAAGAATGGATAAAAGCGAAACAGCTGTCAAACACTACTAGCACAACAAGATAAGGAGGAAAAAAAAGTGAAACGTATCGTTGCAGTAGCCATGCTTATTCTTTTGTTTTGTGCCTCTGCTTCTTCACTGAGCTATGCAAAGGAAGAAACAAAAGAAACACCATTTATGATTCCGCAGTCTGTCTTATCTATCTCTAAAGAAAACACGTATAAAAATCCAACTCAGGATTTACCGTATTTACAACCAAGTGACTTAGCCAAGCAATTGCTTGAATCAACGGAAGAGACCATTGAGAATCCAGATCTTATTCGAATTATGAATGAATCGTCTATTCAATTTGCCAAGCTTGGTTTCGCAATGAAGGCCTCTATTTATTTAGGTGAATGGCCCCTTGCTTATGAATCTGAAGGTACAGAAGTGAACTGGGAGTATCAAAAAGTAAATACGAACTATATTGATAACCGCGGAGGCAATGCGCCAAAAGTAATGTCGTATAATCAAGAACAGCAAAAAAAGATTACTGGGGGCTTAACCGCGAAAATTCCTAATTCTGAAGCAGTAGAAAAAATGATGATGATATCAGCTTCAGAAAAAACGAGCTTGCCCCTTTCATTTGATACAGTTGTTGGCCAGGGAACGAAGAAAAACAATCAATACAATGTTCCATCTCGGCAAGTTGGCTATTTATATGGTTATGTGCCGGCTGTACAAGAAAAAGGAAACGTCACCTATGGTGAAGTATACTTAACACTTCGGGCAGGTAAGCCTAAGTTAGACGTGAAGAATGTGACTCAACAAGGAATTGGAGCTTGGATTCCTGTCCAGGACAATATTTCATTCACATTCATGGCTTCAACACAACCAAGGTAAAGAAAAACCAGTTCATATGAACTGGTCAGGCTGTTGAGAAAGTAATTTCTCAACAGCTTTTTCTTATTTATAGACACCTAAACAAAAATACTCTTGTTATAATGGAAAAAAGAACGGAAACGTGTTGGGGGAATGCGTAATGTTACGTCGTCAAACAGATAAACAAATTGAACTCGAAATGGTTTCCATTGATCAATTGATGCCTGAGGATCATTTACTT
>NZ_JAFBCV010000002.1 GCF_016907895.1 Shouchella xiaoxiensis
GAGCATTTTTTTCCTCAAGAGATACCTCTCGTTCTCTAGGTCTCCCGGAATGGCCTTTCCTTGTATCAGTTAGTCCCATCACTCCATTCTTTTTATAAGCTTCGCTCCATCTCTTACTTGCGGCATGAATACGTGTCATACCAATTATGTTTACATCAAACCCTGCCTCTTCAAAGATCTGTCTGGAGAACTTCCCTTTTTTCTTTTCAGCGATAAAGCAGCTTTTAAATTCATTTGTATAGGTAATTCCCTTGGAACTTACAGTTTTCACATATGGGTTAATGGATAAGTGATTGATTTCTTTTTCCGTGAATGTTTTCTTACTCATGATGGCTTCCCCAATTTCTACTATATTGTCTACTTGTCATTATACAAAAAAGTACCCTATAGGTAGACTTTTTTTCGTGTCTACTTTATAGGGTACATTTTACGAGGCACGTCTCTCCTTCTTTTCATCATTTATTTTTTTCGACGTGATACAGCGAACGCGATAAGGCCTATTATAAATAAGGCGACTAAGCCAAGGGAGATCCAGAGGACGGCGGAGCCGGACTCTGTTTCTTCAGTTTCAGAAGCCGTATCACCTTGCTCATCCTCAGTCATTTCATTTTCAGCATTATTTGCAGCGTCTTCTTCAGCAGCTTGTTCATCTTCTGGTGTTACCTCTTCAGGAGCGTTTACTTCAAATGTAAAGCTTCCTTCGATGACGTGGGTATCATCGCCGATGTTTTCCCATTCTACAAGATAAGAGCCATTTTCAAGCTCATCCTCAAGAATAGCAAGGATAGAAGTCGCTTCAACTTCAATTGAAGAAATAGATGCTTCTTCATTTGTCTCTTCGTTGGTAATGGTCATATCACCAGCTGCGATGCCTCCGTCGAATGTTACGGTCACTTCATTAACCGGTTCATTGACAACCTCATTCTCACCTGGTGTTGAAGCTTCGTAGTGTGAGTGGGCAAATACTTGTTGTGGAACAAGTAATGCGATCGACAAAATCATTAATAGGCTAATTTTTTTTCTCAAGTTTATCCCTCCAAATTAAATTCAATTACAGTGTAACAAGAAAATGTGAGCTGACTATGAACTGGCTTTTTGTTTACAAAATAGCCAAATTTGATTGCCTTTTTTTGCATCATTCTATTATGGATGAAAATATGGCATAACAACATCTTTAACGTACAAGCTATAAGTTAAACATGTAAATTAGGAGATGTCTGTGAATGAAAAAAACTTTTTGGTCTCTCGTCTTTTTTGCCTTGATGATAGGACTAGCTCTGCTTGAGCGGCAACGGAATAAGACGGGTTTACTTCCTCTTGAAGCGGAATTTAGTAGGGAGCTCGTTCATCCGCTCTATGATGGAATTATTGCTTCTTCAAAAATGGGGCGTTTTATACGGTTGCTTTTACAATAGCACCTATTGACCGTTCATGCTAAACTATAATCATTCTTCAACAGGTAAGTGAGGGTTTGTTATGAACACTTTATGGGACACAATTGTGACCTATTTTACAGAATTTCCATGGATGGACTTGCTCATCTCAATAGCGATTTTTGTTGTTTTTCTTGTATTCCGCAAAATCTTTACGACCTATTTATTTAAAATTGTGCTTCTACTGTCACGAAAGGCTCGGGTCACGCTATTAACTCAGCTTTTATTATCTTATGAAAAACCATTAAGGGCTCTTTTTGTCGTTATTGGTGCACGTGTTGCTCTGTCAGTGTATGGAGTCCAAATAGCGGAGAGTGTCATTTTAGGCAATTTATTTATGGGAAGTTTGATAGTTCTTGGTGGATGGGGTCTGTACAATTATGTCTCCACACACGGTACTTTCATGGCCTTTACGAAAGAAAAGCTACAATTAAGCGATGACCATATGTTGCTGCCGTTTATCTCGAATATACTGCGAATCGTGGTAGTGGCATTAACCTTTGTAACGGTTTTATCAAGCTTTGGAGTTGACGTAAACGGGTTTATTGCTGGACTTGGTCTTGGCGGATTAGCTTTTGCTTTAGCGGCTCAAGAGACCGTCGCAAACTTCTTCGGTGGTATCGTTATTATTACGGAAAAACCGTTTAAAAAAGGGGACTGGATTTCTTCTGCATCAGTTGAAGGAACGGTTGAAGACATCACGTTTAGAAGTACAAAAATCCGCACATTCGAAGATGCGATTGTGGTTGTTCCAAATAAAACACTGTCAAATGAAGCGATTACGAACTGGTCTGAAATGAATATGAGACGTGTAAACTATTCAATTGGTGTTGGACAAGAAACTACGCGAGCAGAGCTGGAGCATTCTGTTAAAGAAATTCGAAAGTTGATTATGAGTCACTCGGGTGTCGTAACGGATACCGTAATGATTTTCTTTGATGAGTTTGGAGAGTCAAGTTATAATATTTTTATCTATTATTTTACGAAGACAGTTGCCTGGTCAGAATGGCATGATGTAAAAGAAGAAATTAATTATGAGATCTTGGACATTCTTTCAAGCGAAGGAGTTTCTGTCTTAAAACCAATTCTTTTGGTTGATCATCATGAGCATGAACAAGCACGCTTAGAAAAAGCTGAAAATTGATTGTAAAACCTTGCATGAATCATTTTGCAAGGTTTTTTTCACATTCTCTTTCATATTCTGGTTTGGTCGGCTATAATGAAAGCGATAATCATGGGAAGATTCGGTAAGTATTGCATTTTGATGGGAGGCCTGTTCGTGGAGTACAGGAGAAGGGCATGAAGTACGTAAACATTGAGGAAGTCATACCAGGTACTGCACTGGGAAAAGAAATTTTTTCAATGGATGGTCAAGTTTTACTTAGTAAAGGTGCTTCTTTAACAGAAAACCGTTTGATGCGTTTACGGAAATTTGGGATAGAAGCTCTACCGCTTGATATGCCTTCATCGGACGAAGAGTCATTTACTTCTAACACAATAGAGCATTACGCTCGCTCATTTCTTGATGAATCACTACGTTTTTTCCAAAACGAGAACACAACATGGCAAGATCACGTTATTGATACGATTACAAAAGTGATTGAAGCAGCTAAAACACAAGAGATGTTGTCGTATTTACGAAATGAAGATGATAGTCTCTATGCGCATTCGTTAATGGTTGGCTTAATCTCGACAATGATTGGGATTCGTCAAGGTTACTCTGATCAAAAGCTAGAAGTCTTAGTTACGGCAGCTTTGCTTCACGATATCGGAAAAGTTTTACCTGATTCGTATAATGAACAGCAAGTGCCATTAGGGTTTGATCATACATGGCGGGGCTACAATTATTTAAAAGAAAAAGAAGAAATTGATCATGTTGTTGCATTAGTTGCGTTAACGCATCATGAGAATATATCGGCAACGGGCTACCCGAGAAAACTTGATGAGACTTCGATCCATGCCTATGCTCAGATTGTAGCGATCGCCAATGTATTTGACCGACTGACACATCGTCGTAATGGAAAGGCACTTATGAAGCCTGCTGATGCGTTTGAGTTCATGCTCGCTTTTACAACAAAGCGGTTTAACCTTCTCTTTATGAATGAGTTTGTGCATTGCATAGCGCTTTACCCAACCGGAAGTCAGGTGATTCTGTCAAATGGCAACCATGGGATTGTTGCCTCACAAAATTTCGGATTGCCACAAAGGCCGATTGTGCGTGTACTGCATTCCAGTGGTAATTTTAAAGACATTGCAGTTGAAACGATTGATTTAGCTATGAATCATACGATTTTTATTACAGACTTTGCATCGTAAACGAACGACATGTTCGTTTTCTTTTTTTGGTGGGGGGATACAATGACTATATTTTATCAAGTTGTTTTACCTGTTTTTCTCGTCTTTACAGCTGGGTTTGTTGTCCAGCGTGCATTAATGCTCGACATTCGTTCAATTTCAAGTATCGCGATTTATATTATGACGCCATGCTTAGTGTTTCGAACGTTTTATCTTTCTCCACTTGACTCTGACTATTTATACATGGTGGTCTTTGCCCTACTGCTGATGTTTGCATTAATCTATTTAACGAAAGTGTATACAAAATTAAGAAAGATACGAGTAAACGAAGAGAGTGGTCTAATTTTATCAACTGCATTTATGAACGTAGGGAATTACGGTACGCCAATCATATTATTTGCCTATGGACAATTAGCATTTGAATTAGCAGTTTCGTTTATGGTGCTTCAGTCAATCATTATGAATGTGTTTGGCGTCTACTACGCAGCGAAAGGCAAGGCACCTGTATCTGGTGCAATCCTTGCCGTATTTAAAATGCCTGCTACATATGCAACAGTGATTGCTCTGTTGTTTAACGTGTTTGATATACCTGTACCGAGTAATCTTTTTTTAACGATTGACATGATCGCTGAAGCTGCGATCCCTACAGTCATGCTAATTTTAGGAATGCAGTTGGCAATGATCCAGTGGAAAGGGTTTCAATGGGAGCGTATTAGTGTTGCGCTAGTTATCCGGATGATTCTATCACCAATTCTTGCGTATCTAATCTTACTTTTTCTCCCTGTAGATGATCTATTACGGAACGTCTTAATCGTCTCGGCAGCAATGCCAAGCGCCGCGACAATTGTGATGTATGCTGTAAAATTTGATGCTGAGCCAAGGCTTGTCTCGACAATTACGCTAATGACGACTTTATTTAGCTTAGGTTCAATTACGTTTATTATTTGGATTTTAGGCTAGTTCATTGCATTTTTGCCTGTGACACTTTATTATAATGAACAGAAATAGAAGGAGGATACAGACATGAAAATGATGGATGCAAACGAAATTATTCAATTTATTTCCCAAGCAGAAAAGAAAACACCCGTTAAGGTACATATAAAAGGTGAGCTTGAAAACGTATCATTTGGTGAAGCTGTTCAAACGTTTATTACGGGTTCAACAGGTGTTGTTTTTGGAGACTGGAATGATATCCAGCCTGTATTAGAACAAAACGAAGCATCAATAAAAGATTATGTGGTTGAAAACGACCGCCGTTACTCAGCCATTCCATTGCTTGATATGAAGAACATAGAAGCACGTATTGAACCTGGCGCGATTATTCGTGATCAAGTTGAAATTGGCAAAGGTGCTGTCATAATGATGGGAGCAAGTATTAACATCGGTGCAGTTGTTGGTGAAGGTACGATGATTGATATGAACGCAGTGCTCGGTGGACGGGCAACGGTAGGAAAGAATTGCCACATTGGTGCAGGGTCAGTTCTTGCAGGAGTCATCGAACCACCTTCTGCATCGCCTGTTATCATTGAAGATGGTGTTGTTGTTGGGGCGAATGCTGTTATACTTGAAGGAGTTAAAGTTGGTGAAGGTGCGGTAGTAGCTGCTGGTGCAATCGTAACGGAAGATGTCCCTGCTAACACCGTTGTAGCGGGAACGCCTGCAAGAGTCATTAAAGAAATTGATGAGAAAACAAAAGGGAAAACAGAAATTAAACTGGAGCTTCGTCGTTTAAACGAAGATCAATAAATAAAAACAGCTTTGCCAATTGGCAAAGCTGTTTTCGTAAAGGGAGAGTGAGAGAAATGAATTGGCTAGAGAGAGATCAACGGGCGATTATGTCGACGTATGGACGCTTACCGATTGTTATAAAAGAAGGAAAGGGCAGTTATTTAATCGATGAAGATAATCGAGAGTATTTAGATCTAATAACCGGTTTGGCTGTTAATGTGGTTGGGCATTCCCATCCAGATATTGTTTCGACACTAACCGAACAAGGTCAGAAATTTTTGCATATCTCTAACTTGTATGTGAACAAGCCTGCTGTGGAACTAGCTGAAAAAATAAGTGCCTATACAACAAAAGGCAAAGTCTTTTTTGTGAATTCCGGTGCTGAAGCGACAGAAGCCACAATTAAACTTATACATAAGTGGAGCAAGGCTCATGGGAATAAGAAAAAAGGGATTGTTGTCTTAAAACAAAGCTTTCATGGTAGAACATTAGGCGCGATTAAATTAACACGGCAAAAAGGCGTATATCAAGATTTTCCTCTACATAATTTACCCGTTTATGAAGTGGAAGCGGAAAACATAAGTGAACTTAAGCAAATTGTTGAGACTTTTGAGCCAGCAGCGCTCTTGATGGAGCCGGTCTTAGGTTCCGGTGGTGTCGTGCCATTAAGTCAAGCATTTATTGAACAAGCGGCTGATTTATGCCGTGCAAATAATATGCTTTTTTGTATGGATGAAATTCAAACAGGTATGGGCAGGACAGGTAAATGGTTTGCTTATATGCACACAACGGTTGACCCTGATATTGTTCTATTTGCGAAAGGCGTTGGTGGGGGATTACCACTTGGTGGGCTTGTCGTTAAGCCAGAGTTAAACAATCTATTTTCTCCAGGTGATCACGGGACAACCTTTGCTCCATCTCCTTTAAGTAGCGCCCTCGGATTAACCGTTTTTTCGATATTAGAAAAAGGAGTGCTAGAGCAAAGTAATCAGGTGGCTGCTTTTCTTCATTCATCTTTACAAGCGCTACAAGAGGGCTATCCTGATCTACTGGATGGTTTCCGAGGGAAAGGGATGATGATCGGACTGCCGACTAAGCTGAATGGAGCTGAAACAAAAACCATTCAGGCGAAAATGATTGAACGGGGAATCTTAGTGGACGTTACGCAACAAACAATTATTCGTCTCTTGCCACCTCTGACGCTATCATTACAGGAAGCAGAGCAATTTGTTCATACATTTCATGCTGTATTAGCAGAAATGAGGCAGGAGCTTGATAATGTTTAATGAAGACAAATTAGTTCAATTAAGAAGACAGTTTCATCAGATACCAGAACTCGGCTTTGAAGAAGTGAAAACGCAGCGGCTCGTACTTGAAACAATTGCAGAAATGAATCAACAGTTCATTGAAGTTCGCACCTGGAAAACAGGCGTGTTTGTGCGAGTAAAGGGGAAATCAGACTATACGGTGGCCTATCGTTCAGATATGGATGGGTTACCGCTAGTGGAAGCTACGAATTTACCGTTCGGATCAAATCACTCAGGTAAGATGCATGCCTGTGGACATGATCTTCATATGACGATTGCGTTAGGGATTTTAGCAGCTTTCAGCGAAGTGCAACCGAGTTGTACTCTTTTGTTTATTTTTCAACCAGCTGAAGAAGGACCAGGTGGGGCGGAACCTATTTTAGTTGAGAAGGCGCTCGGTGATTGGTACCCGGATGAAATTTACGCGCTGCACATTGATCCTAATCTGCCAGTTGGCACCATCGCGACAAAACCAGGATTGCTATTTGCTAATACGTCAGAGCTCTTTATCGATTTAAAAGGGAAAGGAGGGCACGCAGCCTATCCTCATACAGCAAATGATATGGTTGTTTCAGCAGCTCACCTCGTTACACAGCTTCAGACACTTGTTGCACGCAACATTAATCCACTTGATTCAGCTGTTGTAACGATCGGCGTAATAACTGGTGGGACTAAACAAAATGTAATTGCTGAAAATGCGCGGATAGAAGGCACCATTCGAACCTTGTCAGTCGAGTCAATGGCGCTTGTAAAACAGCGAATTGAGGCTCTTGTAAAAGGAATTGAAACAGGTTTTGCTTGTGATGCAACGATAGATTATGGCTCTAATTATTGTGAAGTAAACAATGATCAACGATTAACGGAGGAGCTGAAAGCTTATAGTCTAGCAAGCGAACACGTTAGCTTTGTTGATGCAGAGGTAGCCATGACGGGTGAAGATTTTGGTTATTTCCAAAAAGAAATACCTGGAGTGATGTTCTGGCTCGGTGTGGACAGTGCATATGGACTGCATCATCCTCAGCTTAATCCGCAAGAAGGCGCCATTTCTATCGCAGTAAACTTTATGACGGAATTTCTTCTTTCAAAGAATCCATAACACGTTTGTTTTGGTGAATAGTATTTCTGATGTTAGACATACTAGATCTAACGTTAAAGGAGGTTTTCATCATGGCAAGAGTTGGTGTGCAAACAGGCTTATCAGACGTAGAACAAGAGCTTCAGACAATGGGACATGATGTTGTTCAAGTTTCAAATGAAGAAGATGCACAAGGGTGTGATTGCTGTGTTGTTTCTGGTCGCGATCCAGAAGTGGCTGGCGTGAGCCCTCAAGGTGATATGAGCATTATTTCCGCAGATGGATTAACCGCTCAGGAAATTGGCGAACGTGTTGAACAATCATTAAGCAACCACCAAGGATAGTGAAAAACCTGCGGCGAATGCAAAATTCGCCGCAGGTTTTTTAGTCTTCAGTCGTTTTTGAGGCTGTTTCATGATGCATGCGAATCGCTTTACGAATGTCACGCTCAACGGCCCATTGTTGCATGTTTTCCGTTTTTGCAATAACGCGTATGACGGTCGTGGATAAATCGTCAGATAGGACACCGACTACTTCTGGGTTGCTTATTAAAGCCGGATGAGTGAACGTTTCGAGTGCTTCATGAACCATCGCAATGGTTTCTTCTGTATTCTTGTCATTAGCAGGTATTGTTAAGTCCACTAAAGCACGCATATTGCCCCGAGAATGGTTGTCTACATTAGTAATGTTACGGTTTGGAATGTAATGTAGCGTCCCGTCAAAGGCACGAATCTGTGTTGTTCGGAAGCCAAGTTCCTCGACAATGCCGTTTACACTACCGGCACTTACATAGTCTCCAACTTCAAGCTGGCGCTCGAGTATTAGGAAGAAGCCTGTAACAACGTCACTTACGAGCCCTTGTGCGCCAAATCCAATCGCCAGTCCAACCACACCAGCGGCAGCAAGTAACGGTCCTAAATGGAAGCCAAGGGATTCTAAAATATTAAACGCGATGATAAAAAACAAGACATATGAAAAGACATTAAGGAGCAATTTTTCTAGCGTTTGTACACGGGCAACCGACGATTCTTTTGCACGTGGTTTCTGAAATGCTTTTGATATTAATTTTCGTCCAATCGCTCTGACAATAAAATAAATAAGGATGGCGAATAGAATTTGCCAAGCCGTTTGAATGAGTGGATGGTTGAACCATTCTTCAATTAGTGGGATCAATGTAAGTCCTCCAATCAGTTAAGTAGCAAATATGAGAGTAGCATAAACGAAGGAAAATCTCAAAGAAAAAGTGATTGTGGTACTAATTATTATTTTGAATAGGGGGAATATACGTAAATTACATTCATTCTTAATTAATATTGACTCAAAAAAAATCAGCCTTTATAATATTCACTGTATGGATTTTTGAAGGAGGAATAGAGAGAGATGACAGATAAACGTATGGTAGGGAAACAAGCACCACGATTTGAAATGGATGCTGTTTTACCAAACAAAGAATTCGCTAAAGTAAGCCTTGAAGAAAACATGAAAAACGATAAGTGGACGGTATTGTTCTTTTATCCAATGGATTTTACATTCGTATGTCCAACGGAAATTACTTCAATGAGTGACCGCTTTGATGAGTTTGAGGACTTAGATGCAGAAGTGATTGGCGTTTCAACTGATACGGTTCACACGCATAAAGCATGGATTAATACGTCTAGAGACGATAATGGCCTTGGTGAACTTGCTTATTCGCTAGCGGCTGATACGAACCACGCTGTATCTCGTGAATACGGTGTTTTAATTGAAGACGAAGGTGTTGCGCTTCGTGGTCTATTTATTATTAGCCCAGAAGGCGAGCTTATGTATTCAGTTGTTAACCACAACAACATTGGTCGCGATGTTGACGAAACACTTCGCGTATTGCAAGCTCTTCAAACAGGTGGACTTTGCCCGGCGAACTGGAAGCCTGGACAAGCTACTCTATAAATGATAATAAATCAGCAAAGGTCTAGCCATAGTGTTAGACCTTTGTTGTTAACGATTTAGGAGGATTAAAAGATGGCTTTAAAACTACGCTCACAGCTGCCGGAATTAACGGGAGCAACAGAATGGTTAAATGGTCAAGTAACGAAAGAAGATTTACTCGGAGACAAACCAACGCTTATACACTTTTGGTCCATTAGCTGTGGTCTTTGCAAGGAAGCAATGCCTAATGTAAATGAGTTTCGTGATCAGTATAAGGAACAATTAAATGTTATTGCTGTGCATATGCCACGTTCTGAGAAAGATCTAGATCTTGAAGAAATTAAACAAGTAGCAGCTGAGCATGATATTAATCAACCGATTTTTGTTGACAATGAGCATAAATTGACAGATGCATTTGAAAATGAGTATGTTCCAGCGTATTATGTGTTTGACGCAGAAGGACAGCTTCGCCACTTTCAAGCGGGTGGAGGCGGCATGAAAATGCTGACAAAGCGTGTGAATCGTGTACTTGGGATAAAAGAAGAAAAATAAGACGCTGACTTATCAGCGTCTTATTTTTTATACTTCCATAATGATAGGTAAAATCATCGGTTTTCTTTTTGTTCGTTCATACAAAAATGGTCCAAGTAAATCAGTCATTTCGTTTTTAATTTCGGACCATTGATTTGTTTTTCGATCCATTACTTCGTTTAAATGCTTAGCAAGGAGCTTTTGCGCTTCGTGAATTAAATCACCTGATTCTCTCATGTATACAAAACCTCTAGAAATAATATCAGGACCAGCAGTTACTTTAAACTCTTTCATATTTAAACTAACAACAATGATAACCAAGCCTTCTTCTGATAGAATACGACGGTCACGTAAAACGATGTTACCGATATCGCCAATGCCATTTCCATCTACATAGACTGATCCAGAAGGAATCTTGCTTACAACACTTGCCTCGTTTGGATGTAGTGCAAGAACGTCACCATTGTCCATAATAAAGCAGTTTTCTTCTTTAACACCACAATCTTGAGCGAGTTTATTGTGCATTCTTAGCATACGGTATTCCCCGTGAATTGGCAGGAAATATTGTGGTTTCATCAAACGAAGCATTAATTTCTGCTCCTCTTGTCCGCCATGTCCAGATGTATGAATATCACTTAGTGGTCCATGAATGACGTTTGCGCCAACACGATACAGCTGATTAATAATTTTTCCGACAGATAGCGTGTTTCCTGGAATTGGTGATGAAGAGAACACAACGGTATCTCCAGGAATAATTTGTATTTGACGGTGAGTACCGAATGCAATTCTAGAGAGTGCGGCCATTGGTTCGCCTTGGCTTCCAGTACATAAAATGGTTACTTTATTATCAGGTAGCTTATTTAATTGAGAATGCTCAACGAACGTTTGTTTAGGTGCGGAAATATAGCCAAGCTCTTGACCAATCGTAATAGCCGATTCCATACTTCGACCAAACACACAGACTTTTCGATCATGAGCGACAGCTGCTTCAATCACTTGTTGTAGTCGGTGAATGTTAGAAGCAAACGTTGCAAAGATAATACGACCGTCCACTTTTTGAAACACATTATTAATGCTGTCCCCGACTTTTCTTTCCGACATCGTAAAAGCAGGAATTTCACTATTTGTGCTGTCTGATAAAAGACAGAGAACACCTTCTTCGCCAATCTTCGCCATTTTGGTTAAGTTAGCTGGTTCACCGACTGGAGTAAAGTCGAATTTAAAATCACCTGTATGCACAATGTTGCCAGGCGGTGTTTTTACAACAATGCCGTATGAATCTGGGATGCTGTGTGTTGTGCGAAAGAAAGAGATGGATGTTTTTGTAAACTTAATCACTTGATCTTCGCTAATGGGATGCAATTTTGCTGATTTAAGCAATCCGTGTTCTTCTAACTTGCCCTTTAATAAGCCTAAAGCAAGTTTCCCACCGTAGACGTCGATATTTAATTGACGCAACAAATAAGGAATACCGCCAATATGATCTTCGTGGCCGTGGGTAATAAACAAGCCTTTAATTTTATCTTTATTTTTAACGAGATAAGTGTAATCAGGGATAACATAGTCGATTCCTAATAACTCGTCTTCTGGGAACATAATACCAGCATCGATTAAGATAATTTCATCTTGGAATTGAACGCCGTATGTGTTTTTTCCAATTTCGCCCATTCCGCCGAGGGCGAAAACAGCTGTTTGATTGTTTTTTACTTGTTTCATTTAGCGACTCACAACCTTATAATCCTCGCGAGCTTCTTCATAACCCAAATAAGCGCCCGTAACTGGTGTAATAAATTCAATATTAAAGTTTTCTGTAGCAAGTTTTGAGCGCACGTCACTCTCGCTTGTCGCTTCTATGTACATAGATGATGTTCGCTCTCGAACTGGTGCTTGTGTAAAATCCTCTTGATAAAATACTTTAAAAATCATTGTAGACCTCTCCTTTTAAACGGTTGTTTTTCTATTATAAAGGAAAACAGTTATAATTTCATGTTTTTTAATAGATAAGAGCCAACCCCATGCAGACATAGAGGTTGGCTCTTCAGTTTTTCCAAGCTACGGAAGTTTAAACATCGAGTAACATGGACTTTGGCAATAAATTACGACAACCTTTCACTAACTTCTCACGCCATTTCTTTAACACAATAAGACTCCTCTCGTTCTGTTCTTATTCATTAGTGTGCACGAAAATAAACGAAGAAAACGAGGGAGAATCTGGCATTTACAGCGCAAAACCTGGAAGTGGTCGTTTCTGTGCATCGCTTAGTCCTTCTATTCGATCATAAAACATAATGCCATCTAAATGATCTAGCTCATGCTGGAACACAATAGCTATATAGCCACGTAGTCGCAATGTGATTGGATCGCCATTCTGGTCGAATCCTTTTACCGTTAAGCGGGAGTGGCGAGGTACAACGCCCTCAATTTCCCGATCTACGGATAGGCAACCTTCTCCATTTTCCAATTCGTTTTGTTCAACCGAATGACTTACGACTTTTGGGTTTGCAATACCAAGGCTATATTCTTTGCCGTTCTCGTCCGTTGTATGAACGGCAAATAAGCGTTTTGCTACGCCAATTTGTGGAGCAGCGAGTCCGACTCCAGGGCGTAAGTCATACTTTTCTGCAATATCTGGGTCTTGACTATTTTTTAGGAATTCAAGCATGGATTGTAATGTGTTTTTATCTTCAACAGTTAAAGGTAAGTTAACGGGTTGGGCAACTTGTCGTAACACGGGATGTCCCTCTCGGACAATCTGATCCATTGTAATCATATGTATCACTCCTTGTTCTATCTTTTAATAGTGTAAGGATTATCAAACCTTTGCGCAAGAGCAAAAAAAGAGCACAATTATTAATGTGCTCTTCCTTTATTAATTATACCGGTTTATTTCTTGTGACCAGGACCGCCTGGGCCTGGTCCAGGACCTGGTCCGCAATCAGGACCTTCTTCAGCCCCGCCAAACCAAGAAGCACCTACAATGATAAGAAGAATGAAAAGAACGACGATTAACGCGAATCCTTTTCCTCCACCATTCCCACAAGTATTGCCATATCCGTAAGGTTCGCAACACTGATCATACCCGTAATTATATCCATATCCAGGACCGTAACCCATCTTGAATTCCTCCTTTAATTATCGCTTAGTTAGGCGACTCAATACCTATCCTATGCAAGTGGGCGATGAATGTTTGGATATATGCCCATTTTTTTCAAAAATATTGAAAGAACATACTTGCCAAACATCCCCATGTCCGATATTGTGATATTAGATATAAACGAGTTGAAAAAACTCGAAGGAGGAGAAGTTTTTGTCGAAAAAATCTTTACTGACTGTTTTCGCATGTTCCACTTTATTACTTACTGCATGTGGTCAAACAGCTACTGAAACGATCTATGACCATTTGGAAGAAGCAGCTGAAATAGAAAATGAGGGTTTTAATGAGCAACAACAACCATTAATTGATGCAGAAGAAAAAGAAGCAGAACTGTATCAACAAATCGTTGAGCTTGATATGGACTCCTTTGATGAAATCGTTAGCTTATCTGATGAAGCGCTTGCCTCGGTTGAAGAAAGAAGAGAGTTAATCGCTAGTGAGAAAGAAAGCATTGAAGATGGGTACAGTGAATTTGAAAAAGCTGTTTCAAACTTTGAAGAGTTAGAAGAAGAAGAGCTTACAAACCGTGCGAATGAAATGCAAGAAGCGATGGATAATCGTTATGAAAGTTATCAAGCACTTTATACTGTATATGAGCGTTCATTAGATCTGGATCAACAATTATACGATATGTTAAAAGATGAAGAGCTTGATGTGGATACGCTAACAGCTCATATTGAAGAAACGAATGGCGTGTATCAAGAAAGAGACGAAGCAACAAATCAATTTAATGAATACACCGATGCATACAACGATGCAAAAGAAGCCTTTTATGAGGCTTCAGACTTAGAAGTGCGCTTTGAATAAGCGCTCTTCTTTTTTTATGAGTCTGTTTCATCTGTATTAGTTAAAACATGGCATATTCTATAACACAGTTTCAATTTTCTTCGTTTTATTCATTGTAAACAATTAACACATCTATTAAGTAAGCAAAAGGATTGACGTTCATGTTATAGATCATGTAGACTTACAATCAAAGGTGGGTTGTACTACTAGCTAAATGGTTTTTTTGTAACAGATAAACGTTTTCATAATCGTAATATGTGGTCTGGTTTAATAACCCCTTAGAGCGGTTATGTATCCTTAGGGTTTGGGCATGCTAAAACTGCGTTTGATTTACGTTGTTTATACGAGCAAGAAAACACATACCGCTTTTTTATTATGAAAGGATTGGTGAACAAATTGAGTACGAAAACTGAAACTCTCAAGCAAATTGAAGAACAATTTGAGACCTTCCAGATTTTAAATGAGGAAGGTGAAATCGTTAATGAAGCAGAAATGCCTGATTTAAGCGATGATCAACTACAAGAATTAATGCGCCGGATGGTGTACACACGCATTTGGGATCAGCGTGCGATTTCCTTGAATCGTCAAGGACGTCTTGGTTTCTATGCCCCAACAGCTGGGCAAGAAGCTTCGCAGTTAGGCTCACACTATGCTTTAGACAAGGAAGACTGGATTCTTCCAGGATACCGGGATATTCCGCAAATGGTGTTCCACGGTCTCCCGCTTCATCAAGCTTTCTTATGGTCACGTGGTCATTTTGCAGGTAGTCAGTTTCCTGATGGCTTAAATTTAGTTGTACCTCAAATTATTATTGGGGCACAAATCATCCAAACAACAGGTGTTGCTTTAGGATTAAAACGTAAAAAGAAAGACAATATTGCAATCACTTACACAGGTGATGGCGGTGCGTCGCAAGGTGACTTCTATGAAGGAATTAACTTTGCTGGTGCGTACAATGCTCCTGCAGTATTCATCGTTCAAAACAACCGTTTCGCGATTTCTGTACCAGTTGAAAAACAATCTGCTGCTAAAACAATTGCACAAAAAGCGGTTGCTGCTGGTATTGAAGGGATCCAAGTTGATGGAATGGACGTTTTAGCTGTTTATAAAGTTACGCAAGATGCGCGTAAGCGTGCGCTAGCTGGTGAAGGCCCAACGTTAATTGAAACATTAACCTATCGTTATGGTGCTCACACAATGGCTGGTGACGATCCAACACGTTACCGTACGTCTGATGAAGATGACGAATGGGCGAAAAAAGATCCACTTATTCGTTTCCGTAAATTCCTTGAAGGTAAGGACCTTTGGACAGAGGAAAAAGAAAACGAAGTAGTAGAACAAGCTAAAGAAGATATCAAACAAGCGATTAAAGATGCAGATCAGACACCGAAACAAAACGTAACAGACCTTCTTGGATTTATGTTTGAAAATCCGCCTGTGAACATTCGTGAACAGTTGGAAGAGTATACGGCAAAGGAGTCGAAGTAACCTATGGGTAATTGGACAATGGCACAAGCGATTACGGATGCCATGCGTAATGAGCTTAACAAAAATGAAGATGTTCTTGTGTTCGGAGAAGACGTTGGAAATAATGGCGGCGTATTCCGTGTAACAGAAGGCTTACAAAAAGAATTCGGTGAAGATCGTGTATTTGATACCCCTCTTGCTGAATCAGGAATAGGCGGACTTGCAATTGGACTTGCTCTAACAGGCCATAGACCCGTTATGGAAATTCAATTCTTTGGATTTGTATTCGAAGTTTTCGATTCAATCGCTGGACAAATGTCACGCTGGCGTTTTCGCTCAGGTAATAAACAAACGATGCCGGTTACGGTTCGTTCACCATTTGGTGGTGGCGTAAAAACACCTGAGATGCACGCTGATTCTTTAGAGGGACTAATGGCGCAAACACCTGGTCTTAAAGTTGTTATCCCGTCAAACCCTTACGATGCAAAAGGTCTTCTTATCTCGGCTATTCGCGATAATGACCCTGTTGTGTTTCTTGAGCATATGAAATTGTACCGCTCGTTCCGTCAAGAAGTTCCTGAAGACGAGTATACGATTGAGCTTGGAAAAGCAGACATCAAGCGCGAAGGTAAAGACATTACAATTATTGCATACGGTGCAATGGTTCAAGCTTCTATGAAAGCAGCTGAAGAGCTTGCGGAAGAAGGAATTGAAGCAGAAGTAATCGATTTGATGACAGTAAGCCCATTTGATGTAGAGACAGTTATTGCTTCTGTTGAAAAAACAAACCGAGCAATTGTTGTTCAAGAAGCGCAAAAACAAGCAGGTATTGCATCTCAAATCGTTGCAGAAATTACAGAGAGAGCGATTCTATCTTTAGAAGCTCCTGTGTTACGCATCACTTCACCAGATACAATTTACCCATTTGCAGCTGTTGAAGATGCTTGGTTACCAAACCCAACGATTATTGTAGAGAAAGCAAAAGAAGTAGTTAACTTTTAAATAAAGAAAACATAAAGAAAGCAACGAAGCTAGTTTTATGAACTAGTATCGTTCTTTCTTTTATAGAGCACGATTTCGAGTTATAATGAAGGAGGCGCTTACGCCATGGCTTATAAGTATAAACTGCCGGAAGTGGGAGAAGGAATTCACGAAGGCGAAATTGTTAAGTGGTTTGTTAAAGCAGGAGATGAAGTGAAGGAAGATGACATTCTTCTTGAAGTTCAAAACGACAAATCTGTTGTTGAACTCCCATCACCAGTAGATGGAAAAGTTCTTGAAGTGAAAGTAGATGAAGGAACAACAAGCTATGTTGGCGATGTAATCCTCGTGATTGATGATGGATCTGCTGATGAAGCGGAAGAAGAGGCACCAGCTAAAGAAGAAAAAGCATCAAAAGAAGACAAGAAAGAAGATTCTTCTGATGAAAAAGCTAAAGCTGAAGCGTCTGAAGACAGCTCTGATAGCGATGATTCACGAATTATTGCTATGCCATCTGTACGTAAATATGCGCGTGAGCAAGGTGTAACAATTTCAAAAGTGAGTGGTTCAGGTAAAAACGGACGTGTATTAAAAGAAGATATTGATGCTTATGCTTCAGGTGGACAAGTAGAAGATTCTTCATCTGAGAAAACGGAGAGCGAAGAAAAAACAAGTTCAAAACCAGCGGCATCAGCACCGTCTGCTTCAAATGAGCAGCTTGAAGAACGTGTACCGCTTAAAGGAATTCGTAAAGCGATTGCCAAGGCAATGGTTAAATCGAAGCAAACGGCACCTCACGTTACACATTTAGATGAAATTGATGTAACAGCACTTGTTGCACATCGTAAACAGTACAAGCAAACAGCTGCTGATCAAGGAACAAAGCTAACGTATCTTCCTTATGTTGTGAAAGCTTTAACTTCAGCTATTCGTAAGTATCCTGCACTAAATGCATCCATTGATGATGAAGCGGGCGAAATCGTCTACAAAAAATACTTTAACATCGGAATTGCTGCGGATACAGAGCAAGGTTTAGTCGTTCCTGTTGTAAAAGATGCAGACCGCAAATCAATCTTCCAATTAGCTGACGAAATTAATGAGTTAGCTGGAAAAGCTCGCGATGGTAAATTGTCTGCTGCGGAAATGCAAGGTGGATCAGCTACAATTTCCAATTTGGGATCGGCTAGTGGACAATGGTTTACACCAGTTATTAATCATCCTGAAGTCATGATCCTAGGAATTGGTCGCATTGAAGATAAGCCAGTTGTAAAAAATGGTGAGATTGTTGTGGGCACGATGCTTTCATTATCAATCAGTTATGATCACCGTTTGATTGATGGTGTAACAGCACAAAGCGCGCTTAACCAAATTAAGCGATTGCTTAATGACCCACAATTATTATTAATGGAGGGGTAAGAAATGGTTGTTGGAGATTTCGCACAAGAAGTAGATACGCTCGTAATTGGTTCTGGTCCAGGGGGATACGTTGCAGCAATTCGCGCGGCGCAACTAGGCCAAAAAGTAACGATTGTTGAAAAAAATAGTCTTGGTGGAGTATGTTTAAATGTTGGGTGTATTCCTTCTAAAGCACTTATTCAAGCAGGGCACCGTGCTCATTTAGCAAAAACATCTGATGATATTGGTATTATGGCTGAAAACGTTACGGTTGATTTTGACAAGGTTCAAGAATGGAAAGGATCTGTCGTTAAGAAATTAACTGGTGGTGTTGAAGGTCTACTAAAAGGAAATAAAGTGGAGATCATTCGCGGTGAAGCTTATTTCTCTGGTGAAGACTCTGTTAAAATTATGGATGAAAAGAGCTCTAGCACATACAAGTTTAAAAACTGCATTATTGCAACAGGATCTCGTCCAATTGAATTACCTAGCTTTAAGTACACGGATCGCGTAATCAATTCTACAGGAGCACTTGCTTTAAAAGAAGTACCTAAGAAAATGGTTGTTATTGGCGGAGGTTACATCGGAATCGAACTTACAGGTGCTTATGCTAATTTAGGCACAGAAGTAACGGTTCTTGAAGGTTCAAAGCAAATCTTGCCTGGTTTCGAAAAACAAATGGCGAAACTTGTTGAGAAAAAGCTTAAAAAGAATGGCGTAACGTTCCATACAGAAGCAATGGCTAAAGGCGTTGAAGAAACAGATAAAGGCGTTAAAGTCACTGCTGAAGTAAAAGGTGAAGAGCAAGTAATTGAAGCTGATTACGTGTTAGTTACTGTAGGACGTGCTCCAAATACCGATGAACTAGGTCTTGAAGGAATTGGTTTGGACATGACCGATCGTGGATTGATCAATGTTGATAACCAATGTCGTACAAGCGTTAAGAACATTTATGCAATTGGTGATATCGTTGCTGGTCCAGCGCTTGCTCACAAAGCTTCATATGAAGCAAAAGTGGCGGCTGAGGCAATTAGTGGAGAAGCATCGGTTGTTGATTACTTGGCTATTCCTGCTGTGTGTTTCTCAGAACCAGAACTTGCTACAGTGGGATATACTGATAAAGAAGCAAAAGACGCAGGATATGATGTGAAAGCATCTAAATTCCCGTTTGCAGCTAATGGTCGCGCATTATCTTTAAACGATTCTGATGGCTTTATGAAGCTCATCACTCGTAAAGAAGATGGTTTAGTGATTGGGGCTCAAATCGCTGGTCCTAACGCTTCTGATATGATTGCTGAAGTTGGACTTGCAATTGAAGCTGGCATGACGGCAGAGGATATCGCTCTAACGATTCATGCTCACCCTTCTCTTGGAGAAATCACAATGGAAGCAGCAGAAGTTGCGTTAGGCACACCAATTCACACAATGTAACAATTAAAAAAGCCGCTTAATGAAGCTCTTCATTAAGCGGCTTTTTAGTTACCAAAAAAAGCTTCTAATTGAGTTTGAAGAAAAGCTTGTTCTTGTTCTCCTGAAAAACGTATCAACTCTTCCTCTCCTTGATAAATTACCATAGTTGGAAACGTCTCAATCGAGTAATACTCGATTGCTTGACGATTCGTTGATTCTGAGATAATTAGTTCTGTTATTGTGTGACCATGTTTATTTTGTACAGCATAAAGGGCATCGTAGTAAGTTTTTTCGTTCTTTAATTCATTAGGGTCAGAGAAAAGTAAGGTGACAGATGTGTCTGCTTCCTCAGAATGAAGCTTAGGAGAGGATAATGCAGAGGAAAGGTATGTGCAACCATTGAGCCACAAACTTATGCAAAGAACAGAAGCAATCAAAAAAATGACCTTTTTTTGCACCATACACATCTCCTTAAGGAAAATTTAAGATTAATTAACAATCATGGTTTTAGTACCCTAATTGCAGGAGCCACAAACAAGTCTTTAATATAAAAAAACAAGGAAGTCAGCTGACTTCCTTGTTTTTTTATATTAATCGTTTTTGTTCTCGTTATTCTCGTCATTTTTTTGTTGCAGCTTACGACGTTCTTTTTTTAGTAACTGTTGTTCACGTCGTACTCTTTCTCGTTCATTTCGTAATGCTAGACGCTCTTGTCTTAAGCGTTCACGATTTACGCTTAAGATTGCTTTTTCACCTCGAAGTTCTTTAAATAAGGAGATGATCATCATAATAATGATGATAGCAAAAGGAAAGGCTCCAATAATGGATGCTGTTTGGAGAGCGTCTAACCCTTCTTCGCTTGTTACAAGTAAGACTCCAGCTGTACCGGCAATCAATATACCCCAAATTAACTTAACGGCACTTGGTGGGTTGAGCATTCCGCCGGTAGTTTGCATTCCTAATACTACTGTTGCAGAATCTGCTGACGTAATAAAGAATGAAGCAATCAACAAGACAGTGACTAGTGAGATAAAGAATGTTAACGGGAATTGCTCAAGTAAGGCAAACAAAGCCATTTCTGTGCCGCCTTCTTGCATCTGAGAGTACAATCCACCCGTTTCATTTTCAAAGAAAATACTTGAGCCACCAAAAACACTAAACCAAAATGCACCAAACAATGAAGGTAAGGCAATAACACCTAAAATAAACTCACGAATTGTACGTCCTCTGGAAACGCGAGCAATAAATGCTCCTACAAAAGGTGCCCAAGAAATCCACCAAGCCCAGTAGAATAGTGTCCAATCTTGAACCCAAGAGGAATCAGGGTTGTACACATCCATACTAAAGCTCATTCCAAAGAAATTTTGAGCATAACTACCTATTCCCTGTGTAAACACGCCCATTATGTAACTAGTAGGTCCGAGTAATAATACAAAAGCCATAAGAATAATAGCGAGTCGAACATTAAGGTTACTTAAGATTCGAATCCCCCTGTCAATTCCTGTTGTTGCAGAAATCGAGAATAAAATGGTGACAATTGCAATGACAACAATACGGAAGACATTATCATTTATCGCCTCTAGGGAAGGGAATAAATAAATAATACCTGCAGATATTTGAGCTGCGCCAAATCCTAGTGATGTTGCAGTTCCAAAGATAGTAGCAAAAACAACAAAAACATCAATTGCTTTTCCAATTGGTCCAGTTACTCGGTGGCCAATTAAAGGACGGAACGTGGAGCTAAACAATGCTGGTTCGTCTTTTCGATATTGAAAATAGGCAAGAGTTAATGCAACAACGGCGTAGATCGCCCATGGGTGAATGGCCCAATGAAAAATTGAATAACGAATTGCTTCTGCTGCAGCCTGTTGTGTTCCAGGTTCAGCGTTTGCTGGAGTAAAGTAGTGGGACAGAGGCTCGGCAGAACCCCAAAAAACAAGGCCTATTCCCATTCCAGCAGTAAAGAGAAAAGCAAACCAAGTTAAATAACTATACTCTGGTTTCTCATCTGGTTTACCTAATCGAATACTTCCGTAAGGACTAACAATTAAGTACACTGCTACCGCAACGTAAAATGTAGCAGAGAGCAGGTAGAACCAACCTAACTCTGTGGAAATAAACCCTTGAATGTTTTCCGTAATAGAAAGCATATTTTCTGGAAAGATGACTCCCCAAAGAATAAAAGCCATGGCGACGGCCACGGAAATGTAGAACACTGAAGTTGTATGCTTCATAGCGTTTCTCAACCTTTCAAATTAGACTATAGAAATAAAAAGAATAACATATCTTATGAATTAGTTCCAAACTAATTAGTAAAATAAGTTGCTGACCAACTTTAGATACCCACATTTTTTTAAGTTTAAACCTTTATTAGTATAAAGCAAGTAATAAAAACTATTCACGAACACGTTAACAAGCAAACTGTGTAAATTAAGTGAAGAGTATTGTCGAAAATAGGAAAAAAATGTTACGATCTATAAAGAATAAAAATGGGGTGTGTACATATGAAAAAATGGTTAGCGGTACCAGCAGTGTGTTTACTAACATTAGCCGCATGTGGCGGGGACGATACGACGGAAAGCAATAATCCAGCTGACTCAACTGACGATGAAGCAGGTATGGAAGATAATGCGAGCAATGAGGAAACGAACGAGTCCACAGATATGAGTGAAGACGACAATGAAAATGAGGCTGAAGAGAGTGTAGAGGAAGAAGCAGCTGAGATTGTCTATGAAATAAACCCAAATCTTTGGACCGTGCAGCCAATAGAGGGCTCAGGTGCAGATGATGAAGTTGTGTTATTGACAATTGATGATGCACCAGATAAATACGGCGTAGATATGGCCGCAACCTTAAAAGAAGTAGATGCACCCGCGATATTCTTTGTTAACGGACATTTCATTAATACAGAAGAAAAAGAGGAACAGTTACTGGAAATTTATGAAATGGGTTTTGAGATTGGAAATCATACAATGGGCCATCCTAATTTAAGTGAAATATCAGAGGAGCAACAGCGCGCTGAAATCGTTGATTTAAACGACAAGATCGAAGAAATTACTGGAGAGCGTCCACGCTTCTTCCGTGCACCTTTTGGAGTCAATACGGACTATGTTCGTGAAGTCGTAGCTGAAGAAGAAATGACGCTAATGAACTGGACGTACGGCTATGATTGGGACAGCAATTACATGACGAAAGAAGCCATCGCTGATATCATGGTGAACGCACCTGAGCTTGGTAAAGGTGGCAACCTTTTGATGCACGACCGTGAACATACATCTGCAGCACTAGAAGACATCGTGAATGGATTGCGAGACAAAGGGTATGATTTTGTTGATCCAGACCAATTAAAATAAAAAACAAACCTCTTTTGTTGTGTACATACACAAAAGAGGTTTTTTATTGAAAAAAAGGGCAGTTTTTTTTAATGTGACATGCTATTTTAGGTTGACGTTTTAATTAAGTCATACTATTATAGAGTATATCAAGACGTAAGCGATTACAAATTTGAAGGAGGATGCTGTATGGGAACGTTCGTGTGTCAAACTTGCAGCCAGACATTAGGACATTTTGAAGGAGAGAAAGTTAGTCGCCTTTATTCCGTATCGAATTGTACACACTGTCAGTCTCAAACCGCTAAACCACCCGTTCAACAAAAATAATCTGTCTAAATCATATACAAAAAGAACCTAACTCATGAGTTAGGTTCTTTTTTTAGCGAATTGCCTGTTGTTCCTTAATGACTTTTAAATAAGCAAGACTGTCATCTTCTGGGCCTTGCACGGGTAATCCAGCAGCAATGTTTTCTTTTACATAAGCAAGGTTGTCAGCCGTGATTAGTTCTCCAGGACTTAAAATAGGAATTCCTGGTGGGTAAACCATAATAAATTCTGCAATGATCCGACCGGCAGTTTCTTCAAATGGAATAAGTTCCGTCTGAGCGTAAAAAGCTTCTCGAGGTGAGATAGCTAAGGTCGGTATATTAGGAACATGGACTGGTAAAGCAGAACTCCATGGTTCGTCTTTTCGATAAAGATTAGCCATTTCTGTTAATGCTTGAAGTAAGAGCGCAATCTTCTCTTCTGAATCACCCAGTGTAACAATGCAAAGAATGTTATACAGGTCCGAAAGCTCTACTTCAATTGAGTAGGTTTCTCTTAACCAAACTTCTGCTTCATACCCTGAGATGGTTAATCCTTTTAAAGAAATAAACAATTTGGTTGGGTCGTGGTCAAATGTCGCCGAAGAATCCAAGCGCTCTCGACCAATACATGTCAATCCGTTTATGTCGTCGTTAATGGCCGTTCTAGCCCAATTTGCTAGTTCGATGACGTGTTCAAGTTGCTTTTGCCCCTTGGTGGCAAGATGCTTTCTTGCGACATCAAGTGAAGCTAATAAGATATAAGAAGTCGATGTTGTTGTCAGCATACTCATTACAGCGGTTGTATGTTCAATCGAAACAAGACCTGCACGAACGTTTAAGACAGAACTTTGTGTAAGAGAACCGCCAAGCTTATGCACACTTGTTGCTGCCATATCGGCTCCTGCAGCCATCGCACTTACTGGCAGTCGATCGGAAAAATGAATATGCACGCCATGAGCTTCGTCAACAAGAACAGGAATACCTGCTTGATGAGAAAGATCTACAATCGCTTTTAAATCGCATGTGTACCCAAAATAGGTTGGATTTATAACCAAAACGGCTTTTGCATCAGGATGAGTTTCAATCGCTTTTTTTATTGACAATGTTGCGACACCATGTGCAATTCCGTGATTATGATCAACTTCTGGATGAACGAAGATAGGCAATGCTCCAGAAAATATAATCGCGGACATAATTGATTTATGAACATTACGTGGCACAATAATTTTGTCCCCAGGGTTGCATACGCTCATAATCATTGTCATAATTGCTCCGCTTGTACCTTGTACAGAAAAAAAGGTATAATCAGCACCAAATGCTTCGGCCGCTAATTGTTGGGACTCGTGAATCATTCCGTGCGGATGATGAAGATCATCCAGTGGAGCAATGTTAATTAAGTCTATAGAGAGCGCGTTGTCCCCAATGAATTCGCGGAAATCTTCGTCCATTCCCATTCCTTTTTTATGACCAGGTATGTGAAAAGGCACTGGGTTTTGGGCGACGTATTTCTTTAACCCTGTAAACAAAGGGGTGTGTTCTTGATTGTGTCCCATTAAAGGTCACCTCACTTTTTAAAAATGCGGGAGCTGCTTTTAAGCAAACAAGAAGAGTATAGCAAAACCGACAGCGTTTGCCTATATTTTTGTTGAAAGGATGGTTTGTTTGGATATACCAATTCGCTACGACTGGAGTCAAGAAGAGATTGTCATCGTCGCTGAGTTTTTTGATGTGATTGCAAGGGTTGTTGAACAAGGTGTGGATGCAAGCACTATAAGAACTCACTACAAAGAATTTAAAACGGTTGTTCCCTCAAAAGCAGAGGAAAAACAGTTGTTTAAAGAAGTGGATGACCAATTAGGTATCTCGTGCTTCAAAATAATCAAAATGGCCAATGAAAACGATGGAAAAATAAAAGGATAGAGGAAACGCCTCTATCCTTTTATTTTAATGATTGGTGAGCAAGCTTATACAGGGGAAGTAGCTTGTTTACTGTTTGTTTTACTTCTTTTATTAATAGAGCACCATCTTTTACAACAGCTGAATCTGGTGAAAAATGTTGACCAACGAGCCATTCTGCTTTTTTGACATCTCGAAACCGTTCAAGTGATGAAGATAGGTCTAATTCATCAAAACGTTCTGCTTTCTTTTTTGTATGATCTAACGACACCATATAGTGAGCCGGAATTGTTTCTTTTAGACTTTGTTGATGTTCGAGAAAATGTTTTGCAATGCTTTGCTTTCCTGGCAGTTCATAAATAAAAGCTAACCAAATAAACAAATGGTCATCAAACAATCCTACTTGAAAATGTGGGTGTTTTTTGTAACCACGCTTGTTAGCGGCAACAGCAAGCCAAGTATCAGCTGGTGGATTCGTTGTTCTTCTTGCATGCTGAGCGATATGTAAATACATCTCATTCCCTAGCTGTGCTTCTAAATCTTGACGAAGTTCTTCACCAATTACTTGAAACTTAGGCTGTATATTTGATCGAATTGCCTCCATTCGCGGTTCTAAGCCATCTATGGAAAATGTATCGAAATCAGCTTGTGAAAATCCAAATTGCTTCATTATGATCAAACTCCTTCCTTATTTAAGAATAGCTTCTAAAGAAAAAAAGATCAAACAATAGAAAAACAAACATTTAACTATCGACAAGAGATGGAGATATGTTATAATATCAGAAAATTAAAATATATGCTCGGTAGAGCGCACGAAAAGGGGAGTCGCAGATGAAACAAGTTCTTCCGTCTTATCATTCTTATCAACCAGAAAGTCGATTATCCGTCTTGCGCCTTGAAATTGATTATCAATTGATGTCCTTACACGATGCACTTTTGGCGGAAGACATAGAGGCAATTCAGTTTAGTAAAAAGTTATTAAATGATTATCGGTTGGAATGGCTTCATTTAACAAAACAATCCGTTTACTGAGGCGCGAGTAATATCGCGCTTTTTTTGATTTGATTTAGCTAAAGGACCAACCATTTTGCTATTGATTGGTTCTGTGAGATAATACGTTCGAGACTATCTTAAAGGAGGTTCTCATGGAGCCTAATTGGATTGAAATAGAAAAACAAGCAAAAACATGGTTAGTAGAAGCAGGAAATAAAATTAAAAAAGCGCTTGAGCAACCCTTTACAATTGATGCAAAATCAGGTCCGGATGATCTAGTAACGGATGTGGATAAATCAACGGAAGCTTATTTTTATCAGCAGATATCAAGTACATACCCGACTCATCATTTTTTAGGAGAAGAGGGAGTTGCAAAAGAATTAACATCGCTAAGCGGGACAGTCTGGATTATTGATCCAATTGACGGAACAATGAATTTTGTTCATCAACAGCAAAACTTTGCCATATCCATGGGTGTTTTTCAAGATGGTGTAGGTAAGCTAGGTTTCGTTTATGATGTAATAAAAAATGAATTATTCCATGCAGTTCAAGGAGAAGGGTTGTTTGTGAACGATAAAAAAGTGGAATCGGTAAAAGAACGTCCACTAGAAGAAGCAATTATTGGTTTAAACGCGAATTGGTTAGTTGAAAATCATCCATTACAAACCAATTTAATTGAGCTAGTACAATCATGTAGAGGAACTCGTTCGTACGGTTCAGCGGCGCTGGAAATGGCATATGTGGCAACTGATCGAATGGACGCATACATCAGTTTAAACTTATCACCATGGGATTACGCAGGTGGCGCAATTTTATTAAATGAAGTGAACTGTTTGGCAAGTCGTTTTGACGGATCGACACTTTCCTTGCTTGATAAGGGTACGATGGTCTGTTCAAAATCAAATCTCCATCAAACATTGGTAGATCGGCTTCAGAAAGGAGCGTCTGAATGAAAAGCGTGGGATTTGTCGGGCTTGGAACGATGGGATTACCTATGGTTAAACATTTAGTAGATGCGGGTTATCAAACTTATGTTGTAAGTCGAAGCCGTGGACCAATTAAAGCGGCAATCGCATATGGTGCCGTAGAAGCACAGACCTCGAGGGATTTAATGAAACAAACAGATGTTGTCATGACATGCCTACCTTTGCCTGAGACAATTTATGACGTTTATGACGGTGAAGAGGGTTTACTTGCAGGGTTAGCTCCTGGAAAAATCATCATTGATCATTCAACCGTTGATCGTTCTACAAATGAATGGGCCTATAATCGGTGTAAAGATAAAGGAGCTAGCTTTATAGATGCACCAATTAGCGGTGGTCCTATGGGAGCAGAAGCAGGAACATTAACGATAATGTGTGGCGGAGACGAAGATGCCTTTGAGCGTGTCTCTCCATTGTTAGAATCATACGGATCCTATATTGTTCGAGTTGGCGATTGCGGAAGCGGAACAACCGTAAAACTGCTAAATAATATGTTAATAGGAGTGCATCAATCAGCACTTGCAGAATGTTATGTGATGGCGGAAAAAGCGGGGGTTGACCCGGCGCTTGCTTATGATGTGATTAAGAGAAGTGCCGGCTTTTCTAAGAGCATGGACTGGGCCGTTGACGCAATCCTGGATCGTAAATTTGAAGCGCGTTTTTCCATCAATCTATTAAACAAAGATATTAACTTAGCGCTTGATCTTGCGAAAGAACTTGAGATGCCACTTGATGTTGTTCAATTAGGTGCAAAAAAAGTAGCCGAAGCTAAGGAACAATTTGGTGAACTAGATGTTAGTGCCATTATTCGACCACTTGAGGAAAAAACAAATACAATTGTTGCAAGACGTGAAAAGGCGAGCCGCTAGCGGCTCGCCTTTTTAAAGGTTAGTTATGACTATTGGCGTTTTTTTTTCTAAGGCTAAATCCTAGTCCCATTGAAAGAACAATACCGACGATTGATACAGTCGCAATGATTATGCTTCTCTCAGCAACAGCTACACCGATTCCCATAATACAAAGGACAGTAATAATGGAAAGCGTTAGGAATACCACATTTTCTTTATTCAATGCTTGACTGACCTCCTCTGCTCACTATTCAATAGTGTACCCTGTATCATGAAAAAGAAAAAGACTAGACTGTGACAAAACGGGAAACATTTTTAAAAAGAGACTCTATTTGTGAATCAATTTGAAATAAAATAGGAACTTGATAAAGTTTGTGCTATACTTAGACAGTTGAACACCTTTATCTGGATATATGAGAAGGAGAGAGAAGAATGACTTTACGCGAAGATATTCGTAACATCGCGATCATTGCACACGTTGACCATGGAAAAACGACACTTGTCGATGAACTTTTAAAGCAATCAGGAACCTTTCAGCAACACGAAACGGTTCAAGAAAGAGCGATGGATTCAAACGCACTTGAAAAAGAGCGGGGCATTACGATTTTAGCAAAAAACACAGCAATTAATTACCATGACATTCGTATTAACATCATGGATACACCAGGACATGCGGATTTTGGTGGCGAAGTTGAACGTATTATGAAGATGGTTGATGGCGTGTTGCTTGTTGTAGACGCTTATGAAGGCTGTATGCCACAAACACGCTTTGTATTGAAAAAAGCCCTAGAACAAAAGTTAACTCCAATTGTTGTCGTAAATAAAATTGATCGTCCTGCTGCACGTGCTTCAGAAGTAGTTGATGAAGTGATCGATCTATTTATTGACCTTGGTGCGGATGAGGATCAATTAGATTTCCCAGTTGTTTATGCCTCTGCTATTAACGGAACGGCATCTATGACACCTGAAAAACAAGATGAAAACATGAATGTATTGTTTGATACAGTAGTTGAGAGCATTCCTGCTCCTGTTGATAACAGCAATGACCCATTACAATTCCAAATTACATTACTTGATTATAATGACTATGTTGGTCGAATCGGGATTGGCCGAGTATTCCGCGGAACAATTAAAGTTGGTCAACAAGTTGCTCTTATGAAATTAGATGGATCTGTTAAGAATTTCCGAGTGACTAAATTATTTGGTTTCCTTGGCTTAAAGCGTATCGAAATTAACGAAGCAAGAGCAGGCGAACTAATTGCAGTATCTGGAATGGAAGAAATCAATGTCGGAGAAACCGTTTGTCCAATTGAACATCAAGACGCACTTCCTGCATTACGTATTGATGAGCCGACGTTGCAAATGACATTCCTCGTAAACAATTCACCTTTTGCAGGTCGTGAAGGGAAATTTGTTACGAGCCGTAAGCTAGAAGAGCGTCTAAAGTCTGAACTTGAAACGGATGTAAGTCTACGAGTTGAAGACACTGAATCTCCAGATGTTTGGGTTGTTTCAGGTCGTGGAGAGCTTCACCTTTCGATTTTAATTGAGAACATGCGTCGTGAAGGTTTTGAACTTCAAGTATCTAAACCTGAAGTAATCATTCGCGACATTGACGGCGTTCGTTCTGAACCGGTTGAACGTGTGCAGATAGACGTGCCTGAAGAGTACCAAGGTGCTGTTATGCAATCTCTTGGTGAGCGTAAAGGTGAAATGATTAATATGACCAATACAGGAAGCGGACAAGTACGTCTTGATTTCCTAGTACCAGCTCGTGGGTTGATTGGTTATACAACCGAATTTTTGACACAAACTCGTGGGTACGGAATTATTAACCATTCATTTGACTCGTATCAGCCGATGTTTGCTGGTCATGTTGGTGGACGTCGTCAAGGTGTACTTGTTTCGATGGAAACTGGTAAAGCGACTCAATATGGTATCATGGGTGTTGAGGACAGAGGAACAATCTTCCTTGATTCAGGTACAGAAATCTATGAAGGTATGATTGTTGGGGAACATACCCGCGAAAATGATTTAACTGTTAATATTACTAAAATGAAGCAACAAACAAACGTCCGTTCAGCTACGAAAGATCAAACAGTAACAATGAAACGTCCGCGTATCCTAACGCTTGAAGAAGCATTGGAATATTTGAATGACGATGAATACTGTGAGATGACACCTGAATCGATTCGTTTACGTAAAAAAATCCTTAACAAATCAGAACGTGAGCGTGAGGAAAAACGTAGAAAAGTCGCTTCAAGCAGCTAATTAAGGAAGTAAGGGAGAGAGTGTAATGGACCAATCTCAGGCAACAGTTCCACTTGAGAGCATGCCTTGGCTTCTGCAAGCAACAAATGAAAACCCTTGGATTGGGCTTATTGCGTTTGTTGTAACAACTCTTCTTGCGGTGCTTGTGTTTAATTTAGGTTTTGCTCAAAAGCTACCCATTTTAAAAACAATTATTGTTTACGTCATGCTTGTCATTGGAAGTTTTGGATTATGGTTTCTCGAATTTATTTTCGGAGCTCCAATTATGGCGGTATTGTTTATTTCCGCAATCGTTCTTGGAATTTACCGATTCCGTTTGCACTTGCATCGTAAACAGAATGCATCAAATTAAAAAGAAGAGAGCGTTGGCTTATGGCCAATCGCTCTCTTCTTTTTTTGTATGTGGTGTAGTAAATTGACCTGTTGCTTTGCGCTCATCCGTACGACTAGAAATGCGGTCGCGGCAAGTGTCGCACATATACGTGTGTATTGGGCGGTTTCTTAATCGTTTTGCAAGTACACTAAAATCCTCAATCGTTTCAATTGAATCACATATGACGCATTTTACTCTCATAATAAAAGTCGGACTCCAAAAAGTCCGCACCTCCTTGCGGTAAAGTAGAAGAACCACTCTTCTAGTGTAAACAATGTCAGGCAAAAAAGAAACTATCCCTTTTCTTTAGAAACTTTCGTCTAACTTCTTTTCTCGTTTCATACGATAAAGAAAAGGATGGCTTGCCTAATCGGTCAAGATATTCCTGAACGCACTTTTCGGGAGGCGTTTTTTTGAGTAAAGCAAACTATATTTATGTCCTCGATACAAATGTATTGCTACAAGACCCGTATGCGGTATATCAATTTCAACCCCATGAAGTAGTTATACCAGCTGTCGTGTTAGAAGAGGTAGATTCAAAAAAGAAAAACATGGATGAGATTGGTCGGAATGCTCGCATGATTGCCAAGATGGTTGATCACTTGAGAGAGGGAGGTAAGCTTCATAAAGGCGTAATTTTGGAGCAGGGTGGCTTATTTCGCATCGAGCTTAATCATCGTTCGTACCAACATCTAAAACATGTTTTTGCAGAGATGACAAATGACAATCGAATCATTGCTGTTGCTCTAAATTTACAAATGGAAGAAAATGAAAAGCAAAATGGTAAACAAGTAGTGCTAGTCAGTAAAGATGC
This sequence comes from Shouchella xiaoxiensis, assembly GCF_016907895.1. GTDB lineage: Bacteria > Bacillota > Bacilli > Bacillales > Bacillaceae_D > Shouchella > Shouchella xiaoxiensis. The sequence continues at coordinate 31,286 of NZ_JAFBCV010000002.1, forward strand.
CCTTGTGCGAGTAAAGGCAGATGCGTTCGATTTAAGAACAGAGGATTTCTTAAATGATCGCGTGATTGAGACGGATAAAGGGTATGATGGCTATGTAGAACAGTTTGTTGATTCTGCTATTATCAATCGATTCTATAAAGATGGGCAAGTGGCAGTATCGGATTTGAAAGGGTCTTTTTATCCGAACGAATTTGTTATTTTAAAGGACGTCATGCGTACATCCAGTTCTGCGATTGGAAAAGTAGACTTGCTGGGACAAAATATAAAACCGTTAATAGGCGAACATGAACATGTTTGGGGAATCAAGCCCAGAAATGCACAGCAAAAAATGGCTTTAGAATTACTCCTACGAAATGATTTACCATTAGTCACGCTTGTCGGAAAGGCTGGGACTGGAAAAACGCTGCTTTCGCTTGCTGCGGGTTTGTTGCAAACAGAAGATCTTCATCTTTACAAAAAATTAGTCGTTGCTCGACCTGTCGTTCCCTTAGGAAAAGATATTGGCTATCTGCCAGGAGAAAAAGAAGAGAAGCTACGTCCTTGGATGCAGCCAATCTATGACAATTTAGAATTTCTGTTTGATACAAAAAAACCGGGCGAACTTGATCGCATCTTGGCTGGAATGAGTTCAATTCAAGTTGAAGCTCTGACTTATATTCGTGGGAGAAGTATTCCAGATCAATATATCATTATTGATGAAGCGCAAAATTTAACAAAACATGAGGTGAAAACAATATTAACGAGGGTTGGTGAACGAAGTAAAGTCGTCCTTATGGGCGACCCGCAACAAATTGATCATCCTTATTTAGATGAGTATACAAACGGGTTAACCTATGCCGTGGAAACATTTAAAAACGAGGCGCTGAGCGGCCATATTAAACTTGTAAAAGGTGAGCGCTCAGCGCTTGCGCAGCTAGCTGCTGATTTACTTTAAAGAAAATGAAGCTGTTTTACATTCTTAATGGGTTGATGTTGTTCACCATCCACAATATAAAGGTGAATGGGACCGTCATTCCGTAACGGTTGACCGTCTTTAGAGAATGCCGCAATGAAATAGTTCCCTTTTTCAATCGGGAAAGCGTGTGCCGTTTCGTCTGTGGTTTCAACTTGAATCGTTGAAGCGTTTTCGAAAGGACTAGCGTTTTTAATGAATGATTTAAGCGGCATGCCAAATGATCCATTTATTAATTCTTGGCGATTAAACTTGATTTTATTTGAGTCACGATTTGGGTTAGGTGGCTCAGATCCTTCAAGCATTTCTCGATCAAACTGCTCCGATATCTTCTTAGTGTACTCTGTTAAATCATTATCCTCTTCAAGTTTAGAACCAGATTCAAAAAATGCGTTTAAATCAATTTTTCGCTCATCAAAGATCCAGACTGTCGGATCAATTGTTAATGGTTTTTTCACGTTACCAGAAATAAAAAAGACAAACTCTTGCATCAAATCCCTCCAAGTTAGAACACTAGTGAAAGTATAATCTCTTAGCTTCGTTTTGTCACGGGGGGAAACTTTTAAGTAAGGGTGAAAAAGATTGCATTTTAGCGAAAACAAAGATACTATGTAAGTAAGAAGTAAACTCAGGCGAGGAGGGGATATCTTGACGACAAATGCTGTTACAAGTCAGAGCGAAAAAGCCTTTGCCCTTCTACAGGCGGACGCAGAGAAGATTCGCCAGCTCATAGAAGTGCAACTTGAAAATCTAACGATGCCGCAATGCCCCCTCTACGAAGAGGTTCTAGATACACGGATGTTTGGCTTATCGCGGGAAATAGATTTTGCTGTTCGTCTTGGTCTTGTAGAAGAAGACAAGGGTAAGCATATCTTAAGTGAATTGGAGCGTAAGTTAGCGCTTTTACACGACAGTTCAATTCAAAAATAAAAAAACCGGGCCTTGTGCCCGGTTTTTCTATCATAAATAGTAAAGCACTTAGCAAATTAGTTGAAAAATGGAACAAAATAAGTCAAAGTAGACAACATAGGGAGAGAAGGGAAGGTTGGTACGATATGAAAGCATTACATACGATAAACAAAGTGTTAGTGGCAAATCGCGGTGAGATTGCGATTCGTATTTTTCGGGCGTGCTCAGAATTAAACATTCGCACGGTGGCAATTTACTCAAAAGAAGACACGGGTGCTTTTCACCGCTACAAAGCAGATGAAGCTTATTTAGTTGGTAAAGATAAAAAGCCAATCGATGCGTACCTCGATATTGAAGATATTATAGCCACTGCTAAAGCGCACGATGTCGATGCAATCCACCCTGGCTATGGCTTTTTGTCAGAGAATATTGAATTTGCTAAGCGCTGTGACGAAGAAGGCCTTATCTTTGTAGGTCCTGAGCTTGAACATTTAAACATGTTTGGCGATAAAATTCAGGCAAGGGAGCAAGCGCTCAAAGCTGGTTTACCGGTTATTCCAGGAAGTGACGGGCCAGTCGCTAATTTTGAAGAAGTTGAGTCGTTTGCAGCCGAGCATGGTTTTCCATTTATTATAAAGGCGTCGCTTGGCGGCGGTGGACGAGGTATGAGAATTGTCCGCTCAAAAAATGAAATAAAAGAATCTTTTGAAAGAGCGAAATCAGAGGCAAAATCAGCTTTCGGAAACGATGAAGTGTACGTGGAAAAATTTGTGGAGCGTCCGAAGCATATTGAAGTCCAGATTGTAGCAGACAAACATGGGAATATCGTCCATCTCCATGAACGTGATTGTTCTGTTCAACGAAGACATCAAAAAGTGGTTGAAATTGCTCCAAGCGTTTCATTAACAAATGAAGTCCGTCAATCAATTTGTGATGCTGCTGTTCAGCTGATGAAAAATGTTGGCTATGTTAATGCTGGGACGGTTGAATTTCTTGTAACTGAAGATGGTACATTCTACTTTATTGAAGTGAATCCTCGCGTTCAGGTCGAACATACGATAACTGAAATGATTACAGGTATTGATATCGTTCAGTCGCAATTAAAAATTGCCGCAGGATATGATTTACATGAGGATGAAATTGGGATACCACAACAAAACGAGATTGTTTGTTTTGGCTATGCCATACAATCCCGTGTAACAACAGAGGATCCAGCTAACGGTTTTATGCCTGATACAGGACGGATTAATGCATACCGATCAAGTGGAGGGTTTGGCGTTCGACTTGATGCTGGGAACGGGTTTCAAGGTGCTGTGATAAGCCCGCACTACGATTCACTATTAGTTAAAGTTTCGACATGGGCTTTAACATTCGAGGCTGCTGCGTTAAAGATGGTCCGTAATCTACGTGAATTTCGAATCAGAGGAATCAAAACCAATATCGCCTTTCTAGAAAATGTGGTTACACATGGACAATTTTTAAATGGCGAATATAATACGGGCTTTATTGATCAAACGCCAGAATTATTTGTTTTCCCAAAACGAAAAGATAGAGGAACAAAAATGCTTTCGTTTATTGGAGAAACGGTAATTAACGGCTATCCAGGATTAGAAAAAGGCGAGAAGCCTTTATTTGAAACACCCATTCTACCAACCTATGATTCAAGTGCAGCTTTACCAGATGGAACGAAGCAAATCTTGGACAAGCGTGGCGCAGAAGGGTTAGCCGACTGGATAAAAGCAGAGAAAAATGTGCTGCTAACTGATACAACGTTCCGCGATGCGCATCAGTCACTTCTAGCAACACGTGTAAGAACGCATGACTTGAAAAAAATTGCTGAACCTACAGCTCACTTGTTACCAGAGCTATTCTCAATGGAGATGTGGGGAGGAGCAACGTTTGATGTTGCGATGCGTTTCTTGCATGAAAATCCGTGGGAACGACTGCTTGTTTTAAGAGAAAAAGCACCAAATGTGTTGTTTCAGATGCTGTTGCGGGCTTCTAATGGGGTTGGTTACACAAGCTACCCAGATAACGTTATCCATGATTTTGTCCAAAAATCAGCCGAAGCAGGCATTGATGTTTTCCGAATCTTTGACAGTTTGAACTGGGTTGAAGCGATGAAGCCAGCAATTGATGCCGTTATTGAAAGTGGGAAAGTTGCTGAAGCTGCCGTTTGTTACACGGGAGATATATTAGATAAGAACAAAACGAAATACGACTTAGCCTACTACAAGCGGATGGCAAAAGAGCTTGAAGATGCGGGGGCTCACATTTTAGCAATTAAAGACATGGCCGGTTTACTAAAACCAGAAGCTGCTTATCAATTGGTGAGCGAATTGAAAGATACTGTTTCGATTCCAATTCATCTGCATATGCACGATACAAGTGGAAATGGTGTGTTCTCCTATGCTAGAGCGGTCGATGCGGGGGTAGATATCGTTGACGTAGCAGTAAGTTCCATGGCTGGGTTAACTTCACAACCAAGTGCGAACAGCTTATACTATGCGTTAGCTGGTAAGGACCGTCAACCGAAAATGAACATTGAAACCTATGAAAAATTGGATCAGTTCTGGTATGAAACACGTAAGTACTACCACGGTTTTGAAAGTGGTATGAACGCACCTCATACGGAAGTTTATGAACATGAAATGCCTGGTGGGCAGTACAGCAACTTACAGCAACAAGCTAAAGCAGTTGGTTTGTATGATAAGTGGAACGATGTTAAGCGGATGTATCGCAGTGTGAATGAATTGTTTGGAGATATTGTCAAAGTAACACCATCTTCTAAAGTTGTTGGTGATATGGCTCTTTATATGGTACAAAATGACTTAACAGAGAAAACGCTATTTGAACGCGGTGAGAGCCTAGACTTTCCAGATTCTGTTGTAGAATTTTTCCAAGGCCAGCTTGGTAAACCATACCAAGGGTTTCCAGAAAAATTACAGCACTTAATTCTTAAAGGAAAGGCACCAATTGAAGGGCGTCCAGGAGCGAAGCTTGAACCTGTAGACTTTGTTCAGTTAAGTGAGAAACTTTACGAAGAATTAGGTAGACAGGTAACAAGCCATGATGTTCTTTCATATGCTCTCTATCCTAAAGTATTCATGGAGTATGAACAGTTCAGCGACCGATTTGGAGATGTTTCGGTTCTCGATACACCGACTTTCTTTTACGGACTTGATTTGGGTGAAGAAATTGAAATTGAGATTGAAAAAGGAAAGACATTAATTGTTAAACTCATCTCTATTTCTGATCCACAGCTGGATGGAACAAGGATTGTTTATTTCGAACTTAACGGCCAACCGCGAGAAGTGAATATTCAAGACTTGGATATTAAATCAACTGCGGTAACAAGACCAAAAGCTGAGAAAAACAATCCAAATCATATTGGAGCTTCTATGCCTGGTACAGTTGTTAAAGCCCTTGTTGCGCCTGGAGATAAGGTGCAAAAAGGTGATCACTTAATGATTACGGAAGCAATGAAAATGGAAACAACGGTGCAAGCAGCGAAGAACGGTACGGTTAAAGAAGTGTTTGCGAAAGATGGAGATGCGATTGCAACAGGAGATTTATTAATAGAAATTGAATAAAAAAAAGTCCCGATTTCGGGACTTTTTTTAACGGTTCTTATTACGTGATACAAGCATTACCATATAACAAAGCACAGTGAATAGTAAAGAAATTAACAAAGCATGAAAGATACTAATTGTAATGGTTGATGCTTCAGTTAACACAACAGCTATCCCGGATGCTGCTTGTCCCGCAACTAGAATAATAGCAAGACTTGCACAAGTCACTAATACAGCTTTTTTACGATACGTTTTTAATGTCCAAATGAATAAGATAATGAGTAAAAGAGCAAGTAGCATGGCAGCACTGCGATGTAACAACTGAACAGCAATTGCACTATGAAAAATAGATGGAATGATCTCACCGTTACATAGAGGGAATCCCGAGCAAGCAAGCGCTGAATCAGTGTGTTTTACATAAGCACCTGTATAGATCGCTAAATAGGAGTAAATCGTTGTTCCGATAACGAACCATTTGTATGGTTTGGTTACTATTGGTACATACTGTTTTTTAGGGTTACTGTCTTCAAAAGCCAGTCGAGTTAACAACACGACAGAGGCAAATGAAAGAGCTGAAAAACCGAAATGTAATGCCATAATGAGATCAGACTGTCCAAACACAACAGCACCTGCACCTAGCAAACCTTGAAAAACGATCATAAAAACAGACACAATCGATAGGAATTTTGTTTCAGGTAAATGTTTCAACTTTCTCCATGACCAGATGGCCATCATTATAACGAGCATTCCGACAATACCAGCGATAAGCCGGTGTGAAAATTCAATAACGGTTTCGGGTGGAGGGTCAAGTGGAATCACTTGTCCAAAGCAAAGCGGCCATGTTTGACCACAGCCTTCACCAGAGCCGGTATTGGTGACAAGGGCTCCTTGAATGAGAACAAGAAGAACGCCAAGGGATGAAATTACACCAAACCTTTTCAATCCTTTATGCAATCGTTTCACCTTTCCTTCTATAAACTTGTTTAAAAGTGTGATAAAGTGAGTATGGGTCTTAACGTACTTCCTCCATGATAAGAAAATGAACAGGGTAAAGTCAATTTTTCAGCTGCGAACATTCTTTGACGATTGTGAATGTGAAAATCATGTGAACAAAAGGAATTTGATGAAACCGCCCACATTTTCGGGTATAATCGTAATGAGGGTTAACGCAATGAGGATTTCACGCTTATATTGAGTTGGTTTAAGCAGAAACTAAAAGGGAGACGCGCGTATCATGTATACGTTTTCGTCAGCGTTTGTTTCATTGCATGTTACTCGCGCGTTGGTAGAACAAGACCAAAACAAAAAGACACAGAAAGTGAGGGAAAACAACAATGTTTAAAAACCACATGTGGCGCCTTACACCAGCAGTTCTTTTACTCGTTTTTTTATCAGGCTGCTTTGGTGAAGAGAACCTAACTGCGCTTGATCCAAAAGGGGAAGCGGCACAATGGATTTATGACAACATGATACTTTCACTCGTTATTATGACGTTTGTATCGGTTGTTGTGTTTGCAATTTTCTTCATTATAGTCGTTAAATTCCGTCGTAAAGATGGCGATGACGAATTACCGAAACAAGTCCATGGTAACACAGCAATGGAAATTACATGGACAGTAATTCCTGTTCTCTTACTCGTTATTTTATTTGTACCAACGGTTACAGGAACGTTTGATTTTCATGTTGATGCTGATCCAAGCGAACATGAGGATTCTGTATACATAAACGTAACCGGACACCAGTACTGGTGGCAATTTGATTACGAAGAAGGGTTCACAGCTGGACAAGAAGTTTATATTCCGGTTGGAGAACGCGTAATTTTTGAATTAAATGCTGAGGACGTTATTCACTCATTTTGGGTACCGGCTCTCGGTGGAAAAATTGACAACATTCCTGGTGTTTCCAATGCGCTATGGCTTGAAGCAAAAGAACCTGGCGTTTATTTAGGGAAATGTGCTGAATTATGTGGTCCTTCACACGCCTTAATGGATTTTAAAGTTATTGCGCTTGAGCGTGATGATTATGATGCGTGGGTAGAAGACATGACGGCAGTTGAAGCAGAAGAAACGGCTGCAAACGCTGAAGCGGGCTACGAAGTGTTCCAAGAGAATTCTTGTATTGCTTGTCACGCTGTTGGTGGTCAAGGAATGGCAACAGGCCCTACTTTAACAAACTTTGGGGATCGTCAAAAGTTTGCTGGTGTTTATGACATTGATGATGATGAGAAACTTGCACAATGGATTAAAGATCCACAATCACTAAAGCAAGGAAACAATATGCCAGCTCACCCTGATATTAGCGATGAGGACATGGCTGATTTAATTGACTATTTACGTTCACTTCAAGTACGTCCAGAGGGCGCAGATTATTAAGTGTAAGATCGGGTAAAGGAGGGTCTTGTATTGGCTAGTTATAAGAAAGAGAAAGGCGTTATTTGGGACTGGCTAACAACGGTTGACCATAAAAAACTCGGCATCATGTATTTAATTGCCGGAACGCTCTTCTTCTTAAAAGCGGGCTTAATGGCTGTATTTATGCGAATCCAGCTCATTATGCCTGAAAATACGTTTTTAAGCGGACAAACGTTTAATGAATTTATTACCATGCACGGAACGATTATGTTGTTCTTGGCAGCGACACCACTTCTATTTGCTTTTATGAACTTTGTTATACCGTTACAAATCGGTGCGCGTGATGTTGCCTTTCCATTTGTAAATGCATTAGGTTTCTGGATTTTCTTATCTGGTGGTTTATTGCTTTCTACAAGCTGGTTTTTTGGCGGTGGACCGGATGCGGGCTGGACAGCATATGTGCCACTCTCTTTAAATGAAGCTCAACTAGGTCTAGATTTTTATGTGCTTGGTTTGCAAGTATCGGGGATTGGTACGCTTATTTCAGCGATTAACTTCCTTGTAACGATTATTAATATGCGTGCTCCAGGTATGACAATGATGCGCTTGCCGCTATTTGTTTGGACATCATTTGTTACATCAACATTAATCTTATTCGCGTTTACGCCGCTTGCGGCAGGTTTGGCATTGCTGATGCTAGAGCGGATCTTTGATGCACAGTTCTTTAACCCGGCTGCGGGAGGAAATGTCGTCATCTGGCAGCATATCTTCTGGATCTTCGGACACCCTGAAGTATACATTCTTGTCTTACCGGCGTTTGGAATTATATCTGAAGTTATTCCTGCGTTTTCAAGAAAGCGCTTGTTCGGATATACAGCAATGGTATTCGCAACAATGATTATTGCCTTTTTAGGATTCATGGTATGGGCTCACCACATGTTCACGGTCGGTATAGGACCTGTGGCGAATTCTATCTTTGCCATTGCAACAATGACCATTGCGGTACCAACAGGTATTAAGATCTTTAACTGGCTCTTTACGATGTGGGGCGGAAAAATTACGTTTAATACAGCGATGCTGTTTGCGTCTTCCTTTGTACCAACATTTGTACTTGGTGGGGTAACAGGAGTTATGCTTGCAATGGCGCCTGTTGATTATCTTTATCATGATACGTACTTTGTTGTTGCCCATTTCCACTACATTATCGTAGGAGGAATTGTGCTTGCATTATTCGCAGGTCTGTTTTACTGGTATCCGAAAATGTTCAACCATAAGTTGAATGAGAAGTTGGGCGTTATTTTCTTCATCTTGTTTACAATCGGATTCCACTTAACATTCTTTGTTCAGCATTTCTTAGGCTTAATGGGTATGCCACGTCGTGTGTATACATATCTTGGTGGTCAAGGACTTGATGAATTTAACATGATTAGTACAATTGGTACGTTCTTTATGTCAGCTGCCGTAATTGTACTTGTCATTAATATTGTTTATTCAGCAATGAAAGGTGAGCGTGTAATTGGAATTAATGATCCGTGGGATGCTCGGACATTGGAGTGGGCAACACCAACGCCAGTTCCAGAATACAATTTCGCGCAAACACCTCAGGTACGTTCACTTGATCCATTGTTCTATGAAAAAGTACATGGTGATGGAACAATGAAGCCTGCGGAACCAGTTGGCGAGATTCACATGCCAAACGGATCAATTTTACCAGTTGTTATTTCCATCGGTCTCTACTTCTTAGGATTTGGCTTAATTATGCTAGAAATGGCTAATCCGATTATTAGTCCTTGGATCGTTGTTGGACTTGGTGGTATATTAACATTTGGTGGAATGGCTATGCGTTCACTTAAAGATGACCATGGCTATCATATTCCTAAAAGCGTCGTAGAAAAAGATCTTAAGAAGCTTGGGGGTGGCAAATAATGGCCGGAGCAATTGATACGACTAAAGGATTGCCATCTCATCCGGAGCGGGCAACGCTTGAAGGAAAAAACAAGTTTCTTGGATTTTGGTTTTTCCTTGGCGGAGAAACAATTATGTTTGCCACTTTCTTTGGAACTTACTTAGGTTTACGAAATGGTGTTGGCGATGGCCTTGCATCAAATGAGCTATTTACACTGCCACTCGTTTTCTTAATGACAATGATTCTATTAACGAGTTCATTAACAAGTGTGCTTGCGATGTTTGCAATGAAGAAAAACAATTTCAAGAAAATGATGGTGTGGATGTGGATTACGGTTTCGCTTGGAGCCATCTTCCTTGGACTTGAAATTTATGAATTCCAGCATTACGTACATGATTATGGATTTGGGTTTACAACAAGTGCCTTTTCGTCCGCTTTCTATACACTTGTAGGTCTTCATGGAGCGCACGTATTGTTCGGTCTAGGCTGGATTACGTTGCTATTAATCCGCAATAGAAAAGCAGGGATTACGTTAACAAATGCTCCGAAGTTCTATGTTGCAAGTTTATATTGGCATTTTATTGACGTTGTTTGGGTATTTATCTTTACAGTCGTTTACTTAATGGGAGCGGGAGGTTATTAATAATGGCTGACGATCAGTTAAGCAAACCGTTTGAAAAAAGTGCTATGACAGAAGCTGAAAAGCGCGACATGAAAAAAGATATTAAGAAACAAATGGTTGTGTTTGTTCTCTTGCTATTCTTAACCGTTCTTGCGTTTGCAGCAGTTGCGTCAGATGCAGTTCCGAATAATTTTGCGGTTCCATTTATTCTTATCCTTGCTGTGGTACAGCTGTTTTTACAATTGCTGTTCTTCATGCACATGAAGGATAAAGATCATGCGTGGGCAACTGTTTTTATGATTACGGGAGTTTTCGTTACTGTACCAACAATTGTTGCACTAATGTTATTGATCGGTGTCGTTAAATACTAAGCATCAAAAGCTCCGCCTTTAACGGCGGAGCTTTTTAAAATGTTCACTGGATTGTAAATACGTGCTCTAGGTTGGAATGGTGCAAACTGTAGTATACTAAGTTCATTAGTTAGAAGATTTAGGAGTGAATACAATGGACGAACGTTCAAATCAACAAGTAAAAAAGCGAAATTATAAACCTGCGATTATTATTATATCTGTTGTGCTGATTGGTGCGATCGGTGTCTTAGCAGGTTTACCAGGAGTTGAAGGGTTTGATGCATTTGATGTGACGATCCTGCCATTAATGAATGCAATTTTTAACACGTTTACATTCTTATTTTTAGTTGGTGCGCTAATTGCTATTCTTAAAAGAAATGTAAAGGTACATCGTCGTTTTATTTATGCGGCGTTTGTAACAACGACATTCTTTTTAATTACGTATGTTGGGCATCATTTCTTATCAGATTCGACCGCATACGGTGGTAGTGGCTTTGGAATGTATTTTTATTATTTCATTTTGATTACACACATCGTACTTGCAGCAGCCATTGTTCCTCTTGCTTTGACGAGCGTTGCGAGAGCCTGGAACATGGAGAATGAAAGGCATAAGCGTATTGCCAGGTGGACAATGCCAATTTGGTTATACGTTAGTTTTACGGGTGTATTAGTTTACATCTTGATTTCACCTTACTATTAATGGTTCCCCTTTTTAAAGCTGTTCGTTATACTTAAAAAGGATGAAGGTAACAGAAAGGAAAAGATTTGCGACAAGTAATCGTTAGCATCTGCTTGATGTTTTTAATAGTAACGTTAGCAAGCTGTGGACCGAGTGAACCAGATCATTTGGAAGCTGTTACGGACGAGCCATTAGTGGAGGAGATCACTGCTTTTGTTCAGGCATACAAACAAGCGATGCACTTGGCTATTAACGAAAACAAGACAGATGAACTGGAAGAGACTTATTTAATCCCAAATACATCTTTTTACCATGCTCTGCACAGATTACGTGAGGATTTACAAAAAGCGGGGTCACAGAAGAACTTAGTCTCACTTGAAGTGAATGATGTGTGGTTTGACCCGGAAGAAAAAGATTACTTTGCCGATGCAGACGAACATGTACAGGTTTTAACAGGCGATGAAGTGGAGGATATCGAGCGATCGGTACGTTTTCATATTGTAAAAGGTTCAGATGATACCTTTCGCTTATACACTATTATTGATCGAACGAATAAAAATGAGTAGGTTTACGCTCTTTTAGTTCAATAAAAAAAGAGCCGTCTCAATTGACAGCTCTTTTTTTAAAGTTCATTTTGAACGGCTTTTGCAAGTAAAGAAAGCTTACTCTCACATTTATCGATAATGGCTTGTGGGAAAGTTTCTCCCTCATACTCAACACCATGTGGGTAATAGTGCTTCCCTACAATCGGGCTCATAATTTGAACAATAGTGGAAGGCGTAGGGATGTCCCCTTTGACACTATAAACTGGGACTCTAAGATAGAAAGTACCTTCATGGTGAACCATTTTGTAATCGAACATTGCCCGCTCGTAATCCCATTGATCTGCATGAACAAAACCTAGTGATTCTGCAGCGTAGTGTACAATGGAAAACTTTAATTGGTTTTCTTCAAGTCCTGTTTCAGTAAATTTCACAAATCTTCCTCCTCAACTAACTGTTTCGCACTTCTTAATCATAGTATGAAACGCTTTCGTATGCAACGGGTAAGACAATCTTTTCACATCACACGAAGACAAAAAAAGACAGATAGCAGCAATACTAGTGAAAGGATTTCGTTGGTTTACATTCGAATGTATCACTAAGCTGAGAATGGAGGTTACTGCAGTTGATAAAAAGAATACTGATCTTGCTCGTACTTTCTGTCATATCGGTCGTGTTATTTAATGAGTATAATCAAATTCCTTCTAAACCAGTAAACGGCACATTTATTTCAGCAAAGCAATCTCCTTTATTTATGAGTTTAAAAGAAGAAAGCTATACATATCCTAATCGTTTTGCGAATGCTGAAGAAACGAGCCAACCAGAAGAAGATGAACCAATTAAAGAAGAACATGATGCGGATCACGCAGCTGAGTCCACGATAAATTTGGGAGCGTTAATGGAAGGGACAAGTGAAGAAATTCGAGCAACACTCGGTGAACCTGATCGAAAAGACCCTTCCGCTTTTGGTTATGAATCATGGATATACAATCAGTTTGAGGATGGGTATGTTCAAGTAGCGATTCAACAAGGTGAGGTTGTTTCAATCGTTGCGAGTGGAACACCGATTAGCGGATTTTTAGGAAACGAAAGAGCTTCTTATAGTGAATTGTCTTCATTGTTTACGTTTGAAGACAACGTCCCTGTTGAGACTAGCGCCGGCACATTTACTTTTCGTTTGACTGATCAAGATCAGTCAATGCGCCCGCTTACGCAGGTAGGGGACTATTGGTTACAGCTGTATATGGATGTTCATACAGACGAGCTATCAACGATACGTTTGATGAATGCGGATGTCTTATTAATGCAGAAGCCCTATTCCTTAAGCTATACCGGGAATATTCCTGAGCGACCAGTACTTTCTGAAGACGCGCAGAAGAAAGTAGAACAAGCGAATGAGCAACAGATCTTTGAACACACAAATCATATTCGCAAGCATCACGAACTCAATCCTTTTGAATGGTCGGAAGAAGTGTCAAATGTCGCTTACCTCCACAGTCTTGATATGCACGACCAACAGTTTTTTGACCATATTTCACCGGGACGGGGAAATCTTGCCGATCGTTTCAATGAAGGAGCCGTTGAATTTAAAGTTGCAGGTGAAAACATTGCCTTGAAATATGTTGATGGTGTGGCTGCTGTAGAAGGTTGGTTAAACAGTGAAGGTCACCGCGTCAACCTCCTTCATCAAGAGTATCACTACTTAGGTGTAGGTGTTTATGATGAATACTATACACAGAATTTCCTTAAACCTTAATGTAAGCATGAAGAACCCGCGCTACTTTTTTGTGGCGCGGGTTCTTTTTTAACCGTTTATTTACGCGGGATAACAAAGAATGTACCCGTTGCTTTTGCAATTAAACGCTTCTTATCATCATAGGCATGTCCTTCGACAACAAGCAGTTGTTTTCCTGCGTGTACAACGGAGGCTTGGCATTCTAAAAATGAGCCAACCCCTGGACGTAGATAATGAATATTTAACTGTGAGGTAACCGCTGTTAAGTCATCTGATAATACTTGCATTGCTGCTCCGCCCATTGCTGAATCGAGTAAGGTTGCAGTCATTCCTCCGTGAACAATCTGTAGTGGATTGTAGATGAGTGGGGTAATAGGTACGCGTATAGAAAATATATCCTTCGATGGGATGTTTGCTTCAGCATGAGTAATGCCTGATAAGTAGGTAAGCTGTTCTTTTTTTTGTTTTGCGAGCAATCCGTCAACAATTTGTTCTAAAACAGCCGCTTCTTCCTCTGATGCCTGCTCTATATAGCGGCGGATTTTTTCTTCTACTTTCAATGTCATTCACCTTTTCATCTCTCTATTCTATTCATCTAAACAAGTGTATCAAAAGTGTAGCATAGAAGGCAAAAAAAGTTGCACGTGGGACTGGGCTAGTCGATATACTGTTATATAGATCTTAAATAGGTGGGGGATGGTCCAGATGGAAAGTCAAACAAGTCTGCACCCTTCGGTAAAAGAATTCAAGGAATTTGTTAAACAACATCCTGGAATTATGAAAGAAGTGCAGGGTGGAAAACGCACTTTGCAACATGTCTATGAAGAGTGGTCAATTCTCGGCGCGGCTCATGAGCAATGGGAGGCGTATTCAAGACCAACTGAAAATCAACAGCAGACTGAAGAGACAGAGCAATCATCTACAAATGAACAAGCTGGTGCAGGGCAAACAACAAGTGAAGAAGGCACTTCAGGTGGCACAAGTGAATTTCTTGGACAAATGATGGGTTTAGTAAAAAAAATGAACGTGCAAGACTTACAGTCACATTTAACGCAGTTTAGCTCCGTTTTAGGAAATGTTCAGAACTTGATGCAGACGTTCCAAAAACCACAGGAACAAACACGTAGACCTGAAAGCGATTCGCCATTTTCATTTCGTAGAGATTAGGGAGGAAATTCATTTTGCGAGAAGAGATACGGATGAAACTAGTTCAACAACCGGAATTAAGAGAGTTTCTACGCTATCATCCTGAGTGGTATCGCCATTTGTCGCGTCAGCCAGATAAGTTAAATGAGATGGAGAAAGAAGCGAAGTATTTCTACGGAAGAACGTTTCCACAACGTGTCGAGAAAATGCAAAACAATGTTAGTATGGCCATGATGTTAATGGAAATGATAAAAATGGGGCAAAACACCGTCACAGAAACCGTGCAGTCTGTAACGAATTAATTCGTTACAGACTCTTTTATGTACGTGTAAATAAAGTCTTCGGCTCGTAATCCTTGTTCGTGAAAGCCTTGATTGCCAAAAAGCGTATTAAATTCGAGTAAATAAAGCTTGTCATCAGTGACAATTATGTCAAATCCAGCGTGGTTAATATTTAATTGTTTGGCGATATCCTCAACAAGATCGATTGCCTCTTGAGGGATGTCGTCAAAAGAAATAGCCCCACCTTGGGCAACATTATTATGAAAAGCCTTGTTTTCTCTCCAATAACTTGTAACGACTTTGGTGCCAATAACACAGAGTCGCAAATCACGAATATTTTCAATGTATTCTTGAACGTAAAGAACATCGTGGTTTTTCGCATACTCGATAAATTCGGATTTGTTTTTTATGAGGAAAACGCCTTGTCCCATTGACGACCTAACAGTCTTTGCAACGAAAGGAAATGAAAATGAGTGCAGTACTTGGTCAATTGTATGTCTACTTGTACCTAAGATAACTGTCTTTGGGACATGGTCTGCGCAAACTGCCCAAAATGCTCGCGTCATCTCAATTTTGCTATAACCAAGTTGAATACTTTCTATACTCGGAAAGATTTGTTTCTTAAAGCCATAGGTTAAACTGGTCGCTTGCCAATTTTCAGGAAATAAACAAAGATCTGCTTGTTCAATTTTAAGACGTTCCTCGAACATCTTTTCCGGTTTTACATAATCAATGCCCGGAATGCCGATTGTTCGGAACGGATTAAATGTAACCAAATTCATGGTACATGCCTCCTCGCTAATCGAGTGAATTATAGTGAAGTTTTTAGCAGATGTCAATCTGAATTTCCCTATCGAATCTGAAAAGAACGTGCTACAATGGGGAGGGGAGGTGCTTCAATGATTGCAACAATTGATACGATGGACTTACTAGATGGTTCAGATGAATTAGCAGAGATGGTTATTCAATCAGACATCTTTCAAAACTATCGAGCTGCACGCGACCAATTGAATCAAAACAAAGAATCACAAGCAAAAATAGATACGTTTAAAAACATAAAGTTACTTCACGAAGAAGTTCAGCGTTTTGGAAAATATCATCCAGATTATCGCTCAATCTCAAGTGAAATTAGAGTAGCAAAGCGAGAACTTGATATGGATGAATTCGTTGTAGCATTTAAGTCAGCAGAAACGGAACTGGAAACACTCTTAAATGAGTTAAGTTCAACGATAGCACATATGGTGTCTACTTCAATAAAAGTTCCAACAGGGAATCCATTCTTTGATTCAATGTCCTGTAGCGGGGGTTGTGGTTCTGGTAAAGGATGTAGTTGCGGCTAGCAGCTACATCTTTTTTTAATGGTTTTAAAAACCCCTGGCTCTGCCGGGGGTTCCAGAGAGCTTCTAGCGTGGTCATAAAAAAAGCCTCACGACGTGATAAGATGGAGTTGGTTTCCCGACCACTACATCTCATCATAGAAGGAGGCGTGCCCTATGAAGGACATGAACAGTTTAGCACACACAACTTGGAATTGTAAGTATCACATCGTGTTCGCACCGAAGTACAGAAGACAAATTATTTATGGGAAATACAAAGAAAGTATCGGCAAAATAATAAGAGATTTATGCGAACGAAAAGAAGTTGTGATACACGAAGCGAATGCGTGTCCTGATCATATACACATGTTAGTAAGTATCCCACCGAAATTAAATGTGTCTCAATTTATGGGCTACTTAAAAGGGAAAAGTAGTTTAATGATTTTTGATCGACATGCCAATTTGAAATATAAATATGGAAACCGTAAATTTTGGTGTCGAGGCTTCTATGTTGATACAGTGGGCCGAAATAAAAAGCATATCCAAGAATACATTCGAAATCAGCTGAAGGAAGACTATATGAGTGATCAGCTATCCTTGTTTGAAGAGCATGATCCCTTTACAGGCCAAAAAAAATAAGAAGAGATAAGAGATTCTTTAGAATCAGTGAGTAGATGTGGTGCAAGAGGGAAACCATTTCAGTGGGCCTTTGAGGCCAAGGCCGGTAATAGAGGCTTCCAGCCGCAGAGCAAACCACCAGTTCACACTGGTGGTTTTGATTACTTTGCATGGAAAGAAAGAATTGTGATAAAATACAGACGAGAACAGTAGAAAAGGGGAATTTATAGATGAATAACCCAAATCGTCAAGGAATCGTTGTGTGGTTGACCTCTTTAAAATACGCTAGGCAGTTACGACGTTTTGGACATGTTCAATATGTATCAAAAAAAATGAAGTACGTTGTTTTTTATTGTGATCAGGACAAAGTGGAGGATTTAATAAAAAAACTTTCTTCCTTTCATTTTGTTACAGATGTTCAACCGTCAATGCGCCCTTTTATAAGTACAGACTATCAGAACGCAAAGCCTGACAAAGCGAAAGAATACGATTATAAATTAGGTATTTAAACCAGACAAATGTCTGGTTTATTTTTAGCTCATCGGTGGAAGAATGCGTTGCAGGCGCAATAACCCTAATAGGTAATGATAATAGTGTTCTTCATTATGAAACTGCGTTGAGCTTTTTACACGTAAGGGGGGAGTCTCGTAGTTCATTGACTGGGCTAATTGATCAAATAGTGCAATTCGCTTACTCTGAACAGGGATGCCTTCCAAACAAATATAAATGGGCATAAAGCGACTCTCGCCTGCTGGTCTTAAAGCAATGGCGAGTGAGATTAATTCATCATCTGTTTGAAGCTTGATAAAAGCGTGAATACGTGATTGTTGAGTGGAGGCGAGCTCCATCAACTCAAAAAAATCAGCATAGCCTTGACCCAGTTTAATAAATCGTTGATTCATCATAATCTCCTTTAAGCTAGATGCTTGAAGAATAGCATGTCCATTCAGACCTGTCTAGAAAAAAAGGCATTCTTCTTTAAATAAAAGAAGAATGCCTTGCCATGATTTTCACATGGCTATGGGAGAGGAGAAACCGGAGGAAGAACTTATGGGGAAATGTAAGTCTTCTCCGCGGTTGTCGCAACACGTTCAGTGCTGCTAAACTAAGTATGTACGAACATATCAAGCTTTATACATAGTAAAGAAGGTGAAAATGTGCGAGTTGTTTCAGGAGAACAAGGTGGTCTACATTTAAAAGCTGTACCTGGTAAACAAACAAGACCAACAACAGATAAAGTAAAAGAGTCGTTATTCAATATGATTGGACCTTATTTTAATGGAGGAGACGGTCTAGATTTATATGCTGGTAGTGGTGGTCTTGGAATTGAGGCACTCAGCCGTGGGTTAACGAGCTGTGTTTTTGTAGATTCTCAATCAGCAGCAATCCAAACGATTCATGCTAATTTAGCCCATACGTCGCTAACGAAAAGAGCAAGTGTTTTTCGCAATGATAGTATTCGGGCATTAAAAGCATTAATTAAAAGAGAACAAGTCTTTCAGATGATATTTTTAGATCCACCTTATGCAAAGGCAAGCGATCATCTAAAAACAGTTCTCGCTCTAATTCATGATTTCAACCTATTGACTGACGGCGGCGTTGTTATATGTGAAACGGATACAAGTACATTGTTACCGGGTGCAATTGGCGCGATTCTAAAAGAACGAGAAGAAACGTATGGTGATACAAAAATAACCTTGTATAAAAAGGTGGATAACGATGACAAGAATAGCGATTAGTTCCGGAAGCTTTGATCCAGTCACAAACGGGCATATTGATCTATTTGAACGAGCCTCAAAGCTCTTTGATGAGATCATTGTTGTGATTTCGATTAATAATAAAAAAACACCGTTGTTATCACTCGACTTACGCAAGCAACTACTAGTAGAAGCAACAGCACATATTAAAAACCTGCGAATTGATACATTTGAAGGTTTGCTTGTTGACTATGCAAAAAAACAAAAGGCTGATGCAATTGTAAGAGGTCTGCGGTCAAGCACTGATTTTGACTATGAAAACAATATCGCGTCAATGAATAAACAGTTAGTGCCAGAACTTGAGACCATTTTCTTGATGACAAAACCAGCCTATTCCTTTGTCAGTTCTTCTATCGTAAAAGAAGCGGCTAGTTATGGTTCATGTATTCAAGATTTAGTCCCAAAAGGTGTGGAGAAAGCTTTAAAAAGAGCCTATAACGTTAACTAAACTCACTTTTAAAAGATTTGCATTTAAGAATAAAATAGCTGATTAAAGCAAAAAATGTGATTAAAGGTGCTAGTTGCTGAAACAGGTTCCAGCTTTCAATTAGTGGGTGTGGAAAGGGATGGACTGTAGCTATTGTCGCAGCTGACTGTGGGTTGTAAAAAAGCTTATAAAAGATAACGGCTAAGCAAGCTGAAAATACGCCGTGAAGGACTCTGGCATAAAAAAAGGGCCGGAACCGAATGTCAGAATCTGCTAAAATACTTGCGACTTGAGCTTGAATGGATAATCCGCCAAACCCAAGGATAAAGGATACAATGACAATTTGTGAAAGAAAAGTTGAGTCCGTTGTTTGACTGATCGCCTGAGCCCCAATTGTAATTTCAAACAATCCAGCAATAAAAGGTTCAGCTAAGGATGGCGATAAGCCAAAAATCCCAAATAAAAAGCCAATTAAGACTGCAAGTAGCGAAATCACGCCAATTAATGTAAGGAGCTTATTTAAAACAGAAAATAAGATAATAAACCCGCCGATCATAAGAAGGGTTTGAATCGACGATTTGACGGCATCACCTAATAGTTTTCCGATACTTCTCCCGTCTTTTAGTCGTTCTTGATGCAACGAGTGAAACGCTTCTCTGAGAGTTGTTTTTTTTGTTTCTCGAAGCAATGACTTGGTTTGGTGATCTTCTTTTCCATAAAACCGAAGGACGATACCAACCATAATATTCCCTGCGTAGTGGGAAAGCGCCAAAATCATTCCTAAAGCTGGGTTGAAAAAAAAACCTACAGCGATTGCGCCGAAAATAAAAAGTGGGTTGGAAGAGTTGGTAAAACCAGCTAAGCGCTCCCCTTCAATTCTAGTAATTCTTTTTTGTTGCCGCATCTGTACGGCTAGTTTTGCTCCAGCAGGGTTGCCGCTGGCTAACCCCATTGCCCAGACGAAGCCACCAAGTCCGGGGACACGGAACAAGGGACGCATTAATGGTTCTAAGATCACTCCGATAAAGGAAACAACACCAAAGCCTATTAATAATTCAGATACAATAAAAAAAGGCAACAAAGATGGAAAAACGACATTCCACCACATGTCAAGCCCTCTGCCAGATGCTTCAAGCGCTTCTTTGGGAAAAAGGACGAGTGAGAAAGCTAAGATGGTAGCGGCAAATGCGAGTGCGCCTGTCTTAATATATGATGCAGCCCGAGCTTCTTTCATGATGGGAATCCTCCTAACTAATCAATCAACTTGAAGCATGTCCTTTTAAATATACGCATAAGCCGTTTGTTTAGACCATAAGATTGAAACAGATTTAAACTACAAGTACAATTAAGGGGGACCAGTTATGGGGCAAAAAGAACCCGTTATTGGACTTGCCCTAGGCTCTGGAGGAGCTAGAGGGTTTGCTCATATTGGTGTGCTTCGGACACTGGAAGAGGCAGGGATAGAAGTTACATACTTAGCTGGTAGCAGCATAGGCGCTTTAGTTGCGACAATGTATGGTGTCGGTCACACTATTGATACATTAGAAACTTTCGCAAAGCTTTTTAAACGGAAGTTTTATTTAGATTTTACTGTATCAAGGCAAGGGTTGATTGCTGGCGAAAAAATTGAAAGTCTAGTACGATTACTCGCAAAGAGCAAAACGTTTGCTGAGTTAAGTTACCCTGTACAAGTTGTAGCAACTGATTTATTAACGGGTGACAAAGTGGTTATAAAAGACGGCGATATTGCAAAAGCGGTTCGAGCTAGCATGTCAATTCCAGGTGTTTTTGTACCAGTGCAAAGGGAAGGACAGCTTTTAGTTGACGGTGGTGTTGTCGAACGGGTGCCCATATCGGTTGTTCGTGAAATGGGTGCTGACCTTGTAATTGCCGTAGACGTATCTTTTTTTCGATCAAATTTAGTGAATCCCTCTATCCATGAAATCGTCATGCAAACAATGGATATAATGGGGCGAGAACTCGCAAAAAAACAAGAGAGTCAAGGCGATATCTTAATTCGCCCGATTATTAAACATTCAGCTCCTCTTGATTTTTCTGAAACACATCTGCTCATTGAACAAGGTGCTCAAGCATGTAAAGAACAGCTGCCACAGATAAAGAAAATGATTGACCATTGGAGGTAGGCTATGGAGGAACCACAGAAAAGATTCGCATGGAAACGATGGCTTGTACTCATTCTAGTAGTGTTGTTATTAGCACGATTTGAGTTGCCCTATTACTATAGTCAACCAGGGATGGCACAAACGGTTGATGGAATGGTTGAAGTTGAATCTGGATTTCACGATGATAGTGGGGTATTTATGTTAACCACAATCAGGAGTGCTAAAGCGACTCCGATCCTCGCTTTTTGGTCTTTATTTAGCGACTTCCGCTCGCTTTATCCAGCACCAACTAATATGTCCGATGATGAGTACGACATGAGACAAACGATGCTGATGACTGGATCGCAAGAAGATGCGAAGATCGCAGCTTATCAAGCGGCAGACATTGGCAATGTCACAATTGAGTACGACGGCGTATACGTGACTGGAATTGTTGATGGTATGTCCGCAGATGGAATGATTGAACCAGGAGATATCATTGAGCAAGTAAATGGGGAAGAGATTCAAACAGCTGAAGACTTGCTTCAAAAATTAAGTGAGTTTCAATTAGACGATGAAGTTGACTTAGGGATTAAGCGTGAGGAAGAACGATTTACCAGGACATTAACATTTTCTGAGTTTCCTGAACAGGAACAGATTGAAGCAGGACGGGTTGGTATCGGCATTTCCGGACCTGTAACGAATCGTTCTGTTGAATTAAATCCTCCAGTTACCATTTCGGCAGGTGCCATTGGAGGACCATCAGCGGGTTTAATGTTTGCGCTTGAAATTTATAGTCAATTAGAAGAAATTGATTTAACAAAAGGGTATAATATCGCTGGTACAGGTACAATCAACGAAGACGGTCAAGTCGGTCCGATTGGCGGGGCAAATCAGAAAATCGTCGCTGCTGATCGAGAAGGAGCCGATTTCTTTTTAGTGCCAAATCAAGCTGGGGCGCCGGGCTCTAATTTTGAAGAAGCAAGTGAAGCAGCTGAACGGATTGGAACAGATATGGTTATTGTTCCGATAGATACACTTGATGAGGCATTGGCGTTCTTAAAGGGGCTTCCACAAAAAGAAAGCGAAGAAAAGCCGTGACGCTATGTCACGGCTTTTTCAAATAGATCGGAGGTTGTTTGTATTCGTCTAGCAACCGCGTCGCTAGTTCTTTTGGTTTGGAAGCGAGCCAGTAGCATTGACTTGTCCGTAAATCACAGGCACCAGCAGTATGATATTGTTTGAGTTCGGCCTGTCTTGTTACGAGGGGAACAGTCAGTTGCTTTTTATGCTGATTCAAGTAAGTTTTTCCTAATTCAGTCATACCTAAGAGTCGAATATAGTTCATCGGTTCCTGCTTGTGGATGTGCTGAAGTTCTTCTTTTGTTGTTCCCGTTAAGAGGTGTGCAAACAAGCGCTGTAAACGTGTTCGTGTATAGCGTTTTGTTTTTAATTTCGTTAGCCAGTCTTCCACAGAGGTAGCAGTTAAGCCGGTTTCAATCACTCGGTGTTCAATACCTTCCTCACATTCAGCGATTTTGCTAATATCAGCTAAAGAACTTGATAACACTTTATGTTGTAAGAAAGGAAAATAAGCTTCCCATTGATGGAAAAAGTGGTGTTTTTCTTGATATTTTTTTAGCAAGAAAGCCGTTTCTTCTGGAACAACCTGTGTGAACGGATCTCCTTGAGCAATCGCATTACGAATACTGGTTGCACTTGCAATGCTACCTGCACCGATCTCTGCGTCATGGTAATCGGCGTGAAGTCTTTTTGTGGTGTAGGGTATGAGCGGTGCTTGTTGCTCATTGATTGCCTGTACATAGTGGAAGCCAAGGATGTTATTTGGTTTGGACAAAGGAAGTAAGCGATCCAGTTGATTTAATTGTGTAAAAGCAGCTGCACTTGCCGCTGGGTAAGACATTCCCTGTTTTAAAGCTTTTTGAACAAATAAATCATATTCCGTTTTATGTTGCTTCATATAATGGACAAGCGTATTAAACGGTTCAATTTGTCCTGCTTCGCTACCAAAATGGAGTGAATCGCAACCAAGTTCGGTTAAAATTCGTATGGCTCCTGTGGCAAATGTTTTAGCCGTTTGCACGGAGAACGCATAAGGAAGCTCAACCACTAGATCAACGCCAGCGTTTAGCGCCATTTTTGTACGTTGCCATTTTGCCAGTAACGCAGGTTCGCCGCGTTGTAAAAAGGAACCACTCATTACAGCAATAACAATTTCTGCGTTCGTTTGTATACGGGCTTGATCAATGTGATATTTATGACCATTATGAAAAGGATTATACTCAACTACTAAGCCGACTGATTTCAAATTAGAACCTCCTCAACACTTTGCACTTATTGTCTTTCCGTGCTAAAATAAGAGCGTTGTTTCTAATTAGTATAGCGTATAAAACAGGCGTGTGGAATGGGTTAGTATTTGGTGTAAAGAAAAAAGGTTGACATTCCAATCTTGTAGTTTTATAATGATTTTTGTTGCCTTAAGAGGTGAGTTATAGATGAAATGGACGATTCAGCAGCTTCAACAAGCTCGCTACGAAACCATTCATTTCGATGAATTGGTTGAGATGGAAGAGGTATTGACAGAACACCCAGATGTAAGGGGTTCAAGTTCGATTCAATTTAAAGGGACGATTGTTGCTAAGCGTAACGTTTACACATTTCAATTTACCATTAGTGGAAAATTGACATTGCCGTGTTCGCGAACGCTAGCAGATGTAGATTGGCCATTTGAGATTGAAGGGACGGCCCACTTTGTCCTTCAAGGGGAGACTCGTCCAGTAGAACTGGTTGAAGAAGATTGTTACAGCTATTCTGGCGAAGAACTAGATGTGTCGCACCTTCTTCAAGAACGTATTCTTGTTGAAATTCCGATCCAGGTATTTGCGGACAATCCATCTAACGTATTAGCCCCGCCTTCAGGAAAGGATTGGGAGCTGATTACGGACAAAGCTAAACAAAAGCAGGTTGATCCAAGACTTGCTGATTTAGCGAAGTTTTTTGATAAAGAATAAGAGCGTATGAAATGATGGATGAAGGAGGTGTAATCAATGGCAGTACCTTTTAGAAGAACTTCTAAGACTAGAAAAAACAAACGCCGTACTCACTTTAAGCTTGAGGTTCCAGGCATGGTTCAGTGCCCGGATTGTGGAGAGTACAAACTTTCACACCGTGTATGTAAAGAGTGTGGAACGTACAAAGGTGAAAAAGTAGCTTCAAAATAAAACAGAAAGCCATTAGGCTTTCTGTTTTTTTTGTATAAGAAAAAGCAAGGCTGGGCATTCTGTTTTAATAGAATAAATGTCTATTTAATTCATGAGGTGCATAGACTTTACTACGGTAATAGTGGATAAGGAAGAGGGGGTTAAACAATGACGGCTAATCGCCAAGATGCATGGTCACATGAAGATGACTTATTGCTTGCGGAAACTGTTCTTCGACATATACGGGAAGGCAGTACGCAGTTGGCTGCTTTTGAAGAGGTGGCAGAAGCGTTGGTCCGCACAAGTGCAGCCTGTGGCTTTCGTTGGAATTCAACGATTCGAAAGAAATATGAAGCAGAGGTAAACTTAGCAAAGAAGAAGCGAACGGCAATAAAGCGAGAAAAATCAAAAGCACAGGTGGTCCGAGAACCTCTTACTCAACCTCTCGAACCGATACAGGAAAACGATGTTGCAGCTGAACAAGTATCTTCTCTAGAAATGACGAACTTAGATGATGTGATTGAATTTCTTAAGGGTTTTAAAGAGAAACAAAGTAAACTTGATGAAACGGTTCTACTAAAAGAAGAAAATGAAAGCTTACGAGAGAAACTGAGTCAAGTAGAAAACGAAAAGAACATCATTACGCAAGATTATCGGGCTTTATTAGAAATTATGGAACGTGCTCGAAAACTAACCAATTCCGCAATGTTCGAAAAAACGACTTAACAAGCCGCTACGTAGTAGCGGCTTGTTTTTATTCGGCAGTTTGTTTTGTATTTGTTTTCTTAGCGTTTTGTTCTTGAACCCCGGAAGGAAACCAAACATACGGGCTTTCCCCGCGATCGCGCAGTTCATTATACGTAATCGGTTCAAAGCCAAGCTTAGACCAAAATTCGCCTGTGCTTTGTCTAGCGTTAGTTTTTACTGGTAAATCAAATTTCTTGGCAAAATCGATTAATGCTCGACCGTAGCCTTGACCACGATAAGGCTCCAGTACCTCGAGTTTCCAGAGTTCCAAATAGTCTTGCGGTGGGTCAAAGTATTTATCAAAATTTCCATCGATACGATAGAGGCTCATACGTGCTACAAGCTTCTTTCCATAGTAAATGCCGTAAAAAGGTGACTCACTATCATTCTCAATCATACTCTCATTTAAATCATCTTTCATTGATAATTCAGCAGCACCGAATTCTCTGAAATGGCGGAACTCTTCTAGTGTTTTGTAATTGATGAGTAATCGTTCGACTTTAATCATTATGACTGAATCCTCCTATGCCCAATGGGATTTACACCCCTATATTACTACAAATAAGCTGAAAGCGCATTAAAAACAAAAATGTTTGTTAATTGCTGATCATAAGAAGGCACAATAGTGTGATACAATGGGTCCATTCGTCAATGTGTGGAGGGAAATAAGTGAAAATTGCTATTATCGGTGCCGGAGCGGTCGGATTGTTTTTGGCGGCATCCTGCCAAAAAGCGGGGCAAAGCGTTACCGTATTTACGCGAACGGAAGCAAGTGCATCTGTCATTAATAAAGAGGGCATTACTTTAACAGGTCGGATGTCAAACATAACACCAGTTGAAGCGAAACATGAGTTAAACGAAAACGAAACGTTTGACCTCGTAATTGTTGCCGTGAAGTCGTATCATGTTAGCAATGTGCTTAAACAATTTAAACTATTATGGCAGAAAGGTTGCAGCTGGTTATTTGTCCAAAATGGGATGGATCATCTAGAAGAATTGACTGCTATTCCTTCTTCAGTCTATTTAGGCGTTATGGAATACGGTTTATATAAGCACGACCATCGAGCAGTTGTTGATGTGAGGGGAATTGGACAATTGAAAATGGCTGTCTATAGGAATAAGCAAGTCTCATCATCTAATAAGGAAGTAGAGACTCTGTTTCCCTTTTCTAATCTGAATGTGGTGTGGATGGATGGTTACCAAAAAATGCTTGAAGACAAACTTGTGGTAAATGTATGTATCAATCCATTGACGGCAATCTTACAAGTTAAAAATGGAGAGTTACGAACGAACCCCATCTATCAAAAAGAAATGCACGCATATTTTATAGAAGTAATGAATGTTTTAGAACGTGGCGATATGGAACAGATGTGGGAATATGTGTTGAGTGTTTGCTTAAAAACGGCCGCTAATGAGTCTTCAATGCTTGTTGATTTAAAACGAGGCAGAAAACTAGAGCTTGATGCCATTGTGGGGTATGTTCTAAAAAGAGGTCATGAAAAAAGAATTGGCACGCCAAAATTAACAAATGCTTATGAGCAATTGGTAGGTAGTTCAGTATGATTATTCAACTGTTGTCAAACTTAATTGCAACTGCGGTCGTGTTGCCTTTTTTCGTCCTACTTTGTGTTTATCTTACTTTGAGGCTATTTAAACCGAATCAAATTGCTTTGCGAACAGCCTTTGACTATTCAACTCCATTTTTTATTCTTGCTCTATTTATTTATGCACATTATTTGTTCCCTACGTACGGTTTATTCTTAATGGGACTGGGGATGTTTGTATGGGCTGTCCTGCTTGCTTTTTTTATACAATGGATTAGCCCTACGGCAGCTGCAAATCAAAAAGGAAAAATGTTCTGGAGGCTGTGCTTTCTTAGCGCAACCACAGTGTATAGTCTATTCCTTACGAGCATTGTCGTCAGTTACTTGTTTCATTAAGCAACTTATTTGGTTGTGAGGACTGTTTTTGCTATTATGAAACAGAACTATGTCATTTGTAGAATGAGGAGATTGCGTCATGAGAATAGAGGAGCTAGGAAACGACAGCTTAACAGGTGTTTTAGCTGATTATATAGTAAATGCAGATCAACTGAGTGATCTGTTTTCATACATGCCAAGTGACAATGGTTGGTTAGAACTGAGAAGAAATGATTTGAGTGAGCGCTCCTTTTCACATAAAGAAGAATTAGTTAGTTTGCTTGAACAGACACATCAGACCTTACCGAATAATCAAGCGTGTATGGAACAAATACATAAACTAAAACAAGCAAATGCAACTGTTGTTGTTACCGGACAGCAGGCAGGCATTTTAGCAGGACCTTTATACACAGTCTATAAAGCAATGACCGCTATTGTTCAGGCTAAACAGTATGAACAAATGCTTGATGTACCTGTTGTCCCCCTTTTTTGGATTGCTGGGGAAGACCATGATCTGGATGAGATTCGCTTTGTTTATACCACTAAGGATCTAGCTTGGAGTAAAAAAATGCTCCATGATGAAGCGAATGGTCAATCAGCTACGGATAAAGAGCTACCTGAGGGTGAATTAGTTGAGCTAATTAATCAATTTTTTAAAGGATTTGCTGAAACGAAACAAACCAGACGATTAAAAGAAACAACGCTTGCTTTTGCAAAAGACGCAAAAACGTATAGCGATTTCTTCTTACACGTTATGCACCATTTTTTCAAAGATGAGGGCCTGCTTTATTTAGATAGTGGGGATGAATCTTTACGAAAAATTGAACAACCTTTCTTTAAAGAAATAATAGAAAAGATGCCCCTTTTGCAGCAAAAACAAGTTCTGGGTGAAGAGAATTTTGTGAGAAAGGGTTATGCGAAACCGATTGGAACAGACGCCAGCAATGCCCATTTATTTTATAAGCTTGACAATAAAAGACGTCGGCTTGATTTTGAAGACGGTCAATTCTTCATTAAAGATACGTCAGCAACGTTTTCGAAAGAAGAGCTGCTTCAATTAGTTGAGGAGCATCCTGAGCGGTTTAGTAACAATGTAGTAACGAGACCATTAATGCAGGAATGGTTGTTGCCAACAGTAGCTTTTGTAGCAGGTCCAGGAGAACTTGCCTACTGGGCAACGTTGAAAGATGTGTTTAGCTCGTTTGAATTCAAGTTAACCCCTGTATTGCCAAGATTGTCCGTCACGTTCATTCCTCGACAAGTGGAGCGGCATATATATTCGAAAGAAGAACAAGTGACCGATTATTTAATGGGAAAAGGTGAAGCGTTAAAGCAGTCTTGGTTAGAGAGTCAGCACTCGTTTCAAATTGAAGCGGTCGCTGATCAAACGTTAGCTGCATTTGAAAAAGCACACCTCCCTTTTCGAGAGTTAGCTGGAGAAATGAGTCCAACGCTGCATGACATGAGTATAAAGAATAAAGCATTTATTGAAGATCAAATCGAATTTCTGCGTAATCGTATGAGAAAAGAAATCGAGTTTCGGTATGCGACAGAACTAACTAAATATGAAGAAGCGTTGACGTGGCTTCGTCCTTTAAATCAGCCCCAAGAACGAATTGTAAACCCATTTACACTTTTAAATATCGGGGGGGAAGACATTTTTTCGAGAATGTTGGACGAAATCCATGAAATTCCAACGGGGCACATGCTTGTTTATTTATAAACTTGTCAGCTCTTGTCAACAGAAAAATCATTTAAAATCCTGGCATGTAGCAGGATTTTTTTTTATTTTTGTGGAAAAGTAGAGTTCAAGGTGGTGGAAAGTGGAGCTTTGTGGTAAGTTAAGGGGAGAAAGTGGGGGGAGGCTAGCAGGTCATGTTTTTAGGTGAATTTCGGCATTCAATTGATGAAAAAGGCCGCATGATTGTGCCTGCTAAATTCCGAGAGCATTTAGGAACCCCGTTCGTTATCACAAGAGGTTTGGATCGATGTTTGTTTGTTTATCCAAAAGCCGAGTGGGACAAATTAGAAAACCAATTAAAGGATTTACCATTTACCAAAAAAGATGCCAGAGCATTTACCCGCTTTTTCTTTTCTGGTGCATCTGAATGTGACCTTGATAAACAAGGAAGAATGAATGTTCCCACTCCTTTAAGAGACTACGCTCAGCTTGAAAAAGAATGTGTTGTTATAGGTGTATCGAATCGAATGGAAGTATGGAGCAAAGCGCTTTGGGAAGACTATGTTTCAGAGTCTGAAGAATCATTTGCCGATATTGCTGAGAACTTAGTTGACTTCGACCTCTAGAAGAAATAGAAATTAGGTGCATGATGTTTTTACATACAACGGTGTTAAAAGAAGAATCAATCAAAGCATTAAATATTAAGCCAGACGGTGTCTATGTTGACTGTACTCTTGGTGGTGCTGGGCACTCAAAGCAAATACTTGAACAGTTAGATAGCGGTCATCTATTTGCATTCGATCAGGATGAAACAGCACTTGCGCACGCGAGACAATTATTAGAACCGTACTCAGGGAAATTCACTTTAATTAAAAGCAATTTCCGCTACTTGAAGACAGAATTAGCAGAACGAGGAATTGAGCAAATAGACGGAATTCTTTTTGATTTGGGTGTTTCTTCACCACAACTTGATGAAGCTAGCCGCGGCTTTAGCTATCATCAGGATGCGCCACTTGATATGAGAATGGATCAAACGGCTTTGTTAACAGCAAAAGAAGTTGTCAATGAATGGCCTTTTGCTAAATTGCTCTCTATTATCTCGCGCTATGGTGAAGAGAAATTTGCGAAACAGATTGCTAGAAAAATCGAAGCTGCTCGTGAAAAAAAGCCAATCGAATCAACTGCTGAATTAGTTGAGATCATTAAAGATGCGATTCCTGCTCCAGCGAGACGAACAGGTGGACACCCAGCAAAACGAACGTTTCAAGCGATTCGAATTGCTGTTAATGATGAGTTAGGTGCTTTTGAAGAAGCGTTAATAGACGGGTTAGAGTTATTAGCACTTCAGGGAAGAATGGCTGTTATTACGTTTCATTCACTTGAGGATCGCTTGTGCAAACAAGTATTTAAAGAGAAAACGAAACTACCAGATTTACCGAAAGGCTTACCCGTCATACCAGATGATCAACAAGCTCCTTTTAAGCTTGTAACGAGAAAACCGATCATTGCAACCGAAGATGAACTTGAAGCAAATAACCGTGCACGCTCGGCAAAGCTACGGACAATTGAAAAAATAGCGGATAAGTAGAAGGAGGGCAAACCATGCTCGCAAGACAACAAACGATGCAACAGCCGCAACATCAACCTCAAACTCCATTAAAAGAAAAACAAGTCGTTCGCTACAGAGCGCGAATTACACTAGGTGAGAAAGTTATTGCTGGGTTTTTAGCAGTTGTGTTATTTACAATGTTGAGCTTTGTTGTACATAATTATTCAACAATATACGGCCTGAATCTATCCATTCAAAATGTGGAGAGAGAGATAAACACAATTACGTTGCAAAACGAAGGCTTAAAAACGGAACTTGCTGAGATTAGCTCGCCATATGAGGTCATGCGTCAAGCGAAGGAATTGGGAATGAAGTCTCCGGGGGAACATAACTAGTTCAGTTGAACTAGTTTTTTATTTCGAAAGAAAGGGGAATAAACTGGTGGAAATAAAACGAGCAGTCACGAATAAACGAGCGGTTTTTTTAATGTTCTTGTTCATCACGGTGCTACTCATTATGTTTGGACGGATGACTTATATACAGTTAACAAAAGAAGTAAGAGGACATGATCTTCAAGAAATGGCTGCACAGAAATACGATCGCTCTCAAGTTTTAGAGAGTAGTCGAGGCTCAATTTTAGATCGACATGGTAGTGTCCTTGCTGAGGACGTACCGGCTTATAATGTTGTTGCCGTCCTATCACCTAATCAAGGGGAAAACCAATTCGTTGAAGACGCAGCAGCAACGGCTGAAGCACTGGCTCCATTTGTTGGGATGGATCAACTACAACTCGAAAACCAAATCCAATCGGGAATTGATAACGGACGATACCAGATTGAGCTGGGTGCTGGATCGCGTAATCTCACATATAATCAAAAAACACAAGTAAGTGAATTGGAACTTCCGGGAATTATGATTGAGGAAACTAGCCGGCGCTATTATCCAAAGCAAACATTTGCTTCTCATGTTATCGGTCAGCAGAGTATTCTAGAAGGCGTCAACCATATGGGGCTTGAAGGAAGGCTTAACGACGATTTAGAGTCGGTTGATGGGCATATTGAATATTCTAGCCTTCATCGTGGTCTTACGGCGGCAACTGATCGAATTACGATGCCTGAAGATGGTGCAGATGTTTATACAACGATTGATACGAATATTCAAGCAGCGCTTGAGCAAGCAATGGCTCAAGTAGAGGAAGAGTATGCACCTGAGAAAATGACTGCTATTGCCGCAGATCCCCGGACTGGAGAAATATTAGCGATGTCTAATCGACCGAGCTTTAATCCGAATCAGTATGGAGAAATAGAAAACTATTTAAATTATGCTGTGCAAGATGCCGTTGAGCCAGGTTCAACATTGAAAATGTTTACTGTGGCAGCTGCGATTGAAGAGGGTGTTTTTGATACTGAACGCACGTTTAAGTCAGGTAAATATGAAATTGATTTACATTCTAACCCTGTAAACGACGTTAATCCCGATGGTTGGGGAGAAATTAGCTATGAAGAAGGTTTTCAGCGTTCATCCAACGTGCTTGTCTCTAAGCTTGTGCTTGAAGATTTAGGGATAGAATCTTTTTATTCTTATTTAAACGATTTTGGATTTGGTGAGCGAACTGGCGTTGATTTGGATCAAGAAAGCACAGGACGTGTTGAACCAGGAAGACGTTCAGATGCTGCCAGAACATCATTTGGCCAAAATTCAACCGTCACACCCATTCAAATGATTCAAGCCGCAACTGCAATCGCAAATGATGGTGTGATGATGAAGCCTTACATTGTCAAAGAAGTAAAGGACTCTGCGGGTAAAACGTTACGTCAAGGAGAAAGTGAAGTTGTTGGTGAACCGATCTCAGCATCAACTGCCCAGCAAACGCGTGAGTTGTTACGTGGTGTTGTTGACGGCGAGTTTGGAACAGGCAAGAAATATAATCTCCAAGGACTTGATGTAGCTGGAAAAACCGGGACAGCTCAAATTGCTGAAGGTGGAGAATATTTGAGAGGTCATGGACAGCATTTGTATTCGTTCATGGGCATGGCCCCGTATGAAGATCCAAAAGTCGTGCTCTATGTCTCAGTCACAAAGCCAAAGCTAAGTGAAGGGGATTCTGGCAATGACCCTGTTTCTCTTATTTTTAACGCTGTGATGCAACGGAGTATGTCCTATATGGATCTTGAACCAAGTGATGAGGAACTGATAGAAGAAGCCGAGAAACAAGGAATTGAGATGCCTGATCTCGTTGGTGAACATCCTACAAATCTAGCAGGTTTAAACGAAGAACAAGTGGTTGTGATTGGCGATGGAAGCACAATTGAGAAGCAGCAGCCACAAGCTGATGCGAAGCTGCTGAATGGCGAGCGCGTTGTTGTTAAGACTGATGGCAATACGTTTGCATTACCTGACATGACCGGCTGGTCCTATCGTGATGTATTAAAAGTAGCTGAATCATTAGACTTAGAACTTACGCCAAATGGAAGTGGGTTTGTTACGAAGCAAGATCCGCCAGCGGGAACCGATGTGTCACCTGGGGAATCAATCAAGATAGAGTTTGGCTCGAGAATGGAGTTAGAATCAATGCAGGTAGACAATGAAAGTGAACCAATTGATGAAGAGGTAGCTGAGGAAACGGAAGATGAAGCAGAGTCCGATGAATAGGTAAGTGAAACCCGATTTGCTAAAAGCAAATCGGGTTCTTCTTTTTTTTAGCCAGTTTTTGAGTGGGATCACCTCCGTTCTAGAATAAAGGAGCCAAGCATAGGCTAGACCATCATAGCTCTTTTACAGAAAGTGAGGGAAAGCCGTGCGTGTCTCTAATGTAACGGTCAGAAAACGGCTTTTATTGGCATTAAGTGTTGGTTTAGTTGTGTTTCTGATCATTGGCATTCGCTTAGCCTATGTTCAATTCGGACAAGGCGTGTGGTTAACAGATAAGGCAGAGGAGTCTTGGGGAAGGGATATTCCGTTTGAACCAAAACGAGGTGATATCTTAGATCGAAATGGTGTGGAGTTAGCTACTAATGTTAGTGCACCATCTGTTATAGTCTTTCCTCGTCAAATTATTGATCCAACTGATGCTGCGGAAAAGCTGGCGTCGGTGCTTAAGGTGGATCGTCAGAAAGTATACGAAGATTTAACGAAAGATGAATCGAACGTTTGGCTTCGTCCAGAAGGGCAAAAGCTCTCGCAAGAAAAAGCACAAGAAGTGCGTTCACTTAATATTGCAGGAGTGTATATAGCTGAGGACTCTAAACGTCATTATCCGTTTGGGAGCTATCTTTCCCATGTGCTCGGCTTTGCGGGTATTGATAACCAAGGTTTAACAGGGCTTGAGAACTATTACGATGAACATTTAAAAGGGGAAAAAGGGCATGTTTCGTTTTTCTCCACAGCTAAGGGCACGAAAATGCCGAATCTAGCTGATGAGTACGAAGCCCCGATTAATGGCTTAAATTTGAAATTAACGATTGACAGTCGGGTGCAAACAATTGTGGAACGTGAACTGGATATTGCCGAGGCAAATTATGATCCTGATGGTGCGATTGCGATTGCGATGAACCCAAATACGGGCGAAGTATTAGCAATGAGCAGCAGACCTCATTACAATCCAGAAAATTTTCGCGAAGTTCCTGCTGAGATTTACAATCAGAATAAACCGGTATGGATGCAGTATGAGCCTGGTTCAACCTTCAAAATCATTACATTAGCAGCGGCGCTTGAAGAAGGTGTTGTTGATTTAGAAAATGACCACTTCTATGATCCTGGTTATGTCGATGTAGCAGGGACGAAACTCCATTGTTGGAAAAAGGGCGGTCACGGTTCACAAACGTTTTTGGAGGTTGTCCAAAATTCATGTAACCCTGGCTTTGTAGAACTTGGTCAACGCCTCGGAACAGAGCGATTATTTAACTATATTGAAGACTTTGGCTTCGGATCAAAAACGGGAATTGATCTTCAAGGAGAAGCGCGCGGAATTTTATTTAACCGAGACCGGGTAGGTCCGCTTGAACAAGCAACAACAGCCTTTGGTCAAGGGGTTGCCGTCACGCCACTTCAGCAAGTCGCAGCCGTTTCCGCCGCTGTAAACGGGGGCTATCTCTACCAGCCTTATTTAGCAAAGGAATGGGTTGATGATGAGACGGGTGAAATTGTTGAGCAAATATCTCCCGTCATGAAGCGTCAAGTTATTTCGTCAGATACATCTGCCGAGGTCCGCTATGCAATGGAAAATGTAGTCGCAAAAGGTTCAGGGAGAAATGCTTATGTAGATGGCTATCGAGTCGGCGGAAAAACTGGAACAGCGCAAAAAGCAAAGGATGGGCGTTATCTGGAAAACAACCATATTGTTTCGTTTATTGGTGTCGCGCCAATGGATGATCCAGAAATAATCGTTTATGTAGCGATAGACAATCCGAAAGGGACATTGCAGTTTGGTAGCGTTGTTTCGGCACCGATTGCTGGAAAAATTATTGGCGACAGCTTGGAAGCGATGGGTGTGGAGAAGCGAGAAGGTCAAATTGAAAAAGAGTTACAGTGGAATGAAGAACCGTTAGTAGAAGTACCAGATTTAATTGGGCGAACGCGCAAAGACATACACGAATCCCACTATGAATTGCTGTTAAGCACTTCCGGTGAAGGGGATGTTGTACTCCGTCAAGCACCTGAACCTGGAACTCGAGTTGCAAAAGATTCAACAATCCGCGTATATATGGGTGACAAAACAAGCGAGAGCGACTAAAATGAAGACGTGTGTTTTTTAATCTTTGTTCATCGCGCTTGTGATGGATTGTTGAATTTTGGAGGCAATAAAATGAAATTAATCGAATTGCTTCAGGACCTTAGAGGCATTACCCCCGTTAAAAAAGAAGAAGAATTAATACAGATTGAGCATTTAGAGATGGATTCCCGGCTTGTTGAAAACAACACATTGTTTTTCTGTATAAACGGCTACACTGTCGATGGACATGATTTTGCCAAGATGGCGCAAGAAAAAGGCGCGGTTGCCATTATTGCAGAACGTCCATTGCCTCTCTCCATTCCGGTTATTGTTGTTCCGGATACAAAGCGGGCAATGGCTAAGTTAGCAAACCGCTTTTATGACGAACCAACTAAAAAGCTACAACTAATTGGGGTGACGGGGACAAACGGAAAAACGTCCGTCACCCATATCCTTGATCAGATTTTTAGAGACGCTAATCAGAAAACAGGCTTGATTGGAACGATGTACACAAAAATTGGTGACGAGGTTATTGAAACGAAGAACACGACGCCAGAATCATTGGTATTGCAGCAACGGTTCCATTCCATGCATGAGCATGGTGTTGAAACAGCTTTAATGGAGGTCTCTTCACATGCGCTTCATTTAGGCAGAGTAAGGGGCTGTGATTTTAATACCGCTATTTTCACAAACCTAACGCCAGATCATATTGATTATCATGAAACGATGGATCACTATTTATATGCAAAGAGTTTATTATTCTCTCAGCTTGGAAACACCTATGAAGGAAAATGTGCCATTATCAATGCAGATGATCCAGCGAGTGATCGCTTAATTCACATGACGACAGCTGATATCATCACGTATGGTATGAAGAAAAAAGTAGATGTTCAAGCTAAAGATGTCAAAGTTACGGCAGCAGGAACATCCTTTAAACTCGTCGTGTTCGGTGAATCAATTCACGTTCAGCTGAAGTTAATTGGTTTGTTTAATGTTTACAATACGCTAGCCGCCGCTGCTGCTGCGTATAACTCAGGTCTGACACTTAAGCAAATTAAAGGAAGCCTCGAACAGCTAACAGGAATTGCTGGCCGTTTTGAACCAGTTGATGCGGGTCAAGATTTTACCGTTATTGTTGACTATGCTCATACACCAGACAGCTTGGAAAATGTTCTTCAGACTGTGCAAGAGTTTGCTGAAAACCAAGTTCGCGTTGTTGTAGGCTGTGGTGGTGATCGGGATGCTTCGAAACGTCCAGTTATGGGCAGAATTGCTGTTCAATACGCAGACGAAACGATTTTCACATCGGATAACCCCAGGACAGAAGAACCAAGCGCGATCCTTGCAGACATGACGGCTGCGCTTGATCAAGATCAGTATCAGATGATTGAAGATCGTAAGTTAGCAATCGAATATGCAATTAAACAAGCCCAGCCTGGTGATATTATCTTGATTGCGGGTAAAGGCCATGAAACGTATCAAGAAATCGGCAGAGAGCGGATTCATTTTGATGATCGAGAAGTAGCTCAAGCGGTTTTAAAGGAGCGAGTCCAATGAGCATACATTCACGTATAATTGAACCTCTAGCGAGTCGAGTACGCTTAACGAATCAGGAAATAGAATTTCGTGGCGTTACAACGGATTCAAGAAAGCGCGTCGAGCAAGCGTTGTTTATCCCATTAGTTGGCGAGCGGTTTAATGGCCATCATTATGTAACGGGTGCCATTGAAGCGGGTGCGGTTGCATCCTTATGGCAAGAAGATGAGCCTGTGCCGACTAATCTTCCGGCTGATTTCCAGTTATACTTTGTAGCAGATACGTTAGACACACTGCAACAGTTGGCAAAGGTTTACCGGAAACAGGTTGATCCATTTATTATTGCCATTACTGGTTCAAATGGAAAGACAACAACAAAGGACATGGTTTACACCGTTCTTGGTGGAAAAGGGTATGTTCACAAAACGGAAGGGAACCTTAACAATCACATAGGGATGCCGTTAACATTACTAGCGATGCCGTCCGATTGTCAGTTTGCTGTAATCGAAATGGGCATGAATCATTTTGGCGAAATAGAAAAATTGTCCAAAATTGCTGAGCCAAATGCAGCGATTGTGACCAATATCGGTGAAGCTCATATTGAGTTCTTAGGGTCACGAAAAGGAATTGCAAAAGCGAAAATGGAGATTGTTGAAGGGCTTATTAAGGAGCATTGGGTGCTCGTTGACGGAGATGAGCCGTTACTTGACGCATATATTATGCCAGAGAAGAAGTCGGTTGGCTTTGGAGATCAAGTGTCAGAGCCAATTACAGATCTTCAAGCAACTGAGAGCGGGTATTCATTCTGTTTTGCTGGTTATGATGGCTGGTCGCTGCCAATGCTTGGCAAACATAATGTGAAAAATGTCGCTTACGCCATCTGGGTTGCTCAGCAATTAGGGATTGATAACGAACAAATAAATAGTCGCTTACAATCATTAAAAGTGAGTGGGATGCGTCTTGAACAAGTTAGTGGACCAAATGGTTCGTTGTTTGTAAATGATGCGTACAATGCGAATCCAACATCTATGATTGCCGCAATTAAAACAATTGAAGAGATGACGCATTATCGTGACCGTGTTCTTGTGCTCGGCGATATTTATGAGCTTGGGACGAATGAGAAAGAGCTACATGAGAGCATTGCTGAAGGAATTAACGATTCGTTTAAGGCTGTTATTTGTGTCGGAGACAAAGCGCGTTGGATATACGATGCGATTGAACGTAAGCAGCTTCAATCTCTTAAACTATATGAAGTGCAGTCTGTAGAAGATGCAGCGCATTACTTAAAACCCTATTTAAATAAAGACACCGTTGTATTGCTAAAAGCCTCTCGTCGTCTTGAGCTGGAGCAAGTGTTATCGGCTGTCAATGAAGGAGGCCATTAAAAAATGGAAGAATGGACGTTATTATTCGTTCTCCTTCTCTCGTTTGCGGCAGCAGTTATTTTATCACCTCTATTTATTCCCTTTTTAAGGCGTTTAAAGTTTGGTCAGAGCATTCGAGAAGAAGGTCCGAAATCGCATCAAAAGAAAAGTGGAACACCGACAATGGGTGGAATTGTCATCGTCCTCTCAATTTTATTAACCTCTCTTGCAATTGGATTCGGTTTTTCAGAATTCACAATGGAGCTGGTGCTCTTAATGCTTGTTACGATCGGTTATGGTCTAGTAGGTTTCGTTGATGATTATTTAAAAGTAGCTAGAAAGCACAACCAAGGCTTGACGTCGAAGCAAAAGCTAGTTGGTCAATTAGTTATTGCCGGGCTTTTTTATCTTGGATTGCTCAACATTGGTTTAGATACATTTGTTTCGATACCAGGTACGGAACTTGGTTTAGAACTAGGCTGGTTTTATCCAATCTTAATTATCGTCATGCTACTTGCGGGGAGCAATGCCGTTAACTTAACCGACGGATTAGATGGACTTCTTGCAGGTACAGGAGCAATTGCATTTGGTGCATTTGCTATTGTCGCTTGGAGCACGGGGTATATTGACGCTGCTTTGTTCTCAACTGCGATCACTGGTGCAGTATTAGGCTTTCTCGTTTTTAATGCTCATCCTGCTAAAGTCTTTATGGGTGACACCGGTTCGCTGGCGCTCGGAGGGGCGATCGCGGCGATTGCAATTTTAACGAAGATGGAGCTTATGCTTATTATCATTGGCGGTGTATTCGTTATTGAAACACTTTCCGTTATCATTCAGGTTATCTCTTTCAAAACAACAGGAAAACGAGTCTTTAAAATGAGTCCACTTCATCACCACTATGAATTATCTGGCTGGTCTGAATGGCGCGTTGTTGTAACGTTCTGGATGGTTGGAATGGTCTTTGCGATCATGGGAATTTATATTGGAGTTTGGTTAACATGAAGCAACTAACGGAATTTCATCAGAAAAAAATACTTATCTTAGGCTTGGCCAAAAGCGGCGTTGCAGCAGCAACAATGATGCATAGGCTCGGTGCCAGCGTAACGGTTAATGACAGTAAAGAACGTTCAGAAAATGATGAGGCGAGCCAACTTGAAGCGCTAGGTATTCGGGTTGTAGCAGGCGGTCATCCACTTTATTTACTTGAAGAAATCGATCTATTAATTAAAAATCCAGGAATTCCCTATCAAAATGTTCTTGTGAAGGAAGCGACCAGTCGTGGTATTCCCGTATGGACGGAAGTGGAGCTTGCGTACCGCATTTCCGAGGCTGAGATGATTGCGATAACTGGTTCCAATGGTAAAACGACGACAACCACTTTAATCGTTGAGATGCTTGAGAATAGCAAACGTAAACCGCTAGTCGCCGGAAATATTGGGACGGTAGCGACGGATGTTGCTAAAGTTGCAACGGCAAATGATGTTATCGTAGTCGAATTATCTAGTTTTCAATTAATGGGAACAGAAGCCTTTCGACCAAAGATTGCAGTTTGGCTGAACATCTTTGACGCTCATTTAGATTATCATGGGACGCGTGATGATTATGTTGCAGCTAAGGCGAAAATCATGCAAAATTTATCAAAAGATGAAACACTGGTATACAATGCTGATGATGTAACGGTTGCTGAGGCAGCTAAACATACTGATGCAAAACTTGTTCCTTTTTCAACAAAAGAAAAGCTGACGAACGGTGCTTATCTTGACCAAGGAAAGATTTATTTTCAAGAAGAGGTCATTATCGAGCTAAATGAAGTTGTTTTACCTGGGGCTCATAATGTTGAGAATATGCTTGCTGCTGTTGCTGCTGTTAAATTAGCAGGTGGAACAAATAAACAAATTCAGCATGTGTTAAAAACGTTTAAAGGCGTGAAGCACAGATTGCAATTTGTTGGTGAATGGCAAAATCGCCTCATTTATAACGATTCAAAAGCAACGAATATACTCGCGACTAAAGCGGCGTTATCGGCTTTTACTAAACCAATCGTATTAATTGCGGGTGGACTTGATCGCGGCAATGAATTTGATGAGTTACTGCCTGATTTTTCTCATGTTGAGGTGCTTGTAGCTTTCGGACAGACGAGAGAAAAGCTGGTTTCCTTAGGAGAAAAAGCAGGTGTTACCATCATTGAGGCAGATAATGTCGAAGATGCTACAAAAAAAGCGTTGGCTGGATCTACCGAGGGACAAGTTATCTTGCTTTCACCAGCTTGTGCGAGTTGGGATCAATACCGTTCATTTGAAGTACGGGGAGATGCCTTTTTAGAAACAGTACAACGTGCCACGAAAATAAAATAATCGTTATCAAGGCTTGCTGGTAAACAGCAAGTCTTTTTTTGTGGACATGTTTTATAAGCCCAAGACATATAGTGGAGATAGATGTCTTATATGTTGAGGTGGATGATGGATAAGCAAAAAACAGCGCCAGATTATATTTTGCTTCTTGCGACACTCGGTTTACTGACGATTGGGCTTATTATGGTCTATAGTGCGAGTGAAGCTTGGGCTGCTTATCGATTCGATGATGCTTGGTTTTTTGCAAAACGCCAACTATTTTTTGGATCAATTGGTGTTCTATTAATGTTGTTTATTACTCGCATTGATTACTGGACTTGGAGAACGTACTCAAAAGTAATTCTTATTATATGTTTTATTTTACTTGTTTTAGTTTTAATTCCAGGTGTAGGGCTAGTAAGGGGCGGAGCAAGAAGCTGGATTGGTGTCGGTGCATTTTCAATTCAGCCCTCGGAATTTATGAAAATTGCCATGATCGTTTTCTTGGCCAATT
This sequence comes from Shouchella xiaoxiensis, assembly GCF_016907895.1. Lineage (GTDB taxonomy): Bacteria > Bacillota > Bacilli > Bacillales > Bacillaceae_D > Shouchella > Shouchella xiaoxiensis. Next base: position 72,123 of record NZ_JAFBCV010000002.1, read on the forward strand.
ATTTAGCTGTCCACCAAAAAAGGATCGTTTCGTTTAAAAAAGGACTTTTGCCAGCACTTAGTTTTGTGATGATTGCTTTTGCGATGATCATGCTACAGCCAGACCTTGGAACTGGCTCGGTCATGGTGGGAACTTGTGTAGCGATGATTTTCATCTCAGGAGCAAGAATCAAACATTATCTTTTTTTAATGCTACTTGGTATCGGAGGATTTGTAGCTTTAATTATAAGTGCTCCTTATCGTATTCAACGGATTACATCGTTTCTAGATCCATGGAGTGACCCACTAAACAGTGGATTTCAAATCATTCAATCGCTCTTAGCCATTGGTCCAGGTGGGCTAGTTGGTATGGGCTTAGGGGAAAGTAGACAAAAATATTTTTATTTACCGGAGCCGCAAACCGATTTTATCTTTGCAATACTGGCTGAAGAAATGGGTTTTTTAGGTGGCTTGATTGTGCTTCTATTATTTTCAATCGTGTTTTGGCGCGGAATACGTATTGCCTTAGGGGCACCCGATATGTTTGGAAGTTTACTTGCGGTTGGAATAGTGACAATGATTGCGATTCAGGTAATGATAAATATTGGTGTTGTTACAGGTTTAATGCCCGTTACAGGTATCACATTACCTTTGCTTAGTTACGGAGGATCTTCCCTCACTTTAATGCTTATGTCAATAGGTGTTCTCTTAAATATAAGTCGTCATGCAAGATAGAGAGTGATAGGTACACTCTCTTTTTTTGTTTTAACTAGAGTAAAACAGGATTTTCATGCTAGAATGAAGAAAATTAGATAGAGAATGACGTTTATGTTTATGAACAAGAGGGAATGGAAATAAGTCATGGAAATGTTTGATCCGCTGAAGATTCATGATATTGGTTTAGTTTGGAGGAAGAAATGTGAGTCGAGATGAAAAAGTTGTTTCGGTAAGCGAACGAATCCCGACCTTACAGGAAAAGCGGAAACGCAAGGCTAACCGACGTTTATTAGGATTTGTAATCCTGTTTTTTTCTTTGCTCGTGTTGCTTGTTTATTTCCAAAGTCCGTTAAGTGAAGTAAAGACCATTACAATAACTGGTAATCAATTAGTGACTGATGAAGTTATTTTAGATGAAAGTGGACTTGAAGAAGGTTTGAACATTTGGAATTTAGCAGAAGCAGATCGTGTGGAACGTCTTGAACAGACAACAGAAATTCAAGAGGCTACAATTGAACGAAAGCTGCCATCAACGGTTGTTGTCAACGTGACAGAGTATCCGCGCGTTGGGTATGTATCTACTAAAGAAGGGTATTTTCCCCTTTTGCAAAATGGGAAAACGCTTGATCCAGTTCAAAACAATCAGCTCGCAGGAGATGCACCTATCTTGACACAATTTGGAGAACAAGAAGAATTATTAGCCCTTCTAGGTGAAGAGTTAATTCATACTGCTCCAGAAATTGTTAACCGCATTTCAGAAATTGTATTTACCCCAACAGAGCAAGCGCCAGAAGAATTAACGCTCTATATGAACGATGGGACAGAAGTTCGCACTGAAATTCGTTCATTCGCGACTTACATGCAACCTTATCCACAAGTTCATGAAGAGCTTGATTCAGTTGAAGGCGGGGTATTATATATGAAAATGAGTCCCTATTTCAAAGAAAATGAGATCAATCAAGAGTAGGCATTTTGATCGATTTTTGCGGTTGAGTGGTGTGTGAAATCAAGGTTAAAGGCATCGTTGAAGTGCATCGTGTCCCGCTTGGACAGTTTCATTTTCGAGAATATGAAACAAATAATGTAAAACAGCGGAAGGTTTTGTCTTTTCACCTTTCGCAACTTGGTGTAGACTAAAGCTTAAGAGTCTTAAAAAGCTCCTGTACATAAGACGTTATAAGAATTAGAGGATTCTATTAGAGCTTGTTGAATACTTGTTATGTAATGAAAATATGAACTCGTGCTGAAAACACCATGACTGTGCAGATGAGGAGGTGCCATTGGTGAGTAATGAAACATATGTAAGTTTAGATATTGGAACATCATCCGTAAAAGTAGTTGTTGCGGAAGTTGCTGGAGGCTCAATTAATATTCTTGGCGTCGGCAGTGTTCCTTCAGAAGGAATCCGCAAGGGAGCAGTCGTTGATATAGATGAGACTGTTAAATCAATTAAGCGAGCGGTTGATCAAGCTGAACGCATGGTCGGTATTCGAATTGAGCAAGTTGTTGTAGGTGTAAACGGTAGTCATGTTGAGTTAACGCCTTGTCATGGAGTAGTCGCGGTTTCGAGCAATGACCGAGAGATCGGTGTTGAGGATGTTCGGCGTGTACTTGATGCTGCGCAAGTTGTCTCGGTCCCACCAGAGCGCGAAATTATTGATGTGATACCAAAGCAATTTATTGTTGATGGGTTAGATGAAATTACAGATCCTCGGGGAATGATTGGCGTTCGCTTAGAAGTAGAAGGAACGATGATTACGGGCTCAAAAACCGTTCTACACAACGTATTACGCTGCGTTGAGCGCGCAGGATTGTCCGTTGCTGAAATTTGCTTAAACTCTCTTGCAGCTGGTTCTGTTGCCGTCTCCAAAGACGAAAAAAGCTTAGGAGTATGCGTTATTGAAATTGGTGGTGGTTCAACAACTGTTTCGGTATTCGAACAAGGGGCTTTAGCCGCCATGTCCGTCCTACCAATCGGTGGAGACCATATTACCAATGATCTTGCTGTTGGTCTTAAACTAACAACAGAGGAAGCCGAAAGAGTGAAATGCAAGCATGGACATGCATTTGTAAATGAGGCATCATCTGAAGAGCAAATTACAATTCAGAAAATCGGCTCAAACGAAAGAGAGACGATTACGCAATTAGAGCTTGCTACAATTATTGAACCGAGAGTCGAAGAAATTATTGAAATGAGCGCAAAAGAACTTGTGCGCCTTGGTTTTAGACAATTTCCAAGTGGTTTTGTACTTACTGGTGGAGCGGTTATGCTTCCAGGTGTGTTAGAACTGACAAAAGATATGCTTGAAGGTAACATCAGAGTAGCGATTCCAAATTACATAGGTGTACGTGAACCTAGATATACAGTTAGCATTGGGTTAATTCACTTTGCTCATAAAAATGGGCGTGTTCAAGGCAAAGAAATTGCAGCGGCATTTTCACTTGCTGATGGACAAAGTGAACCCGAACCACAGGTAACGAAAAGAAGTAAGCGACAAGAAGTAAAGCAGGAAGCGAAGCAGCCTGAAGAAAAAAAAGAATCAAAAGTGAAATCGTGGTTTAAAACGTTTTTTGACTAAATACGATAAAGCTGTTAGCCAGCCTGGTTAGGGGGATTTGAAATGTTTGATTTTGAAATGGACATGGAGCAATTGGCTCAAATAAAAGTAATAGGTGTTGGAGGCGGCGGCTCAAATGCGGTAAATCGCATGATTGAGAACGGTCTTCAAGGTGTCGAATTTATTGCTGTTAATACGGATGCACAAGCGCTTCATCTATCTAAAGCGGAAAAAAAGCTTCAGTTAGGTGGAAAGTTAACAAGAGGGTTAGGCGCAGGAGCAAATCCAGATATAGGTAAAAAAGCAGCGGAAGAAAGCAGAGAGCAGTTAGAAGAAGTTCTTGCTGGTTCTGATATGGTCTTTATTACAGCTGGAATGGGTGGCGGAACGGGTACCGGAGCAGCCCCAGTTATTGCCGAAGTTGCAAAGGAACTTGGCGCGCTTACGGTTGGTGTTGTGACACGTCCCTTCTCTTTTGAGGGCCGTAAGCGTCAAAACCAAGCGATCTCAGGTATTGGAGCATTAAAAGAAAAGGTCGATACGCTTATTGTGATTCCAAACGATCGTTTACTTGAAATTGTTGATAAAAATACACCGATGCTTGAAGCTTTCCGCGAGGCAGATAATGTCTTGCGTCAAGGTGTACAAGGTATCTCTGATTTAATCGCAACGCCAGGTCTAATTAACCTTGATTTTGCTGATGTGAAAACGGTGATGAGTGAAAAAGGCTCTGCGCTTATGGGAATTGGTATTGCTACTGGTGAAAACAGAGCTGCAGAAGCTGCCAAAAAAGCGATCTCAAGTCCGCTTCTTGAAACGTCGGTTGACGGAGCTCAAGGTGTGTTAATGAATATTACTGGTGGAGCGAATTTAAGTCTTTATGAAGTACATGAAGCCGCTGAAATCGTTTCTGAAGCATGTGATGAAGAAGTGAACATGATTTTCGGCTCCGTTATTAATGAGAACTTAAAAGATGAAATCATTGTAACGGTTATTGCAACTGGTTTTGAAGAATCAGGAGAAAAGAAGCCGTCTGGCGTGAGTCGTCCTGCTTCGCAAAAACAAGTTTCACCGAAACAAGATGAACAGAAGCGTTCAAATGAATCCCGTCAGAAACCGCAACAACCGGAAGAACAACCGGATACACTTGATATTCCGACGTTCCTACGAAACCGTCGAAATCGTTAATTGAAAAGCTACCAACCTAGTGGTCTAAAGACTGCTAGGTTTTTTTGTGTTTAAAAGAAAAATTTTTATGTAAAAAATAGCAGATCATAGGCAAATAATCGTTTCATTTTAAAGCATAAAAAGAAAACATAAAAAGGGACAGTGTTTGCTAAAAGTTATCAAAATAACAGGCTTGTTTATGCCAGAAACTGACAGACTTTCTTTCTTGTATCTACTATACTGGATTTCAACAGTGTAGGAGGAACAGATATGACGGTTTATTTAGATTTAATCTGGTTGCTTAACGTGAGCATTGACTACTTATTGCTGGCGGGCACTGCACTGTTGCTAAGACGAAAACTTCAACAATTTCGACTTATCAGTGGAGCCTTTTTTGCATCTCTCGTTGTTTTTTTTATGTTTTCACCCTACGTCACCCTGTTCATGAATCCACTCGTTAAGTTACTTTATTCATGTCTAATTGTTTATATCACTTTTGGTTACAAACGCTTTACTTATTTTATCCAAAGCTTGTTTGCCTTTTATTTTATTACCTTTGTTACTGGCGGCGGGTTGTTTGCCATGCATTACTTCTTTCAAACAGAAGTAGATTTGTTGTCGCTCTTGCCAGCGCATGGTCTCGGTGGAAGTGCAATTAGCTGGTTATTTGTTGTACTTGGCTTCCCGCTTATCTTTCTTTTTAGTAAGCAACAAGTAAACCACTTTCAAATCAAAAAAATGAATTCGGAACAATTAGCAGAGGTTCAGATTCAAATTGCTAGTGCTACTTTATCTTTGACAGGATTAGTGGATACAGGCAATCAATTAAAAGACCCGATTACCAAAACACCGGTTATGATTATTGAAGCTTCGTTGCTTCACCCTTTTTTTGGAAAGAAAGCAGTAGAAGATATCATGAAGTTTACAGCAGAGGATGAGTCGACTCTATTAATGAATCGCGTGAGAATTATTCCGTTTAAGGCGATTGGACAGAACGATCGTTTTATTGCAGCGCTTAAGCCAGACCAAGTTACGATCACGCATTCTGATGCTTCTTTTGAAGTGACGAATGTTTTGTTAGGTCTATATGATGAAAAATTGTCATCAGAAGATGCTTTTCAATGTATTGTTCATCCACAGTTAGTCATTCAATCTGCAGGTTAAAAAAGGGAGGATCTATACAATGATAAAAATGAAATGGAAGCTATTTGTCTACCGACTATTCAAAAAATTAGGCTTGAAAGAAGACGAGGTTTACTACATTGGCGGTAGTGAAGCGTTGCCCCCGCCATTATCGAAAGAAGAAGAGGCAGAATTGCTAAGTAAACTTCCAAGTGGAGATAACGCAGTCCGCTCCATCTTAATTGAACGAAACTTAAGGCTTGTTGTCTATATCGCAAGGAAATTTGAAAATACAGGGATAAATATTGAAGATCTGATAAGCATTGGAACGATTGGACTTATTAAAGCTGTAAATACATTTAATCCAGAAAAGAAAATTAAACTCGCTACATATGCATCACGCTGTATTGAAAACGAAATTCTCATGTATTTACGCAGAAACAATAAAACCCGCTCTGAAGTTTCGTTTGATGAACCGTTAAATATTGATTGGGATGGGAATGAGTTATTGTTATCAGACGTTCTTGGGACAGATGAGGACATTATTACAAAAGGAATTGAAGAACGGGTCGACCGGAAACTATTGGTCAAAGCACTTCATACACTCTCTAGTCGTGAAAAACAAATTATGGAGCTGCGGTTTGGTTTGACAGGCCGAGAAGAAAAAACACAGAAAGATGTTGCAGATATGTTAGGAATTTCACAATCTTATATTTCAAGGTTGGAAAAACGAATTATAAAGCGGCTGCAAAAGGAATTTAATAAAATGGTCTGAAGAAGAGGTGACTCTTCTTCTTTTTTTTGAAAAAAATTTTTATTTGCGATGTAACTGTGTGGTGACACGGTTGCTCGCTTTAAACTTCATATTTCTCAAAAAAACGAGTGCATAAATTATTTTTCCCAGGGAGATACTTTTTTTGACATCATCTTCCGTCTAGGGGGTAAGAATTTGACTCGAAATAAAGTAGAAATATGTGGCGTTGATACGTCCAAATTACCTGTGTTAAAAAACCTTGAAATGCGTGAACTATTTACGCAGTTACAATCTGGTTATGAACCCGCTAGAGATACCCTTGTTAACGGGAATTTAAGGCTTGTGCTAAGTGTCATCCAACGGTTTAACAACCGTGGAGAAAACGTAGACGATTTGTTTCAAGTTGGATGTATTGGTTTGATGAAGTCAATAGACAATTTTGACCTTGGTCAAAACGTTAAATTTTCAACCTATGCGGTTCCAATGATTATTGGTGAAATTAGAAGGTACTTACGCGATAATAATCCAATTCGAGTTTCGCGATCTTTAAGAGATATTGCTTATAAAGCACTGCAGGTACGTGATCAAATGATGGCAGAAAAAAAGCGAGAAAAAGAACCAACTGTGCAAGAGATTGCGGCTGTGCTAGATGTTCCAAAAGAAGACATCGTATTTGCTTTAGATGCCATTCAAGATCCAGTGTCCTTATTTGAACCGATTTATAATGACGGTGGTGACCCGATTTTTGTGATGGATCAAATAAGTGATGAGCGAAATAAAGATGTGAATTGGGTAGAGGAGATCGCTTTGAAAGAAGCGATGATTCGCCTAAACGATCGTGAGAAAACGATATTAAATATGCGCTTTTTTCAAGGAAAAACGCAAATGGAAGTTGCTGATGAAATTGGGATTTCACAAGCTCAAGTTTCTCGATTAGAAAAAGGTGCGATTCAGCAGATGAATAAACATATTGAATCATGAAAGAGCGGCCGTCAACAATTGTTGAACGGCTTTTTTGCTGTACATATATTCTAGTTAAAGAGCGCATATAGTAGCAATAACGAATAAGAGGAGGGTTACAATGATAAAAATTTCCGAACTATCTGCTAAGGATATTGTGAATATGGAGAATGGTAAACGTTTAGGGAATCTAAATGATTTGGATATTAATTTAAATACCGGGAAGATAGAAGCAATTATCATTGCAAATAATGGCAAGGTGATGCAATTACTCGGGCAACGGGATGCTCAAGAAACGGTCATACCGTGGAAGAATATTCTTAAAATAGGTTCTGATGTTATTTTAGTTGAACTTCCGAACCAATATAAAGCGGCAAGTACAACTAGTACGGAAACGGTGGTCAGAAAGTGAGCAAATCGATGAAATCATTTCTTTCTTGTAAGAGATTATGGTAAAATGAACGAATTAAGAGTATGCAAACAGGAGGAATGAAATTGAAGATAGGGCAGTGGCAACAAACAAGCGAACGTTTACTTACCAGTTCGGCTTTTGCTTCAATTGATCCTAACCTGTTTGTTGGCTTTTCAACAAGGTATGGCGGTGTGAGTCAAGCGCCATACCAATCCCTTAATTTAGGTCTTCATGTGGATGACAGTGAAGCGGATGTTGTTGAAAACCGAACACGTATTGCGAATGATAGTGGTTTTCCACTTCATGCTTGGGTAGGATCGGAACAAGTTCATGGGGCGAACGTTCTTGAGGTTCACTCTAGCGATCAAGGGAAAGGTGCAATGACTCTCGATTCAGCCATACCTGGAACCGATGGGCTCTATACAAGGGAACGAGGAATTTTACTAACAAGTCTTTATGCTGACTGTGTTCCGCTTTATTTTGTAGCGGATAGCCATTCGTTAATTGGCGTTTGTCATGCGGGATGGCAAGGCACTGTTAAACAAATTGGACGAACAATGCTGCTGGAGTGGCAGAGCAAATATGGAATTAAACCGGCCGATGTGCATGTATTGATTGGTCCGTCTATATCACCAGAACATTATGAAGTCAATCAACCTGTCATTGATCAAGTTGAGTCTGTTTTACCTTTGATGAATGAAAAGCCTTTTACGCAAACAAGGCCAGGTCATTATCTGCTTGATTTGCGTAAATTGAACCAAATGCTTTTATTAAATGAAGGCATTTTGAATGAACACATACATATGACGAAGGCTTGTACCTTTGTGGATGATACCTTTTTCTCGCATCGGCAAGCGCAAGGAAAAACAGGACGGATGATGAGCATGATCGGGTTTAAGAAGGATGAATAAATTGGATCAACAACAAGTAACGAATAACTTAGAGTATCTACGTACACGAATACAAGAAGCTTGCCAAAAAAGCAACCGTCATTTTTCGGAAGTAAAAGTAATTGCTGTTACGAAATATGTGACTGTAGAAACCGCTCAAAATGCGTTAGCGGCAGGTATTGAAGATATTGGCGAAAATCGCTTAGAAGGTTTGCAAGAAAAAGTGGAGTCGCTTGGAGTAAGACCCACGTATCACTTTATTGGCTCACTTCAATCGAGAAAAGTGAAGCAACTACCTGAAGAGTTGTCTTATATTCACTCTCTTGAGCGGACAAGCCTTGCAAAAGAGCTAGACAAACGTTTTAAAGAAAAGGAACAATTGATTAACTGTTTTGTACAAGTGAATGTGTCTGGTGAAGAGAGCAAGAGTGGTGTAAAGCCAGATGAGGTTTTGACATTTATTGAAAACCTAAAAACCTATCGCTCCTTACGTATAGTTGGTTTAATGACGATGGCTCCTTTTGTAGAAAATCCAGAACAAACGAGACCAATCTTTAAACAATTGCGGCAACTAAGAGATCAGGTACAGCTTGAGGGCTGGAGTCACGCACCCTGTAAAGAGTTATCAATGGGTATGTCAAATGACTTTGAAGTGGCGATTGAAGAAGGAGCAACATTTATCCGGATTGGTACATCTCTTGTCGGCAATGAAAAAATGTCTGGTTGAGGAGGCAAATCAATGGGGTTTAAGTCGAAGTTTAAAACTTACTTTAATTTAGATGATCATGTTGAAGAAGTCGAACGCTTTGTAGAAGAACCTGATCAAACGGAGGAGAGACCACCTTTGAAATCACAGCAAAAAGCAGCTGATACGAAAGATCAAAGCCAAAATGTCGTTAGTTTAAAAAGCGTTCAAAAAAACGCCAAAATGTTGTTAATTGAACCTCGCTCTTACGAAGAAACCCAAGATATCGCTGATCATTTAAAAAATCGTAAAGCGGTTGTTATTAACTTGCAACGAATTGATCGAGAACAAGCGCTACGAGTGGTGGATTTTTTAAGTGGAACGGTTTATGCTATTGGTGGAGACATTCAAAAACTAGGACCTAGTATTTTCCTTTGTACACCTGATAATGTGGAAATTACAGGTTCAATTAGTGACTTGGCAAATCAATTTTGATTAACTGAAAGTGGGTGAAGAAAAGTTAGATGGAAGAGTTAGTCGTTTTTCTTTTTACATTGCTTAGGTATGCACTAACGCTATATACGATCGCGATTTTTATTTACATTATCATGTCGTTTGTGGGTGGACGTGATTCTGCTTTTGGGGAGATGCTCGGTAAGTTGGTTGAACCGTACTTAGAAATTTTCCGTAGCTTCATCCCTCCAATTGGAATGATTGACTTATCTCCGTTAATCGCAATTCTATTATTACGGTTTGCGGGAACTGGACTAATTAGTTTACAGAACATGGTTCTTAACTGGTTGTTTTAAAAGATGTCAATGTATGAACATTTCAGACCCGAGGAACATTCGTTTATTGATCAAATGAAGACTGTTTATGAACAGGTAACGATGTATCACCAAACAAAGCTGACAGATTTTCTTGATCCACGTCAGCAGGATATTCTAGTCGCTATCATTGGAAAAGATGACGCTTGTGAGCTACAGTTTTATGGAGGGGCGGATGGATGTGAGCGAAAGAGAGCATCCATTCGTCCTGCTTACCTAAATGATGAACCGGTTGAGTGGAACATGACCTTCTTGAAAGCCTCATACTCAAGTAAATTTACAAGTCTCGCACATCGAGACGTTCTTGGTGCACTTATGAACACTGGCTTAAAGCGAGAAAAGTTTGGAGACATTGCCATTCATGATAACTATTTTTTAATTGCTTGTACGGATAATAGCGCAACCTATGTTCGAATGTCGCTTGAACAAGTTGGCAGAACGTCGGTTCAATTTGAAGAAATGGATCAGTTCGTTATGACTGAAGAAGATTGGACTGAAACAGAAATTCTGCTTTCGTCATTAAGGCTTGATTCGGTTATTGCTACTGTTTATGGTTTATCAAGAGGTAAAGCGGCAGAGGCAATTGTAAAAGGGCTTGTTAAAGTGAACTGGAAAAAAACTGAAAACACAGCATTTCGCCTGGACGCAAATGACTATTTATCATTACGTGGATATGGCAGAGGAAAAATAATAACTATAAATGGCACGACGAAAAAGGATAAATTAAAAGTTACTGTTGGAAGAAAACAGTAATAAGGATCGTGGTTTTTGCGAAATTTGTTGCTTTGTCTTGTTTTTTAGCAGGAATTTCTGTATTAGTGTCGAATGAATAGAGAAGTGACTAAAAGTATGTTTTGGAGGTGGCTGCGTTGCCTTTAACGCCGTTAGATATTCACAATAAAGAATTTACCCGCTCATTTCGCGGTTATGATGAAGACGAAGTAAACGAATTTTTGGATCAAATTATTAAAGATTATGAAGCTGCACTTAGAGAAAAGAAAGAGTTATTTGAACAAGTAAATTCACTTGATGAAAAACTTGCTCATTTTAACAATATTGAAGAGACGCTAAATAAATCGATTCTTGTTGCACAAGAAGCAGCTGATGATCTTCGTGGAAATGCGCAAAAAGAAGCACAGCTGATCATTAAAGAATCAGAGAAAAATGCAAATCGCATCGTAAATGAAGCATTAACCAAATCACGTAAAGTGATGATGGAAATGGAAGAGCTTAAGAAGCAAGCTTCTGTTTACAAAATGCGCTTTAAAATGTTAATTGAAGCGCAAATGGAAATGCTCCAGACTGATGATTGGGAGCAGTTTGCAGGCAGTGAAGAATTTGATGAAGAAGAATTATTAAAGGAACATGAGCAAAACTCATAAAACTGTGGAAACCATCATTTCGCTAAAAGCCGTTCAGAATCCGAACGGCTTTTTTGTTGGTTAGATTTTCAAGAGCAAAAAATAATAAAATGGTCATCCTATAAGTATTAAAGGGGGAAGAGCATGAAATTACCACTTAAACAATTGAAAAATGACCTACAAAATCGTAAACATGAATTAGAAAAACAAATGGACTGGTATCAGCATACGGCTGATCATGGTTCACAAGAGTTATCTCAATATGATAATCATCCAGCTGACAACGCTACAGACTTATTTGACCGTGAAAAAGATCAAGCACTGCATGACCATGTTAAAGTAGAATTAAATGAGACAATGAACGCTTTAGAAAAACTCGAACGTGGCACTTATGGCATATGTGAACAAACCGGACAGGCCATACCTGTTGAGCGACTTCTTGCAAACCCTACAGCACGAACTGTTATGGGGGCTGAGCCTAAATTTGAAGAGTATCGTCCAGTAGAGGAAGATGTCCTTAAAGGATTTGAACAGTATACAGACGACGACAAAGAGAATGAGACTGAATTTGATGGTGAAGATGCTTACCAAATGGTTGCCCGCTTTAATGATACTTCACCAGAATACGATGAAGAAACGGGAGATACAGATTTATACGGTTCCAATGGTGTCGAAGCATTTGAAGGGTTTCTTTCTACGGGAATTGACGGCTACCATGGCCCTGATAGTGTCCGTATTGAACAAAATGAACATTATAAATCTTATCGGGAAAGTGAAAAATAACGCCTAATCGTTGGGCGTTATTTCACGTTATCGACAGGGACTTTTGCCAAGATATATGCTACACTTAGCATAATCTAAACTGGAGGATATAGAATGGCATACATAATAGCATTAATCATTATTGCGTTTGACCAATGGACAAAATGGCTTGTTGTCGATAATATGATGATTGGTGAAAGTATAACGGTGATTGAAAACGTATTGTCGATTTTCTCGCATCGTAACAGCGGTGCTGCTTTCGGAATTTTACAAGGTCAGATGTGGTTATTTTATATTATTACCATCGTTATGGTCGGTGTCATTATTTATTTAATACAGACAGAGGCGAGAAATCATACGTTGTTAAAATGGGCACTGGGACTTGTTTTAGGAGGAGCGATTGGAAACTTTATTGATCGTGTATTTAGGCAAGAAGTGGTCGATTTTATTGATACATTTGGAAATTTCCCGATCTTTAATATTGCGGACTCCGCTTTAACGATTGGTGTTGGATTGTTTATTATTAACTTACTTTTAGAAGCTAGACGAGAAAAAAGGAGCAACAATTAAATGGAGTCATGGGTAGTAGAAGAAACACAAAAAAATGAGCGTATTGATAAACTAATTGTCGCACTGCACGAGCAGGCGTCACGAACGCATGTGCAAAAATGGATCAATGATGGTGCTGTTACCGTGAATGGACATGTTGTGAAATCAAATTATAAAGTACAGCAAGGCGATCAAATTGAACTTGATGAGCCTGCGCCAGAAGAAATTGAAATTAAACCTGAAAACATTCCATTAACCGTTGTATACGAAGACTCGGATGTCATTGTCGTTAATAAACCGAGAGGGATGGTTGTTCATCCTGCCCCTGGACATTACACGGGGACACTGGTTCATGCTTTGTTGTTTCACTGCAAGGACTTGTCTGGAATTAACGGTGAGATTCGTCCGGGTATAGTTCACCGTATTGATAAAGATACATCAGGCTTAATTATGGCTGCTAAAAATGACCATGCACATGAACAGTTATCGAAGCAGCTAAAAGATAAAACAACTGGGCGGCAATACAAAGCCATCGTTCACGGTGTTTTATCGCATACAAAGGGGACGATTGATGCTCCTATTGGACGCGATCAAAAAGATAGACAAAAAATGGCCGTCACTCATATGAACAGTAAGGCTGCCGTTACTCATTTTACCTTAGAAGAAACGTTTAACGAATATAGCTACGTGACGTGTGAACTCGAAACGGGAAGAACGCATCAATTACGCGTTCATTTTAATTATATTGAGCACCCAATTGCTGGTGATCCAAAATACGGTCCAAAACGCACGCTTGATATATCCGGACAAGCTTTACATGCGGAAACCTTAACATTTGTTCATCCTAGATCTGAGGAGAAAATGGCTTTTACAGCACCGGTTCCAGCTGATATGCAACGCTTGCTAGATGAATTAAGAGATTCGCATTGACAAAAACCGCGGGAACAAGCATAATGAAGAAAGAATAAAACGTCCTTTAAGAGTGGTCCAGAGAGGCTATCAAGGAGTCGGAGAAATGGGTTAGCTATGCCCAAATCCCTAACTGCCCTCTTACTGGACAGTTAGGGATTTTTTTGTAAGGAGGGACCTCATTTGTCACGAATGATATTAGACGAAGATGCGATAAGGCGAGCTATTACCCGCATGTCTCACGAAGTGATTGAGCGGAATAAAGGCGTAGAAAATTGTGTTCTTGTTGGAATTAAGACAAGAGGTATTTATCTGGCAAATCGTTTAGCGATGCGAATCAAAGAAATTGAAGGTCAAACTATCCCAGTTGGTGAAGTTGATATCACGATGTATCGCGATGACCTAACGCCAAAATCTAGTCAAGGTGATCCTGTTTTACAAGGAACGGATATTCCAGTTGATATTAATGGACGAACCGTTATTCTAGTCGATGACGTATTGTATACAGGGCGCACCGTCCGCTCTGCGTTAGACGCATTAATTGATCTTGGTCGACCTGCGTTAATTCAGCTAGCTGTTCTAGTAGACAGAGGACACCGTGAGTTACCTATACGACCTGACTATGTTGGAAAAAACGTACCAACGTCTAAAAAAGAACGGATCTCAGCACAACTTGTGGAAGTAGATCACAAAGATGAAGTAACAATACAATAAATCCTCTTTAAAAACAGTCCAGAGAGGCTGGCAAGAGGAGAGAATGCAAAGGACCTACGTGTACCTTCTGCTTCTTTCTTGCCGCCTTCTGTTGACGCAGAAGGCTTTTTTTATCGGGAATTTGAACAAAAGGAGCAGAAAGAATGAACCAAACAAACATGAGATTAGGCATCAAAGAAATACCACGCGCAGATCAATGGCTCTTTTTTAGCCTGCAACATTTATGCGCCATGTTCGGTGCGACGGTACTTGTACCGTTCTTAGTAGATATGAGTCCGGCAACCGCGCTTTTATCAAGCGGTCTCGGGACGCTGGCATTCATCTTAGTTACAAAAGGTCAGGTACCAGCTTATCTTGGATCATCATTCGCGTTTATAACTCCGATTATATCCGCACAAGCACTAGGCGGTGTTGAGGGAGCGATGATCGGAAGTTTCTTTGCCGGACTAATTTATGGGATTGTTGCGCTAATCATAAAAGGGGCAGGAACAGGCTGGATAACAAAAGTTCTTCCGCCAGTTGTTGTTGGTCCTGTTATCATGGTCATTGGTCTTAGTTTGGCAACAACCGCCATTAACAATGCCATGTACTTACCTGGTACGCCAACTGGTGAAGATCCAGTATACAGTTTGATCCACATTGCAACAGCAGGGATAACACTTGGTGTGGCGGTCATTGCGACGATGTACTTTAAGGGGTTTCTTAACTTAATACCAATTTTGCTAGGACTGCTTGCCGGTTATGGATTTGCACTATGGCAAGGCTTAATTGATCTCTCTCCTATACGAGAAGCAAGCTGGATCGCCTCGCCTGAACTGATCGTACCATTTGTAACCTATACACCAAGTGTGAACTGGGCGATTGTGGCGATTATGGCACCTGTTGCTTTAGTTACACTAGCTGAACATACAGGTCAATTAATGGTGTTAAGCAAAGTAGCAGGTAAGAACTTTCTAGAAAAGCCAGGTATGCACAGAACGGTAATGGGGGATGGAATTGCGACAATGATTGCAGCATCCATTGGAGGACCTCCAAATACCACCTATGGTGAAAATGTAGGTGTTGTTGCCATAACACGAGTGTTCAGTGTGTTTGTTGTAGCGGGAGCTGCCGTGTTAGCCATTATCTTCTCCTTTGTTGGTAAAATTGCTGCGGTGATTGACTCAATACCTGTAGCAGTGATGGGCGGCATCTCAATTCTCTTATTCGGAATCATCGCTTCAGCTGGTGTGCGGATGCTAGTTGATAACCGAATTGATATGGGGGAGAAACGCAACATGGTCATCGCATCAATTATTCTAGTGATTGGAATTGGTGGTGCCATTGTACGCTTACCAGGGTTTGAAATTGCCGGAATGTCGTTAGCGACAATTATTGGTTTGCTTCTTCATGGAATCTTACCTAATCGTAAAGTCAGTTATGGAAACAATGAAATGTTTGACGAAAAGATAAACTAAACATCGTATTCAATTTTAAGGAGGCAGATCATATGGGTGTGCATATGTTTCAAACGCGACCAGTTGGGCTTCATACAATGAGTGAACTGAGCGTGAGGGATGTACAACAGTTGCTTGATCAAGCAGAGGCGTTTTCAAAAGGTGACAAGTGGAAGCCGAAAACACAATCCTTTGTCGCAAATCTTTTTTTTGAAGCTAGTACGAGAACGCGCTTTAGTTTTGAAATTGCTGAACGTAAATTGGGACTTGAAATTCTCCAATTTGATGGCGATCACTCAAGTATAAAAAAAGGAGAAAGCCTTTATGACACAGCGCGTACATTGGAATCAATTGGAGCAGATGCGCTAGTTATCCGTCACTCTCAAGATGCCTTCTTTAATGAGTTAAAAAACATTTCAATACCAATAATCAATGCTGGAGATGGTTGTGGAAATCACCCAACCCAATCCCTGCTTGATTTGTTAACGATTAAGCAAGAATTTGGTCTGTTTCAAGGGTTAGCAGTGACGATTGTTGGTGATTTGCATCATAGTCGGGTTGCGCGTTCAAATGCTGATATTTTAACTAGGTTAGGTGCGATTGTCACAATTGCTGGTCCAAGAGAATGGATGGGGGATTTTCACCAATCATACCGCTACATCTCCATTGATGAAGCAGCGAGACATGCTGATATTGTGATGCTGCTGCGCGTTCAGCACGAGCGCCATAGTCAAAGGGATTCTTTTTCAAAAGAAATGTATCACCAATCATATGGATTAACGAGAGAGCGCGAGGCTCTCATGCCACGATCAAGTATTATTATGCATCCAGCCCCAGTAAATCGCGATGTGGAAATAGCGAGTGAACTTGTAGAATGTGCACGCTCACGGATTTATAAACAAAGTGCTAATGGCGTAGCTGTACGCATGGCTGTTCTAAAAAAAGCATTAGAAGCTTAATTCATTCTTGGAGGCGATTTACGAATGGTTATTAAAATTGAAAATGGATTTGTGTTAACGCATGACGGAGAACAAATACGGAAAAATGTCTATATAAAAGATGGGAAATTAAATGATCATGTTACTGAATCAGAGGTAACAGAGACCATTGACGCAAAGGGCCTCTTAATTAGTCCAGGATTTGTTGATCTCCATATTCACCTACGAGAACCAGGCGGCGAAAAGAAAGAAACGATTGAAACAGGCACATTGGCTGCTGCTCGAGGTGGATTCACGACTGTTGCTGCCATGCCGAATACGCGTCCAGTACCAGATAATGCTGAACAAATGAGTGAAATGGTAAATCGCCTAGAAGAGCGAGCCGTTGTAAATGTTCTTCCTTACGCGTCCATAACAACAAGACAATTGGGTAAAGAGCTTGTAGACTTTCAAGCGCTAAAAGCGGCAGGGGCCTTTGCGTTTACCGATGACGGGGTTGGTGTTCAAGAAGCGGGAACGATGCTCGCGGCGATGAAAGAAGCAGCAAAGCATGATATGGCGATAGTTGCCCATTGTGAAGACAATTCTTTAATTAACAAAGGTTCTGTGCATCAAGGTCATTATGCAGAATCGCAAGGGTTGAATGGCATTCCATCCGTGTGCGAGTCGGTTCATATTGCGCGGGACGTTTTGCTAGCTGAAGCCGCTGGTGCTCATTATCATGTTTGCCACGTGTCAACTAAAGAGTCTGTCCGAGTCATCAGAGATGCGAAAAAAGCGGGCATTCATGTCACTGCTGAAGTAACACCGCATCACTTACTCTTGTGTGAAGACGATATTGAAGGTCAAGATACGAATTATAAAATGAATCCACCTTTAAGAGGTAAAGATGATCGAGAAGCTCTCATTGAGGGCTTGTTAGATGGAACGATCGATTTCATTGCAACCGACCATGCACCACATACAGCAGAAGAAAAAGCCACGTCAATTGATTTGGCACCATTCGGTATTGTCGGATTAGAAACAGCTTTCCCACTTTTATATACACATTTTGTGAAAACAAACCGCTTTACGCTTAAACAATTGCTTGACTGGTTAACGATTAAACCGGCAGAAACGTTTGGGTTAGAATCCGGAACACTGGGTCATGGAGCCCAAGCAGACATTACGCTAATCGATTTAAATGCAACGGAAACAATCGATCCAGGAACATTCCATTCTAAAGGACGAAATACACCGTTTGCTGGCTGGACATGTACTGGTGTTCCAATGTCCACAATTGTTGCCGGAAAAACCGTGTTTTCAAAGGAGAGAATCATTAATGGATAAACAGCTAATACTTGCAGACGGAACGGTATTTAGAGGCGAAGGATTTGGAGCTGATGTGACGATTAGTGGTGAAGTCGTTTTTAATACGGGCATGACCGGTTATCAAGAGATCTTATCGGATCCGTCATACTGTGATCAGATCGTCATGTTAACGTATCCTCTAATTGGTAACTACGGCATTAATCGCGATGATTTTGAGTCTCTAAATCCTGCAGTTGCCGGATTAATAGTAAAAGAGGTTGAACACCAACCCAGTCATTGGCGCGAACAAGAATCATTACATGATTTGCTTGTCGCAAAAAACATCCCAGGGCTAGCAGGAATTGATACACGGATGCTCACGCGCAAAATTCGTGCACACGGTACGCTTAAAGGTTGTATCTGTGCATTGGATGTAGATCCAGCTGACGTTATTGAGCGGTTGAATGACGCACCATTAAAAACCAACCAAGTCTCCAGAGTTTCTGTTAATACAGCGTATCATGTCCCTGGAAAAGGGATGCGAGTGGCCTTAATTGATTGTGGCATGAAGCATGGGATTTTGCAGTCATTAATTGAACGTCAGTGTGATGTTGTCGTTGTTCCGTATAATACGAGCGCTGACGAAATTAAGCGTCTAGGTGTAGATGGAATTCTCGTCTCGAATGGACCAGGAAATCCTGAAGATGTTCCTGAGACCATTGCTACGGTTAAAGACGTCATTGATGAGATCCCGTTATTTGGAATTTGTCTAGGACATCAGCTGTTGGCATTGGCAAGTGGTGCAACGACGAGCAAATTAACGTTTGGCCACCGGGGGTCCAATCATCCAGTTAGAGAAATCGCTACTGGGAGAATTGACATAACCGCTCAAAATCATGGCTATACCGTCGACCTTGATTCATTAGCGACAACTGAGCTTGAGTTAACTCATGAGGCGGTTAATGATGGAACAGTGGAAGGACTTCGTCATAAGCAGCTTGATGCTTTCAGCGTCCAGTATCATCCTGAAGCCTCTCCTGGACCACATGATGCCAATCATTTGTTTGATCAATTTATCGAAATGATGAAAGAAGCGAAAAAGAAAGTTCTTGCATAAAAGAGAACAATGGGGAGAGTGTGAGCATGCCAAAACGGACAGATTTACGCAAAATACTAGTGATTGGTTCTGGTCCAATTGTAATTGGTCAGGCTGCAGAATTTGATTATGCAGGTACACAAGCGTGTCAGGCCTTAAAAGAAGAGGGGTATGAAGTTATTTTAATTAACTCAAACCCTGCAACAATTATGACTGATACATCCATGGCTGATCGCGTCTACATTGAGCCAATAACGCTCGATTTCGTCACTCGAATTATTCGTAAAGAAAGACCAGATGGTTTGTTACCGACGCTCGGTGGTCAAACAGGGCTAAATATGGCGATGGAATTAAAGCAAGCAGGCATCCTGGATCAATATGAAATTGAACTCTTGGGAACGAAGCTAAGCGCAATTGAACAAGCCGAGGACAGAGAGCAATTCCGTGCATTAATGAATTTGTTAGGAGAGCCTGTTCCTGAAAGTGAAATTGTACATACGCATGAAGAGGCTGTAGCATTTGTTAATCGAATTGGCTACCCGGTCATTATTCGCCCTGCATATACACTAGGGGGAACTGGTGGCGGTATTGCATACAATGATGAAGATTTAACAGAGATTGTCGCCAGTGGGCTAAAATATAGTCCTGTGACACAATGCCTTGTTGAGAAAAGCATTGCTGGTTTTAAAGAAGTGGAGTATGAAGTCATGCGTGATGCAAAAGACGAAGCAATCGTTGTTTGTAACATGGAAAATTTTGATCCAGTTGGCGTTCATACGGGTGACTCAATTGTATTTGCACCAAGCCAAACATTGTCTGATCGAGATTATCAAATGTTACGGAATTCATCACTTTCCATTATCCGTGCGCTTGGAATTGAAGGTGGCTGTAACGTCCAGTTTGCCCTCGATGCAGATAGTGATCAATACTACATCATTGAAGTGAACCCGAGAGTTAGTCGCTCTTCTGCACTAGCTTCGAAAGCAACGGGTTATCCGATTGCGAAAATTGCAGCGAAGATCGCTGTTGGCTACCAGTTGGATGAGTTGAAAAACCCAGTTACGGAAACGACCTATGCAAGCTTTGAACCCGCGCTTGATTATGTTGTTTCAAAGATCCCACGTTGGCCTTTTGATAAATTCGAATCGGCAAATCGAAAGTTAGGAACGCAGATGAAGGCAACTGGGGAAGTCATGGCAATTGGACGGTCGCTTGAAGAGTCGCTGTTAAAAGCGATTCGATCGCTCGAAGCTGGTTATGATCACCTGTATGATGAAAACCTAGAAGAAAAAGATTCGGCTGAACTACTCGAAAAAATTGCTAAAGCTGACGATGAACGACTGTTTGCGATCGGGGCGTTACTGCGCAAACAAGTGAGCGTCGATGAGATTCATGAAGTAACAAAGATTGACCGCTTCTTTTTGCAGAAGCTCGCACGAATCGTTGCCTTAGAAGATCAGTTGATTGACGCGCGTACTGATGAAACGGTTTTAAGAAAACTAAAGCAGTCGGGTTTTTCTGACACGTATATTAGTAAGGTTTGGGAGACAGAAGAGCAATCCGTATATGAATTAAGACAAGCTGCTGGAATTAAGCCGGTATTCAAAATGGTTGATACATGCGCAGCGGAGTTCGCCTCTCCAACACCTTATTTTTACAGCTCCTATGAGCAAGAAAATGAATCAGTGAGAACCGATGAAGAAAGCATCTTGGTACTTGGTTCAGGACCGATTCGTATCGGCCAAGGAATTGAGTTTGATTACGCTACGGTTCACACTGTCTGGGCGATAAAAGAAGCTGGTTATGAAGCGATTATTATGAATAACAATCCTGAAACCGTGTCTACTGACTTTTCCACTTCTGACAAGCTTTATTTTGAACCATTGACGATTGAAGATGTGATGAATGTCATTCAACTAGAGCAACCAAAAGGGGTTATTGTCCAGTTTGGTGGGCAAACGGCGATTAACCTAGCGGATGAATTAGTAGCAAGAGGCGTCACGATTATTGGAACGCAGCTTGAAGATATGGATCGTGCGGAAAATCGAGATAAATTCGAACAAACGCTAATGGAGCTTGATATTCCACAACCGTTAGGAAAAACAGCAACTTCGGTTGATGGCGCTGTTGTGATTGCGACAGAGATCGGGTATCCAGTCTTGGTCCGACCTTCTTATGTACTTGGCGGGCGAGCGATGGAAATTGTGTATCATGAAGAAGAGCTCTTACGTTACATGAAATCTGCGGTCAAGGTCAATCCGAAGCACCCTGTTTTAATCGACCGTTATTTAACAGGGAAAGAGCTTGAAGTGGACGCAATTAGCGATGGAAAAGATGTGTATATACCTGGCATTATGGAACATATTGAGCGCGCTGGCGTTCACTCTGGGGATTCAATTGCTGTATACCCACCGCAAACGGTTCCGGAAGAGCTGAAGCAGCGTTTAATTGAGCGGACAACAAAAATTGCTAAAGGGTTACAAATTATTGGACTGCTTAATATCCAATTCGTATGGCATGGTGATGAAGTATACGTACTTGAAGTCAACCCACGCTCAAGCCGAACGGTTCCATTCTTAAGTAAAATTACCGGCGTACCGATGGCAAACGTGGCGACTCGTGTGATGCTCGGAGAATCTCTTGCTTCTCTTGGTTACGGATCTGGCTATCATCCAGAAGGAGACGAAGTGTCTGTGAAAGTTCCGGTATTCTCGTTCGCGAAGCTACGTAGAGTAGACATTTCACTCGGACCGGAAATGAAATCGACAGGTGAAGTAATGGGGCGTGACAAAACGCTAGAAAAGGCTCTCTATAAAGGCCTCGTTGCTTCAGGAATGAATATTCCAACCCATGGTTCAGTATTGTTTACGGTCGCAGATAAAGACAAGGCTGAGTCAATCACGATTGCGAAGCGTTTTCATAGCATCGGCTACAGCATTATGGCTACATCAGGGACGGCCCAAGTGCTAGCTGATGCAGGTGTACCAGCAAAAGTTGTGAAAAAGATCAATGAAGGAGAACCGCATCTATTGGATACCATTCGCCAAGGAGAAGCGCAGTTTGTTATCAATACATTAACAAGAGGAAAGCAACCGGCAAGAGATGGATTCCGAATTCGTCGCGAGTCCGTTGAAAATGGAGTTGTCTGTTTAACGTCAATTGATACAGCTGCTGCGCTTTTGAGTGTGCTTGAATCCATTACATTCGCAACAGAAAGCATGCCACAACATGTGTAAAACCAATACGAGTCACAGCAGATGCTTGTGGCTCTTTCTATGAACATTTTTGGGAGGCGTTCGGATATGAGAGAAAAGTATGGCGAGCTGACAGTCGTAAAGCAATCAAAAATTGCGAAAGACAGCTATAAGCTTGTACTCAAAGGAAGCACAGTCAAGCACATGAGCCAACCTGGTCAGTTTTTACATGTTCGAGTTGACCAAAGTGAAGACCTACTCCTACGCAGGCCGATTAGTATTGCGGATGTGGACTTAGAGCGCAACGAAGTGACGATGATTTATCGTGCCGGTGGGGCAGGGACAAAAAGACTTTCTTCTCAACCAACAGGTAACCAGTTAAGTGTATTGGGGCCACTAGGAAAAGGGTTTCCTTTGGAACAAGCAATGTCAGGTGAAACTGCGTTGTTAATCGGTGGCGGTATAGGTGTACCTCCCTTATATTATCTAGCTAAACAGCTTGTAGAGAAAGGTGTCCACGTCACGGCAGTGCTAGGATTTGCCTCAAAAGACGATGTGTTTTACGCTGAAGAATTTAGTCAGTTAGGGGATGTCTACGTCACAACAGTCGATGGAAGTTATGGCATTCATGGCTTTGTAACGAATGCAATTGATGAAAAGAAGCTCACTGGTGATGTGCTTTACTCGTGTGGTCCAACACCAATGTTAAAAGTACTAACAGAACGATATAGAGATCAGCGGGCTTTTATATCACTTGAAGAACGGATGGGTTGTGGAATTGGAGCTTGTTTTGCATGTGTGTGTCATGTTGAAAATGGAGCTGAGCATGAGTACCGAAAAATTTGCACGGACGGACCTGTATTCCCAGTAGGGGAGGTTGTATTGTAATGGAACGATTACATGTTGAATTACCTGGACTTACGATGAAAAACCCGATTATGCCGGCATCAGGTTGTTTTGGCTTCGGTGGAGAGTATCAAGCATTCTATGATTTAGCGGAGCTTGGAGCTGTGGCGATCAAAGCAACAACTCCGGAACCGCGTTTTGGAAACCCAACGCCGCGTGTCGCGGAAACAAAGGCGGGCATGTTAAATGCGATCGGTTTGCAAAATCCTGGTTTGGCAGGCGTTATTGCAAAAGAATTGCCTCGCTTTGATCGTATCGATGTTCCGATTCTTGCAAATATCGCTGGTTCAACGATGGATGACTATATTAAAGTTGCGGATCAACTCTCTAAACAACGTAATGTATCCGCTTTGGAATTAAACATCTCCTGCCCCAATGTAAAAGAAGGAGGAATTGCTTTCGGTACGATCCCAGAAACGGCTGCTCAGCTTACAAAAGAAGTAAAAGCTGTATCGTCTGTACCTGTTTATGTCAAGCTTTCGCCGAATGTAGCGGACATTGTGACAATGGCTCAAGCGGTAGAAGCGGCTGGGGCGGATGGATTGTCCATGATAAATACATTACTTGGGATGCGAATCGATACAAAAACACGTCAGCCGATCTTATCCAATCAATATGGTGGTTTATCCGGTCCAGCTATTAAACCAGTTGCTCTGCGGATGATTCATCAAGTCAGTCAGCAAGTGGATATACCGATTATCGGGATGGGGGGTATTCAGACTGCAGAAGATGTGATTGAATTTCTGTTAGCTGGAGCGAGTTGTGTTGCCGTAGGAACAGCCAATTTTGTCGATCCATATACGTGTCCAACCATTATCGCAGACTTACCAAGTTGGTTAGATGATATGGAAGTTGATTCAATTTCAGAACTTATTGGAGGGAGCTGGAAAGCATGCAAAACCCACTCTTTATCGCGTTAGATTTCAATAACCGCGCGACGAGAAGAAACTTCTTGGCCCATTTTAGTGATGAGAAACTGGATGTAAAAGTTGGGATGGAATTGTTTTACCGTGAAGGTTTAAATGTGATTACGGAGTTAAAAGAAGCAGGGCATCACTTATTCTTAGATCTGAAGCTCCATGACATTCCCAATACCGTTGGTCGAACGATGAAAGTTCTTGCTGAGATGGAAGTGGATATGGTTAACGTTCATGCTGCAGGTGGTCAGAAGATGATGGAGGCAGCGCTTGAAGGGTTGGAAAGTGGGACGCGTCCAGGGAAAGACCGGCCAAAACTAATCGCCGTTACGCAATTAACGAGCACGGACGAAGCGATGTTAAGAAAGCAGCTGCTAATTGATAAACCGCTTGATGAAGTCGTCGTCAACTATAGTCTTCAAGCTCAGACAGCAGGCCTTGACGGAGTCGTTTGCTCGGCACATGAAGTACCCCGGATTCAAAAAGAATGTGGTGGGGAATTCTTGACCGTTACACCGGGTATTCGTAGACTAACCGATGATGCGGGAGACCAAGCTCGAATTGTTTCACCAGCCCGGGCAAGAGAACTTGGTAGTTGGGGGATTGTTGTCGGTAGAAGTTTAACAACAGCAGCAGAACCATTAGATGTTTATAGTGAAATGATGAATGACTGGAAAGGGGTTCTCTCTCAATGAACAAAGAAATAGCCAATCACTTACTTACGATCGGTGCCGTGACACTATCTCCTACTAAACCATTTACATGGAGTTCAGGAATTCAGTCACCGATCTATTGTGACAATCGCTTAACCTTGTCTTATCCGACTGTGCGAAAAGAAATCGCCCAAGGACTAGCGCAATTAATTCGGGAGCATGCACCTGATGCAGAGGTGATTGCAGGAACAGCAACAGCGGGCATTCCCCATGCGATGCTAGTGGCTGACGAATTAGACCTACCAATGGTTTACGTTCGTGGCAAAGCGAAGGGACACGGCAAGCAAAATTTAATTGAAGGAAAATTACCTCAAGGTAGCAAAGTCATTGTCATTGAAGATTTAATTTCGACAGGTGGAAGTTCAATTGCAGCAGCTGAAGCTATTCAACAAGCGGGGTCTACTGTCTTGTCAGTTGTGGCAATCTTTTCTTATCAACTAAATAGCGGAGCGGAGGCTTTTAAGGAGGCCAAGTTAGAAGCATATGTGTTAACGAACTATGATACGCTCGTAAACGAAGCGAAAAAAGGCGGACTCATTTCGGAAACAGAACAAAAGAAACTAGCCAAGTGGCGTGAAAATCCTCATAATGAAGAGTGGATGAGTGAATCAGTCTTATAAGAGGACGGTGCGATTACATGAGGAAGATGGATGGAGCAGAGTTTGATGGTCTGGTTGATTTCTTTGACGGAATGGTGCAGAGTAAATGGCTTTCTGAAATTCATGAATGTTTAATGCGAGAGTCTGGAAGTTGGTTAGACAAGACCATTGCAGATATTGGTTGTGGAACAGGGCGCTTCTTATTGCGAGGGGTTGATCAAGCGCGGCATGTTTCTGGAGTTGATTTATCTGAACAAATGATTAATCGCGCCAATCACCTTTTTCAAGAGCAAAATGTTCAACATAAAGCCAGTTTTATCGTTGGGGATGCCATGAACATTCCTTTAGAGCGAGAGTCAGCTGATATCGTGATTTCAACCTGTGTTCTCTTTTTATTGCCTTCTCCTCAACAAGGATTAAAAGAACTGAAGCGCATTGTAGCAAAAGACGGTCAAGTACTAATATTAAATCCAGCACCTGAGATGAACAAAGGGGCAGCGAGTGATTACGCTGCCAAACATGGGTTTTCTGAAGAGGAAAAGGCGTATTTAATGAAATGGGCAACCGTGTCTGAACGACGTCATCGCAAAAGTGAAGCCGAATTAGCAAAGATGTTGCTAGCGGTCGGATTCTCCAGCATGACGCATATTCAGGTTCTTGATGGCCTAGGCTTAATAACAAAAGCATTTTAAAAACCCAAGCATGCTCGCATGCTTGGGTTTTCCTTTTTACGTGACGCGTAACGCACGAACGTCATCTTCAACAGGTGTAACAAAGAGGGTTGTCTGTTGGTCATACGTGACGTACCCGGGCTTAGCACCGCTCGGTTTTTTAACGTGACGGATTTTGGTGAAGTCTACTGGCACAGAACTTGATTCTCTTGCTTTTGAGTAGTATGCAGCAACAAGTGCTGCCTCGGCCAATGTTGTCTCATCTGGTTCTGTATGTCTAATGACAACGTGTGAACCAGGAATATCTTTTGTATGGAGCCAAATCTCATCTTGTCGCGCTAATCGATTTGTTAAGTAATCGTTTTGGCGATTGTTTTTTCCAACTAAAAACTCAACCCCCGTTGTCGAACGGTACGTCTCAACAATCGGTTTGTCTGATTGTTTTTTCTTTTTCTTCCCCTGTACCTGTTTTTTTCGAATATAGCCGCCTTCAGCTAGTTCATCACGAATGTCGGCAACATCTCGGGAAGAGGCTGAATCCATTTGTTGCAGCAATGAATCTAAATAAGCGAGTTCTTCGTTTGTTTTTTCAACCTGCAAGACAACTTCTAAGCGAGCTGTTTTTGCTTTTTGATACTTTTTAAAATACTGCTGGGCATTTTCCGATGCCGTCTTTTGCGGATCAAGCTCAATCCTAATCGTCTTACCCGTTTCGTCGTAATAATCAACAACTTCAATGCTGTGATCGCCTTTTTTAATGGCATACATGTTGGCCGTCAGTAACTCACCTAGCTTCTGATAGGTGGCTGCTTCATCTGCCTCGCGAAGCGTTTGGCTCAGTTTCTTTTGCTTACGAACATTTTTTTGGTATTCGTTTTTTAATAACCGTTCAAGGTCATAAGCTTGTTGTTTAACGCGATCACGTTCCGCCTTGCCGTAATAAAAGCGATCAAGCAGCTGACTCGCGCTTGAAAAAGTGAGCCGTTCTCCCGGTTTATGCGTTAACGATATAATCGAGAAAAATTCTTTCTCGCCTCTTACAAGCTCCGGTGTGTAGTCATGCTCTTTTATTTGCTGCATCAACTGCACAAAAGCAGCTGGCAGCGTAGAACGATTTGCCATTTTCGCGCGAGCCAGTACTTCATTTGCCAGTAGTGGAGAAATCCCTGCAAATTGTTGGACGAGCTGCTTGTCCAGTTTCCCTGCATTAAAGTCAATTTTCCGCAAGACATCCTCTTCAGTCGCGTCAAGTGGATCTGCCTTATCTTGTTCAGGTGGTTTTTTGTAAGGTTGCCCAGGACCAACTGTACGGTAACTGCTTTGATCAAAGCGTACATGTTTAATGCTATCTAAGATAACCTGGTTTTTTTTATCAATTAAAATGATGTTGCTGTGCCGCCCCATTATTTCAAAGATGATTTGTTTTTCTGTACGGTCACCAAGCTCATCTTTATTGGCAATGGTGAACGTAATGACGCGATCAAATCCATCTTGTTCAATCGCTGAAATAAACCCGCCTTCAATATGTTTACGTAAAAGCATGCAAAACATCGGTGGTTCACTAGGATTCTCGTACTTCTCTTCTGTCACATGAATTCTTGCAAACGTGGCGTTAGCTGAAGCAAGCAAGGAATGGTTTTTTCCTCCTGCTCGTATCGTCATAACTAGTTCGGTTTTAAATGGTTGGTGGATCTTGTTTATGCGACCTCCTACAAATGCTTGGAGTTCTTTTGTTATTGCTCTTGTCATCATGCCATCAAAAGACATCGACTCACCTCTTTACTAGTCCCTTATGTTTCCTACTAGAGTATAGCATTTTTTTCGACCTACCTGAATAAGATGGCTTGTATAGGAGAGCATGTACAGTTTAGGAGGACAAAGTGTGAGAGCAGATGCGAGGTGGCTGTTATGAAATGGTATAATATGAAGCCTGAAGAAGTTGAGTATAAAACGAATTCAAATGTGGTAAAAGGATTATCGTCTAAGAATGTAAAAAAGCGGTTAGGTACGTATGGTCAAAACAAGCTAAAAGAAGCACCAAAACCTTCTGCACTGGCAACTTTCCTAGCACAATTCAAAGATTTCATGGTTCTTGTTTTGCTAGCAGCGACATTGGTTTCAGGATTAATTGGTGAAGTGCTTGATGCGATTACGATCATGATTATCGTGTTTATTAATGCCATTCTCGGCTTTGTTCAGGAACGAAAGGCAGAGAAATCTCTTGATGCGTTAAAAGAATTATCCGCACCACAAATGCATGTATTGCGTAACGAAGAGTGGTCTCGCGTTCCATCAATAGACGTAGTCCCTGGTGATGTTGTCAAAATGACTGCGGGAGATCGTGTAGGGGCAGACATTCGCTTATTTGAAGTATCGGGTTTACGAGTAGATGAAGCTTCCTTAACAGGAGAATCGGTTCCTGTTCATAAGCAAGCCATGGCCATTGAAAAAGCAGATGTGGCTTTAGGTGATCAAGAAAACATGGCTTTTATGGGCACAATGATTACGCAAGGCAGTGGAATGGGTGTTGTTGTTGGAACGGGAATGAAGACGGAGATGGGCAAAATCGCTCATTTGCTGCAAGAAACGGGACATGTCGTCACTCCTTTACAGCGTAGACTTGAGCAATTAGGAAAAACATTAATTCTTGTGGCTCTCTTGTTAACAGCGCTTGTTGTCGTTATTGGCGTAATGCAAGGGCATGATTTACACACGATGTTTATATCTGGGGTATCGCTAGCTGTTGCTGCTATTCCAGAAGGCTTACCAGCGATTGTCACAGTGGCACTTGCTCTAGGTGTACAGCGCATGATTAAGCGTAAGGGAATTGTTCGGAAATTACCTGCTGTCGAAACCCTTGGCTGCGCTTCTGTCATCTGTTCAGATAAGACTGGGACTTTAACACAAAATAAAATGACGGTGAAAGAATTATGGACAGGTGGTCAAACGGTCCACGTTGGCGGATCTGGGTTTGATCCAGTTGGAACGTTTACACATAAACAAGAATTAATTCAAATGGAACATCAGCCGAATGTCAGTAGACTATTAAGCTATGGAGCGCTATGTAATAATGCTAGTTTTATAGAGAAAGAAACGAAAAAACGTTCAACGTTTACATTAGACGGTGACCCAACCGAAGGGGCTCTATTAATGGCAGCCATG
The DNA here is from genome assembly GCF_016907895.1 of Shouchella xiaoxiensis. Lineage (GTDB taxonomy): Bacteria > Bacillota > Bacilli > Bacillales > Bacillaceae_D > Shouchella > Shouchella xiaoxiensis. The sequence goes on from NZ_JAFBCV010000002.1 coordinate 101,410, forward strand.
AAGGCTGGCTTTTCAAAAGAAGGACTAGAGGATACCTATCATCGTGTAATTGAATTCCCGTTTGATTCAACTCGTAAAATGATGACGGTCATCGTAAAAGATCGTTCAGGTAAAAGCTATATCGTAACAAAAGGTGCTCCGGATATTGTTCTGCAAAGATGCCGCAGCCTAGTCGTAGATGGAAGGGCAGAATCGATTTCGCCCAAGTGGCAGCGAGAAGTAAATGCCGTTGTAGAAGGAATGGCCGAAAAGGCGTTAAGAACGTTAGCGATAGCCTACCGACCGCTACTTAGCGGCGAGTCCTGCGCGAAAGCGGAGGAAGCGGAGTCCAACTTAACATTAATTGGTGTTCAAGGAATGATTGACCCCCCTCGTGATGAGGCGAGAACGGCCATTCAAGAATGCCGTGAAGCGGGCATAAAAACGGTGATGATAACAGGAGATCATCAAATAACGGCTACAGCAATTGCCATGGATTTAAATATCCTTCCACCAAATGGAAAGATAATGGATGGTAAAACATTATCGACATTATCTGTTGAAGAACTAGAAGATGTCGTAGATGATGTCTATGTGTACGCGCGCGTTTCACCAGAGCATAAGTTAAAGATCGTGCAAGCTTTACAGCGCAAAGGACATATTGTTGCAATGACTGGAGATGGCGTAAATGATGCGCCAGCGATTAAAGCGGCGAATATCGGCATTGCGATGGGTGTTACAGGAACGGATGTCGCAAAAGAAGCTTCTGAACTTGTTTTAGCGGATGATAATTTCTTAACCATAAAAGAAGCCATTAAAGAAGGACGGAACATCTATGAGAATATCCGTAAATTTATTCGCTATATGCTTGCTTCCAATGTAGGAGAAATTCTCGTTATGCTGTTTGCCATGTTATTAGGTATGCCTTTGCCACTTGTTGCGATTCAAATTCTCTGGATTAATCTTGTAACAGATGGCTTGCCAGCAATCGCTCTTGGAATGGACCAAGCTGAGGGTGATGTGATGAAGCGAAAGCCGCGAAAGCAAAATGAAGGTGTGTTTGCCCGTGGACTTGGTTGGAAGATTATCAGTCGTGGAATCATGATAGGTGTTGTGACAATTGTCGCCTTTGCATTAACCTATGAGAACAATCCTGAGCAATTAGTTCTTGCACAGACGGTTGCATTCTTAACGCTTGTGATGGCGCAATTAATTCATGTATTTGATTGCAGAAGTGAATACTCGATTTATCATCGTAACTTGTTTGAGAATAAATATTTAGTCGGTGCTGTGCTCATTTCAATCGCATTAATGATTGCTGTAATTTATATGCCACAGCTGCAGCCTGTTTTCCACACAGTTGCGCTCGGCTTTAATGAGTGGCTACTTGTGCTTGGAATGGCTGCCATCCCGACAGTTGTATTGGGTGGATTTCAGTTATTTAAGAAACAAGAGCGAGAAATAACTGAATGATAGAAAGCTGCAATGAACGCTCTATTTTTATAGAAGTAAATTGGATAAACTGACCATTTGAGAGAGACGATTATCTTTAGATTAATCGTCTTTTCTTTTTTTATCTTTACTAGCCGTATGGAAAACGGGAGATCTCAGTGAGATTCATTTGCCTGGCAACTATTTAGTGAAGTTCTTGTTTGTGCTATGCTTTCAGGATTTGACGATTTCTTTCATTCTTTACGAGACTGTTGAAATAAGGTAAAATAAAAGACTGAGCGATTGATTACATACTTCTAATTGATTTTGTATCGTATAACACTTAAAAGATTTGGTATAATGGAAGATAGTATAAACTGTATACGTTAATGGTATTGGAGGATTGGGTATGACTATAAAGCTAATAAACATTGGGTTTGGCAATATCGTCTCTGCAAATCGTATTATTTCGATTGTCAGTCCTGAATCAGCACCAATTAAAAGAATCATGCAAGAAGCGCGTGAGCGAAATATGTTAATCGATGCAACGTACGGTAGAAGAACGCGTGCCGTAATTGTCACTGATTCGGATCACGTTGTATTAAGTGCGGTTCAACCAGAGACTGTCGCACAACGGCTGCATACGAAAGAGGACATGTCGGAAGACGCCTGAAGAGGTAGTGGGAGGTAGAACGGACTTGATGAAACGTGAAAAAGGGCTCTTAATTGTATTGTCTGGACCCGCCGGAGTGGGGAAAGGCACGGTTTGTGGAGCCCTGCGCAAACAGGATACAGCTATTCAGTATTCTGTCTCAGCAACAACTAGAAATCCTCGTGCTGGTGAAGAGCACGGAGTTAATTATTTCTTTAAATCAAGAGATGAATTTGAACAAATGATTAAAGCTGGTGGGCTATTAGAGTGGGCTGAATACGTCGGCAACTATTATGGAACGCCAATTGATTATGTTAAAGAAACAATTGATTCAGGGAAAGATATTATTTTAGAAATTGAAGTTCAAGGTGCACAAAAAGTGCGTAAGGCCTTTCCAGAGGGCGTATTTATCTTCCTAGCGCCTCCAAGCTTGAAGGAATTGCGTGACCGTATTGTCGGACGTGGAACTGAAACGGAAGACATCATTAATGAGCGTATGTTAGTTGCAAAAGAAGAAATTGATCTGATGAAAATGTATGATTATGTTGTTGAGAATGATCAAGTAGAATTGGCAGTTGAACGAATTAAATCGATTGTTACTGCTGAGCATTGTCGCAGAGAGCGTTTAAAATACCAGGAATTAGCGGAGGTCAAAAAATAATGTTGTACCCTTCTATTGATAGTTTATTGGAAAAGTTAGATTCAAAATACTCGTTGGTGACTGTTTCTTCAAGAAGAGCTAGAGAGATGAAAGAGGTACCTAGTCGTGTGCCGCTAGTGACAAAACCGAAATCATACAAATTTGTTGGTCTTGCTCTTGAAGAGATCGTTGGAGATCAATTGACACACCGCGCTCCGAAAGATGCACCACAAGAAAAAACGTATTAAATGATTCAGCTGTCTTCGTACACACAAGCGCTCATTGGTAAGTCAAAGGGCTAGGGTGAAGACAGCTTTTTTTTCGATTAAATGCAAGGAGGAACGCAGACTTGAAAAACAAAACAATTGTAGTTGGTGTAAGTGGGGGAATTGCGGCCTTTAAATCCGCTGCCTTAGTGAGTAAATTAACGCAGGCAGGTGCAAATGTTCATGTCGTCATGACTGAATCAGCACAAAAGTTTGTGACAGCAACAACGTTTCAAGCTCTATCAAGAAATCATGTACATACAGATACGTTTCATGAGCCAGATAGCAGCAAGATTGCCCATATCGATATTGCAGATCAAGCTGATTTAATTTTAGTTGCGCCCGCAAGTGCGAACACAATTGCAAAGCTTGCTAACGGGATAGCGGACAATATGTTAACGACACTTATCCTTGCGACAAAAGCTCCGATCGTTCTTGCTCCAGCAATGAATGTCAATATGTTTGATCACCCTGCTGTACAAACAAATATCGCTACTTTGAAAACGTATGGCTATCAGTTTATTGAACCAGGTGCAGGTTACCTTGCTTGTGGTTGGATTGGTAAAGGAAGAATGGCTGAACCAGAAGATTTAGTCGAGTTGGTTGAGTTGTTTTTTGTTAAGCCAACGACACTTGCTGGCAAACGTATACTCGTTACGGCGGGGCCAACTAGAGAAGCGCTTGATCCGGTACGGTATTTTTCAAATTATTCCTCGGGAAAAATGGGCTATGCCATTGCCGAAGAGGCTAAAAAACGGGGAGCGCTGGTGACACTCGTGACTGGTCCGACCGCATTAAATCCACCTAAAGGAGTTGAAGTGATTCCCATCCAATCAGCTGAAGAGCTATATGAGGCTGTAACAACGCGATTTGACCGTGTGGATGCTGTAATCAAATCGGCTGCTGTGGCTGATTACCAACCGGAGGAAGTTTTGTCGCAGAAAAGAAAAAAACAAGCTTCGAAATGGAGTGTCCCCTTAAAACGCACGAAAGATACGTTAAAAGAGCTTGGCAAGCGAAAGAACAAGCAGCTATTAGTCGGTTTTGCGGCAGAGTCGGAACAGCTTGAGCATTACGCGAAGGATAAATTAACACGAAAAAATTTAGATTTAATTGTTGCTAACAACATTACAGAAGTAGGAGCAGGTTTTGATTTAGATACAAATGTTGTGTCGATATACACAAAAGATGGCCAAGAAAAACAGTATCCACAACAATCAAAAAAAGAAGTTGCTGCACATATATTAGATGAGCTAGAAGCGTATGCACAAAGAAGGGACAAGCAGTGATTGGGCGCGTGATTGTTGATGTACCTGCGGCGCAAACAGATCGATTGTTTGATTATTTAATTCCAACTGAATGGCAAGCTTTTGCTAAACCCGGTGTACGAGTAATCGTGCCGTTTGGTCCAAGGCGCATTCAAGGTTTTTTAATTGAGCTTGTTGAATTAAGTGAGTTTGAAAAGGTAAAACCAATCGCGGAGGTTCTTGATCCACTTCCTATCTTAAGTCCTGAATTGTTAGAACTTGGCGAATGGTTAGCGACATCGACGGTTTGCTACCGTGTTTCCGCCTATCAAGCCATGCTTCCAGCTGCTTTAAAGTCAAAAGTGAGCAAACAACTTGTTTTACAAGTTGATCCTGCGATGTTGCCGCTTCCTCTACAAACGCTATTTTCCGGTAGAACGGTGGTTGCTTGGGATGAGGCAAAAAAAGCGCTAAAAAAAGCAATTACAGTGGTAAAAGAACCGCTAGATCAAGAGTGGCTATCGATCTCTTATGAAACAAAGGAACATACGCGTGTAAAGAAAGTGAAGTATGTCGAGATCATTCCAACAAACGAAGACCCTGTTTTTTCGAAACGAGCCGAAAAACAAGAACGTGTTTTCACTTATATAAAGGGTCAAGAAGCATCTGTGCCAGTTAACTCTGTGCTTAAACAAACAGGAGCTAGCCGGGCCACACTTAAGTCCTTGCTTGACAAAGGGCTCATTCAAGAATTTGAAAAAGAGGTTTATCGTGATCCTCTACAAGCGGAAGACATTCAACGGAGTGAACCGTTGGTTTTGACAGATGCTCAAGCACGGGTAATGGAGCCAGTAGCAAAAGCCATTGCGGAAGAGCAGCATCAGATGATGTTGCTTCATGGTTTAACAGGGAGTGGCAAAACGGAACTCTATTTGCAAGCTATTTCTGCGGTGTTGGCAAAAAATCAAGAAGCGATTATGCTCGTCCCCGAAATCTCTTTGACTCCACAAATGGTTACCCGCTTTAAAGCGCGTTTTGGAGAACTTGTGGCCATTATGCACTCAGGCTTATCAAATGGGGAAAAGTATGATGAGTGGCGCAAAATCCACCGCAAGGAAGTAAAAGTAGTTGTGGGAGCAAGGTCAGCAGTGTTTGCGCCATTTACAAATATCGGGATTATCATTATTGATGAGGAACATGAGACGAGCTATAAACAAGAAGAAACCCCTCGTTATCATACGAGAGACGTCGCTCAGTATCGTGGTGAACGCCACCGAGCACCTGTCATTTTAGGAAGTGCAACACCCTCGATTGAATCATATGCCCGCGCTAAGAAAGGCGTTTATCAATTGTTATCCTTAACGGAACGTGTGAATGGGCGACCGCTTCCAGATGTAGAGGTTGTTGATATGCGACAGGAGCTCAGGAATGGAAATCGCTCAATGTTCTCTCTAGCATTGACTGAAGCGATCCGTGATCGGCTTGAAAAAAAACAACAAACCGTACTGTTTTTAAACCGACGGGGCTATTCGACATTCGTGATGTGCCGAGACTGTGGTTATGTCGCCAGCTGCAATCATTGTGATATTTCTTATACGTACCATCGAAAAGGTAATTCTTTAAAGTGTCATTACTGTGGCGACGAACAACCAATGCCAGAGACGTGTTCTGAATGTGGCAGCGACCATATCCGTTTTTTTGGATCGGGAACCCAGAAAGTTGAAGAAGAGCTTGCAAAACAGTTCCCGGAAGCTCGAGTCATTCGAATGGATGTGGACACAACTCGAAAAAAAGGGGCGCACAAGCAGCTATTAGATGCATTTGGTCAAGGAAAAGCTGATATTTTACTCGGTACACAAATGATCGCCAAAGGGCTTGATTTTCCAAAGATCACCTTAGTAGGTGTGTTAGCAGCCGATTCGATGCTGCATATTCCGGATTTTCGGAGTGCCGAGCGTACATTTCAACTGTTGGAGCAAGTTGCTGGAAGAGCTGGTCGGGATGTGCTCCACGGAGAAGTCCTCGTGCAGTCCTATACGCCTGAACATTACAGTATTCAGCTTGTAAAAGAACATGACTATGAACAGTTTGTTGCGAAGGAAATGCAGTCAAGAAAAATTGGTGGCTATCCACCATACTACTTTATGGCGCTGCTGACGATTTCAGATACTGAACTAGCTTCCGTTATGCAGACATCGCAAAAAATAACGCGCTTTTTGAAGGAGTCCTTGTCTGATAAGGCGATTGTGCTTGGACCATCGGTTTCGCCAATTGCCCGGATCAAAGATAGATATCGCTATCAATGCGTGATAAAATACAGGCAAGAACCGAAGCTTCACGAGACGCTAGATGCGATTATGAACCATTATTTACGTGATGCAACAAATAAGAAGCTTGCAATTAGTATGGACCTTCATCCGTACTTTTTTATGTAAGGAATAGGAGTGGTCGAAGTGAAGATTGTCTTTATGGGGACGCCTGCTTTCGCTGTGCCAATCCTTCGAGGATTGATAAACCGTCATCAAGTTGTTGCGGTTGTTACACAACCAGACCGACCGGTAGGACGAAAGCGCGTGTTAACACCAAGCCCTGTGAAAATAGAAGCGTTAGAACAAGGTATTCCCGTCATTCAACCTGAAAAAATACGAAACGAGTATGACGAAATAGTCGCAATCAAGCCTGATTTAATTGTAACGGCTGCATATGGGCAATTGGTGCCGAATGCCGTGCTTGAAGCACCGAAGCATGGTTGTATTAATGTACATGCTTCCTTGTTGCCAAAATATAGAGGCGGCGCACCAATTCATCAAGCAATTATAGATGGTGAAGCAGAGACGGGTATTTCGATTATGTATATGGCAGAAAAGCTTGATGCTGGTGATGTATTGCGGCAGCAAGCAATTCCTATTGGCAGGGATGATGATGTACAAACGATGCACGATAAATTAAGTGTGCTAGGTTTAAGCTTACTTGAGGAGACGCTAGAAGAGATTGCGACAGGAAAAGCTGTAGCAGTCGCTCAAGATCATAGCAAAGCAACCTTTGCACCTAACATCAAGCGCGAGCAAGAAGTGCTCGATTGGAACAAGACGGCAGAAGAACTGAACAATCAAATAAGAGGAATGCGTCCGTGGCCTGTTGCCTACACAACGGTAGAGCAAAAACGCTTAAAAGTCTGGCAATCGGTTGCTTCAAAAGAAGAAACCGAACAGCAGCCTGGAGAAGTGATTGAGGCGAACAAAAATGGTCTTTATGTTGCCTGCGGTCAAGGTACCGTTCTCTGTTTAACCGTGGTACAACCTGCTGGGAAAAAGCCAATGGACGCAAAGCAATTATGGCAGCAATTTCCGATTGGGATAAAATTAGGAGAGAATAATGGAGAAAGCTAGTGTAAGAGAAGTGGCTTTAGATGCCTTGATGAAAGTAGAAAAGAATCAAGCGTATAGCCACTTATTACTAAATACAACATTAAACAAAGCGGGACTTGATAAGAGAGACTCTGGTTTATTAACAGAGTTAGTCTATGGAACAATTGCCCATCGATTAACGCTAGATTATTATTTAGAACCCTTCTTAAAAACGAGTAAAAAGCGGGAGCAATGGGTCGATGTTTTGTTACGTTTATCCGTTTACCAGATGGTTTACTTAGACCGAATTCCCGATCGAGCAATTGTGCATGAAGCAGTAACGATTGCCAAGCGAAGAGGACATAAAGGGATTAGTGGGCTTGTGAATGGTGTGTTGCGATCCATTCAACGCGAAGGGGTTCCTTCTATAAATGCGATTAAAGATCACGTAAAGCGAATTGCTGTAACGACAAGTCATCCCGAATGGCTTGTGGAAAGATGGATGAAGCAATACGGCGAAGAAACAACCATTGCTATGGCCCAAGCAAATAATGAGCCTCCTGAAGTATCGATCCGCGTAAATCGAACAAAAGCAAATACGGAGGAAGTAAGGCAGAATCTTTTACTCGAAGGCCTTGAAGTGGAACGAAGTCCACTTTTACCAGAGCTAGCACTCATCGTTAAAAAGGGTAATGCTTTTACAACAGATGCCTATAAAAACGGCTTGTTTACAGCACAAGATGAAGCGTCAATGCTTGTTGGACTTCTAGTTCAAGCAGATTATGACATGCACGTCCTTGATACATGTGCAGCACCAGGTGGAAAATCAACTCATGTTGCGGAATCGATGCACAACACAGGTCTGGTTCATTCCTTAGATTTACACAAACATAAGGTGAAATTAATTGATGAACAAGCAAACAGACTGCAGTTAACGAATCTAGAAACACGCGCTGAAGATGCAAGAAAGCTAGAGCATTTAACTGAATCTTCTTTTGAGCGAGTACTTATTGATGCGCCGTGTACTGGATTTGGTGTTATCCGAAGAAAGCCTGATATACGATGGTCAAAATCAAAAGAAGATGTAGCCGCTATTGCAAAGGTGCAAAGTGCTATTTTAACGAATGCAAGTCGATTTGTGAAAGCTGGTGGCTTGCTTGTTTATAGCACATGCACAATTGAGGCAGAAGAAAATGAAGAACAAATTGCGCAATTTTTAACCGACAATCCTCAATATGAATTAGATGAAAATGCCTATGCAGCTTTACCTGAACAGGTTCAAGCAAAAGGTCGCTTTAGTTCATTTGGATTAACCATTCTTCCTCAAGATTTTCAAACAGATGGCTTTTTTATGGCACCTCTTAGAAAAAAATAAGTAGATTGTTACTTGGAGTTAAAAGAGAACGCAGAGCATAACTGGTGAAAGAGGTGGGTGTTTTGATTGAGAGCACAACGTTTTTAACAGATATCGGGAAAATTCGGTCTCATAATGAAGATAATGGTGGTATTTTTTCAACTGATGTAGGTACACTCGCTGTTGTGGCTGATGGGATGGGCGGCCATTCAGCAGGTGATGTGGCGAGTCGTATTGCAACTGAAGTGTTGGAAGCAGAGTGGCAAGCTGTTTCAAATGAATTAACAGCATCTGAAGCTGAAACGTTTTTACAAAATGCGTTTAAGCATGTGAATGACGCAATTTATCACTATGCAAAAGAGCATCCTGAGTGTGAGGGGATGGGGACAACGGCCATTGCGGCTCTATGTACGCAGGAGTATACAACGGTTGCTCATGTTGGAGATAGTCGTGCCTATGTGTTTGATGACAAACAGCTAAAGCAAGTAACGCATGACCACTCTTTGGTTGCAGAACTTGTACGAACAGGTCAAATCTCCGAAGAGGAAGCAGATCACCATCCTCGGAAAAATGTCGTTCTTCGGGCATTAGGTACAGAGGAGCAAGTGAAAATTGATAGTTATACGCTTCAATCGGATTTAATTCGTGTTTTAATGATTTGCTCAGATGGTCTTTCAAACAAGTTAAAGACCTCAGAACTTCAAGTTGAAGTAGAGCGAGAAGATGAGCTGTCCGCAATCGCTAAATCATTAGTAGCACGAGCGAACGACCGAGGCGGGGAAGATAACATCTCCATCGCCCTCGTCCGTTTTGATCGGGAGATAGGCGAATAATATGATCGGGGAACGAATTGGTGGTCGCTACGTCGTATTGGACAGCATCGGCGGAGGCGGTATGGCAGATGTCTATTTGGCGCTAGACGTCATTTTAGATCGACATGTAGCAGTGAAAGTTTTGCAGCCCCAATTTTCGAAAGATGAACAGTTCATTAAACGTTTTAGAAGAGAGGCTCAAGCCGCGACTAGTTTGGCGAATCCTCATATTGTTAATATTTACGATGTCGGGGAAGAAGACAATGTCTATTACATTGTGATGGAGTATGTGCGAGGAAGAACATTAAAGCAGGTCATTCAAGAAGATGGCCCCCTTCCTGTAGATGTGGCGCTTGATTATTTCAAACAGATTTTATATGGGGTAGGGCACGCCCATGCAATGCAAATTGTCCATCGAGATATTAAACCGCAAAACATTTTAATAAGTGAAGAAGGCGAAGCAAAAGTAACGGATTTTGGGATTGCTAGAGCGATGACTTCAGCAACCATTACCCATACGAATTCGGTGATGGGATCGGTTCATTATTTATCGCCAGAGCAAGCACGAGGCGGTCATATTACATACCGCTCTGACTTGTATTCGCTTGGAATTGTTTTATTCGAAATGATTACTGGTCAAATTCCTTTTTCGGGAGATACCGCGGTATCAATTGCCATTAAACATTTGCAAAATGACATCCCGTCAGCAAAAGAACTTGTACCAGATATTCCGCTAAGCTTAGAACAAATGATTAAAAAGGCAACAGCGAAAGACCCAATGCAGCGCTTTGAATCAGCAGAGGATTTTATTTGGGCGACCGATTTGGTTTTGAATGGTGAAGAACAGCCAATGAATGATTATAAATCTGTTGATGAAGATGCGACAAAAGAATTGCCTGTAATTGGCGCATTCTCGAACGACCAAGATTTAGAAGATACCATTGCCATTCCTGTTCAATCATCCGACCAAGCTAAGCCGGAAGAAGCTCAAGCAGTAACGGAAACACCGTCAGAGAAAGCAAAGTCGAAAAAAGGCAAACCTAAAAACCGAAAAAAGAAATGGTTTTGGATCATAACGATTGCCCTTATCGCGATTATTGGTGCGGTAGTGATGGCTTTTACCGTTTGGAGTTCTGTTTTCTTTGTTGAAGAAACAACCGTACCTGATGTAACAGGCTACGAAGAAGCAGAAGCGAGGGAAGCGATTCTATCTGAAAGTCTAGAGGTAGAAGTTGAGCAAGTTGCTAGTGATGAGCTTGAGCCAGGACAAGTAGTCCGTCAAGACCCCCGCGGTGGAAGAGTTGTTAAAGAAGGAACGTCCGTGACGCTTTTTATCGTTGCTTCTCGTGAAGAAGTGGAGCTTGATGACTATACAAACTTTACCTACTCCCAGGCTGAGCGTTTATTAAAACAGCTCGATTTCGAGGTGCAAAGGCAGGATCGAGAAGACAATAGCGTTAGTGAAAACACGGTTATTGCGCAAAACCCGTCACCAGGAACGATGGTTGTACCAGCGGAAACAACCATCGTGTTAACCGTTGCTATAGCAGAAACGATTCAGCTTGATGATTTAAGAAATGAAACAGAAGATGAAGTTCGAGCTTACCTCAACAGTGTGAGTTTGCGTGGAACGTATGCAAGAGAGTATCACGAAGACATTGCCGAAGGAAGGGTCATTAGTCAATCACCTGATCCACTATCGCTATTAAAACAAGGCGATACAGTCAGCGTGGTTATCTCGCGTGGTCCAGAGCCAAGTGATGAGCCTGAGCCACCGCCAGAGGCGCCTGAGCAGCCGGCAGGAGATGCAGAAGAGCCGATTGAAGCTGATCCGGTTGAGATACCATCTGAAGAGGACGAACCAAGTTCAATCTACCGAATTTCGCAAAGCATTGTTGTGTCAGAAGAACAACAAGCGGAGGGGAACAGTTTTGAAGTGGAGATACGTGCAAGGGATGCGAATTCACAAGGTGATGAGCGAATTGTCGTTGATGAAATGATTTCTGAAACACGGGATTTTACGTTTGAGCTTAGAGTGAGTCCAAGCTACTCTGGTTCTTACGAGATCTACATTAATGGAGAATTGAACCAAGAATCAAATGAATATGAGTATGAAGAATAGAGGCGCGTGCAGGACGCGCCTTTTTTCAAGGAGGAATTAGATGCCAGAAGGAATTATAATGAAGGCTCTTGCCGGTTTTTATTACGTTCGTGATCAAGATCAAGTCACTCAATGCCGCGCTCGCGGTGTCTTCCGTAAACAAAAAAAATCGCCGCTCGTAGGCGACTATGTTCTCTATGAAGCAGAAAATAAGACTGATGGGTACATCATGGATATCTATGAGCGGAAAAACGAGTTGGTGCGTCCACCGATTGCAAATGTTGACCAAGCATTACTTGTGTTTTCTGCTAAGCAGCCAGAGTTTAGCCCTTTGCTATTAGATAAGTTCCTTGTTCATATTGAATACAACGACATTACACCGGTAATTGCTATAAGTAAAGCTGATTTATTACAAGCTGAGGAACGAATTCAATTAGAAGAAACAGCTACCTACTATAAAAAGATCGGCTATGATGTCTTGTTTAGCTCAATAGAAAGAGACGATGACCCAATGGCACTATTGCCTTGGCTTGAAGAGAAAGTTACGGTAATAGCGGGGCAATCGGGTGTTGGTAAATCTTCAATCTTAAACGTTATTATTCCTGAAGCTGAAATTGAAACAAATGAAATCTCAAGTCATTTAAATCGAGGCAAACATACGACTCGCCACGTGGAGTTAATCGAGGTAGGCAATGGGCTAGTTGCGGATACACCTGGTTTTAGTTCGCTTGATTTTATTGGGATGGAAGCAGAAGACTTGCGGTTTTGTTTTCCCGAATTTATTGAGCTAATGGACGGTTGTAAGTTTAGAGGTTGTCTCCATGATAAAGAACCGAAATGTGCAGTGAAAGCGGCCGTTGAATCTGGCGTTATCCAATCATCGCGCTACGAGAACTACATTCAATTTTTAACCGACATACAAAATCAAAAAAGGAGATATTAAGTATGGTAAAAGTAGCCCCATCTATTTTAGCAAGTGATTTTTCGAAAATGGGACAAACCGTTAAAGAATTAACAGACTCAGGTGCAGATTGGATTCATATTGATGTAATGGATGGTCAATTTGTTCCACCGATTACGTTCGGACATCAAATGGTTGAGGCGATTCGGCCCTATACAGATTTACCTCTGGATGTTCACTTAATGGTTGAAAAGCCAGAGAATCAAATTGATTTTTTTGTGAAAGCGGGCGCAGATTGTATTAGTGTCCATGTTGAGGCGACAAAACATTTACATAAAACCATTCATTCGATTAAAGAGGCGGGTTTAAAAGCAGGGGTTGTTTTAAACCCAGCCACACCAATAGGCTTTGTTGAGCCTGTAATCGGGGATATTGATTTTGTTTTGCAAATGACTGTGAATCCCGGCTTTGGTGGTCAGTCATTTATTCCGTCTACCTTAAATCAAATTAAAGCGCTTCGGACCTTAATTGACGATAAGCAGCTTCCCGTTGATATTCAAGTTGATGGCGGTGTGAATCAAGAAACGGCGCTCGCTTGTATTGATGCTGGTGCAACCATTCTCGTTGCTGGTTCGGCAATTCTTGGACACGCAGATTATAGCGACGCGATAAAACAAATTCGTGGAGAAAAAAAGGTCTGATTCCTCTAACCACTGCATACCCTTATAGTAACGACGGGTGGACACGTTAAAGACGATGATGTTCTTCAGGAGTTAAACAGCTTATCCGCAGGGCTACAATTCCTTGTATGAATAGTATCTAATCTGATGTGTGCCCGCACGGTATCGGTGAGCAAAGACCGTGTCAGTATGCTCTGAGGAGGAGAACTTATGAAATTCTATACGATCAAGCTGCCGAAGTTTTTAGGAGGTTTTGTAAGAGCGATGCTTGGTTCATTTAAAAAAGGGTAATACAAAAAACGCCTCTGCACGCTAGAGGCGTTTTTTGTGTTTATACACGTTCTACTTTGCCGGATTTAAGCGCACGAGCAGAAACATATACACGTTTAGGTTTCCCGTCTACCATGATACGAACTTTCTGTACGTTTGCACCCCAACGGCGCTTCGTTTTATTCATTGCATGGGAGCGTTTGTTACCAGAGCGAGCTTTGCGCCCAGTAATATAGCATTCACGAGCCATGTTGTGCCACCTCCTTAACAGTCTCGGATAAAAACACGATGACTTAGTCACCAAAACATCTTAGCATAGCCATTTGCATAAAGCAATAAGGAAAGACAAGTATTTTTCCTTGACGTAAAAAATGGCTTTTAAAATAATGGGCAATATAGTAAAATGGCGGTACGTATGTACATTGTACTATTATAGAGGAGGCAAATCATGACTATTGAAATGAAAACACAACTTGGCACAATTGACGTGTCACAAGATGTTGTAGCGACAATTGCCGGAGGTGCAGCAACAGACTGTTACGGGATTGTTGGCATGGCCTCACAAAAACAATTTAAAGATGGACTAAGTGACTTATTAGGAAGAGAAAATTTCCGTCGTGGCGTCATCACCCGTGAAGAAGGAGAAGAGCTTCATATTGATATGTACATCATTGTAAGCTATGGCACAAAAATTTCTGAGGTTGCCCATAACGTCCAAACAAAAGTAAAATATCATTTGGAAAAAATGCTCGGCCTAGATGTTGAATCAGTAAATATTTTTGTGCAAGGGGTTCGTGTAACGAATCCTTAGGATTAAAGGGGGAAGACAAAGTGATTAGGAAGTTAAATGGCGAACAGCTCGCTCACATGTTTATAGAAGGGGCAAGCGAGCTATCGAATAAAGCAGATCTCGTTGATTCGCTAAACGTATTCCCTGTGCCTGACGGAGACACAGGTACAAATATGAATTTAACGATAACATCTGGGGTTAAAGAAGTCCGTAAAGCGGCTTTAACAGAAACGGGTGTTGTTGCAAATGCATTTGCAAAAGGGTTGCTAATGGGCGCTAGAGGAAACTCTGGTGTCATCTTGTCCCAGCTGTTTAGAGGGTTTGCAAAATCAGCAGAGGGAAAAAAAGAATTAACGATTGAGCAATTCGCACAAGCGCTAGACGCTGGTGTAACAACGGCCTATAAAGCTGTCATGAAGCCAGTTGAAGGTACGATTCTAACGGTTGCAAAAGACACAGCTAAATTTGCGGTTAAACAAGCGAAAAAAGAAGATGATTTTCCTTCTTTTCTAAAGGCTATTATTAAAGAAGCCGAGCGTTCACTATCTAGAACACCTGATTTACTGGCTGTATTAAAAGAAGTCGGCGTTGTAGATTCCGGTGGGCAAGGCCTTGTGTTTATTTATGCTGGGTTTCTACAAGCGCTTACAGGCGAAAAAACGAACACGATTGTTCAAGAACCTAAAATGGAAGAGCTGGTGAATGTCGAGCATCATCAGCATGGACAGATGGACCCGAATGACATTGAATTCGGCTATTGTACAGAAGTGATGGTTCAGTTTGATGCGGAAATGACTAAGAAGAATCCTTATGATGAAGAGGCTTTCCGTCAAAAGTTAAGTAATTATGGAGATTCATTGCTTGTTGTATCAGATGAGGATCTATTAAAGGTGCATATTCATGCTGAGCACCCTGGACATGTACTAACTGCTGCGCAAGCATTTGGACCGCTTATTCAAGTAAAGATTGAGAATATGCGTGAACAAAACTCAAACCTGTCTGAGACGCACGCAACGAAGCAATCGCAATCAACTAAACCAAAAGAAAAGGCGCCGTTCGCCATTGTGGCAGTTTCGATGGGGTCTGGCATTGAAAAGCTCTTTAAAGGTCTTGGGGTAAATGCAGTTGTTGCAGGTGGACAAACGATGAATCCTAGTACGGAAGATATTGTCCAAGCTATTGAAAAGGTTCATGCAGAGAATGTCATTGTCCTACCGAATAATAGCAATATCGTTATGGCAGCGGAGCAAGCTGCGGATGTCTGTGACGTTCATGCGGTTGTTGTTCCAACAAAAACGGTTCCACAAGGTTTAGCTGCAATGCTTGCATTTAATGCATCTAAAGAAATTGATGAAAATGCAGAAACGATGACAAAAGCAATTAAGGACGTTAAAACAGGGGAATTGACGTACGCCGTTCGAGATACGCAGATGGATAATCAAACGATTAAAAATGGCGATTTTATGGGTATTTTTGAAAAGAAGATTGTCTCATCGGGTAGGGATTTAATTGATGTTGCCAAACAATTGTTAACGGACATGGTTGACGAAGAATCTGAAGTAGTCACCATCATTACAGGTGAGGATGCAACTAGTGAAGATATTCAAACGATTGAACACTTTTTGAATGATACGTTTGCTGAGCTCGAAATTGATGTGGTCGAAGGAAAACAACCACTTTATTCTTACATTTTTTCAGTAGAATAACCGTTATTGATATGGGAGGGGAATAAAGATGACAAGCATTAAGATCGTTACAGATTCAACTGCAGACATCCCAGAGGAACTTGTACAAAAATACAATATTCATGTTATCCCATTAAATGTCCATTTTGGCGAAGAGCAGTTCGAAGATGGCATTTCATTAAAACCAAAAGAGTTTTACGCAAAATTAACAAGCAGTGAAGTCATGCCAAAAACGTCTCAGCCTTCACCACAACAATTTGAAGAGCTGTATCGACAAGTGGCAACGGAGAAAGACGATCAAATTCTTTCCATTCACCTTTCCTCGCAAATGAGTGGTACAATGCAGGCTGCTTTGATTGCAAAGGAAGAATTAAAGAATGAATTAGCTATTCATGTCTATGATTCGAAGCGTGCTTCATACGCAATTGGCATTGTTGTTGTCGAAATCGCTAAGCTTGTGGCACAAGGTGCAGATCTTGAAGCGTGTCAGAAGCGCTTAAATGAATTGCTTAAAGATACAAGGGTTTATTTTATGGTTGACACGCTTGAGTTTCTTCAAAAGAACGGTCGCATTGGAAAAGCATCTGCTCTGCTTGGATCTCTTCTAAAAATGAAGCCAATCTTATCTTTAAACGAGCCTGGTGAAGTGTATCCCCATGAGAAGGTGCGCGGACAGAAAAAGGCAGCCGCTCGTATTCTAGCTTTGCTAAAAGAAGAGTTTGGAAGTGGGGAAGTTCATGTTGGCATTTCTCATGCTGTAAATGAAGAATTGGCAAATGAACTTGCGTTGGAAATCAAGCACCAGTTTAATACTCAATCGGTTGTACTTACAGAAATTGGATCTGTTATTGGGGCTCATGTTGGTCCAGGAACGGTTTCATTATCCATGACGAATGTAGAACAAGCGTGAACAAAAGGTTGCCAGCTGTCATTGATGGCAGCCTTTTTGTTCGGATCTTTTTAGGAGGAAATCAAATGAAGTATCGTACGGTTTTTGATATTATTGGCCCGGTGATGATTGGTCCCTCTAGCTCACACACTGCAGGTGCAGCAAGGATTGGGAAAGTGGCTCGAACATTATTTGGTGAAGTTCCAGATAAAGCGGATCTGTACTTTTATGGATCGTTTGCAAAAACCTATAAAGGTCACGGAACGGATGTAGCTGTAATTGGTGGTTTACTTGATTATAATACGAATGATGAACGGATTCGAGATGCCTACCGCTATGCAAAAGAGGCAGCTATGGACGTATCGATTCATGAAGAAGGCGCGATTGATCACCATCCAAATACGGCAAAGATTAAACTTTACAAAGGAAACCGCGAGTTCGAGTTAGTTGGAGTGTCAATTGGTGGAGGCAAAATCGAAATCATTGAATTAAATGGATTTGAATTGCGCTTATCTGGTAATCATCCGGCAATTCTAGTCGTTCACCAAGACCGCTATGGCGTTATTGCTGCAGTAAGTAATTTGCTGGCAAAATATCAAATGAATATAGGTCATATGGAGGTCTCTCGTAAAGAAAAGGGAGAGCAAGCCTTAATGGTAATAGAAGTAGATCAGAACGTAGATGAATTTCTTGTCCAGTCGCTTTCTGAATTACCCCATATTCTTCATGTAAGCAAGATTCATGATTAAGGAGGAAAAAAATGTTTAGAAATGTTTCAGAGCTACTTGAATTAACCGAGAAGCACAATAAACCTATTTCAGAAATAATGATTGAGCAGGAAATAGATGTGACAGGACGTTCCCGTGAAGAAATCATTGCTAAGATGCAACTAAATCTTAAAACGATGGAAGAAGCGGTAAAGCGTGGTATTGAAGAAGATGTCGTCTCCGTTTCTGGTTTAACTGGAGGAGACGGGAAAAAATTAGCCCATTATTTGAAATATGGCAATCCAATTGGTGGCGATACAACTTTATTAGCTGTTGCAAACGCAATGGCGACGAATGAAGTAAATGCAGCGATGGGAATTATCTGTGCAACACCAACGGCTGGATCTGCTGGAGTTGTGCCGGGCGTATTGTTCGGGGTAGAACATAAGCTGAAGCCGACTGAAGAACAGAAATTAGCCTTTTTGTTTACAAGTGGAGCATTTGGTTTCGTTGTTGCGAACAATGCATCAATATCCGGTGCTGCCGGCGGCTGTCAGGCGGAAGTTGGATCAGCAACGGGGATGGCTGCGGCAGCGTTAGTTGAGCTGGCGGGGGGGTCTCCAAAGCAATCCGCTCACGCAATGGCGATTGCGCTTAAGAACATGCTTGGCTTAGTTTGTGATCCAGTTGCTGGGTTAGTCGAAGTACCTTGCGTCAAGCGAAATGCGGCAGGTGCTTCTCTCGCAATAACGGCTGCCGATATGGCACTTGCTGGGATCGAAAGTAGAATTCCTTGTGATGAAGTGATTGAAGCAATGTATCGAATTGGACAAACGTTACCGGAATCATTAAGAGAAACAGGTGAGGGGGGACTAGCGGCGACCCCAACAGGACGGAAGTTGGAAGCGGCGATTTTCGGTCAGAAGGCAGAGAAAATCAATTGAATTTAAACGACCTACCCATTCAACAGGTGAAAGGGATTGGTGAAGAAAGTGGAAAACTTCTAGGGGGCCTTGGTATTAAAAGCGTCCAAGATTTGTTGGAGTATTTTCCGTTTCGCTATGAGGATTATTCGTTACAATCACCTGTAGAAGCTAAACATGAGGAACGAGTAACCTTTGCTGGGGTTGTACAAAACGAACCATCAGTCCGCTACTATGGAAAAAAGAAAAACAAACTAACGTTTCGGATAGTATCAAGCGATGTTCTGCTAACCGTGACTTTTTTTAACCGTGCTTTTCTAAAAAGCAAGCTTGTGATTGGGACAGAAGTGACGATTACTGGTAAATGGGACGCGAATAGGCTCTCTTTAACTGGCAGCGAATTAAAGTTTGGACTAGTAGAGCGAGAAGGAGACGTTGAGCCTGTTTATCATAGCTCAGGTAAGTTGTCGAGCAAACAAATTCAAAAGTGGATTGCAGGAGCCGTTGCTGAATTTGCAGGAGACATTACTGAACCTTTGCCAGAATCCATTCGAACGCGCTATAAGTTAATGGGTAAGGCGGAAACGATTCGTCACTTGCATCAGCCGTTAAAACCAGAACTGGTTAAACAGGCACGGCGACGTTTTGTCTACGAAGAGCTTCTTTTTTTTCAGCTAAAGATGCGGGCTTTCAAAGAAGCAAATCGCGAACAACAGCATGGAACGCGCCTGCGTATACCAGAAGGTGCTGTTAATGAGTTTCTGCAGCGTCTTCCATTTACGCTAACGAACGCTCAGTCAAAAGCGATTCAGACGGTTCTAGCAGATATCCAATCAACTCACCGAATGAATCGACTTTTACAAGGGGACGTTGGCTCGGGAAAAACAGCTGTGGCAGCGGCCTGCATGTATGGAGTTGTGAAGGCAGGTGCGCAAAGTGCATTGATGGCGCCGACAGAAATACTTGCGGAGCAGCATGCTCAGTCGCTTAGCGCTTGGTTTGAACCACTTGGGCTTACAGTTGCTTTGCTCGCTGGTTCAGTAAAGGGAAAGAAAAGGCGTGAACTACTCGAAAGAATTGTGTCTGGTGAGGTTGATATTGTTGTTGGTACCCATGCTTTGATTCAAGACGATGTTCATTTCAACACGCTTGGACTAGTCATTACGGATGAGCAACATCGTTTTGGTGTCGAGCAGCGCAGAGTCTTGCGTGATAAAGGAGAAAGTCCAGATGTGTTGTTCATGACGGCGACACCGATTCCACGAACGCTTGCGATTTCTGTATTTGGGGATATGGATGTTTCCGTATTGGATGAACTTCCTGCGGGACGTAAGCCAATTGAAACCTACTGGGTTCAGCATGACATGTTAGAGCGTGTACTAGACTTTATTCGTAAGGAAATCGAGCAGGGGAGACAAGCCTACGTGATTTGTCCTTTAATCGAAGAGTCGGAGAAACTCGACGTCCAAAACGCAATTGACTTTCATGCAATGCTCTCGGGCCATTTTCAGGGAAATGCTCAGGTTGGTTTAATGCATGGACGCTTGTCTCCTGGAGAGAAAGACGATGTTATGAATGCATTTGCGAATAACGACCTACAAATTCTTGTATCGACAACGGTTGTTGAAGTCGGTGTAAACGTACCAAATGCCACGGTGATGCTTATTTATGATGCAGACCGCTTTGGACTTGCCCAGTTGCATCAGCTTCGAGGCCGTGTCGGTCGAGGTGAAGCGCAGTCTACTTGCATTTTGATGGCCCAACCAAAATCAGAGGTTGGGAAAGAACGAATGCGAATTATGACGGAAACAACGGATGGCTTTTTATTATCGGAAAGAGATCTTGAATTAAGAGGGCCTGGTGACTTCTTTGGTTCAAAACAAAGTGGGTTGCCGAACTTTAAACTAGCCGATGTTGTACATGATTACCGAACGCTTGAAACGGCTCGCCAAGATGCAGACACGATTATTTCAACTGGATTGTTGCAAACCGATCGAGAATATCGTTATTTAGCGATGTACCTTGCACAAGTTGGCGCTTTTTCTGGTGAAAAAATAGATTAATGGTTGAATCAAACGCGTAAGAACTTTATACTAGTCTTAGTACCTAGTCATAAGGAAATTGGACGTGTGGAAGACGGATGGTGAATTGATGAAGCTGAAAAAGAGAGAACGACAATCACAGTTGATGGAACAACTTGAGCAAAATCCATTTTTAACAGATGAAGAACTAGCGCTCTTTTTTTCTGTTAGCATCCAAACCATTCGGCTTGATCGAATGGAAAAAAGCATTCCGGAATTGCGGGAGCGAATTAAAGATGTTGCATACAAACATCGAGATCCAGTTATTTCATTAGCGCCAGATGAAGTGTTTGGTGAGATTATTGATCTTGTTTTAGAAAAACAAGCCATTTCTATTTTTGATGTAACGAAAGATCATGTGTTTGCTAGAAGCGGAATTGCTCGGGGGCATCATTTATTTGCTCAAGCCAATTCCCTGGCTGTTGCCGTATTAGATAACGAGTTTGTCTTAACTGCAAAAGCCGACATTCAGTTTAAACGGCCTGTCTATACAGGTGAACGAGTTGTTGCTAAAGCAGAAGCAACTCAAGACGAGAAAGAACGAACAAAAGTCATTGTCAGTAGTCGAGTTAACCAGGAATTGGTCTTTCGAGGCGAGTTCTATATGTTTAAACAAACAGATTTTACGGAGGAAGAGGGCGAGCAGCTATGAGAATTGCAATCGATGCGATGGGTGGCGACAACGCCCCAAAAGCCCATGTCCAAGCTGCCATTCGTGCAGTAAAGGAATTCACCGATTTAGAAATTACGCTAATAGGTGACGAAGAATTAATTCAAGCAGAGCTAGCTAGTGAGTCGAATAAAATAACCGTTATTCATACAACCGAAAAAATTGAGGATACCGATAAGCCAACAACAGCTGTTCGTCGGAAAAAAACAGCTTCAATGGTGCTTGCGGTAACAGAAGTAAAAGAAGGGCGTGCTGATGCATGTATTTCTGCTGGGAATACGGGCGCACTGATGACGGCTGGGCTTTTATATGTGGGGCGACAGAAAGGTATTGATCGCCCGGCGCTTTCACCGATGTTGCCTACACGAGATGGCAACGGTTTTTTACTCCTAGATGTTGGGGCGAATATGGAAGCAAAAGCAGAGCACTTGTTGCAGTATGCGATTATTGGAGACGCGTATATGAAGCAAGTGCGTCAAGTGCAGAAACCGCGCATAGGCCTATTAAATGTCGGAACTGAAGCTGGTAAAGGAACGGAATTAACGAAGCAAGCACAAGAATTGCTCGAACAAAGCGACGTTCATTTCATTGGCAATGTCGAAGCACGCGATTTGCTTGATGGCGTCTGTGATGTCGTTGTTTGTGATGGGTTTTCTGGTAATCTAGTCCTAAAAACGATTGAAGGTACAGCGAAGATGCTGTTCTCCATGATTAAAGAAGAATTAACTAGCTCACTTTCTGCGAAGCTCGCCGCAGGGATGTTAAAGCCTAAGTTCTCGAAGATTAAAGAGAAAATGGATTACTCAGAATACGGTGGTGCAGGGTTATTTGGTTTGCAGGCTCCTGTGATTAAAGCACATGGATCATCAGATGCAAATGCGGTATTTCATGCCATTCGTCAAGCTAAAAATATGGTAGATCAAGATGTTGTAAAAGTGATTGCAGCAAACTTAAAGGACGGAGGAAACTAGATGGGAAAAATAGCCTTTTTATTTCCTGGGCAAGGCTCGCAAAAAGTGGGCATGGGCAGTGAATTATTTGAACAGAATGACGCTGCACAATCGCTCTTATCCAAAGCCGATGATGTGTTAGGCTTTTCTTTGTCGACCCTGATGAAAGAAGGGCCAGAAGAAAAATTAAAGCAAACGGCTCATGCACAACCGGCATTAGTTGCAATGAGTGCCGCAGTGCTAGAACTGTTTCGCGGTAGCGATATTCAAGCTGATTATGTCGCTGGCCATAGTTTAGGAGAGTATTCTGCTCTCGTTGCTAGCGAGGCACTTTCTTTTGAAGCGGCAATTGCTCTTGTACATAAGCGCGGAAAGCTAATGGAAGAAGCTGTTCCAGAAGGCAAAGGGGCGATGGCAGCTGTTCTTGGATTAGACCAGAAAGCCTTGGAAGACGTGTGTCGTGCTGTTTCACAAGATGGAGAAGTTGCTGAGCTGGCAAACCTGAACTGTCCAGGGCAAATTGTTATTTCGGGGACAGCGAGAGGCATGGAGCAGGCGTCTATAAAAGCAAAAGAAGCCGGTGCCAGAAGAGTGATGCCGCTTGCGGTAAGTGGACCGTTTCATTCATCGCTAATGAAACCTGCATCTGATAAATTTGAAACGGATCTTCATAATACACAAATCACGATGCCAATGACGCCGGTTGTGGCCAACGTAACTGCAGAAGTAGTGCATGCACCGGAAGTGATACGAGCTTTGCTTGCTGAGCAAATCTATTCGCCTGTTCGCTTTGAAGAAAGCATTCGATACATGGTGGATCAAGGTGTGGATACATTTATTGAAGTTGGTTCAGGTAATGTATTAACTGGACTTGTGAAAAAGATTGATCGGTCGCTGCATGCTTATTCTGTTCAAGATCAAGCCTCGTTTGAACAGACGGTGGCAGCGGTGAAAGGAGAATGACGATGTTAGCGAATCAAACAGCGATCGTAACAGGAGCTTCACGAGGAATTGGTCGGGCCATTGCGCTTGAACTGGCAGCAAAAGGGGCCAACATTGTTATTAATTATGCAGGAAATCAAGCGAAAGCTGAAGAAGTGGTAGCTCAAGTAAAAGAACTTGGAAGCGAGGCGTTTGCTTATCAAGCGGACGTAGCAAATAGTGACGATGTACAAGCAATGATGAAAGAAACGATTTCTCGCTTTGGCTCAATTGATATCCTTGTCAATAATGCGGGTATTACAAAGGACAACTTGCTTATGCGTATGAAGGAGCAAGATTGGGACGACGTTATTGATACAAATTTAAAAGGCGTTTTTCTTTGTGCAAAAGCAGTAAGTCGTCAAATGATGAAGCAACGTTCTGGTAGAATTATTAATGTGGCATCAGTTGTTGGTGTGTTAGGAAACCCAGGCCAAGCGAACTACGTGGCTGCTAAGGCTGGTGTTATTGGCTTAACAAAATCACTGGCAAGAGAATTTGCATCAAGAAATGTTCTTGTTAACGCCATTGCGCCTGGATTTATTTCAACCGATATGACAGACGAGCTCGATTCTACTGCAAAAGAAGCCTTACTTACGCAGATTCCTCTAGGGAAACTGGGCGAACCTGAACATGTTGCAAACGTTGTCCGCTTTTTAGCAAGTGATGATGCGGCATACATGACAGGGCAAACGATTCATATCGATGGCGGGATGGTTATGCCATAAAAAGGATGTGCTTGACAGGTAAGCAGCATCTAAGTACAATTTTTGCTGTGCTAAGAATTTTTGAGAGGAGGTGACTATTTTGGCAGATGTAATGGAGCGTGTAACAAAAATTATTGTTGATCGTCTTGGGGTTGAAGAATCTGAAGTGAAGTTAGAAGCTTCATTTAAAGAAGATCTTAAAGCTGATTCACTTGATGTGGTGGAGCTTGTAATGGAACTT
This sequence comes from Shouchella xiaoxiensis, assembly GCF_016907895.1. Taxonomy (GTDB): domain Bacteria; phylum Bacillota; class Bacilli; order Bacillales; family Bacillaceae_D; genus Shouchella; species Shouchella xiaoxiensis. The sequence continues at coordinate 125,714 of NZ_JAFBCV010000002.1, forward strand.
GAAGATGAGTTCGACATGGAAATTGCTGATGAAGATGCGGAAAAGATTGCTACGGTTAAAGATGTTGTAGACTACATAAATAACAGCCAATAACCGATTTTCAAAAGAGCCCTCTCAGCTTTTGCTGATGGCTCTTTTTCACATCTTCACACAAAAACAATTACACAACCGAAACAAGATTTGGTACAATTAACGTCAAGAGTAACAATTGTTTCTTAAAATAAATCACACACTCCATTGACTGGAGGCACTTATGCCACAATCATCAAAATATCATCGTAAACCACGCTCAGGTGAGCGAAAGCGGACGAGCAGACGATTAGAACTTACCGAAGAACAAAAAAAAGAGTTTGATGGTTTGCTCGTGCGAACAGGGCTTACGTTTGAAAACCGTAAATTATTAATCCAAGCATTCACCCACTCATCTTACGTGAACGAACAACGTATTTTTTCTTCATCGGACAACGAACGATTGGAGTTTTTAGGCGATGCAGTTCTTGAGTTAGCTGTTTCTCAATACTTGTTTAAAACGTATAAGAACATGAGTGAAGGGGACATGACGAAGTTGCGTGCTTCTATTGTTTGTGAACCATCCCTTGCTCGTTTTGCGCAAGAACTTCAATTTGGTAAACTCGTTCTTCTTGGTAAGGGAGAAGAAGTGACGGGTGGACGAACACGACCGGCTTTACTGGCTGATGTGTTTGAGGCATTTATCGGCGCCTTATATATGGATCAAGGGCTTGATGCCGTCTTTATGTTTTTATCGCGCTTTATGTATCCAAAAATTGAAGAAGGTGCATTTACGCACAAAATGGATTTTAAGAGCCAGCTTCAAGAATTTGTTCAGCGTGACAATCGAGGGCAAATCAAGTATTTAATTGTACAGGAGCGAGGACCTGCTCATGATAGGGAATTCGTATCTGAAGTACAGCTGGATGATCACACGATTGGAACGGGCACGGGGCGTTCGAAAAAAGAAGCAGAGCAGGTTGCTGCAAAGCAGGCTTTGCTTGCATTAGATTGGAAAGAAAGCTAGAAAAAAGGAAGCGGAAACGCTCCCTTTTTTCTAGCTTTTTCAGTCTCTTAGTTGACCAAGCTCTTGCACAATTTCATCCATTTCACTAATAGAAAATGACGGTTGGCGCATGACATGCTTATGTAGCGCGATCAAATCTTCCTGTTTATTTGGGCTGATTCCAGTTGCTTTGATGACACTTGCATTTACAACGTTCAGCTTTTTTTTCATTTCATCTAACATAACGGTTACTTCTGCTTCGGTTAATTGTTGACTCAAGGTTATATCCTCCTTTAACGGTAGATTAACCATACCATGATTTTTAGTCAAACCCAACTAGAAAGTGAGAGATGGACATGTTCAGCTGTTTTTTTGTGTGATAAACTAATAGAGTTATAAAGATGAAAACGGAGTGTACATACATACGATATGAATCAAAATATAGAATTTAAAATGGTTGTATTGATTGAAAGAAAGCGAGGGATAACGAATGTTCCTCAAGCGACTTGAAGTAAAAGGATTTAAGTCTTTTGCAGAACCCATTCTAATTGATTTTGTTCCTGGAGTGACGGCAGTTGTTGGTCCGAATGGAAGTGGCAAAAGTAACATTGCTGATGCAATACGATGGGTGCTCGGTGAACAGAGTGCAAAATCACTCCGTGGAGCGAGGATGGAAGATATCATTTTTGCTGGTAGTGATTCAAGAAAAGCGGTTAATGTTGCGGAAGTATCGCTCATTTTAGACAATGAAGACGAACATTTAGCGATTGATTACAGTGAAGTAAGTGTAACAAGACGTTTGTATCGATCTGGTGAGAGTGAATACTTATTAAACCGTATGCCCTGTCGTCTAAAAGATATCGTTGACCTCTTTCTTGATTCCGGCCTTGGGCGAGAGGCCTATTCAATTATTGGTCAAGGAAAGATCGAAGAAATCTTAAGTAGTAAAGCAGAGGACCGACGTACGATATTTGAAGAAGCCGCTGGAGTTTTAAAATACAAGACTCGGAAACAAAAAGCGGTAAAGCGACTGAATCAAACGGAAGAAAATCTACTTCGTGTAGCTGATATTCTAAATGAGCTAGAAGGTCAAGTTGAACCACTACGGGAACAAGCCTCAATCGCAAAAGAGTTTTTGGCTTTAAAACAAGAGCAAGAGAGCCTTGATATCCAAGTGATCGCCAAGGAAATTACGGATCTGCATCATGACTGGCAAACCGAATCTGCACGACTAACAACATTAAAAACAAAGCTGGGTGAGCGGCAAAATCAGCTCAATGAAACCGAAGAACGTTTAGAACAGTTTCGGACAGAACATGCTGTTGTTAGACAGAAGACGTCTGAGGTTCAACAACTTCGCTTACAAGTAAGCGAAGAATTGGAAAAAAATGAAGGGCGCCGTGGTATCTTAGAAGAAAGACAGAAAAACGCACTTCAAAATGAAGAACAGCTTACGGCAGCAATCGCTGAGAAAGAGCTGCAGCAAAACGAATTGGCCAAACAATTAAAAGATGTAAGTGTCGCTCATCAAAAAATGCAGCAAGAAGCAGACCTCGTTAATCAGTCTTATAAAAAAATACAGGATGCGTTAAACCTTTCGAAGGAAGATCGTGCTGAGCAAATTGAGCATGCAAAAGGTGATTATATAGAATGGCTGAATGAGCAGGCGTCTTTGCGGAATGAACGTCGCTACCTGAACGAACAGCTCAATCAAAAACAGCGTTCTGTTGAGCGTTCCGAAACGGAAAAACGAGCACTTGAGCAAGAGCTAGCTGCTTTTGAAAAGACAAATAAAGTACTTGAGCATCAATACAACGAAGTAAAAGAAGCAAGTATGGCAATGAAACAAGAATTGAAGCAGCAAAAAGAGCAAGAAGAAGCGATAAAAGACCGATTCTTTAAGCAGGAAGCCAAGCTGTATGAAGCGTACGGCGTTTTGCAAAAAATAACGTCCAGGCAAGAAGTGTTACATGAAATGGAAGAAGAGTTTGCAGGCTTTTTTCAAGGCGTTAAAGAGATTTTAAAGCACAGAAACCAAAGCTTGTCAGGTGTTATTGGTGCGGTCGCAGAATTAATGAAGGTCCCGAAAGAAATTGAAAAAGCAATTGAGCTTGCATTAGGGGCGCAAGCGCAGCATGTGGTTGTGTCCGATGAAAAAGCAGCGCGGGGAGCGATTGAATTTCTAAAGCAGCGCCGCTTAGGCAGAGCGACCTTCTTGCCTTTGACAACAATTAAGCCTCGTCAAATTCCTGATGCTGTTGTAGCCAAGCTTGCCAATGCTAATGGTTTTATTGGGGTTGCTTCCGCAAAGCTTCATGTAGAATCGACATATCGACCGATTATGGAATACTTACTTGGGACAACAATCATTGCGGATACGCTTGCTCACGCGAACCAGCTTGCTCAGCTCGCTAATCATCGATATCGTGTAGTCACGTTAGATGGGGATATCGTCAATCCGGGTGGGTCAATGACTGGTGGTAGTCATAAACAAAGCCAATCTTCCCTGTTAAGCCGAAAGCGGGAAAAAGAAGAGCTAGTTACGAAAAAAGAGCAGCTTGACCACGCAATTTCAAAGCTTGAACAACAAGTGAAACAAGGCAAGGTTGATCGCGAGACCTACAAACAGACAATTGAAGAGCTGGAACAAAAAGAAGCACTTACTCGGAATGAATTAGAAGAAAAACAGCGTCTGTATCAAGACCAAACGCTTAAATATGAGCGAATGACTCAGGCATTATCACAAGCAACTAGACAAGCATCTGAGCAGAATGCCGAGGGTGAGAAAACGAAACAACGACTCTCGGAAATTGACCAAGCAGAAGCGCAGGCCACTTCAGAAGCGAAGCGATTAGAGATCGAAATTGCTCAGCTTGAGCAGCAGGTACAATCACAGCAAGAGTCAAAAGAAAAACTTACTGTTGAATTGACCGAGCTGAAAGTTAAGCGTGCAGAAGTGAATCAACAATTGCAGTATAGCCATACGAAAAAAGCAGAATTGAGTCAGCTTGAAGCACAGCTCGTAAAATCGCTTCAAACAGAACGTGAGCACTTTGAGTTACTTCATTCATCAAGCGACGAACAAGCAGTGACGAAAGATTCATTGGCTAAGCAAATTACACAGGGCTATACAAAAAAGAAGCAACTTGCCGATGAACTTGAACAACTGATGAAAGAAGATGAACGCTTAAACAACAGTTATCAGCGCCTTGAAACGGAAATGAAACAATTCCAAGGAGAGTATGCGTATACAGTTGACGAGAGTCAAAAACTAGAGGTTCGAGTAAATCGTCTCGATGTTGATTTAGATTACCGTTTGAATCGTTTACGTGAAGAATATGAATTGTCTTATGAAGCTGCAGCCCAACACTACCCGCTCTCGATTGAAATAGAAGAGGCCAAAGGGAAATTAACGCTATTGAAACGGTCTATTGATGAACTTGGCGTCGTAAATGTTGGAGCAATCGATGAATATGCACGGATGAAGGAGCGCTATGACTTTTTAATGGCGCAAAAAAACGATTTGGCTGAAGCTCGTGGTTCGCTTGATCAAGCGATTGCAGAAATGGACGAAGAGATGACGAAGCGCTTTAGTGAGACGTTTGCTCAAATTCGAAGCCATTTTCAAGCTGTCTTCACGAAACTATTCGGTGGTGGCGACGCAGATTTAGTGTTGACAAATAAAGCCGATCCTTTAACCACGGGGATAGAAATTGTTGCTCGTCCACCAGGAAAAAAACGACAGCAGCTTGCGCTTTTATCAGGGGGAGAGCGCGCACTAACGGCGATTGCGTTACTCTTTGCCATCCTTCAAGTACGTCCTGTTCCATTTTGTGTGCTTGATGAAGTGGAAGCAGCTTTAGATGAAGCAAACGTAAGTCGCTTTGCCCAATATTTACGAGACTTCTCTTTAAAAACGCAGTTTATCGTTGTGACTCATCGTAAAGGGACGATGGAAGGCTCTGACGTTTTGTACGGAGTGACAATGGAGGAATCAGGTGTCTCAAGACTAGTATCGGTTAAGTTAGAAGAAACACGCGAGCTTATTGAAAATTAGGAGGGTAAACGATTGAGCTTTTTTAAAAAATTAAAAGACAAGATGTCCCAACAAACAAATGAAGTAACGGATAAATTTAAAACGGGACTTGAAAAAACGCGAACCAACTTCTCTGGGAAAATGAATGAGTTGATGTCTCGCTACCGCAAAGTTGACGAGGATTTCTTTGAAGATCTTGAAGAGCTCTTAATTAGTGCGGATGTAGGCGTAGCAACCGTGATGGATTTAGTTGAGGACTTGAAAGATGAAGTTCGCTTAAGAAACATTAAGGACACAAAGGATATTCAGCCAGTGATTTCAGAAAAATTAGCTGGTCTGCTTGAAAAGGAAAGAGACGATGCTGCTTTAAACATCCAAGAAGGGGAGCTGACTGTCCTTTTAGTCGTTGGTGTAAATGGCGTTGGTAAAACAACGTCAATTGGCAAGCTCGCACATCACTTGAAGCAGGAAGGAAAATCTGTCGTCTTGGCTGCAGGTGACACGTTCCGAGCAGGGGCAATTGACCAACTTGACGTCTGGGGCGAGCGTGTCGGTGTTCCAGTTATTAAGCAGCAGGAAGGCTCGGATCCTGCTGCTGTCATGTATGATGCAATCGCTGCTGCTAAGTCAAGAAAAGCAGATGTGTTAATTTGCGATACAGCTGGAAGGTTGCAAAATAAGGTCAATCTAATGAATGAGCTTGCAAAAGTAAAGCGCGTTATAGAAAAAGAAGTTCCTGGAGCACCACATGAGGTTCTTCTTGTCCTTGATTCAACGACGGGTCAAAATGCTCTGTCACAAGCAAAAGCATTCGGTCAAGCAACAAATGTTACTGGTTTGGTCTTAACGAAGCTTGATGGGACGGCTAAAGGTGGTATTGTAATCGCTGTGCGCCAAGAGCTCGATATTCCAGTTAAGTTCATTGGACTAGGTGAGCAAAAAGACGATCTTAAACCGTTTAATGCAGAACAATTTGTTTACGGTTTATTTAAAGATATGATTGAGGAATCTACCAGTCAGTAAAGCATGATTTAAAGATGTTAAGATAAAAACTTGACAGATAAACAGTGATACGGTAATATGTGTATTCGTAAAGGGAAATGACTTAACATGGAGTGTTGTCCCGTGCTCGATAAAACATTACGTATGAATTACTTATTTGATTTCTATCATCCCTTGTTAACTGAAAAACAGCGTAACTATATGTCTTATTATTATTTAGACGATTTTTCGCTTGGGGAGATAGCAGATGAGTACGAAGTTAGTCGACAAGCGGTCTATGACAATATCCGCCGGACAGAAGCCATGCTTGAAGAATACGAAGCCAAGCTACTGTTACTGACAAAGTTTGAACAACGACGAGCTTTACTAAAAGAACTCAAAGAAACGGTTGATGAGCGAGAGAGTGTTATTCTTTCCGTAGTCGAACGGATAGAGAAACTTGAATAGTACGTAGGAGGCGATTTATTTGGCATTTGAAGGACTCGCCGCGCGCCTGCAAGGTACGCTAACGAAAATTCGTGGAAAAGGAAAAGTAAGCGAACAAGACATCAAAGAAATGATGCGGGAAGTTCGCCTTGCCTTGCTCGAAGCGGATGTTAACTTTAAAGTGGTGAAGCAATTTATTGCCAGCGTCAAAGAAAAAGCGCTTGGTCAAGAAGTCATGAAGAGCTTAACACCTGGTCAACAAGTTATCAAAGTTGTTAATGAAGAGTTAACCACGTTAATGGGTTCAGAACAAAGCAAGATCGCTGTTGCGTCAAAAGCTCCAACCATTGTGATGATGGTCGGATTGCAAGGTGCCGGTAAAACAACTACAACAGCTAAATTAGCGAATTATTTACGTAAAAAGCACAACCGCAAGCCGTTACTAGCAGCTTGTGATGTCTATCGCCCTGCAGCGATAAAACAGCTTGAGACATTAGGGAAGCAGCTAGATATGCCAGTGTTTTCACTTGGAGATCAAGTTAGTCCTGTTGAAATTGCTAAACAAGCCGTGTTAAAAGCGAAAGAAGAGCACCATGATTACGTTATTCTTGATACGGCTGGGCGGCTGCATATTGATGAGTCACTGATGGCGGAACTAAGCGAAATAAAAGCAACCGTTAATCCAGATGAGATTCTCCTTGTTGTTGATTCAATGACAGGTCAAGATGCTGTGAACGTTGCTGAAAGCTTTAACGAACAGCTAAGCATCACTGGTGCAGTTCTCACGAAGCTTGATGGAGATACCCGTGGTGGTGCGGCAATTTCAATTAAAGCAGTAACAAATACTCCTATTAAGTTCGCCGGTATGGGTGAAAAAATCGATCAGTTAGAGCCATTTTATCCTGATCGAATGGCCTCTCGTATACTTGGTATGGGTGATGTGCTGTCTCTGATTGAAAAAGCGCAATCAAATGTGGATGAAGAGAAAGCGAAGGAGCTTGAAAAGAAGCTTCGGACAATGGACTTCACGTTTGATGATTTCTTGGAACAGCTTGAGCAAGTGAAAAGCATGGGTCCTCTTGAAGATCTGCTTGGCATGATGCCGGGTATGAATAAAAAAGGGATGAAAGATTTAAAGGTCGATGAAAAACAATTGGTTCGAGTTGAAGCAATTGTGAAATCAATGACGCCACTTGAAAAAAGAGATCCAAGCGTGATCAATGGTAGTCGGCGCAAGCGGATTGCCAAAGGTAGCGGTACAACGATTCAGGATGTCAATCGACTGTTAAAGCAATTTGAAGACATGAAGAAAATGATGAAACAAATGACAGGTATGCAAGCAGGTAAAGGAAAGAAAAAAGGCAAAGGCCTTGGTGGGTTTAAACTCCCATTCTAATCAACATCTATTTAAAAGTTTATCTTGCGAATAAGTAGATTTGATGATATGATAAAAAATTGTGTGTATTATTATTTGGAGGTGTACAGCAAATGGCTGTAAAAATTCGTTTAAAACGTATGGGTTCAAAGAAAGCCCCATTTTATCGTGTAGTAGTTGCTGATTCTCGTTTCCCACGTGACGGGCGTTTCATTGAAGAGATTGGAACATACAACCCAATCGCTCAACCAGCTCAAGTTGATATTAAAGAGGAAAAAGCATTAGAATGGATGCTTAAAGGTGCGAAGCCTTCTGATACGGTTCGTAACTTGTTCTCAAACGCTGGTTTGATGGAAAAGCTTCACAACGAAAAAAACAGTAAGTAATCACTCCTAAGGAGGATGACGAACGTGAAAGCTTTAGTTGAACATATTGCCAAATCGCTAGTGGATCATCCAGATTCGGTACAAGTTGAAGAAGCTCATGAAGAGAGAACGCATGTATTGCGCCTCTTGGTACATCCTGATGATATGGGTAAAGTGATCGGAAAACAAGGAAGAACGGCAAAAGCGATTCGCTCTGTGCTGTATGCTGCAACTGGCAAACACAATGAACGTGTTCGTCTTGATATTGTCGAATAAAAGGGCGAGGGAAACCTCTCCCTTTTTTGTATGTAATTGAATGGAGGTGTTTGTTTGAAATACGTACGAACCGCTTCTGTAAAAATGATCTTAACAGCAGATAAAAAGAACGAATTAGAACAATCCTTTCAACGCAATCTTACACAAGTTACAACTGAAATGAAGCAAATGGAATTTCAACTACAACGAGCGCTTAAAACAGTAAAATCAAACCGAGAATCGAGTGGGATTCATGATAAATATAAGAAAGAATTACAGAGACGAGAAGAGAAAAGAAAGTCACTGGAATTTCAACTCACTCAACTATCCGCTCTTTCGATTGGCACGGAAATTAGTTCAGGCAAAACGGAAGTCCTTCTTGATTTAACGGTAGGCGACCGCTGGGTTACGAATGAAACCGATATAACAGTTGTCGTTAAAGACGGAAAAATTTTAGAAATTAGAGAAAGTGAGTTTTTAAATGATGGCAAATTGGTTTAATGTAGGACGACTTGTCAATACGCATGGTGTTCGTGGCGAAGTGCGGGTTTTGTCCAATACAGACTTTGCAGACGAACGTTACGCTATTGGTTCAGAATTAAAAATAGCTACTGCCCCAAATGAAAAAGGCATATTTGTAAAAGTAAACAGTCATCGTGTGCACAAAAACTTTGACTTACTTACATTCGAAGGTTATGGAAATATAAATGAAGTAGAATTGTTCAAAGGATCGAATCTCTATGTGTCAGAGACTAAATTAACGGACCTTGCAGAACATGAATTTTATTACCATGAAATCATTGGGTGTTCTGCCTACAATGAAGAAGGAGAAATCCTTGGAAGTGTAAAGGACATTATTGAAACAGGTGCAAATGATGTGTGGGTTGTTGAACGAAAAGGTAAAAAAGATTTACTCTTACCCTACATTGAATCCGTTATTAAACAGGTTGACATAGAAAATAAGCGCATTGATGTTCATTTATTAGAAGGACTGGATCACTAATGAGGATAGACGTGCTAACGTTATTTCCTGATATGTTTACGGCGGTTTTTGGTTCGTCTATTTTAAAACAAGCAGCGGAAAAAGGGCTCATTTCTTTTCAGGCAATTGACTTTCGTTTGTATTCTACAAACAAACATGGAAAAGTAGATGATTACCCATACGGTGGTGGAGCAGGTATGGTATTATCTGTGCAGCCAATCTTTGATGCTGTTGAAGCGGTTAAAGAAAAAGCTAAAACGGAGCCGCGGGTCATTCTTCTGTGTCCTCAGGGAGAACAATATACACAAAAGAAAGCGGAGGATTTAGCGAAGGAGGAACATCTCATTTTTCTTTGCGGCCACTATGAAGGCTTCGATGAACGGGTAAGAGCGCATCTAGTAACCGATGAGATTTCAATTGGTGATTATGTGCTAACCGGCGGGGAAATTGGGGCGATGGTCATTGCTGACAGCGTGACGCGCTTATTACCTGGTGTTCTCGGAAACGATGAATCAGCCGTTACAGATTCCTATTCTACAGGTCTACTTGAGCATCCTCACTATACGAGACCAGCACAATTCCGCGGAATGGATGTTCCAGATGTTCTGTTGTCTGGTCATCATGAAAAGATTACAGAGTGGCGTTCTGAACAGTCATTGAAGCGAACGTATTTGCGTCGACCAGATTTACTAGCGTCCTATGATTTAAATAAGAAAGAAGCAAAACAACTGGATCATATAAAACGAGATCTCGACGGAAAGTAACGTGACTTATTCTAGAAAGAATAAGTCTTTTTGTTTTAGATGAAAACATCTAAATGAAAGGGGCAATAGCAGGGAAGAATCAACTTGAAAGCGATTACTATTAGAAAATAAAAATATAATTGACAATTAAATATAAATCAACTACAATTAGGTCAACTTTCAAATGGACAAGCACCTAGACTTCCTCTACTTAATTAATACGTCCATTGGAAAAATTAATTAAGGGGGTCAATACGTTGAAAAAGTACTTAAAGTACGCAGCGGTTTTTGGAGGAATGAGCGTCATGCTCGCAGCATGTAATGGAAGCGGTGAGGAAGGGAATGCAACTGGTGGAGATGAAGAAGTAACGTTGGACTTTTGGTTTTTTACAGGAGAAGATGATTCAAATTCAGAAAATACAATAAACCCAGTTATTGATTCATTTATTGAAGAAAATCCAAACATTAAAGTGAATTTACGCCAGTTAACATGGGACAACGGTTTAGAGCAAATTACGACAGCATTTGCCGGTAATTCCGTACCTGACGTCATTGAGCTTGGTGACACATGGTTTGCAAATTTTGTGGAAGAAGGAGTTCTTGCAAACGTTACGGAGCAAGTGCAACCAATCTATGATGATCATGTGAATTGGGATACGGTTACTTACCAAGAGGATGTGTATGGCATGCCTTGGTTAATGTCGTCTCGAGCGATGTACATTAATACTGATCTATTTGAAGAAGCTGGTCTTGATCCGAACAATCCACCGCAAAATTGGGATGAGATGCTTGAATATGCGAAACAAATTGAAGAGAATACGGATGCTTCAGGATTTGGTATTCATGCTGGAGAGCCAGAAGCAACCTGGCATTATTTTATGGCCACAGCATGGAGTAACGGCGCAGATGTTTTAAACGAAGACAATACAGCTAGTACGATTAACTCGCCTGAAATGATTGAAGCATTGGAATTCTATAAAGAGATTAGTGAATACTCACTTGTATCTCAAAGTGAAGTTATTGATAGCGAATTCCGCGCAGGTAATATCGGAATGTCTTTTTCAGGAGCATGGGGTGTCTTTTCGATTCCGCGTGATGCACCAGAGTTAAACTTTGATGTTGCACCGATTCCAGACGGTGCTCAATCAACCGCATCCAGTTTTGCTGGTGGAGAAATTTTAGTTATTCCAGAGGGATCAGATAATAAAGAAGAGGCATTCAAATTAATGCAGCATGTTGCTTCCGAGGAACAAGCGATTGATCATATGCAGCGTATCGGATCAATGTTTGCTGCAGTTCCTGGTGTAGAAGAACATGAATTTTTTGATGAGAATCCACAACTTTCAGTGTTCGCAGGACAATTGGAAAGTGCGAAGTCGTCTCCGGCCATCACGCAATGGCAAAACATAAGTCGACATGTTGTTGAAGCAGTTGAACAAACATTACTAAACAATGTTGATCCAACGGAATCACTAAATAATGCACACGATAAAATTGAAAATGAGCTATAAAACAAGCTAGTCGTTTGACGTTCTATCGACTTGAGAAAGCAACAATTTTTGAAAAAGTTATATCCCTCGTATTGAACGAGGGATATCGCTTTTATCATGGAGGTGTGACTGTGTCAACTTGGATCGCAATGAAACGTAATAAGATGGCTTATATCTTTTTACTTCCTTGGTTTATACTTTTTGCCGTATTTAGTGTCTATCCATTAATCCAATCCTTTATCTACAGTTTTCATGATGTGAAAATCTTACGGGGAGAGATGGAATTTGTTGGCTTAGCTAATTATACGAATTTATTTCAGGATCCGGTATTCGGACGAGCATTAATCAACACATTTATTTATGTAGTAGGTACCATTCCTTTTACGGTCTCAATTGCTCTTTTATTAGCGCTTGCAGTGAACCAACGAATTCCATTCAAGAATTTTTTCCGTGTTGGATTTTTCTTACCTACTGTAACATCGATAATTGTTGTATCAATGATGTTTAACTTCATGTATTCACCTTCAGGCTTTTTAAATATGGTGTTGAATGTATTTAACTTACCGACAATGAATTGGTTAATGGATACAAGAACGGCACTTGCTTCGTTAATGGGCTTATCCGTCTGGATGTCATGTGGGTTTTACATGCTCATTTTTTTAGCTGGGCTGCAATCGATTCCAAAAGACTTGTACGAAGCTGCAACAGTCGATGGTGCCTCGCGCATTAAACAATTCTGGCATGTGACAATGCCACATATTCGCCAGATCGCGATTGTTGTTATTGTGATAAACACGATTAACACCTTTCAAGTTTTTCCTGAAGTCTATACGCTTACGAGCGGTGGACCGTTAAATTCAACAACAACGATTGTGTTCTTTTTATATGAACAAGCGTTTAGACAGTTCCAGTTTGGACCAGCATCAGCTACTGCCTATGTATTGTTTGTCATTATAATGGGTGTGTCGCTCTTGATGCTGAAGATTATGGGAATTAATAAGGGGGTTGGAGACTGATGAATCAGCCATCACACCAGCCGAAAGCGCCGCTTCTAATGCAAGATAAAGAACCGCCTATTGGACAAAAAAAGAAACCAAGACGAAAATTCTTTGACTATAAGCCGCGAGAGATTGTGTTGTTTCTACTCTTGTTAATTCCATTAAGTGTCATGCTCATTCCCTTTTTATATATGGTGAGTATTTCAATAAAAACAGACGGAGTTGTTTTACGTACATTAGCGGATATTCTGCCGAAAAGTCCATCTTTTGATAATTATGTGACGGTACTTTCAAATGGAAACTTTGCTCGTTATCTAGGAAATAGTTTGTTTATTTCATCGTCCATTGTCATTGGAAATGTTTTTTTCTGTACAATGGTCGGTTATACGTTTGCTAAAATGACGTTTCCTGGAAAAAACATGATATTTATTCTGGTGCTAACAAGCTTCATGATTCCTTTTCAAGTCACGATGATACCGGTGTTTCAACTAATGCAGAATATTGGTTGGATTGACACGTACCGCGCTTTAATTGTGCCAACACTCGTTACGCCTTTTGGTATCTTCCTCATGCGGCAATACATCTCGGGTTTACCAGATGAATTGATTTATGCAGCAAAAGTAGATGGGGCGTCAGAATTCCGGATTGTTTGGCAAATCATTTTTCCATTAGCAAGACCGATTGTTGCCGTTCTTGTGATTATGACGTTCTTGAACTCGTGGAATGACTTCTTATCGCCATTAATCTTAACAACTTCACCGGAAATGAGGACCGTACCATTAGGGTTAGCGGAGTTTAGTTTCTTAAACAACACAAATTGGGGGAATTTAATGGCAGCTTCTGTTGTGTCGCTCCTCCCTGTATTTATTCTCTTTATTTTCTTCCAAAAGCAAATTATATCTGGACTCGTTTCTGGAGCAATAAAGTCTTAAATTTATAGAAGAAAGAGGGATGACGAGTGATTACGAAAGAAATGATAAACGCCACCATTCGGGAAAAAGTAGGGTTTCTATTCTCGATGGGTTCACCAAGTAATTTCATCGATGAAAAATTTGATCAGCGATTTTCGCAATTACCTTTTGGTGGCATGAGTATTTATCCATATAACATTGAAAACAAAAAACAGTTACTTACTTTATTTAGTGAGGTTCATGATTACTATCAAAAAAAAGGCTATGAAAAACCGTTCTTACTCGCTTTAGATGAAGAAGGTGGAACCCTTTCGACACTTGATCGTTTTTTTCCTTCCGTTCCAGGAAATCGCGCTCTCGGACTTAAAAAAAATCCTCAGTTAGCCTATGAAAATGGAAAGCTACTTGGGAGCATGATGGCTGCGCATGGAGTAGCGATTGACTGGGCTCCAATCCTTGATGTCAATACAAATCGAAAGAATTCGGTCATTGGTGTACGGAGCTACGGTGAGAATACGGAACTTGTTAGTGAGTATGGTGCTAGATACATACAAGGCATCCATGATGCTGGGGTTGCGGCAACAGCAAAACACTTCCCTGGTCATGGGGAAACGGAAGCAGATTCACATTTAGGTTCGGTCACATGCAGTTTAAGCAAAGAAGATATCTTCACAAAGATCATTCCGCCATTTGAGCGTGCGATTGAAGAGGGTGTGGATGCTATTATGGTCAACCATGTCATCTATGATCAAGTAGAAGAGTCCAAGGGGTTGCCAGCGACAATGTCGCATTATTGGATGACGGAGATCTTGCGTGAAAAACTAGGGTTTACTGGAGTAATCTGCACAGACGACATGGAGATGAACGCCATTAAAGACCACTTTCCTGCTAGTGAAATTGGTGTGCTTGCTGTTGAAGCGGGGGTTGATCAACTGTTAATTTGTCACTCGCCAGCATTTCAGCAAGAGGTTTTTAATGGCTTAGTTGCTGCAGTAGAATCAGGTAGAATTACAGAAGAGCGAATCGATGAGTCGGTTGAACGCTTGTTACAAATGAAACAAGCTGTGAAACGGTACCAGCTAAAAGCAGAGCCAATTCCTGAGGTGGAATGGAAAGAAAAAGCGTTGGATCTTGCCAAGCAAAGTCTACAATTAGAGCGGGATCCGAAGCATCTCCTTCCGCTTCAGCAAGAGCGCTCCTATGCGTTGATTTTGCCTGATCTTGAAGCGTTGACTCCTGCTGATTCGACTGGAGGAAAGCAAGTTCCATTGGCGGACAAGCTCAGTCATTTACAAGTAGATACCTTTTCGCTATCATTAAAACCAACGAATGAAGAGATAGAAGAACTAGTAAAAAAAGTGAACGAGAAAGAAGTCGTTATTATCGGTACAATTAACGCACATTTGTTCACTGAGCAACAAGCGTTATTACGTCGGTTGAATCATAAAGACTGCATTGTGCTCGTCCTACGCGATCCATATGATTGTGATGTGATCCCGGATGAGCATACAGCTGTGCTGATCTGTTCCACTGGCGAATCGAGTATGGAGGCCTTTGCACTCGAATACAGTTAAAGCGGCAGGGAATGGAGTGGAGTTCATATGCAAGCAAGGCAAGGAAATCAGAAACTGCTGAAGCAATACAATAAATCAAAGTTATTAAGCCTTATCAATCTTTTTGCACCTATTTCCAGAACAGATCTTGTTCAAAAAACAGGGTTAAGTCCAACCACAGTATCGACCTTAATTGAAGAAAGCCTACATGAAGGCATTGTAATAGAGACGGGTTCAGTTGGTGAAGGTGTTGGTAGGAAAGCAACGTTATTGGAAATTAACGCCCGTGGTGGATTTGTCGTTGGTGTTGATCTTAGCTTTGCGACTGAACTGACTTTGTTAAATTTGCGAGGGGAACTCCTTGTTACGCAACGAATGGGTGAGTTAACTGATGAGAATTTAGCTGATTTGCCCAAGCTGTTGGATGTATTCATAAGAGAACAGAAGTTAAATCTCGATGAAATAAAAGGAATTGGCATTTCTCTACCAGGTATTCTTGATGAGGAACGGAAAAAAATTGTTTTCTCTTACAATTTGAATGTGAGACATTATCCACTACATGATCTTGTCGCAAACGTATTTCAAGTGCCGATCCATCTTGTTAATGACGTCAATGCAGCAGCGTTTGCTGAGCAGTGCAGTGGGAATGCCGTAGGTTGTCATAGCTTGGTCTATACGTTGTTAAGTCGAGGCGTAGGAACGGGTATTATTCTCAGAAATGAAATTTATGATACAGGTGAAACAGGAAACTCGATCATGGCAAGTGCATTTGATGATGAAAAGACCATTTTTCAACCATTAAACGTGTATTCAATTTATAATTTGTCAAAAGGGTTACGTCAGCGCTATCCGCACGAATTTACCGATACGCTAGACAATCACTCTGTCATTGACCGTTTCTTCACGCTTGCTTTTCAGCAGAATCAAGACCCCTATCTTAGCGAAGCAAAAAAGATTGCGCACGATATCGTAACATTATTGTGCAACTATGCTTTATTGCTTAAGCCTGAAAAGGTTTTAGTGAATGGATGGATTGCCGAACAGCATCTCTTTTTTGAATACATGCTTCATTTACTGCAAGAATTAGAAAAAACGACGAATGTGTCGATTTGCTTAGAAAAGTCTTATTGGAAAGAAAAGGGCCCATCACTAGGTGCGGCAAGACTAGCATTGCACCATATATTCAAAGAAATGCAGTTTTCTTAGATACATACTTGCTAGACTACATTTTCTGTCAGAAAATGTAGTCTTTTTTTGGAAGAAAAACGGAAAACGACTCCCCTTAGCGAATTCGGCATGCTATACTGATTAGCAAAAATAGAAAAAGGTGGTTTTGCTGATGCAATTGGAACAGCAATTATCAAAAGCGATTCAAGATGCAGCGGGAACATACTCTGACCAAATACAAATCGAATTAGAACAGCCTGCTCAGCTTATTCATGGTGATTATTCAACAAATGTGGCGATGAAATTGGCGCGCGTCGCGAAGAAAAATCCATTTGAGATTGCCATGGATTTAAAAGCACAGCTTGAGAGAAAAGAGCTTCCGATTAATCAAGTCGATGTTGTGCGCCCAGGCTTTATTAACTTTTTTATCGATTGGGATCAAATTCAATTAAATGAAGCAACGGTAAATGAATGGGCAACGAACCCAAGAAAAGTGGTTGTTGAACACACGTCGATTAATCCCAACAAATCAGCTCATATTGGGCATTTGCGCAATGCGTGCATCGGAGACACGCTTGTACGCATCCACCAATTAGCGGGTTCCGAAGTAGAGGTACATAACTATATAGATGATTTGGGGAATCAATTAGCGGATACGGTGACAGCTTTACTGCACACAGAATCAAGTAAACCAGCTGCGCGTTTTGGGGACTACTGCTGGGAGATCTATTCATCGCTTAATCAAGCATACGAAGCGAATGAACTTTCAACAGACGTGAGGGATGATATTCTTCATAAGCTTGAAGCGGGGAACAACAGCATTGCTTGGCTAGGCTACGCGGTTGCCGACAAGCTGGCATCGGAGCACATTGAGGAAATGGGTCAATTTGGCATTGATTATGATTTACTTGTGTGGGAAAGAGACATTGTTGGAAAAGGGTTTTGGGAAGAAGCGTTTGAAAAGCTCAAACAAACAGATGTTTTTTTCAAACAGGAAAGTGGGCCTCAGGCTGGATGTTGGGTCATTCGAACTGGTGAGGATGTGGAAGACGACTTAGAAGAGTCGGCTCACCTTGCGGATAAGATCTTAGTTCGCTCCAATGGCGTCTTAACATACACGGCTAAAGATATTGCTTATCATATGTGGAAATTTGGTTTGCTTGAGCGTAATTTCTTATATAAACCGAAAACAAATGAGCTTTGGACAACCAATGCAGATGGAATCGAGGCTGAATTCGGACAAGCGGATGCTGTGATCAATGTGATTGACTATCGCCAGGAGTATCCACAGAAAGTCGTAAAGCAAGCGTTGTTCGCTGCAGGCTACGAAGAACAAGCAAATCAGCTTCATCATGTACCTTACGGGGTTGTGTCGCTCAGTAAACAAACAGCCAAGCGGTTGGGATTAGAAGTGCAAGCGGATAAAGATGTATACGCGATGTCGGGTCGAAAAGGAATCGGCATAAAAATTAATGATTTAATAACAGAAATGAAGCAAGCTGTACGTGTTCAAAGTCCTCAAGCAAATGAACAAACAGTCGAAACGTTAACATTTGCAGCCATTCGTTACAATATGCTTCGTTATAATACAACGAGTGACATTGTGTTTGATTTAGATGAAGCGACACAGGTGACGGGGAACACGGGCATTTATTTAGTTTATACGTATGCACGGGCAAACAGTATTGCAGAGAAAGCGGAAGGGGCAAACATTTCGGCAGATGGAGCGTCGTTTGCAAGAGCGGCAGATAGTGAAAGAGCGTTGCTTAAGCACTTATCGGGCTGGACGACAACTTTCCAAAAAGCCGTTCATACACTAGAACCTAATTTGATTTGTACATTTGCTTTTGAACTGGCAAGTCTCTACAATCGCTTTTATTCGCAATGTCCTGTCTTAAAGGCAAATGAAGATGAGCAGAAGCGTCGTGTTCTACTAACGCAGTTGGTCATTCAAAAGCTTGAAGATGTGTTTGCCATTCTTGGTTTGCCAAGTCAAAAAAAGATTTAGTTACTTATTGAGATTGTAGAATGAATATGCTATGATATTGGTTGTGACTAATGAGTATTCATTAGCGAGATTACGATGTTCCGCTGCTGGTATGATGGCATGAATGTCTGTACGGAAGGAGGGAACAATACGATGAGCAACCTAATTAATGAAATCACTAATGAGCAATTGCGTACAGATCACCCGGATTTTCGTCCAGGAGACACGCTTTCAATCCACGTAAAAGTAGTGGAGGGAACTCGTGAGCGTATTCAGCTTTTTGAAGGTGTCGTGATCAAGCGTCGCGGTGCTGGAATCAGCGAAACGTTTATCGCACGTAAAATCTCATACGGTGTAGGTGTTGAACGTACATTCCCATTACATTCACCGAAGATCGAAAAGATCGAAGTGAAGCGTCAAGGTAGAGTACGTCGCGCGAAACTTTACTACTTGCGTAATCTTCGTGGTAAGAAAGCACGTATTAAAGAGATTCGTCGATAATCAGACAAAGAAAGCACGCGCTTATGCCGTGCTTTTTTTTGATAGGTTTCTCTATAAACATGGTATGATGGATTAAAAGGAGGAGAATGCATTGAACGTACGTAAGTCCCCGACAACGGAATGGGCAAAAATAATTAGTCTAGCTCTTCTAATTACAATAGCTGTTCGAATTTTTTTACTTGCACCCATCATTGTTGAAGGTCATTCGATGCAGCCAACCCTTGACACAGGTGACAAAATGATCGTTAATCAAGTCGGCTATACATTTTTAAAGCCAGAACGATTTGACATCGTTGTTTTTCATGCACCAAGTGGAAAAGATTATATTAAGCGAATCGTAGGTCTTCCGGGAGAATCGCTTTCTTATGAGAGCGATACCTTGTATATCGATGGAAATCCAGTTGATGAACCTTTTTTAGATAAATTAAAAGCAACCTTACATGGTGAGCAGCCGTTAACGGGAGATTTTACTTTAAAAGAACTTACAGGCTTAGATGCCATTCCAGAAGGACATTATTTTGTAATGGGCGATAATCGTCGATTAAGTAAAGATAGCAGAGATATTGGCGTTGTTGCAAAAACAGAGTTTATCGGCAAAGCCAATTTGATTTTTTATCCATTAGATAATATGACAATTGTAAATAAGAAGTAGGTGTATGTAGTGAAGACAATTCAGTGGTATCCAGGCCATATGGCCAAAGCGCGTCGGGAAATTAAAGAGAAATTGCAAATGATTGATGTTGTTATTGAGTTATTAGATGCGCGCATCCCGATGTCATCACAAAATCCAATTATTGAAGAATTGGTTGATCAGAAACCACGTTTGGTGTTACTTAATAAAGCAGACTTGGCAGATGAAAAACAAACAGAACAGTGGAGTTCTTATTTTCGCAAGCAGGGTGCAGAAGTTCTCGCGATTAATTCACAGACAGGGCAGGGGATTAAAAAAATTGCTCCCGCCTGTCAAAAGCTTGCACACGCTCTTTATGAGAAGTGGGAAGCAAAGGGCATGAAACCAAGGGCATTGCGAGCGGTTATTCTCGGAATTCCTAACGTAGGAAAATCAACACTCATTAATCGACTCGTGAATAAACGCCAAGCAAAAGTAGGCGATAGACCAGGTGTAACAAAACAACAGCAGTGGATAAAGGTAGGGAATCAGCTTGATTTACTCGATACACCGGGGATTCTTTGGCCAAAGTTTGATGATCAAGAAGTAGGTCTCAGACTGGCTGCAACAGGAGCCATTAAGGATGAACTGCTTGATTATGGTGATGTGGCTGCATTTACGCTTCGGCTACTAGCTGAGGATTACCCAAAGCAGTTGCAGAACCGCTACGCGATTGAGTTACCGGTTGATAGTGAAGATGTGGGTCAATTATTTGATGAAATTGGGAAAAAACGTGGTTGCATTGTTAAAGGTGGCCTTGTTGATTATGATAAAACAGCAGAACTTATTCTCCGTGAGTTAAGAAGTGGGACGATTGGAAAGGTAACGCTGGAAAAAGCAGAATCGCAAGCTTGATGAATCAAGCCGCGATTCTTTTTTTAAGCGAGCGCTTCGTACAAAAGACGACCTGCTAGAGTGATGACCGTTACAATTAAGATAAACTGAATCCAACCTGTACGTTGAAGAAGAACCATTTTACTACCTACCCAGGCACCTAAGGCGTTACCAATCGCTAAAATAAGACCAATTTCCCATAATACTTGTCCATTGACGGCAAAAATAATGAGGGAGATCGAGACCGATAAGCCCACAACGATAATTTTGAGGAATGTCGCCTCGACAAACGATTTTTTGTAAAGTAAAATGGCTACGATCATGATGTAAAACCCAACGCCTACTTGAATAAAGCCACTATAGAAGCCAATGAGAATAAAGGCAGCTGTGCCTAGCGCATAGGCAAGTGGTGTTAAAGTGCTTGGACGATTAATCGCTTTAACGGGATTCCAGATGATGAAACATAAGGTGACAACCATAGTAAAAGCAAGAATAAGCATAAACGAGTCATCTGAAACAGTTATTGCAGAAAGTGCACCAAAGATCGCTCCCAGTGTAGAAGCTATTAATATACTGGCGTTGCCTTTTAATTTTACCTGTCCTTTTCGGACGAAGGTAAAAAAGGATGTTAAGCTTTGAACGACGATGGCAACACGGTTTGTTCCGTTGGCTTCAGTGGATGGAATCCCTAGAAATAGCAAGGCTGGTAAGGTAATTAATGAACCACCAGCAGATACAGTGTTAATCACTCCAGCTATAAAGCCGACACCAATTAATAAAATCATTTCAAAAATGAACACTGGAACAAACCCCTCACATAACAATCTTTACATACTATAGCATAAATAAGGCAGGTATTATTCATGCAATCCATTCATGCGTTACGCGAACAATTGGTTCAACATAAATTTGACCAAAAAGAGCTTGAGGAATTACGTAAGGACGACCGAAAAGGGGTACAGGCTCTATTAAATCGTTATGAGCGGCAGCTAGAAAAAGAGCGTACTTTAGTCACGATGCACGATGACATGTGGCAATTTGAACAGGACCTAAGAGAAAAAGGCTACCAGTTCATATGCGGCGTAGATGAAGTTGGAAGAGGCCCGTTAGCTGGGCCAGTAACGGCTTGTGCCTGTATCCTCCCCCTCGATTTTAAATTGCTTGGGTTAACCGATTCTAAGAAACTAGCAAAAGCGAAACGAGAAGAGTTTGCAAACTCTATTAAAGAGCAATCACTTGCTTATCATATATCATCCGTTTCTGCTCTAGAAATTGATCAAATCAATATACTCGAGGCGACAAAAAAAGCGATGCAGGCTGCCATCAACGGGTTAGAGCTACCTGTTGATTACTTATTACTTGATGCTATTACATTACCAATCCCAATTGGACAAATGTCTTTAATTAAAGGCGATTCTAAAAGTCTATCGATTGCCGCTAGCTCTGTATTAGCGAAAGTATGGCGTGATGACTATATGGAACGGTTAGCGGAATCCTATCCGGAATATGGCTTTAATGACCATGCTGGTTACGGAACGGTGAAACATTTAACGGCAATCGAACAGCATGGTGTAACGAAAGAACATCGACGTTCATTTAAGCCGGTGATGGAAAAAGCAGCTGGTCTCTTGTACATAAACGATCGTTAGGAGTGATAACGGTGGAACCGGTTCAAATAAATCATTGGCAGAAGGATGCCGTCATCCGTGGTTTAGTCAATAAACGATTTCCGCGGCAAGATCTCGTTCAACTGTTAATCGGACATTCAATGGTTACTGCAAAGTTAACGGCATCACTTGATTTAGGTAAGACCTATTGGTTTCAAATCGAGCAAACAGGATTGACCCCGGCATTACATGTATTAACAACGGGGGCGACATACACTCATTTATTGGATTGTTGGGGTGTGAGACCGAACCGTTTTGTCTTAACGCTGCTCACCCTTTTTGAGCAAATTCAATGTCCCTTTTCAGAAGCAATGATAAAGGAGGCGCAGGAGATCCAGAAACAAGATAATCTCTCTCTAGCAGAGTGGGTCTCGATTCTTTCATTTATAAAAACGAAGCACCTTCCACTCACTTCAGCAAGCTTAAAAGGAACGGTTGCGTTAAATAATAATGACGAAACGATTGCGCAAGTACTTTCCGTTATCATGAAAAAAGAGAATGAAGATGCTTGGTCGTTTGTAAAAGCATGTATTCATACAATGAATGCACGAGAGACGGAGTTGTTTCAGCAAGTATACCCGTTCACCATTCAATCGCTTACATCGTTGTCTTATGTGCAACAGGAGTTAGTGACAGAGCTAAGAAAAATGAGGGAAAAAGTGAATGTAAACCAAGCTTATAACGAACTTTTTTCAAAACTGGAGCTGATGTTGTTGATTCCAAATGCCTTCCACGAAAGCCACTATTGTTTTGTTTCGAAGTGGGGGACAGATTGGGTTGTTCATTTTACCAATGAAGGTGAAAAAAAAGAGATTGTGATGATTCACCTGCAAGGATTTGTGTCCATGTTTGGCTACTTATCGATCTTGATTCGCTTGAAAGAAAATCAGTTATTTCTCGCAGTTCGGAGTAAGGAAGACGAACCGAGCTGGTTTTCTGCTAAACAGAAAGGATATGAACGCAAGTTAGCAGAACAAGGCTTTGTACTTACAAGTTGTAAGTGGATTAAACAGGTAATAGAAACACCATTAGGTACGAATCGAACGGGTGTCGATATGCGGCTATAGTACAACTAATCATATTTGCCTCAAAACGGTTAATACTAGCAATAATAAGGGTCAATTGAGGAGTGATTAAATGACTAAGAAAAAAGAGACGCAGTCTGAAGAATTTTCTAGTGAATTTGGTCAGCACAGTCCAGCAAGTGAGCAAGATCAAGTTGTGAAAGGGCTTAAAGCGTTGTTTCAACGAAATGACAAAGCGAAAAAACAAGAAAAACAGGCAAAAAAAACCAAGAAAAACAATGAAAATGAATGAAATTGTCGCAATGATAGCGGTTACCCCTCCCCAAGCACGTAAAAAAGTGCTAAAATGAAAAAGGATTTCGTCTTAACACGAAAATTCTCGTGTGGGGAAAAGCCACACGTTATTACAGGAGGCTGGAGAGAGAATGAATATCCATGAGTATCAGGGTAAAGAAATTCTTCGTTCTTACGGAGTAGCCGTTCCAAACGGAAAAGTAGCATTCTCTGTTGACGAAGCAGTAGAAGCAGCAAAAGAACTAGGCTCGTCTGTATCTGTTGTAAAAGCTCAGATTCATGCAGGTGGACGTGGAAAAGCTGGCGGTGTAAAGGTTGCGAAAAATCTAGATGAAGTTCGTACATATGCGAATGAAATTCTAGGAAAAACGCTTGTTACACATCAGACTGGACCAGCAGGTAAAGAAGTAAAGCGCTTACTCGTTGAAGAAGGTTGCGACATTAAAAGCGAATACTATATCGGCTTAGTCGTAGATCGAGCTACTTCTAGTGTGGTCTTGATGGCATCTGAAGAGGGCGGCACGGAAATTGAAGAAGTTGCAGAAGAAACACCTGAAAAAATCTTCAAAGAAGTGATCGATCCAGCGGTTGGATTACAAGGATTTCAAGCACGTCGTATTGCATTCAACATCAATATCCCTAAAGAATTAGTTGGGCAAGCTGTTAAATTTATGATGGGCTTATACCAAGTCTTTGTAGATAAAGATGCATCAATTGCTGAAATCAACCCGCTTGTTACAACAGGTGATGGGAAAGTAATGGCGCTTGATGCGAAGTTTAACTTTGACTCAAATGCTCTTTATCGCAATAAAGATATCGTAGCATTGCGTGATTTAGATGAAGAAGATGTAAAAGAA
This sequence comes from Shouchella xiaoxiensis, assembly GCF_016907895.1. GTDB lineage: Bacteria > Bacillota > Bacilli > Bacillales > Bacillaceae_D > Shouchella > Shouchella xiaoxiensis. The sequence goes on from NZ_JAFBCV010000002.1 coordinate 149,867, forward strand.
ATTGAAGCGTCAAAACATGACTTAAACTATATCGCTCTTGATGGAAACATTGGCTGCATGGTAAATGGAGCTGGCCTTGCTATGGCGACAATGGATATCATTAAGCATTATCATGGTGATCCCGCAAACTTCCTTGACGTAGGGGGCGGTGCCACTGCTGAAAAAGTAACCGAAGCCTTCAAATTGATTTTATCTGATGAAAAGGTAAAGGGAATTTTCGTAAACATCTTTGGTGGTATTATGAAATGTGACATTATTGCTGAGGGTGTAATTACGGCAACAAAAGAAGTTGGTCTAGAAATTCCACTTGTTGTTCGCTTAGAAGGAACAAATGTTGAACTCGGAAAGCAGCTTCTTAAAGATTCGGGCTTAAACATTACAGCTGCAGACTCTATGGCAGATGGCGCACAAAAAATCGTTTCACTAGTGAAATAGGAAGGGCGGAGCTAACAAATGAGCATTCTCATTAATAAAGATACAAAAGTTATTGTTCAAGGTATTACGGGCGCGACTGGCTTGTTTCATACAAAACAAGCGCTTGAGTATGGAACAAAAGTCGTTGGTGGTGTGACGCCTGGTAAGGGTGGCACAGAAATTGAAGGTGTTCCTGTCTTCAATACAGTTAAAGAAGCAGTCGATGCAACAGGAGCAAATGCAACGGTTATTTATGTACCGCCAGCATTTGCTGCAGATGCCATTATGGAAGCGACAGATGCAGGTCTTGATTTAGCGATTTGTATTACTGAAGGTATTCCTGTCATTGACATGATTAACGTTAAGCGCTATATGGAAGGCAAGAAAACTCGTTTAATCGGACCGAACTGCCCTGGTGTAATCACGCCTGACGAATGTAAAATTGGTATTATGCCAGGATACATTCACCATAAAGGTCATATTGGTGTCGTTTCTCGTTCAGGAACATTGACGTATGAAGCGGTACACCAATTATCAACAGCAGGAATTGGTCAATCATCAGCTGTAGGTATCGGTGGAGACCCAGTTAATGGGACAGATTTCATTGATGTCTTGTCTTTGTTTAATGATGATCCAGATACGTATGCAGTTATCATGATTGGTGAAATCGGTGGTACGGCTGAAGAAGAAGCTGCTGAGTGGGTTAAAGCCAACATGACAAAGCCAGTAGTAGGATTTATTGGTGGTCAAACGGCACCTCCAGGTAAGCGCATGGGTCATGCTGGTGCGATTATTTCTGGTGGTAAAGGGACGGCTGCAGAAAAGATCAAGACGATGGAAGCTTGTGGCATCCGTGTTGCTGCAACACCATCCGTTATGGGAGAAACATTGATTGAATCTCTTAAAGCGAATGATTTATACGAAAAAAGCCTCACTCATGAAACAGCAAAATAAACAATAAAACGGCTCCTTGCTTTTGCAAGGGGCTTTTTTGAAAATAAGGAGTTGAATAGCTTGTCGACCTTTCTAAATCGGCTCACACATGTACATGCTGTTTTATATGAACACCATAAAGCATTTGCTCGATTGCTTGTATATGATCCAGATCTTACGTCTGTTTACCGTTATACAACATTGGAGTTGATGCACGTAATGAACGCAAAAGAATCTGTCGTCGAGCGGCTGAAGGCGTGGCTGAAGAAAACAGATGCAGAAGCATATGCCAATCGCTTCATCGAAGCAGACATTTACTGTATCTCACAAGAAGACCCACTCTATCCCCCTCTATTGAAGCAAATCTACAACCCTCCTACTCTTCTATACGCAAAAGGAAATAAAAGCTTGTTAGCGACAAAAAAAGCTTCTGTAGTGGGCACGCGTACCCCAACTGTTTATGGGTTGGAAACAAGTAAACTGCTAATACCAGCTTTAATTGAAGCGAATGTTACGGTCGTAAGTGGGCTAGCACGAGGAATTGATCGATCTGCTCATGAACAAGCCATCGCCCATCAAGGAAATACAATTGCTGTTACGGCTTCGGGTTTTCAAACGATTTATCCTCCTGAACACAAAGCTTTATTCCACTCAATTGCCACAAACCATCTTGTTCTCACAGAGTACCCCCCTTTTATTAAGCCAAAAAAATGGCATTTTCCGATACGAAATCGAATTATCAGTGGAATGTCCTATGCAACGATTATTATAGAAGCAAAACGAAAAAGTGGGTCGCTTATAACAGCTGACTTAGCTCTTGATCAAGGCAGATATGTATTTGCTGTGCCGGGGCAAATTGTCTCAGAACAATCAGCAGGAGTGAATGGACTGATTCAGCAAGGGGCATATTGTATTTGTAATCAAGAAACGTTTGCCGAAACAATGCCGGAGTTCATGTCGAAAAATAGCGAACCGTCTCGATTTACTTAAATTAACTTTTGGCGTTTGACAAATAGGGAAAGTCTGTTTAATAATGAGGAAGATTTACTTCATCAATAGAGAATAATTTGAGAGGGAGTTGCTTTACATGTCCGATTATTTAGTAATCGTGGAATCTCCCGCTAAAGCCAAAACCATTGGAAAATATTTAGGTAAAAAATACGTTGTTAAAGCGTCAATGGGCCATGTCCGAGATTTGCCTAAAAGCCAAATGGGCGTTAGTGTAGAAGAAAACTTTGAACCAAGGTATATTACGATACGAGGAAAAGGGCCGGTTTTAAAAGAATTAAAAACGGCGGCAAAAAAGGCAAAGCGAATTTATCTAGCAGCTGACCCGGATCGCGAAGGGGAAGCGATTGCGTGGCATTTAGCACATAGCTTAAACATAGATGAGCATTCGGACTGCCGAGTTGTGTTTAATGAAATTACAAAAACAGCAATCAAAGATGCATTTAAACACCCAAGACCAATTAATATGGATTTAGTTGATGCACAACAAGCGAGACGGATTTTAGACCGATTAGTGGGCTATAACATCTCGCCTTTGTTATGGAAGAAAGTGAAAAAAGGCTTAAGTGCTGGTCGTGTACAGTCAGTCGCCGTAAAATTAATTACGGATCGTGAAAAAGAAATTCAAGCATTTGAACCAGAAGAATACTGGAGCATTAAAGGACAATTTTATTTAGAAGATGAATTGTTTGAGGCGAAATTTCACAGTTTAAACGGTGAAAAGACGACTCTTGCCAGTGAAGAAGAAGTGAACAGCGTTCTAAAACAACTAAAAGGTGATAACTACAAAGTTGTAAACGTGAGTAAAAAAGAACGGAAACGGAACCCAGTTACTCCGTTCACAACGTCTTCTTTGCAACAAGAAGCTGCCCGCAAACTGAATTTCCGTGCGAAGAAAACGATGCTTATTGCGCAACAATTATATGAAGGAATTGACCTTGGAAAGCAAGGAACAGTCGGGTTAATTACTTATATGCGTACGGATTCGACACGTATTTCCGATACGGCTAAGCAAGAAACAACGGAATACATCCAATCGACTTACGGTGCCGAGTATGTGAGCCAAGAAGAGCGTAAACAGAAGCAAGATAAAAAATCACAAGATGCACATGAGGCGATTCGACCGACATCTGTGCTGCAAGAGCCAAAAGCGATGAAAGACTTTTTATCACGTGATCAGCTTCGTTTATATCGCTTGATTTGGGAGCGCTTAGTTGCGAGTGAAATGGCGCCAGCGGTAATGGATACCATGTCTGTTGATCTTGACAATAACGGTGTTCTCTTCCGTGCGAACGGATCAAAATTAAAGTTTCCAGGCTTCATGAAAGTGTACATTGAAGGAAACGATGATAATAAAAAAGAAGAAGATAGGCTGTTGCCTGCGCTTGTTGAAGGAAATGTAGTTAAACAGGATGAAATTTCGCCTAATCAACACTTTACTCAACCACCACCGCGGTATACTGAAGCCAGATTAGTTAAAACGCTAGAAGAATTAGGTATTGGCAGACCTTCAACTTATGCTCCAACCTTGGATACGATTCAACGTAGAGGGTATGTGGCTCTAGATGAAAAACGCTTTGTTCCGACAGAACTTGGGGAAATTGTTCTCGATTTAATTGTTGAATTCTTCCCAGAGATTCTTGACGTTGAATTTACGGCAAAGATGGAAGAAGATCTTGATAGTATCGAAGACGGTAGAGATAATTGGATTGGCATTATCGATCAATTTTATCAAAGCTTTGAAAAGCGTTTAAAAGTAGCGGAAGAAGAAATGGAAGAAGTAGAAATAAAAGATGAGCCAGCTGGTGAAGACTGCGAGAAATGCGGTCACGAGATGGTTTATAAAATGGGACGATATGGCAAGTTCATGGCCTGCTCAAATTTCCCAGAATGTCGAAATACAAAAGCAATTGTTAAGGACATCGGTGTTTCTTGTCCAACGTGTAAAGAAGGAAACATTGTTGAACGTAAAAGTAAAAAACGCCGCATCTTTTATGGATGTGACCGTTACCCAGAATGTGAATTTGTTTCTTGGGATAAGCCAATTGCACGACCATGTCCGAAATGTCACAGCCTTCTTGTCGAAAAGAAATCTAAAAAAGAAGTGCATGTTGCATGCAGTTCGTGTGATTATGAAGAAGAAAAACAGTAAAATGTCGAAAATGATCGTTTTTTGAAAGCTATTAGTTGAAAAGTAACATCAAAGATACTATGATATGATTACTTGATGAAATAAAGCCTTCACTCTGCCTAAGGAGTGAAGGCGTTTGTATGAGTACATTTGGCGAAGCTATAAAGGAGTTAATGAGCATGAATGAACAACAAACAATAAATGTAATTGGTGCTGGCTTAGCTGGAAGTGAAGCCGCATGGCAAATAGCGAAGCGTGGAGGACATGTTCGCCTTTATGAAATGCGTCCAGTAAAACAAACCCCTGCTCACCATACAGACAAATTTGCAGAGCTTGTCTGTAGTAATTCCTTGCGCGGTAACTCTCTCGCAAATGCAGTTGGTGTGTTAAAAGAAGAAATGAGAATGCTTGATTCTGTCATCATTAAAGCGGCTGATGAGTCTGCTGTACCTGCTGGTGGAGCTTTAGCTGTTGACCGCCATGATTTTGCGGAGCGTGTGACCCGTTATGTGAAAGAGCATCCAAATGTAACCGTTGTAAACGAAGAAATGACAAGAATACCAGATGGTCCAACGATCATTGCTACTGGTCCACTAACTTCTGAAGCATTATCTGCGCAGTTAAAGGAAATTAGTGGAGAAGAACACCTGTATTTTTATGATGCGGCAGCACCGATTATTGATGCTGACACGATTGATCGTGACAAGGTGTACTTAAAAAGCCGTTATGACAAAGGTGAAGCTGCCTATTTGAATTGTCCAATGACTGAGGAAGAGTTTAACCGCTTTTATGATGCCCTTGTTGAAGCGGAAACGGTTCCTCTAAGAGAGTTTGAGAAAGATATCTTTTTTGAAGGCTGTATGCCAATCGAAGTAATGGCTGAAAGAGGGCGTAAAACGATGCTGTTCGGACCATTAAAGCCCGTAGGTTTAGAAGATCCGAAAACAGGGAAGCGTCCATATGCAGTCGTTCAGTTGAGGCAAGACAATATGTCTGGAACACTTTACAACATGGTTGGATTCCAAACGCATCTAAAATGGGGACCGCAAAAAGAAGTAATCCGAATGATCCCTGGTCTTGAGAACGCAGATATTGTACGTTACGGCGTTATGCACAGGAATACATTCTTGAATTCACCAACATTTCTTAAGCCTACCTATCAATCTAATGTACGTGATGACTTGTTCTTTGCTGGACAGATTACGGGAGTGGAAGGATATGTCGAATCTGCCGCTGCTGGGTTAATATCTGGTATTAATGCTTTTAAGCTAAGTCAAGGACAAGCATTGAACGTGTTTCCAGAGGAAACGATGATTGGCAGCATGGCTCAGTACATTACAACGCCAAATAAGAAGAATTTCCAGCCAATGAATGCGAACTTTGGACTTGTTCCACCACTTGATGTTCGGATTAAAGCGAAAAAAGATCGTTATGAAGCGCTTGCTCAGCGGGCGTTAGGGTCGATTCAGAATTTTATGAAAGAAGTGTGACGATTGTTGCTTCTCCCTCTTAAACTGTGGTAAAATTTATTAGTTCTAAGAGGGAGGACAATCATGTGAGATCAAAGGACTTACTTTGGATCGATTGGTTTATTCGATACTTGGAAGTGGAAAAAAACAGTTCATCGTGGACGGTTGACCATTACACAAGAGACGTAAAGCAATTTTTTGCATTTTTGTCGCAGCAAGGACTAGCTGAATTAACAGACGTCACGTATCAAGAAGTACGAGTGTTTATAAGTATACTTGTCGATAGAGGGTATGCAAAGCGGACAATCGCGCGAAAGTTATCTTCACTCAGGACATTTGGGCGATTTCTCGTTCGAGAGCAACTTATAGATGAAAATCCATTCACACATGCGCATATACCAAAACAAGAAGAGCGATTACCGCGATTTCTCTATGAAGAAGAAATGGATCAATGGCTGAAGGAATTGCCACAAGAAACCATTCTTGATAAACGAGACAAAGCGATTATTGAGTTGCTCTATGCAACGGGAATGCGTGTATCAGAATGTAGTCTTCTGCAAGTTGACCAAATTCACTGGACGAGTGGTACGATTCGCGTTTTTGGAAAAGGACGCAAAGAAAGATACGTTCCTTTTGGCAAAATAGCTGAGCATGCACTTAAAATCTATCTAGATGAAGCAAGACCGAATTTGTTTGTGAACTCTGTTCAAACTTCGCAGTTGTTTTTAAACCATCGTGGAGGTCCGTTAAGTGATCGGAGCATTCGCAAGATTGTGGAAAAACGGACAAAGGCAGCGACCATTCACAAACATGTGAGTCCGCATGATATTCGCCATTCATTTGCGACGCACTTACTAAACGGTGGAGCAGACTTAAGAACTGTGCAAGAGTTATTAGGTCATCAATCTTTGAAAACAACGCAAGTCTATACACATGTTAGTAAAGAACGTATGTTTTCTGTGTATCAACAACATCATCCGCGAGCTTAGTTTCAAGAAAAGGAGTGTGTGACATGGAAACTTTTCATGCGACAACGATTTTTGCGATTGCCCACCAAAATCAATTTGCGATGGCCGGTGATGGCCAAGTAACTCTCGGTAATGCTGTCGTAATGAAGCACACAGCGCGAAAAGTACGTAAGCTTTATCGAGGAAATGTTCTAGCTGGTTTTGCTGGCTCAGTTGCCGACGCCTTTACGTTATTCGAGAAGTTTGAAGCTAAGCTGGAAGAATACAATGGCAATTTGCAGCGTGCTTCGGTTGAACTGGCAAAAGAATGGCGCAGTGATCGTGTTTTAAGAAAACTTGAAGCCATGCTCATTGTAATGGATAAAACGGATCTATTGCTTGTTTCAGGTACTGGTGAAGTGATTCAACCAGATGATGGAATTTTGGCGATTGGCTCTGGCGGCAACTACGCTCTCAGTGCGGGTCGGGCATTAAAAACCTATTCACCATCGTTATCTGCTAAGGAAATAGCTGAAGCGTCTTTGAAAACAGCTTCTGAGATTTGTGTGTATACAAACGACCAGATTATTGTCGAAGAACTATAAATAAGGAAAACGACTAAGGGAGTGTACAACAATGACTAGTTCACTTACACCGAGCCAAATCGTCGAACGATTAAATCAGTATATCGTTGGACAGGAAGGCGCTAAACGTTCTGTAGCCATTGCGCTTCGGAATCGTTATCGCAGAACGAAACTTGAGCAAACGATGCGTGATGAAATTACACCTAAGAATATCTTAATGATTGGACCAACTGGTGTCGGAAAAACGGAGATTGCTCGACGTTTAGCCAAACTAGTAGGAGCACCATTTATTAAAGTTGAGGCAACGAAATTTACCGAAGTTGGTTACGTCGGGCGTGACGTAGAATCAATGGTTCGTGATTTAGTTGAATCAAGCGTTCGACTTGTTAAAGAAGATCGCATTGGTCTTGTGAAAGAACAAGCAAAAGAGCTTGCTGAAAAAAGATTAGTTAACATTCTTGTTCCTTCTTTGAAAAAAGAGTCAAATTATAAAAATCCGTTTGAAATGCTTTTTAATCAAACGGGCAAAGAGGATGATGAACAAGAAGAGCAGGAAGAAGAACTAAATCGCTCTAACTTGAAAGAAAAAATGCAGCAAAAGCTTCAAGCGGGAGAATTAGAAGACCGCATCGTTACGATTGAGGTTTCAGAACAATCACAAGGCTTTATGGATATGTTTCAAGGTGGAGCAGGCATGGAACAAATGGGGATGAACATGCAGGAAATGCTTGGGAACATGGTTCCAAAGAAAAAGAAAAAAAGAAGAATGACGGTCGCTGAAGCAAGATCCGTGCTTACTGAGGAAGAGGCACAAAAGCTTATCGATATGGATGATGTCACGCAGGAAGCCATTAATCGAGCAGAACAGCTTGGGATGATCTTTATTGATGAAATTGATAAAGTCGTCGGAAAAGGAGATCAGAATGCAAATGTCTCTAGAGAAGGTGTTCAAAGAGATATCTTGCCGATTGTAGAAGGCTCTACGGTTGTGACGAAGTATGGTGCAGTAAAAACAGATCATATATTGTTTGTAGCTGCAGGTGCTTTCCATACGGCGAAACCATCTGATCTCATTCCTGAGTTGCAAGGACGTTTTCCAATTCGAGTGGAGCTAAAAAGTTTGACTGTTGATGATTTTGTACGGATTTTGATTGAACCGGATAACGCATTGTTAAAACAATACGCTGCGCTTTTACAAACGGAAGGTATAGAAATTACATTTTCAGACGATGCTGTTCGTAAGATTGCGACGATTGCAAGCCAGGTCAATCAAGAAACCGAAAACATTGGGGCAAGAAGGTTGCATACCCTCCTTGAAAAGCTCTTAGAGGATTTATCGTTTGAAGCCCCAAATATTAATCTTGAAACGTTAACCATTACGGACACCTACGTCGAAGAAAAGTTAGGGACAATTGCTAAAAACCGAGATTTAAGCCAATTTATTTTGTAGATAAAAAAGGAGAGATTTTAAAATGGATTTATTGACAAGAACGAGGAAGATCAACGAGATGTTACAAAAAACTAGTGGGCAGCACGTGAATTTCCGTGAAATGGCAATCACACTACGTGATGCAATTGGATCAAATGTATACGTTGTTAGCAGAAGAGGAAAGTTACTTGGTTTTTCAATTGAAGAAGAGATTGAAAATGATCGTATGAAGAAGATGCTTGATGAGCGTCAATTCCCTGAGGACTACACAGAAGGCTTATTTAAAATTGAAGATACATCAGCGAACATCGATGTTGATAGTGAGTACACAGCGTTTCCAGTAGAAAACAGAGACCTTTTCAAAACAGGTTTAACAACAGTTGTTCCAATTAAAGGTGGCGGACAACGTCTAGGTTCATTAATCCTTTCTCGTTTAGAAACACCTTTCAGTGATGATGATTTGATTCTTGCTGAATACGGTGCAACAGTTGTTGGCATGGAGATCCTTCATGAGAAAACACAAGAAATTGAAGAGGAAGCGCGTAGCAAAGCAGTTGTTCAAATGGCCATTAGCTCACTTTCATACAGTGAATTAGAAGCTGTTGAGCATATCTTTGAAGAACTTGACGGTAGAGAAGGACTTCTTGTTGCAAGTAAAATTGCTGACCGTGTTGGAATTACACGTTCTGTCATTGTGAATGCATTGCGCAAACTTGAGAGTGCTGGTGTCATTGAATCACGCTCGCTTGGAATGAAAGGAACGTATATTAAAGTATTGAATGATAAGTTCTTGCATGAACTTGATCGTATGAAAGAAAACTAAGAAGCTAGTAGCAGCCGACAAATTTGTCGGCTGCTTTTTTTGTGTGCGATATTAGGACAAACATCGTATCTTACTAGAGAACAGAAGAAACCCCCGCTCCCTCATTCCCTCAGCAAAAAAACGCCACTACAGAGTCCTCAGACATGTGCTTTGCCTGCTGAAGTCTCTTTTTTCTTAATGCTCGCTGCGATGATTGATACAAAAAGATGGTTACTCCAAATAAGCTCCCATTTTTGAGGAAGAATACCTATTTCCAACTAGGTATATGTACTTCCATTTAATTTGTAATTCTAACAACTTTTATGTAGGATCAATGACATGGTTGTTGTTTTGTTTATAGGTATAAAGGATGGATATGGAGCCAGAATAATGGTTCATTCGACTTAAATCTCTTTTATATGAAAATGTGTTTAGACAAATCACGAAAAAACTAGTAAAATTTTATCATCAATAGGAAATGGGAAATAATGCTTAAACTTTCCTGTATTTACGGAAATGTTTAAGAAGAAGGAGGAATAAATGTTTACGACTAGTACAATCGCAACGCTTGAGGAAGCACTTCGCTATTCAACGGCTCAACAAAAAGCGATCTCTTCTAATATCGCAAATGTTGATACACCTCATTACAAAGAACAAACCGTTTCATTTAAAGATGTGTTACAAACGGCGCAGTCAAATGAGACTGGTTTCCAGTCGAAGCGAACTCATGCGCAGCATTTGAGCTTTCCTTTGCCTGGGAGTATGGACTCTTTTATAGGAAAAACGATGGAGCAATACAATCACAACGGAAACAGCGTTGATGTTGATAAGCAGATGACGGAGATGGCAGAGAATCAAATCTATTACAATGCACTAGTGGATCGTATAAGTGGAAATTTCCAATCGCTTGAAATGGCAATCCGAGGTAGTAAATAAGGAGGGGTATTCATGTCAATGTTTACGAGCATGAATGTATCAGGTTCTGCTTTGACACTTCAACGCCTGCGCATGGATGTCGCATCAAGTAATATAGCCAATGCAGACACTACAAGAGCACAGCTAGTGAATGGAGAATGGCAGCCTTATCAACGTAAAATGGTCGTTCAACAGCCTCATTCATTCTCAAATTATTTAAAACAAGAAGAAGCACGCTTAAATCAAGGCGTGATTGCTAAAGGAATTGTTGCAGATCAAACGCCAGCAACACTTATCTATGATCCAATTCATCCTGATGCAAATGAAGAGGGCTATGTTGCAAAACCAAATGTAGAGATTGCTAGAGAAATGATTGATATGACGAGCGCAACTCGTTCCTATGAAGCAAACGTTAGCGCCTTACAGGCAAGTAAGAATATGTTACTTAAATCATTAGAAATAGGTCGTTAGGAGGGATATAGTTGGAACTAGTTCCTTTGCAAGGGCTCGTACAGCTTAATCAAACAAGCATGGTGCCCAAGAACAGTGGCGTTGAACAAACGGCCCATTCATTTCAAAGTGCTTTAAAGACAGCACTTACAAATGTGAATGACGCACAATTAGCTTCTGGAGCTGCAACACAAGCGATGGCGCAAAAAAAACCCATCGATTTGCATGAAGTGATGATTACTGCAAATAAAGCGTCTGTTTCACTGCAAGCAACGCTGGAAATCCGTAATAAAGCAGTTGAAGCTTATCAAGAGATGATGAGAATGCAAGTGTAATAAGGCAGACTGTAAGTGGAGGCGTCATGAACGAGAAAGCGAAACGTTATACAGATAAGGTAAAAATACTTTGGAATGATCGAACGGGTTTACAAAAAGGGCTGCTTGTTGGAAGTGTTTTGATTATCCTATTAATTATTGCGGTTATTATTGCCCTCTTTTCACGAACGAATTATGCGCCATTGTACAGTAATCTAACCTTAGCGGAAACAGGTCAAATACAAGAAGTTTTACAAACAAGAGGGGTCAGCGTACAGGTCTCAAACGATGGAACAACCATTCACGTTCCTGAAGCAGACGTTGACCGTTTGAAAGTGGAGTTAGCTGCCGAAGGGTTACCACAGAGTGGGAGCATTGACTACAGCTTTTTCCAGGAACAGATGGGATTTGGAATGACGGATAATGAATTCACTGTTATTGAACGGTCTCTGATGCAAACCGAACTTGCTGAACTGATTCGGAGTATCTCAGGCGTTCAGAATGCGAATGTAATCATTACTATTCCAGAAGATAGCGTTTGGCTCAGTTCTGGTCAAGAATCTGCGACAGCAGCGGTTGTGCTCGATTTAGCAGCGGGGCAATCATTAGAACAATCTCAAGTTAAAGCGCTCTACCATTTAATATCTAGAAGTGTACCGAATTTACCTATAGAAAATATCGTACTTTCTGATTCCAATTTCAATAATTATACGTATCAAGAAGAAGAGGTTAGTCCTGTTGCTTCGTTCCAATCACAACGAGAAGTGAAACAGGAAATTGAATCGGATTTAAAGCAAACCATTATGCAGTTGCTTGGTGCTGTTGTTGGGCAACAAAATGCAATTGTTTCTGTTACTACGGATATTGATTACACGCAAGAACAGCGAGTGGAAGATTTAGTCGAAGCAGTTGATGAAGAAGAAATGACTGGTATTGCTGTAAGCGCGGAACGAATTAATGAGCTATATGAAGGGTCTACTAGTACAGGTGAAGGTGTCACAGGTACTGGCGAAGAGATTCCGAATTATACAGGTGTTGTGCCAGGTGGTGACAGTGAGTCAGAGCGTAGTGAAGAACGAATTAATTATGAGGTAAATCGAATTCACCGTGAAATTATCGAGAGCCCTTACCGAGTTCGTGATGTAAGTATCCAAGTGATGGTGAACCCACCTGAGGGGATGGCTCAACTTCCAGCTCAGCAGACAGCTGACTTAACCGAAATGCTTCAGACCATCGTGCGAACGACACTACCAACAACAGATGGAGCCGAAATTCAAAATATTAATGACCGTGTTGTTGTATCTTCAATGCCGTTTGCCGAGACCGCTGCAGTTGATGCTGATCAAGAGGCGGGGGGCGTTCCTACGTGGATGTTTGTCGTAGGGGGCGGATTTATCGTTGTGATTGTCGTTCTCATCGTTCTATTAATGAGAGGTCGTAATCATGGTGCAGAACTTGCTCTTGATGAAACAGCTGAGGAAGATACATATATTGAAAAAGAGCCAGTGCCATTCTCGGATCGACCTGAGACAGATGAGAAGAAACGCGTTCGTGATTTAAATTATCTAGCTAACGAAAAGCCGGAAGAATTCTCTAAACTACTGCGCACGTGGTTATCTGACGATTGAACGAGGAGGTAGCTTAAGTGGCGATTACTAAATTAACAGGAAGACAAAAAGCTGCAATATTATTAATTTCATTAGGGCCAGACACGGCTGCTCAAGTATATAAACATCTGTCTGAAGATGAAATTGAAAGCCTTTCGCTAGAAATTTCTTCAGTGAGAAAAGTCGAGAAAGACATACAAGAACAAGTTATGGATGAATTTCATTCGATTGCAATGGCGCAAGAATATATTGCTCAAGGCGGTATTGCTTATGCGAAGTCGATTCTCGAAAAAGCTTTAGGTTCAGATGGTGCTGCGTCAATGATCCAACGTTTAACGTCCACGATCCAAGTGCGTCCGTTTGACTTTGCTCGTAAACTAGACCCATCGCAAATATTAAATTTTATCCAGCATGAGCACCCTCAAACGATTGCCGTTATTTTAGCTTATATTCCGGCAAAACAAGCAGGTCAAATTATTTCTTCATTGCCAGAAATGGTGCAGACGGATGTTGCCAGAAGAATGGCGCTAATGGATCGGTCATCTCCTGAGGTTATTGCACAAGTTGAAGCTGTGCTTGAAGAGAAGCTCTCCCAAACCATTACGCAAGAGTTTGCGGAAGCTGGTGGACTTGAAGCTGTTGTCGAAGTATTAAATGGCGTCGATCGGTCAACTGAGCGGACCATACTAGATGGATTATATATTCAAGATCCTGAATTAGCTGAAGAAATCAAGAAGCGTATGTTTGTTTTCGAAGACATTGTTACGCTTGAGAAAAGAGCCATTCAGCGCGTTATCCGCGATGTGGATAACGATGATCTTCAGTTAGCATTAAAAGTAGCCAGTGATGAAGTGAAGAACATGGTCTTCGTGAATATGTCTCAGCGAATGGCAGATGCATTTAAAGATGAGATGGAATATATGGGACCAGTGCGCTTAAGAGATGTTGAGGAAGCTCAATCACGTATCGTTGCAATCATTCGGGGTCTTGAAGATTCTGGTGAAATTGTAATCGCACGGACGAATGGAGAGGACATCCTTGTCTAATGTCATTCGTTATCCGACCAAGCAGAAAGTGGCTGCTAGAGAAATAGGTCTTCAGCCGGTTGTGTTTGAAAGTGCGCATGAAGAATCAACCGAACCTATGGAAGAAACGAGTTCAAACAGAGCGGAAGCAATTATTGCCGCAGCTGAGCAAAGAGCCCAAATGATGATTGAAGAAGCAACGAATGAAGCCAAGCGAATTAAGGAAGATTGTGAGTTACGAAAAAGTCAACTTGAGCAAGAATGCAAAACGGCGCTTGCGGAAGCAGAGCAACAAGGGTACGAAGCTGGTTTTTCTGCAGGAGAAACGCAAGTGACTACGATTTATGAATCGCAGCTTGTTCAAGCTCAGCAGATTCTAGAAGATGCACAAATAGAAGCAATACATACAATTGAAAAACACGAACCGTTCATAATTGATCTAGCAACGGCAATAGCCGAACGGATCCTTGGTGACGTATTAAATCAAGAAACACAGATCAAGCACTATCTTAAAAGTGCACTCTATGAAGTGAAAGAACATCAATTTATCAGGGTGTATGTTCACCCGTTCTGGTATGACAAAATGAAAGATTCCGTGCTGGAATTAGCTGAAGAAGTTGCTGGTTGCAAAGATTTTAAAGTCATTCCAGATACGAAATTAACTGAAAATCATTGTTATCTTGTAACAAATGCAGGAAGGCTTGATGCGTCATTAGATACGCAATTGATTCAATTAAAACAGCAGCTGCACCAATTAAATCAACGTTCGAGGACTAATTATGCGAACACAACTAATTGATGAAGTAACCAAGCTCAATCCATATAAATGGTACGGTTTAGTAAAGCAGGTTACAGGACTGACAATTGAGTCAGCAGGTCCGAAAGTGTTCATTGGAGAACTATGTTTTATTTGGTCCAAGCGAGATGGACAAACTTCACGTATTCGTGCAGAAGTGGTTGGGTTTAGAGAAGATCGTGTTTTATTAATGCCGCTTGATACATTGCTCCAGATTGAAGCTGGTAGTGTCGTTGAGGCGACTGGAAAGCCATTGAGTGTTCCTGTTGGCCCTCATTTAATAGGTCAAGTGTTAGACGGTACAGGCGAGTTGCTTGATCCAGCAAAAAAAATGGATAGTCGCGTACAATCTTATTACTCGACCGATCAAATGCCTCCGAATCCGCTCGAACGACCAAGGATTACAGAAATTATGAGTGTTGGTGTCAAGGTTATAGACGGACTCTTAACGATGGGAAAAGGTCAACGCGTTGGTATTTTTGCTGGCAGTGGTGTTGGTAAGAGTACATTAATGTCGATGATCGCAAAACAATCTGAAGCGGAATTGAATGTTATTGCTCTCGTCGGTGAACGAGGAAGGGAAGTTAAAGAATTTATTGAGCGTGATTTAGGTGAATCAGGCTTGAAACGATCCATTGTTGTTGTGGCCACATCAGATCAGCCTGCTTTATTACGAGTAAAGGGTGCATTAACAGCTACGGCCATAGCTGAATATTTTCGCGATCAAGGATATTCGGTTAATTTAATGATGGACTCTGTCACACGCTTTGCGATGGCGCAAAGAGAGATTGGGCTTGCTATTGGAGAGCCGCCAACAACAAAAGGATACCCACCGTCTGTTTTTGCCATGCTTCCAAAACTACTGGAGCGATCCGGAACAAGTAATCACGGTACAATTACTGCTTTTTATACTGTCTTAGTTGATGGTGATGATTTAAACGAGCCGATAGCGGATGCTGTTCGAGGAATTTTAGATGGTCACTTTGTATTAGATCGTAATTTAGCTAATAAAGGCCAGTTTCCGGCGGTTAATGTGCTAAAAAGCGTTAGCCGATTAATGAAGGATCTAGTAGCAAATGAACATGCTCAAATGGCGAGTTTGGTACGAAAGCGACTAGCAGATTATGAAGAATCAGAGGATTTAATTCAAATTGGTGCTTATAAAAAAGGCAATTCAAGCTCAATTGACGCAGCGATTCATATGAACCCAATCATTGTCGATTTTTTAAAGCAACGTACCGATGTTTGGCAAACGTATGAGCAAACAGTGAACCAGATGAAGCATTTCTTAGAAGGGAATGACCTGACGAAATGAGCTTTACATTTTCGCTCCAAGAAGCAATGGATATGTCAAAACGTGAAAAAGAGCTTGCTAAAAAAGAACTCGATCAGGCTGAGGGTGAGTTTAAAGAGAAAGCTACCGCTTTATACAATCTATTAATTGAAAAAGAAGGATTGGAAACGGAGCAAGCGACGGTTCTACAAAGAAAGACAACGGTTTTGTCACTCAGTTCTTACGAGAATTACTTGCAAGCGTTAGAAACAAAGCTGATGGAAAACAAACAACAAACGGACCAAGCGAGAGATCGTATGCAAATAAAGCAAACGTATTTTAATGAATGTGCGAAAGCATATAAGCAGTACGAACGCTTAAAAGAAAAGAAACGCATTGAGGCGGATCAGCTTGAGAAGCAGCTTGAGCAAAAACAAATGGATGAAGTAAGCATTACTCGCTATCGAAGGGTACTCGTATAAATGGCAGCAAAAACAAAGAAATCGAAATGGCCGATTGTACTTTCCGTTCTTATCCCATTACTCGCCGTGCTGACGGTTGTCATTCTTTTTATCGGCCCTTTATTTGGCTTACATGTTGGTGATCAAGTGAGAGAGGTTTTTCAAACAGAACGTACGGAAGATGGGAGTTCATACCAACAGCAGTTCACAGAAATGGAACAAGAAGTGGTGGAGCTTCAAGCATTGCTGCAGGAAGCAACAAATGAACTTGTTGTAAGAGAAGCCGAGATGAACGAACTCCAAGCGCAACTAGATGACGCAACTAACTCTGAAACGAACGAAGAAGTGCTCACGCAAGGAACTGTTCAAGAAATGGCCACGGGCCTTGAAGCGGTTCTAAAAACATATGAAGAAATGTCTCCAAAACGAGCGGCAGCTTTAATTGATGAAATGAATGAAGAAGAGGCATACATTCATATTTCTTCTATGAAGGAACAACTTAGAGGTTCTGTTATTGCGCGTTTGCCAGCAGAAAAAGGGGCTACTTTTCTTGAAAGATTGGCTCAAGAAGGGAGATAAAGATGCTGCAAATCATCAGTTCGGATTTTACGCTTACTGGATTGAAAGAGAAGAAAACGGCTCTGGCAACGAGTTTATTGTTTGAACAGATGAACAGTGAGCCTGCTTTGAATAACGAGCCTTTTGAAGAGGCGATGGAACAGGCGCTACAGCAAGGAAAGCGCGAACTCCCTGAATCAACTAAGCAAGATCGCAAAGCAGACGAACGTTCTGCAAGTGAGCAAGAAGAATTGACGCAGTTGTCTGCGGTTGAGGCATCAATAAATCTCTTCGGGCAGTCTTTCACACAATTACCAATTGAACGGATTCAATCGCCTATTTCTAGTGTGGAGGATTTGCTACAAAAAGAGGAGCGGCAAACAAGTCAAGTTGAACAACTAAAGTCAGAATCATTGAATGAGGAACGCTCACAATTGAATCAACTGAACTATGCTAACGATGAAGTTCGTTCAAATCCTCAAGAGCAGCTCTTTCTTTTTAAACAACCGGAGAAGCTAGATGACCAAAATCTTGCAGGTGAAAATAACGCAAATCATCTGGTCAAAGCAACTGCTCCTTTATCCGGTAATGATCTTCCTTTCCAACAAACCGAGTTCACGGCAAATAAAGAGGTGGAGACAGCAGAGCGGGGGGGTGAGAAGCCTCACGTGCAGAACCTCTCACATCATTTTGCTGAAAACGAGGCGAATCCAGCGCCAGCTCCTAGTACACCTACTGAACAGGTTGTTCCGGTCGTAACTACTGAAGAGCAAGCGACGACTGGATCTACAGGAAGTCAACCCGTTATACAGGGGCAAGAGCCAGTGTTGAATCGAGTTAGTCGGTCAAGTACGGTAGAAAAAAAAGCTCTAGAAAATGATCCACAAGTGGAGCTTCTAGATGGAGAACGTCGATTTGTTCAAACGGAGAAAGACAACGATGTTCCCTCCACTAATCAAGCTCGTCAGCAAGTACCTGTAACTGATGTGAGGCAAGAAGATCAAGCGGAAGTTCCAGCTGTGGCAATGAAATCGTTAGAGCCTGAAGCAAAGCGAGTCGACAAGAGTGACGGTGTTCAGCCGCTGCCGCTACCAACAGGCTCAACAGCAGATTCAACGGTAATAGTTAAGCAACAATTCAATTCGTCTGAGTTATTATCGAAGCAACTCTTTCGGATTCTCCAAGCTGCTGTTATGAACCGTGGAGCAAATGGACAACAGCAACTAACGCTTAAGCTTCACCCAGAGTCGTTAGGTAGAATGCAAATTCAATTCATTCAGCAGAACCAAGGGTTATTAATAAAAATTGTCGCTGATAAACAAGGTACAGTGGAGATGGTTGAGCGAGCATTACCCAATATTCGCCAGTTACTCCCAACACTTGAACACAAGATTGAAGTTGAACAGTTTGAGGAAGAAACGTTAGATGATAACCACCAAGAAAAACAAAACCAACAAAAAGAGCAACAAGCAAAAGAACAACAAAAGGCCAGTTTGTTTAAAGACTGGTTAAATGCAACTAGCGAAGTGGAGGAGGAGTTTGATGACACAAATTGATCCGAGTTTGCTGCTGTCGTCGCAAAACACCCAAGCACAGCCTCAGTCGAATGTGCTTGGACAAGATGCTTTTTTGAAACTTTTACTGGCGCAAATTCAACATCAGGATCCAACGAACCCGCTAGATGATCGAGAGTATATTACGCAGTTAGCAACGTTTTCACAATTAGAGCAGTTAAGCCAACTGAATAAAACAATGGAGTTGCTGTATTTTGAACAAAAAAGCCAGCAACTGGTTTCCTTGAGTGAAATAATTGGCAAGCAGGTTTCTTGGAAACAGGAAGACAACGGTGAACAGACGGGCCGCGTTACTGGAGTTAAATATAGTCAAGCTGGTGAAATGCTGGTCGAGATTGAAAGTAAGGACTGGATTGAAGCAAGTAGACTTCTGCAAATTTTAGAAACACCAAAAAATAATGATGAAACGGGGAATAATTCATGATTCGCTCACTTTATTCTGGAATATCAGGTATGAAGGGCTTTCAAACAAAGCTCGATGTTATTGGTAATAACATAGCAAACGTCAATACACATGGCTTTAAAAAAGGACGCGTCATGTTTCAAGATATGGTCAGCCAACAGTTGCAAAACCCAATTGCTCCTACAGAGGTGCGTGGGGGAGTGAATCCGCAACAAGTAGGAACGGGCTCGATGATTGGGGCGATTGACACGGTTCATACAGAAGGTGGCTCACAGTTTACAGGGAGAACACTTGATTTAATGATTAATGGAGATGGTTATTTCTCAGTGGATCAAAATGGCGAAACGTTTTATACAAGAGCTGGTAATTTCTATATTGATCCAGCAGGCGACATTGTGAACAGTTCAGGTTCGTATTTATTAGACGTAGATGGACAGCGAATGAGTGTTCCAGAAGGGGCGCTTGGAATCTCCATTGATAAAGAAGGCTTTGTTCATTTTACAATGCCGGAAGATGCTGATGAAGTTGATCCTGTTCAGATTGCTGTATCTACCTTCTCGAATCCTGACGGGATGAATAAAGTTGGTGGAAGCTTATTTGCACAAACCGCTGCTTCTGGTGTTGCTGTTGTAAACGGTGGTGGTCAAGGAGCTGTACAAAGTGGTTCGTTAGAAATGTCCAATGTCGACTTAACCGATGAATTTACGGAAATGATTGTTGCACAACGTGGTTTTCAGGCAAACTCACGAGTCATTACAACATCGGATGAAATTTTACAAGAGCTTGTTAACTTAAAAAGGTAGGCGATAACGGATGATTTCAGTTACACGCTTGAATGGGCAACCGATGCTTTTAAATGTGCTTTTAATTGAAAAAGTAGAAGCATTACCAGATACAACCATTACGCTTATTAGTGGAAAGAAATTAGTTGTGTCCGACCAGCTTGACCATGTCGGCGCATTAATTAACAAACGAATGAGTGAGTTCGGCTTAATTGGTTCGTATAAGAAGGAGGATTCTACACTTACATGAGTAAACGAGCTGTTGGAATTTTGTCGAGCTTAGTAATTGGACTAGCAATTCTTGTGGGGAGTTTGTATTTATTGGAGCTTGGTCCATTTGAATCATCGGAAGCTTCGGCAAAACCAACAATTGAAGAAATTAATAAACGATCGATTGATACAGAAGAAGTAACGACTAATTTAAAATCTGGTGAATTTATTCGCGCGCAGTTTCGTATCCAGCTGGATGCCGAATCAACATTGGAAGATATGAATAATCGAGAGTTTCAAGTGAAGAATGTCTTGTTGCTGTCGCTAGCTGAAACAACATCAGAAGATTTACTTGGATCTGAAGGAATTAATGAGCTTGAACAAATGATTCAGTCCAAATTAAATGACCATCTTGAGCAAGGTACGGTTGAGGCCGTATACACAACAATGAAGGTTGTTCAATGATAAATGAGGTGCAAATATGGCAGATGTCCTGTCTCAAGGCGAAATTGACGCGCTTCTTTCAGCATTAACAACGGGAGAGATGAATGCGGAAGAGCTAATAAAGCTTGAGTCAGAAAAAAAAGTTCGAATGTATGACTTTAAACGAGCGCTGCGGTTTTCAAAAGATCAAATTCGAAATTTGTCTCGCATTCACGAAAACTATGCGCGGTTGTTAACGACTTATTTTTCGGCTAGGCTTCGTTCACTTGTGCAAATTCAAGTGGCATCAGTCGAGCAAGTTCCTTATGAGGAATACATTCGCTCGATTCCATCGATGACTTTTCTAAACGTAGTTGAACCTGCACCACTAACAGGAAGGTTTCTTCTAGAAACGAATCCAAACATTGCATATGCCATGTTTGATCGGGTTTTAGGTGGAAGAGGAATGAGCATCAACAAAATCGATAATTTGACGGAAATTGAGCGGAAGATTCTTTCGAGTTTATTTGAATCGATGCTGACAAGTTTAGCAGAGGCATGGTCATCCGTCATTGATTTACAGCCAGTCTCTGAAAATATTGAAGTGAATCCGCAATTCCTGCAGTTGGTTTCTCCCAATGAGACCGTCGTAGTAATCTCGTTATCAACAAGTATTGCGGAAACATCAGGCTACATGACGCTTTGTTTGCCACATGTTGTGCTTGAAGAAATCTTACCAAAGCTAACAAATCACCATTGGTTTCAAGAGCAGCGCGGCGTCATCTCTGAAGAAGATGCAGAGTTGTTAAACAAACAAGTGAAAAAAACATCAATTGACGTTTCTGCGGAGTTGGGGCGTTCCGAAATTACGATTGATGAATTTCTCCAATTACGAGAAGGAGACGTCATTACCTTAAATCAGCTGATCGATGAATCCTTGCAAGTATTAGTAGGTGGAGAACATAAATTTAAGGGGCAGCCTGGCCTTCAGCGAGATCGAATGGCTATCCAAGTAACTGAAGTTTTAGGAGGAACGGAAGATGAATGACAAGCCGCTTTCCCAAGATGAGATCAATGAATTGCTTAAAGGCATTCAACAAAATGATAGCTCAGCCGACGAAAGCCCAGTTAGCTCAGGTAAGCAAGAACCAGCGAAAGAAAAGAATGAGCTCGAATTAATAAACATTGATGGCTTATTAACACCAATGGAACAAGATACAATTGGTGAGATTGGCAATATCTCTTTTGGCAGCTCTGCAACAGCTTTATCCGAGTTATTAAACCAAAAAGTAGATATTACGACACCTGTTGTGAAAGCTGTGAGCACAGAGACGCTAAGTGATTTGTTTCCTCATCCTCATGTGATTGTTCATGTGAGTTATACAGAAGGATTTGAGGGCTCTAACCTTTTTGTGATTACGATTGAAGATGCAGCCATTATTGCGGACTTGATGTTAGGAGGAAATGGAGAGGAACCGAATCTGGATCTGACAGAGATGCACTTAAGTGCTGTTCAAGAGGCAATGAATCAAATGATGGGTTCAGCTTCAACCTCCATGTCAACTCTGTTTAACCGCAAAGTCGATATTTCACCTCCAAATGTAAATGTTGTTGATTTTAACATTGATGCAGAGCCAAGCTATGTTCCTGAAGGCGACCATCTTATTGCGATCACCTTCACATTAAAGATTGGCACATTAATTGATTCAAAGTTAATGCAGTTAATTAGCGTTCCGTTTGGAAAAAGCTACGCCAACGCTTTGCTTGGAGAACAAATGAGCAGCATAGAAGAAGAGCCAGCACCAGTAGTAAAGCAGGAGGAAAAAAGGCCAAAAAGCCAATCTGTAGAAAAAGAAGAGCCAGTGACTCGACACAGTCGTTCAACTGCTCAGACCTTTGCCCCTCAATCTTCTGAACAAGTCGTGGAAAAAGCAATCTTCTCAAGCTTTGAAAAGAATCCATTACCTGATTCAGAGATGCAAAATTTAGATATGTTGCTAGATATTCCGCTAGAAGTAAAGGTAGAGCTTGGTCGAACGAAAAAAACGATTCGTGATATTTTAAGCGTTACTCAAGGGTCCATTATCGAACTTGATAAGCTCGCAGGAGAACCAGTAGATGTGAGAATTAATGATCGCTTAATTGCAAAAGGTGAAGTGGTTGTTATTGATGAGAATTTTGGTGTTCGCATAACGGACATCGTCAGCAAAAAAGAAAGAATTAACCAACTAAATTAACGTTCGATAGAAAGAGGGCTTTGTATGTCTAGAAACATATTAGTAGTTGATGATGCAGCATTTATGAGAATGATGATTAAGGATATTTTGACGAAAAATGGGTACACCGTTGTTGGTGAAGCAAATGATGGCAATGAAGCATTGGATCGCTATAAGGAATTATCACCGGATCTAGTCACGATGGACATTACAATGCCTGAAAAAGACGGGATAACCGCTTTAAAAGAAATCAAGCAATTTGATCCAAATGCAAAAATTATCATGTGCTCCGCAATGGGGCAGCAGGCGATGGTTATTGATGCCATTCAAGCAGGGGCAAAAGACTTTATCGTGAAACCATTCCAGGCTGATCGAGTGATTGATGCAATCTCTAAAGCAATTAATTAAGTGGTTCTTGGCCGTGGTGCTTCTCTGTTTTGCCCTGGCGGATGCTGAAGTTGCTGCTGCGCAAGACTGTTACCTTTTTGATGAAGAGTGTGAAGAGCAAGTGAATGAGTCTGAAGTTGAGGAGGAGATTGCCTTTGGTGAATCTCCTTGGCTTAGCTTTTTAAAAATGATTGGTGCGCTGCTTCTTGTGGTTCTTCTTTTAGTTGGCTTATTAAAATTTGTGAATAAGCGGGCAAGATCCTTTCAAGAAACGAAAGCCATGTCGCTTGTATCCGGAGTGTCCTTAGGAGCAAATCGGTCCGTGCAGCTCGTGAAAGTGGGCGATAAATTGCTAGTGGTTGGGGTGGGTGAGAGCGTCCAGCTTTTACATACGATTGAAGATCAAGCAGAAATTGAAGCCTTGTTAAAAAAACAACAAGGAAATGAAGATAGTCAGTCTGTCACAGATGCGCTTGGCGTCATGAAGGCAAGCCTTTTTCCTAACAAAAAAGCGCAGAAACAATCGTTTCAAGATGTACTGTCTTCAAGATTAAACGATTCGAAGCAAGAGCTTGCCAAAAATCGGCAACTGTTTCAAGAGAAAGGAAATGAGCACGAATGGAAACCATGATTCTTTCGTTTCTTTCATTTGATTTCTCCGATACAGGTACGATTGCCACAACCGTTCAACTGGTTCTACTCTTAACCATTTTATCCATTGCACCTGGTATTTTAATCTTAATGACATGTTTCACGCGCATCATTATTGTTCTTTCTTTTGTCCGTCAAGGATTAGCGACACAAACAACACCACCAAATCAAGTGTTAATCGGACTCGCTTTGTTTATGACATTTTTTATTATGGCTCCAGTTATTCAGAATGTATACGAGACGGCTTACGTGCCTTTATCAGAAGGAGAACTGTCAGGAGAGGAAGCGCTAGATGCGGCAATCGTGCCAGTGAAGGAATTTATGGCGCAGCATACGCGCGAAAAAGATTTAGCATTATTCATGGGGTATGGTGGCTATGAGAAACCAGAATCACTTGAAGAGGTGCCAATTATGGCGCTAATCCCTGCCTTTGCGATCAGTGAGTTAAAAACAGCTTTTCAGATTGGATTTTTGATTTTTATTCCCTTTCTAGTCATTGATATGATTGTTGCGAGTGTATTGATGTCAATGGGAATGATGATGCTACCACCAGTTATGATCGCCTTGCCGTTTAAAGTACTGTTATTTGTACTTGTTGACGGGTGGTATTTAGTCGTACAAAGCTTATTAATAAGTTATCAATAGGAAGGAGAGTGACCGCGTGAGTTTAGAAATGGTCACACACCTTGCTCAGAGTGGCGTTTGGACCGTATTGATCGTTGCGGGTCCACTATTGATTATTGCGCTTGCTTTGGGGTTGCTTGTCAGTATCTTTCAAGCAACGACGCAGATACAAGAGCAGACACTCGCGTTTATTCCGAAGATCGTTGGCGTATTGCTGGCGCTAGTATTCTTTGGACCGTGGATGTTATCTCAACTTACAGAAATGACCTATAGCATATATAACAACTTATACAGGTTTATCGGCTAATGGATGAGCTTTTATCGTTGTACCCGGCATTTTTGCTCGTGTTTATCCGAATTAGCTCGTTTTTTATTGTTTTGCCGTTGTATAGTCACCGTGCTTTGCCAGCCCCTTTTAAAATTGGTATGGCTGCATTTGTTGCGTTGATGGTTGTAATGGCGACAGAGTTACCGATTATAACGATTGATTTATCGTATGTACTGCTCGTGTTAAAAGAAGTAGCTGTTGGTTTATTGGCAGGTTTAATCGCATTAATTCTACTCTATGCTGTCCAAGTTGCTGGTGGTTTAATTGATTTTCATATGGGCTTTATGTTAGCGAACGTTGTTGATCCACAGACGGGAGCGCAAAGCCCGCTAACTGGTAGTTATTTATATGTTTTTGCTCTTTTTTATCTTCTCTTAATTGATGGCCATCATCTGCTTTTGGACGGTGCTGTTTATAGCTATCAATACATACCGATTGACCAGCTAATTCTGCCTTTAGGTTCTGAAGCGGTGATGGAGCAAGTGACAATGGTGATTGTGTCGATGTTCGCTTTTGGTGTATCAATGGCGTTCCCAGTAGTCGGTGCTTTGTTTCTTGTTGACATAGCCTTAGGAATTGTATCGCGAACCGTTCCGCAAATGAATGTGTTTGTTGTTGGGCTCCCAATTAAGCTGATTTCGGGATTAATTGTTCTTTTTATCTATATCGGTGTGTTTTTTATGAGTGTGAACTATTTGTTTCAAGAAATTTTGCTATCAATGAGAGCTTTGTTAGAAAGACTCGGTGATTCTTTATGATGACGCGATTAAAACTGAACCTGCAGTTTTTCTCAGAAGAGAAAACGGAAAAAGCGACGCCGAAAAAGAGGCTCGATTCTCGAAAAAAAGGCCAAGTTCCTAAGAGTCAAGACGTTAACACAGCATTTATGCTGTTCGCAGCGTTTTTACTAATGTGGCTTTTTGCTGGACCTTTGTTGTTTTCTCATTTACAAGGAATGATGGCAGATGTGTTCAATCGCTTTCTGCATCTCTCCTTTACTACAGAGAACATCGTTGCTCTTTTTCGAGAGCTTACGTGGGAGATGGGTATTGCTGTCCTGCCAGTCATGGTTTTAATTGTTTTGGCTGGTGCGTTTGCAAGTTTTTTACAAGTTGGTTCCTTGTTTACCGCAGAACCGATGAAATTAAAGCTTGAGAAACTAGATCCAATTAAAGGAGCAAAGCGTATTTTTTCTGCGCGAGCGCTCGTAGAATTAGCTAAATCAATCTTGAAAATTACGTTTGTTGGAGCTGTTGTAACAACCGTTATCTTTTTAAATATTGAAGATGTCTTAGTGCTTTCGCAAAAGAGCATTGAAGTGAGCGCTGCGACGATCGGTGAGCTAGCGATCATTATGGGACTGTTTGCGGCGGTACTCTTGTTAATCTTAGCAATTCCAGACTATTTGTATCAGCGCTACGACCATGAAAAGCAAATTCGAATGTCGAAAAAGGATATTCGTGATGAGCATAAAACCATGGAAGGCGATCCAAAGATCCGATCGCGTCGTAAGCAGAAACAGCTGGAAATGGCGATGAATCGGATGATGCAGGAAGTTCCGAGTGCGGATGTAATCGTAACGAATCCGACTCACTTCGCTGTTGCCTTGAAATACGACTCGAAGAAAGCAGATGCGCCAGTTGTTGTTGCAAAAGGCGTTGATTTTATGGCCGAGCGTATTAAACGTGTAGCGAAGCAGCATGAAATTCCACTAGTGGAAAATGTTCTATTAGCACGCTCCTTATACGCTTCTGTTGAAGTATCGCAGCAAGTGAATGAAGAAATGTTTCAAGCAGTCGCCGAAGTACTGGCTTATGTGTATCGTTTAAAAGAAAACCATTCGTAATTAAAACGTGTGAAAAAGGGAGGGACATGAATGAAAGCAAGAGATTTAAGCGTGCTCGCTGGTGTGATTTTAATTATTATTATGCTTATTATCCCACTCCCACCTTTTTTATTGGACGTACTCATTATCTTTAATATCTCGCTATCCTTATTAATTTTACTCGTAGCGATTAGCACAAAAGATGCGCTTGAGTTTTCGATCTTTCCTACAATGCTGTTACTTGTCACTCTTTTTCGTTTAGGGCTTAGCGTTTCAACGACTCGCTCGATTTTAGGGAACGCGGAAGCCGGGAATGTCATCGACACATTTGGTAGCTTTGTTATCGGCGGTAATGCCGTTGTTGGTTTTGTTGTTTTCCTAATTCTCATCATTATTCAGTTTATTGTTATTACAAAAGGTGCTGAACGTGTATCAGAAGTTGGCGCGCGCTTTACACTAGACGCCATGCCAGGGAAGCAGATGAGCATTGATGCGGATTTAAATGCTGGTTTGATTTCAGACCGGGATGCCAAAGCTCGTCGAGAAAAAATTGAGCATGAAGCTGATTTTTATGGATCAATGGATGGGGCAAGTAAGTTTGTTAAAGGTGATGCGATTGCCAGTATCATTATCGTAATCATAAACATGGTATTCGGACTGATTATCGGCATGATGCAGATGGGCATGGATATGGGCACTGCTGCAAGTACATATACATTGCTTACGGTCGGGGATGGACTAGTAACGCAAATTCCAGCCTTACTAATTTCTACAGCGACCGGTGTGATTGTGACGAAAGCGGCGTCTGAAGGAAACGTCGGTACGGATCTTACCAAACAGATCTTTGCTCATCCGACATTACTATATGTAACGGCGGTAACGATATTTTTACTCGGTTTAACAACGCCGATTACAAAGCTAGTGACGTTTTCGATAGCGGGCCTATTAGCATTTGCTGGTTACAGATTATCGAAAGCGAAGCAGTTTGAAAAAGAGCTGGAGCAATCGTTAAAAGAAGAGCCGCTAAAAGAAGAACCATCTGGTCCAGAAAATGTAATGCAGCTCATGCAGATGGACCCAATTGAATTTGAATTTGGCTATGGATTAATTCCACTTGCCGATGCCAATCAAGGCGGCGATTTGCTCGATCGGGTTGTGATGATTCGCAAGCAAATGGCGCTCGAACTTGGCTCAATCATTCCTGTTATTCGCATTCGTGACAATATATCGCTTGATCCAAATCAATACGTAATTAAAGTGAAAGGCAATGCCGTGGCAACAGGTGAGGTGTTACTGGATCATTATATGGCGATGAATACGGGGATTGAAGATGAATCAATCATTGGAATTGAAACGGTTGAGCCTGCTTTTGGCTTAAACGCGCTCTGGATTAACGACGAGATGAGAGATCGGGCAGAATTATCGGGCTATACCGTTGTAGATCCACCTACCGTTATCTCAACTCATTTAACAGAGGTTTTAAAGAGCCATGCCCATGAATTGTTAGGTCGAGAAGAAACGAAACAACTAATCGATCATCTTAAAGAATCCTATCCGACTTTAGTTGATGAAGTTACCCCAAATCCTTTATCAATTGGCGATACACAAAAAGTGCTTCGAAACTTGTTGCGAGAACAATTATCGATTCGTAACTTGCCTGTTATTTTCGAAACACTTGCTGATTATGGGCCATTAACGAAGGATATGAACGTCATTACAGAGTATGTGCGCCAAGCGCTCTCAAGACAAATTTCAGAACAGCTAACACAAGGTTCTAAAGAATTATTTGTTATTACGCTTGCAGGAAGCGCGGAGAAAAAGATTGCAGATGCGGTCGGTCATAATGAAAATGGGAACTTTCTTGCTCTCGCTCCGAATGATTCACAGCAAATCTTGCAAAATGCAGCGGCGGAAACAACAAAAATGGCAGAGGTCGGTCGTCAGGCGGTTATCCTGTGCTCGCCTGCTGTTCGGATGTATGTAAGACAATTAATCGAACGCTACCTGCCTCATGTTCCAGTTGTCTCCTTTAATGAGCTTGAGCCTGACATTGAAATCCAAAGTGTAGGGGTGGTGAGAGCAGATTGAAAATAAAAAAATTCCGAGCGGCAACTGTTGAACAAGCAGTTGCACTTGCTCGTAATGAATTAGGTCATGACGTGACTATTCTTCATACAAGAGACGTTCGAACAGGTGGCTGGTTAGGCATATTCCAACAAAAACAAGTACAGCTAACGGTAGGAGTAAGTGAAGACCCGCATCACGGAAAAAAAGGAGATCAACTTTCTCAAATGCTTTCCCCGATGCAGCAACAGGTACAAGTATTCTTAAAAAAACAAGGTGTAAAACCGTCGATTCAAACCAATTTGCTGCTAACGTCAACGATGATTGAGCGGTCTGGGGTTACAGATTTTAAAACGATCGTTGAGCGCATGTTTACTTCAACAATGAAAGTAAGGGTTAAGAAACCGTGTCAAAAAAAGTTGTTTTTTATTGCTGGAGCGACTGGGGTTGGTAAAACAACAACACTTGCAAAGCTAGCAGCAAAAGCGATTTATCAAGACCAGAAAAAAATTGCGTTTATAACTCTTGATACGTTTCGGATTGCTGCGGTAGATCAATTAAGAAAATACGCTGAAATATTGGAATGTGACGTTCATGTTGCTTACGACACAGCGCAACTAGTGCGGTTTTGCGAGACGGTTGAAGCGGATTTAATCCTAATTGATACAGCAGGACGAAATTATTTAACGGAATCGATGCCAAGTGAATTGCTTTATTATATTACAAATCATGTAGAGGCTGAATTTCACCTAGCCGTTAGTTTAACTTCCAAGCTTGAAGATTCACTAGAATTGTTAAAGCGATTCTCAACAACAGAAATCACAGGACTGGTATTAACAAAAAAAGACGAAACAACATCAATTGGTTCACTAATTGAACTACTGTATGTAACGGATGTTCCCATTTCATGTGTAACAACGGGGCAGCAAGTTCCAGATGACCTTTGGTTTCCTGAAAAACAAGACATTATTAATTGGATGAGATTGGAGGAGGAACAACCTAATGGACCAAGCGCAAGGGCTGAGAGAGCTTAAGCGAAAACAAGTGAGGATGAAAGCCCTTGATGTCTACCTAGCGACAAATGATGAAGCCTTCATTCTGGAAAAGATGGTAGAGGCACTAGAAGAGTATGGTTACCAAGCCATTCTAGTGGCTACAGCGTTGGTAAAGCCGTTGTTTCGCGCAAATGCCCAAGATCGCTTATTCTCCAGTGAAACGGTAAAGCATATAAACTCAGTGAATGTCCAGTTAATGATTTATGTGCATCTAGTACCTGAATTACCAATCAATCGAAATCATAAGCCTCTTTTTTTGTTTGTTTGTCCTGATCGAGAACGATTGATCCAACAGTATAACTTAGTAAAACGTGTACCAACTCAAACCATATATACGATTGGAACAGGGTCCGCAAACAGAAATCAGCTTCAACAAGCTTTAGTAAATCTATCAGATGCGTCTGCACGATTTTTAGCAAAAGAAACAATATCAATTGGTATCGTACCTATCCGAGCAGATGAAGATTGGCTTGATTCTGTCTACGAAAGCACAGGTTTACTTGTGAGAGAGGTATTACTTGCGTGAAAAGGTATGCGCTCATCAGTTCCTCATTATTTATGCAGCAGTTTATTCAAGTATCTATGCTGGATGAACCGTTTACTTGCTTTAGTGAAAGTGATTCAATCAACCTTAATGATTTTGATCGCTTTATTTATGCACCAATGTCTACACAATCAAAGCGACAGTTTCCGGTGAAAAAAACGCTTTTTATAGGTGTATCCTCTGAGAACACCCACTACGAATATGTAGTGAAGTCAGATCTAACGAGCAGTGCTCAATTTAAGCAGGATTTGGTTTCACAATGGCATCAATTAAGCAAGGTGACGGATAGAGATTCTTTTTCCTCTTCTGAAATTGTCGCAATTGGTTCCTCAGCAGGTGGTCCAGAATCATTAAAGAAAGTCTTAAGCTGTCTGCCTGCTGATTTTCCAGCGCCCATTGTTGTTGCCCAGCATATGCCAGCTCAGTTTACAAAAAAGCTTGCCAAGCGCTTAAATGAGGATTGTCTTATTCGTGTTAAAGAGGGACTTGCAAACGAAAGGCTTAGTGCTGGCACCGTTTATATTGCTCCTGGAGGGAAACAGATGGAAGTTGCATGTGATAGAGAGGGCGCTTATCTTCATATATCCGATCCTGAACAGGGAGATGTTTATCATCCATCTGTGTCTCGCTTGTTTCAATCGATTTCTTTTTTTAAGAAAAAAACGGTTGTTGTTTTAACTGGAATGGGAACTGATGGAGCGGATACGTTAGCAAAGTTGTCACAGTCAGGCGAGTGCAGAATTTTAGCAGAAAAAAAGGAAAGTGCCGTCATTTTTGGGATGCCTAGAGCAGCCATCAAAACAGGCTTTGTCGACGAGTCGCTTTTAAATGATGAAATTGGCGAATGGTTAGCGAGGATGGGGGCGCAGAATGACGGATCAACTTGATCAAATAAAAGAAGTGGCGAATATTAGCACAGGCCATGCAGCAACAGCGTTATCAACATTCTTGAATCGAAGAGTCACAATGGATGTGCCTTTAGCTTTTCATTGTCAGCTTGAAGACTTACCTCGACTATCAATTGGCAAAGCGGAGGAGTGTGTAGCCGTTTATGCCCCGGTTGAGGGAGAGGCTGGTGGAGGCATGTTTTTTATCACATCCATGACAGCCGCCTGTCTGTTTGTTGAACAGGTTTTAGCCGATCCTTTTAGGGAAGAGGCCTTTCATAAAAACGCCCTAGCGCAATCAGCTTTTCAAGAAATAGGAAACATTGTCATTGGCTCTTATTTAACCGCATTTTCAGAAATGATGAACGTGAGCTCATACCCACTTGTAACCGAACTTTCCATTGATTTATGTGGCGCTTTGCTTGCAGAGGGAGCATTTCATGTACTTGAGGAAGAGTCATTTGTGTTAATGGAAACGGAGATGCAGCTAAACGACACAGAGCAAGCTATGACAGGACTGCTCTTGTTTATTCCCAATTCGGACACTGTAAAAATCCTAACAAATCAAGTTCCGAGGCCCCTATAATGAGTGCGACGGCAACAATCTCAATTGGGGAATGGAAATTAATTCAATCAACTGGTCAATTGCGTACTTGTGGACTAGGTTCTTGTGTTGGCGTCGTATTATATGACCCGCTACAAAAAATCGCCGGCATGGTCCATATTATGCTTCCTGATTCCTCAAAAGCACGGAAGGGAAAAGTGAACCCTTATCGCTATGCCGATACTGCACTTATTTCTTTAAGCAATCAATTAAAAGCAAAAGGTGCTGGATTGCTTAAAGCAAAAGTAGCTGGCGGGGCGCAAATGTTCCGCTATGCTGTTAAGCAAGAGTTTATGCAGATTGGTGAACGCAATGTAGAAGCGGTTAAGCTTGTGCTGAAGCAATTGGGAATTCCGATTATTTCTGAATGCGTTGGCGGATCCAGTGGGCGAACGATTGAGTTTCAACTTGAAACAAATGATTTGATTATACGAACGGTGCATCAAAATGAGATTATTATTTAAAGGGGATGAAAAAATGAACACAGAAGCAAGGCTTTGGAAATCGTGGGATGAGACAAAGTCAGATAACGCTGTTGAGAATTTAATTAACCATTATCTTCCTCTTGTCACGTATCATGTGCAGCGTGTTTCAAATGGTCTCCCTGTTTCGGTTACAAAAGATGAACTAAAAAGCCATGCCCTTGAGGGGCTGCTCGATGCCATCCATAAATTCGACTCATCCCGCGCGCTAAAATTTGATACATACGCTTCGTTTCGTATTCGAGGAGCAATGATTGACGGACTGCGCAGAGAAGATCCGCTTCCTAGAACGATACGTGAAAAAATCAAAAAAATGGATCAAGTGACTGAAAAGCTAGAGCAGGAACGTGGTCGCTCTGTTGACTTCTTTGAAGTGGCTCAACTAATGGATCTCTCGGAAAAGGAAATTTCCCTGTTAAAATATGAGCAACTAATGAGTACCAATCTGTCGTTTGATGACATGATTAACGGGAGTAAGGATCAGTCTTATGCCTCGCAAATCCAAGATCCAATGACTCGTAACCCAGAAGATAAGCTTGTGGCAGAAGATACCCGGAAAGAACTTGCTGAACGAATTTTGTGCTTAAGTGAGAACGAACAGTTAGTGATTCAATTAAGTTACTATGAGGAACTGACATTAACCGAGATTGGACGAGTTCTTTCGTTATCTACCTCACGGATTTCACAAATTCATGCTCGGGCGATTGATAAACTGAAGCAAGGTTTAGTAAAAAAAGAGTTTGTTCGATAGGGGGTTAAGAGAATGAGTGAACTAGTACTCTTCTTTTTCATTTGTTTTAGCTTGTTTTTATTCTATCGAACACGAACGCTTCAAAAACAAATGGATCAATTATTAAGTCAGGAGCAGTTGGAGCAAGCGCTTGACCATTTTGTAGAAGAGATTAAACAAGACAATGATGCTTTGATTGAGCAGCTTGTTGCACAGCGTGTGACGCAATTAAGGGAAGAAGAAAATGGAGAGGTCGAGTCGACAGAGCGTTCTGCACACGTGCTTCCCTTTACCTATGCGAGTGAGTCACCAAGCCATGTCAAAGCTCCTTCATCCGTGCAAGAAAACGAACAACAGTCTTGGCATCAACTCCTTAATGAAGGCTACAGTGCGACAGAAATTGCGAAGCGACTACATATGGGCGTGACGGAAGTCGAATTATTGATTGCGTTTAATCAGAAAAAAAAGGGGTCAAATTCGTAACGGGAATCTTGCGTTGCTTAAACCGATATGGTATATTAATTGACGGTGTTAAATACACACGCCTTGGATTTTGGCGAAGGTGCTCGATTCTTTATTGAGAGTGTCGTCAAAAAATGAAAAGAGCGGAGGAATAAAAACCAAAAGGAGGTGTTTGATGTGGCAGTAATCTCCATGAAGCAATTACTAGAAGCAGGTGTACACTTCGGTCACCAGACTCGTCGTTGGAACCCTAAAATGGATCGCTACATCTTCACAGAAAGAAACGGAATTTATATCATTGACCTTCAAAAGACGGTCAAGAAAGTCGAGTCTGCGTACAACTTTGTTCGTGATCTCGCAGCTGACGGAGGAAAAGTTCTTTTCGTTGGTACTAAGAAACAAGCTCAAGATTCAGTTCGCGACGAAGCGATTCGTTGTGGCATGTATTACATCAACCAACGCTGGCTTGGTGGTACACTAACGAATTTTGAAACAATCCAAAAGCGTATTACGCGTCTTAAAAACCTTGAAAAAATGCAAGAAGATGGTACATTTGATGTCCTTCCGAAAAAAGAAGTTATCTTGCTTAAAAAGGAAATGGACCGCTTAGAGAAATTCTTAGGTGGAATTAAAGATATGAATGGTGTACCAGATGCACTATTTGTTATTGATCCACGTAAAGAACGAATTGCGATCGCTGAAGCTCATAAGTTAAACATTCCAATCGTTGCGATTGTTGATACAAACTGTGATCCAGACGAGATTGATTACGTAATTCCAGGAAATGATGATGCTATTCGTGCCGTTAAACTATTAACTGGCAAAATGGCTGATGCCGTAATCGAAGCTACTTCTGGTGAAGAAGAAGCAGTTGACGTTGAAGAGACGACAACAGCGTAAATGACGGACTCCAAAAAGGGTGGTAAAGGGAGATGAACCCTTTACTCCCCTTTTTTTGTGCAAAAAACAACTATTAGGAGGAACGAACATGGCAGTTACAGCTAGTATGGTTAAAGAACTTCGTGAAAAAACTGGCGCAGGAATGATGGATTGTAAAAAAGCGCTTGTTGAAGTTGATGGAGATATGGATAAAGCGATTGATTACCTTCGTGAGAAAGGGATCGCTAAAGCGGAGAAGAAAGCAGACCGCGTAGCAGCTGAAGGACTTACTGCAGCAGTAGCAGAAGGAAATAAAGCCGTTCTTGTCGAAGTAAACTCTGAAACAGATTTCGTTTCAAAGAACGAAAACTTCCAAGCGCTTGTAAAAGAGCTTGCTGAGCACATCTTATCAGCAAACCCAGCTTCTGTTGAAGAAGCTTTAGAGCAGCCTTTTAAAGGTGGAAGTGAGACGGTTCAATCGCACATTAATACAGCTATTTCAAAAATCGGTGAAAAGCTTTCGCTACGCCGTTTTACAATCGCTGAAAAAACAGATGAAGATGTATTCGGTTCATACCTTCATATGGGTGGACGCATTGGTGTCTTAACGGTAATCGGTTCTTCTTCAGACGAAGCGTTAGCAAAAGACATCGCGATGCACGTAGCTGCCATTAACCCAACGTATGTATCTCGTGATGAAGTAACAGGTGATGAAGTTGATCGTGAGCGCGAAGTTCTTAAGCAACAAGCGCTAAACGAAGGCAAGCCTGAGAACATCGTTGAGAAAATGGTTGAAGGCCGCCTAAGCAAATTCTTCGAGCAAGTTTGCCTACTTGATCAGCCTTTTGTTAAAGATGGCGATCAAAAAGTTGGTAAATATGTGAAAGCGAAAAATGCTACTGTAAAATCATTTGTTCGCTACGAAGTTGGAGAAGGCATTGAGAAGCGTGAAGATAACTTCGCTGAAGAAGTTATGTCTCAAGTGAAAAAATAATTTAAGCCAAAAAGGGACACTGCCAGGAGTTGTGTCCCTTTTTTCAAGAAAAAAATAGAAACGAAAGCATTCTGGAGGTTAAGATGAGCAAATACAAACGTGTTGTACTAAAGCTAAGTGGAGAAGCGTTAGCAGGAGAGCAAGGTTATGGAATTGATCCGGTTATCATTCAATCCATTGCGCGTCAGATAAAAGAAGTTGTTGAGCTTGAAGTAGAGACAGCTGTCGTCGTTGGCGCAGGAAACATTTGGCGTGGGATGGCTGGCAGCGCTCAAGGGATGGACCGGGCAACTGCTGATTATATGGGCATGCTTGCAACCGTCATGAATTCGCTCGCTTTACAAGATAGTCTTGAAGCGATTGGCATTGAGTCAAGAGTACAAACCTCAATTGAGATGCGTCAAGTTGCTGAACCTTATATCCGCCGTAAAGCGATTCGTCATCTAGAAAAGAAACGCGTCGTTATATTTGCTGCTGGAACAGGTAACCCGTACTTCTCAACTGATACGACTTCAGCTTTGCGTGCTGCTGAAATTGAAGCAGAAGTCATTTTAATGGCGAAAAATAATGTTGATGGGGTGTACAATGCGGATCCTCGTGTTGACCCAGATGCGAAAAAATATGAAAAAATTACGTATATGGACGTTTTAAAAGATGGACTTCAGGTGATGGATTCCACAGCTTCATCCTTATGTATGGACAACGATATTCCACTTGTCGTATTCTCAATAATGGAAGAAGGAAATATTAAGCGTGCTGTATTAGGTGAAAAAATTGGAACAATTGTGAGGGGGAAATAAGATGACAAAGCAAATTCAAACGGAAGCAACTTCACGAATGGATAAAGCGATTGATGCATTAGGGCGTGAGCTTGCTAAGCTTCGTGCTGGCCGAGCAAACCCGGCAATCCTTGACCGTGTAACGGTTGATTACTACGGAGCGCAAACGTCGTTAAATCAATTGGCTTCTGTAACGGTACCAGAAGCGCGTTTATTGTTAATTACACCTTATGACAAGACAGCTGTCGGTAATATTGAAAAAGCGATCTTAAAATCAGATTTAGGTTTAACACCTTCAAGTGATGGACAGGTTATTCGTATCGTGATCCCACCATTAACAGAAGAACGTCGCAAAGAATTAGTTAAAGTTGTGTCAAAAACAGCTGAAGAGTCAAAAGTTGCCGTTCGTAATATTCGTCGTGATGCAAACGATGAGTTGAAAAAGCAACAAAAAGATGGCGAAATGACAGAAGACGACTTACGCGGTGCAACAGACCAAGTTCAGAAGCTGACAGATTCATATATTAGTAAAATTGACGTGCGCGCGAAAGAAAAAGAGCAAGAAATCATGGAAGTCTAATCCATTTGCGTGTATGATGAAGGAAAGTAGGAGACCCTCTTATTAAGGGGGTTTTTTACACTTTTATAGTATGATATAGGGCGAAGCGCTAGTGAGACGGAGGGCGAACCATGCTCGAAAAATTTTCAAAATGGAAGCAAGTCTTTACGACAACAGAAGGAAAGACACTTGAACTTAATCTTGACCCAACGAATATACCAAAACATGTGGCGATTATTATGGATGGTAATGGCCGTTGGGCAGCAGAAAGAGGGTTGCCTCGTATTGCTGGACATCGAGAAGGTGTAAAGAATGTAAACAAGATCGTCCGTGCTTCAAATGCGCTAAATGTCGAAGTTTTGACGCTCTATGCATTCTCGACAGAGAACTGGAAGCGACCGAAAGCAGAAGTTGACTTCTTATTAAAACTTCCAGAACGATATTTGAAAACGGAGCTACCAACTTTAATAAAAGAAAATGTTCAAGTTCGTTTAATGGGAACAAAAGATCAGCTTCCGAGCTACACGCTTGGAGCATTTGAAGAAGCAATCGAAAAAACAAAGAACAACACAGGATTAATCTTGAATTTTGCTATGAATTATGGAAGTCGTTTTGAAATGTCGCAAGCGATGCAAGCCATCGCTGAAAAAGTAAAAGCAGGTGAATTACAGCCTGATGAAATTAATGAAGATTTAATAGGTGCCCATTTAATGAGTGGCCAGCTTCGTGATCCGGATCTATTAATTCGTACGAGTGGCGAGATACGCTTAAGCAACTTTATGCTTTGGCAGCTG
Organism: Shouchella xiaoxiensis; assembly: GCF_016907895.1. Classification (GTDB taxonomy): domain Bacteria; phylum Bacillota; class Bacilli; order Bacillales; family Bacillaceae_D; genus Shouchella; species Shouchella xiaoxiensis. The sequence goes on from NZ_JAFBCV010000002.1 coordinate 187,239, forward strand.
GCTTATAGCGAATTTTGGTTTACGGATGTGCTGTGGCCAAACTTTAGTGAAGCTCATTTCCATGAGGCTATTGCCACCTATCAAAATCGAGGCCGTCGATATGGTGGTTTATAGGAAGGGGCTCTTTATATGAAGACGCGAATTGTAACGGGGTTATTTATTGGAATTGTCATTCTGGCTATGGTTGGTTTAGGCGGCTGGTGGTTCTCGATTTTTGTTAGCTTGATGGCGACCGTTGCGATGATCGAACTTTTGAAAATGAAAAAGATTAGGGCTTTTTCCCTTAGAGGAATCGTTGGCTTGATATCGATGTGGCTGTTACTCGTGCCAACAAGCTGGTTTGATCAAACCATCCCTATTCAATATACAAAAATAGAAACATTTATTTTTCTCATTCTTGTTTTATTAATGCTCACCGTATTAACAAAAAACAAATTTACGTTTGATGAGGTTGGCTTTATTGTCTTATCAAGTGTTTATGTCGGTTTTGGTTTCCATTACTTGATTATGACTAGAGAAGTAGCTGACATCGGCTTATGGCTTGTTTTATTTGTTATAGTCTTAATTTGGACAACCGATTCTGGCGCTTATTTTGTTGGGAAATTTATGGGCAAAAACAAACTGTGGCCGGAGATTAGCCCAAATAAAACAATTGAAGGTTCGGTTGGTGGTATTTTGCTAGCCGTGCTTGTAGGTAGCGTATTTTATATCATAAATCCGTTCCTTGATACGTACATAACGGCGTTGCTCATTATTTTTGCAACAGCTGTATTTGGTCAAATTGGTGATTTAGTTGAATCGGCCTTAAAGCGCCATTATGCCGTAAAAGATTCTGGTAATGTTCTCCCTGGTCATGGGGGCATCTTAGATCGATTTGATAGCTTGATCTTTGTTATGCCGTTGTTACACTTACTGCAGTTAATTTAATAGACATGCCCTCATCGATTAAGTAGCATGAATAATAATGGAGGACAATAGAATGAAAAAGATTAGTTTATTAGGTTCAACCGGCTCCATCGGAACGCAAACGCTCGATGTAATCGCGGCAAACAACGAGTCGTTTACGCTTGTTGCCCTAGCCTGCGGAACAAATATCGAGCTTGCCCGAAAACAAATTGCTGCTTTTCAGCCAAAGCTTGTATCGGTTGCAACCCCTGAAGATGCGAAAATACTAGCAGGGGAATTTGGTCCGGAAATCGAATTTTTACATGGCGGTGAAGGGCTTGTGGAAGTAGCTCGCTACAGTGAAGCAGATACGACCGTCACAGCGATTACGGGGTCGGTTGGGTTGCTCCCAACTTTAGCTGCTATTGAAGCGAAGAAAACGATTGCGATTGCCAATAAAGAAACGCTGGTGACTGCAGGTCATATCGTCGTCGAAGCTGCGAAAAAAAACCGAGTAGCGCTTATTCCAGTTGATAGTGAACACTCGGCAATTTTTCAAGCGTTAAACGGAGAATCGCATCGAGCGATTGAGCGGCTGATAATTACCGCTTCTGGCGGAAGCTTCCGCGATCGTTCACGCGATGAATTAAAGCATGTAACGGTGGAACAAGCTCTTTCTCACCCAAACTGGTCGATGGGCGCAAAGATTACCATTGATTCAGCAACAATGATGAACAAAGGGCTTGAAGTAATAGAAGCAAAGTGGCTTTTTGGACTGGATTATGACAAAATTGATGTGTTGATTCATAAAGAAAGCATCATACACTCGATGGTTGAATTTGTTGATCGAAGCGTGATTGCTCAGCTTGGAACACCAGACATGCGCGTTCCCATTCAATATGCGCTGACTTACCCTGAGCGATTTTCTCGATTAGATGAGGAACGTCTTGATTTAGCAGCAATTGGCAAACTGCATTTCTCGGAGATGGACATGAGTCGCTATCGTTGCATGAAGTTTGCTTATGATGCTGGTCGTGCAGGCGGGACGATGCCAACCGTTTTGAATGCCGCGAATGAAGTGGCAGTTGCCCGTTTTCTAAAAGGGGAACTGACTTTCCTAGAAATTGAAGATGTGATTGAGCGCGCGCTTCAAGCACATACCATTCAATCAAACCCAACGCTTGAACAGATTCAAGCGGTTGATCAAGAAATACGGCAACAAGTAAGTGTTAGTTAATCAAGAGAGGCGGTTTGGCTGTTGAACACATTGCTCGCGTTTATTGCTATTTTTAGTGTACTTGTGTTTGTACACGAGTGGGGTCATCTGTATTTTGCCAAGAGAGCTGGTATTCTCTGTTACGAGTTTGCGATTGGGATGGGACCTAAATTATTTGCATTCGAACGAAATGATACGATTTATACGGTCAGACTTCTCCCAATTGGTGGGTATGTTCGGATGGCAGGAGAAGAACCTGAACAAACGACAATTCGCCCGGGTTATGAAATTGGACTTGTTTTTGATAATCAGCAAAAAGTAACCGAGATTATCATTAATAATAAATCAAAGCATCCAGAAGCCCATGTGGTTCAAGTGGAAAAAATTGATTTAATTCACGAGCTTTTTATTGAAACGATCGATGATGAGACAGGGGAGACCGTTCGCTACGAGGTTCATGAAAAAGCGATGCTTGTCCAAGATGAAGTCGCGCAAATTAATGCACCTTGGCACCGCCAATTCGGATCGAAATCTTTGCCGAAGCGGGCGATGGCAATTTTTGCTGGTCCGTTAATGAACTTTATCCTTGCATTTATTATTTTGATTGGCTTGTTTTGGGGCTTTGGCTACAATACAAATCAAATAAGCCCTGTAGAAGGTTCCGTTGCCGCTGAGAGCGGGTTAATGGAAGGTGATACGATTGTTGCCGTTAACGGAGAACAAGCGGACGAGTGGCAGCATTTAGTAAACTTAATTAGCGAGCGTCCTAATGAGGAAATTACGGTCACTTACGAGCGTGATGGAGAACAACAATCTGTTACAATGACGACGGACACGGACTATGTTGAAGAAATTGACACAGAGCGCGGCGTTATTGGCATTGCACCAATGAGAGCGAATGATTTTCTTGGAGCGGTCTCAAACGCGGGGTCTGAATTTGTGATGATGGCTACTTCTATATTTGATACGTTAGCGCTGATCTTCACAGGTGAATTCTCATTAGATTATATTTCTGGTCCAGTTGGTATTTATAACTTTACCGATGCTGCGGTTGCAGCTGGCTTATATAATGTGCTCTGGTTTGCCGCATTACTGAGCGTGAACCTTGGGGTCATTAACTTATTCCCAATTCCAGCTCTGGACGGAGGACGGTTAATGTTCCTTGGCTATGAAGCAATTCGAGGAAAGCCAGTTTCGCCTGAAAAAGAAGGAGCCATACAATTTGTTGGTTTTGCGCTAGTAATGCTCTTAATGATTATCGTCACGTGGAATGATATTAGTAAACTATTCTCGTAAGAGAGGCTAGATTAACAAGGTAGATAGAAGGAAGTGTCGCAAATGAGACAATCAACTTACTTAGCGCCAACGATGCGCGACGTACCAGCTGATGCAGATGCAATCAGTCATAAATTAATGCTTCGTGCAGGCATGATGCGCCAGATTGCTTCTGGTGTCTATGCGTATCTGCCTCTTGCCAAGCGTTCAATGGCAAAAATTGAAACGATCATCCGTGAAGAATTGGATGCAATTGGGGCACAAGAGCTGACGTTGCCGGCACTTCATCCGGCTGAACTATGGCAACAATCAGGTCGGTGGGAAGCGATGGGTGATGAGCTTGTCCGCTTAAAAGATCGCCATAACCGTGATTTTGCCCTTGGACCAACACATGAAGAGGTAATTACATCACTGATTAAAGATGGGATTGCTTCCTATAAAAAACTCCCACTAAATGTGTACCAAATTCAAACGAAATTCCGCGACGAGCGCCGACCTCGATTTGGTCTTTTGCGCGGTCGAGAATTTATTATGAAAGATGCATACTCGTTTCATGATACAGAAGAAAGTTTAAATGAGACGTATTGGGCCATGCACAAGGCGTATTCACGCATTTTTACCCGTGTTGGCTTAACGTTTCGTCCTGTTATTGCCGATTCAGGCGCAATGGGTGGAAAAGATACGCATGAATTCATGGCGCTTGCATCGGTTGGCGAAGATACGGTTGCCTATTCGGACCAGTCTGACTACGCGGCGAACTTAGAGATGGCTTCTAGCGCTCGTCCAACACCACCTGCTTCGCAAACACATGGGCAGCTTGAGAAACAAGCAACGCCGGACGCAAAAACGGTAAACGACGCAGCTGAACAATTAGGACTCGAAGCGGATGACATTTTAAAAGCACTCGTTGTTGTCATTGCAGAGGAAGTGAATTTACTGCTTCTACGTGGAAACGATGAGCTTAATGAAGTAAAAGCGCTGCATGAGCTTGGTGCAACATCGCTACGAATGGCAACGGAGGAAGAGGTTCTTCAAGCATTCGGAGCAACGCCTGGTTCTATTGGTCCAGTTGGAGTAAGTGACATCCCAATTTATGCAGATTACCGTATTCAAGCAATGGACAAGATTGCTTGTGGAGCTAATGAAACAGGGGTGCACTATGTTCATGTTGGTCCTGGTCGAGATTATCAAGTAACGGCTTATAAAGACTTACGTACCGTACAAGCCGGCGATCCGTCACCTGACGGGCAGGGCACTCTTCAGTTTGCTGAAGGTATTGAAATCGGCCAAGTATTTAAATTAGGTACTCGTTACTCAGAATCGCTTGATGCCAAGTTCTTAGATGCAAATGGAAAAGCTCAGCCGTTTCTAATGGGTTGTTACGGAATCGGTGTATCTCGGACAATTGCTGCGGTTATTGAACAGCACCATGATGAAAATGGCATTGTATGGCCAAATGAAGTTGCGCCATTCCATGTGCATCTCTTAGCTTTAAATGTGAAAAATGATGAGCAAAAAGCACTTTCAGAGAAATTATACGAGTTAATCCGCTCTAAAGGAATGGATGTCTTGTATGATGATCGTCCAGAGCGTGCCGGTGTGAAATTTAAGGATTCCGACTTAATTGGATTGCCTGTTCGCATTGCCGTTGGAAAACGTGCTGCTGAAGAGATCGTTGAAGTGAAAGTAAGAAAAACTGGTGAGCAGTTGGAACTCACTGTGCCAGAACTAGCAAGCTGGTTATCTGAGTTCTTTACAAAATAGAGTAAAGACAGGCTGGCCATTTGCCGGCCTGTTTCCTTTTGAGAGGAGTGTGTAAGATGGATTCAGCGATGCAATCACGTGAAGAAAGGTTGCAGTTATTATTGGAACAGCTGCAAATGCCTTCTGACATCATGCATCACTTTGAAGGTGGCTATATTCAAAAGCTAGCAATCTCTAAAGAAACAAAAACATGGCATTTTTACATTCAGCTACCTTCTATTCTTCCAGCTGAAATCTGTGAATTGTTTAGAGGCAGGTTGGCGCAAACGTTTCGCGAAATTGCTAAAGCTAGCTGTTCGTTTAGCTATAGCAATGGTGAAATAAGCAGTGACGTCTGGACTAGCTACTGGCCGCTCCTTGCAACCGAGCTTGTGCCGTTTTCACCACCGCTTGCCCAAGTGTTGCAAAAACAAAAACCGCAAATGGTCGATCAAAAGCTAGCTCTTGTTGCGCAAAACGACGCGGAAGCACAAGCAATGAAGCGTAAACTAACCGAACCATTTAAAGAAATTTGCGGACGCTTTGGTTTGCCGCTTGTACCTCTGGCAATTTCAGTTGAACAGTCAACGGAGGCTTATGACGAATTTATTCGCAAGCGCGAAGAGGAAGACCACTCCAAAGTCGTTGAAGCGATGCTTGAGAAGAAGCGCGTTGATGACGAGATGTCTAAGCAAGTGAAAAATGCGAATTTATCAATGGGGTATACGATTAAAGAAGACCCTGTACCGCTTGAAGCGATTGTTGATGAAGAACGCCGTATTACGGTGCAAGGGTATGTATTTGCAACGGATATTCGTGAGCTGCGCAGCGGTCGTACGCTCCTTACATTTAAAATTACCGATTATACGGACTCGATTTTAGTAAAAATGTTTTCTCGCGATAAAGAAGATGTGCCCGTTATGCAGGCCGTGAAAAAAGGCATGTGGCTTAAAGTACGCGGCGGTATTCAAAACGACACGTTTGTTCGTGATCTCGTGATGATTGCCAATGACTTTAACCAAGTAACACCAACGTTCCGGGTTGATACAGCTGAGGAAAAGCGGGTTGAGCTTCATACGCATTCAACGATGAGCCAGATGGACGGACTTGTTTCCGTTGGTCGCTATGTTGAACAAGCAGCGAAGTGGGGCCATTCCGCTGTGGCGATTACGGATCATGGTGTCGTACAAGCATTTCCTGAAGCCTACAACACGAGTAAAAAACATGGAATCAAGATGATTTACGGAATGGAAGCCAATATCGTAGACGATGGGGTTCCTATTGCGTATAACTCTGATCATCGTCATTTATTAGACGAAGAATACGTTGTGTTTGATGTCGAGACAACAGGTTTATCTGCTGTGTATAACACCGTGATTGAGCTTGCAGCAGTGCGAATTAAAAATGGCGAAATTATAGATACGTACGAGTCCTTTGCCGACCCGAAAGAACCAATCTCGGCATTAATAGTTGAGTTAACGGGCATTACCGATGATATGGTAAAAGGCGCACCGGATCCGCTTGAAGTCATTAAGCAGTTCCGTGAGTTTGCAGGCGATGCGACGCTTGTTGCCCATAACGCCAGTTTTGACATCGGCTTCTTGAACGTTGGTTATAAGAAATTAGGGTTACAGGAAGTGCAAAATCCCGTTATTGATACGCTTGAGCTCGGTCGCTTTCTTTATCCAGAGTTTAAAAACCACCGCTTAAATACGCTATGTAAAAAGTTTGATATTGAACTCGTGAGTCATCACCGAGCGATTTATGATACACAAGCGACCGCTTACCTATTATGGAAAATGGTTAAGGACGCGAGTGAACGCGAAATTGTTTATCACGATGAGTTAAACAATCATATGGGCCAGGGGAATTTTCATCGGCAACGTCCGTTTCATGCGACGATTCTTGTCACGTCACAAGTCGGTCTGAAGAACTTATATAAGCTTGTCACGATGTCGCATGTCGAGTATTATTTCCGCACGCCCCGTATCCCGCGCTCAGAGTTAAATAAACATCGAGAAGGATTGCTAATCGGTTCAGCTTGCGACAAAGGAGAAGTCTTTGAAGGTATGATGCAGAAGTCAGCCGATGAAGTAGAGAGCATCGCACGATTCTATGACTACCTTGAAATTCAGCCGCTTGGAAACTACCAGCATTTAATTGAACGAGAGTTTATAAAAAATGAACAGGCTTTGCAAGAGATCCTAGGAAAAGTCGTTGAGCTAGGAAAGCAGCTAAATCTACCTGTTGTTGCAACAGGAAATGCTCATTATATAGATGAAGAAGACGAGATTTACCGTAAAATCTTGATTGCTTCTCAAGGTGGGGCAAATCCACTAAACAAACAGACGCTGCCACAAGTCCATTTCCGGACAACGGATGAAATGCTCAACGAATTTTCTTTCTTAGGTGAAGAGATGGCGAATGAGGTTGTCGTAACAGCATCAAATGAACTTGCCAATCGAATTGATGAAGTTCATCCGATTCCTGATGATCTTTACGCGCCGAAAATTGAAGGTGCGGATGATGAAATGCGGGAGATGAGCTACGGCCGGGCAAAAGCGATTTACGGTGAGCCATTGCCGGAAATTGTCGAAGCGAGACTGGAAAAAGAGTTAACGAGTATCATCGGCCACGGCTTTGCGGTTATTTATTTAATCTCACAAAAGCTGGTGAAAAAATCACTGGATGATGGCTATCTCGTTGGTTCTCGTGGATCAGTTGGTTCGTCCTTTGTTGCAACGATGACTGAAATTACCGAGGTTAACCCACTGGCACCACATTATGTTTGCCCGAACTGTCAGCACTCTCAATTTTTTGATGATGGTTCCGTTGCTTCTGGTTACGATTTACCAGATGCCGATTGTACGGAGTGTGGAACGGCGTATGTCAAAGAAGGACAAGATATTCCGTTTGAGACGTTTCTTGGTTTTAAAGGAGATAAAGTTCCCGATATTGATTTAAACTTCTCCGGAGCCTACCAGCCGAGAGCCCATGCCTATACGAAAGATCTATTTGGCGAAGAATATGTTTACCGTGCCGGAACAATTGGTACGGTTGCCGAAAAAACAGCATACGGCTATGTCAAAGGCTATCAAGGTGATCACGATCTATTCATGCGTGGTGCAGAGATTGACCGTCTTGTTTCAGGGTGCACAGGCGTTAAGCGAACAACAGGTCAGCATCCGGGAGGAATTATTGTTGTTCCTGATTATATGGACATCCATGATTTTTCGCCAATACAGTTTCCGGCTGATGACAAGAATTCAGAATGGAAAACCACTCATTTTGATTTCCATTCGATTCATGATAACTTGCTAAAGCTTGATATTCTTGGTCACGATGATCCAACGGCAATTCGCATGCTTCAGGATCTAAGCGGAATCGACCCGAAAACGATTCCAACAGATGATCCTGAGGTGATGAAGATTTTTGCCTCACCTGACGTTCTTGGCGTGACGGAAGAACAAATTATGTGTAAAACAGGAACGCTTGGCATCCCTGAATTCGGTACGCGGTTTGTGCGCCAGATGCTTGAAGAAACCAAGCCAAGTACGTTCTCAGAGCTCCTGCAAATCTCCGGACTTTCACATGGAACGGACGTGTGGCTCGGCAATGCAAACGAGCTTATTTACAACGGTACCTGTGAGTTAAAGGATGTAATCGGTTGTCGTGATGACATCATGGTCTATTTGATCTATAAAGGGTTAGAATCCTCTCTTGCGTTTAAAATCATGGAGTTTGTTCGGAAAGGGAAAGGGTTGCAGCCAGAGTGGGTCGAGGAAATGAAGAAGCATCAAGTTCCAGACTGGTACATTGATTCCTGTACAAAAATTAAGTACATGTTTCCGAAAGCTCACGCGGCTGCATACGTGTTAATGGCGGTTCGGATTGCTTACTTTAAGGTTCATCACCCCATCCTTTATTACGCAACATACTTTACGGTGCGGGCGGATGATTTTGAGATGGATATCATGATTAAAGGCTCAACGCCAATTAAATCTAAGATTGAAGAGATTAATGCGAAAGGACTTGATGCGGCGCCGAAAGAAAAGGCCGTTTTAACGGTGTTGGAATTATCACTTGAAATGACTGAACGTGGCTTTAGCTTTCAAAAGGTTGATTTGTATAAATCATCGGCAACTGAATTTATTGTTGATGGGAACGCACTTCTACCACCGTTCAATTCGTTAAATGGTGTCGGTACAAACGCCGCATTAAACATTGTCAAGGCACGCGAAGACGGGCATTTCTTATCAAAAGAAGATTTGCAACAACGAGCACGTTTAACAAAAACGGTTGTGGAAAATCTGTCTGATCACGGGTGTTTAGAAGGTTTACCAGAATCAAATCAGCTATCCTTGTTTTAAGGCTCGTCGTACCTTGCATGAATGGGTTTGCTATGGTACAATCGTTTATGGTAATAGTTAGCATACGATATGAACAAAAAGAGTGGGGGCTTCCCACTCTTTTTGTTCGCCCACGGCTAGGCGCTTAAAAGTTGCATAGGCCTTTATAAACGTATGCGAGTAGTTGAGTATACGTTTTTTACTATATAAGGGAGGGACGTGCTTTGAGCAAAATAGTCTCTAGCAAAGTGGAACAGTTGGTTTTACCAATTGTTCAGGAATTAAATCTTGAACTCGTTGAAGTTGAATACAAAAAAGAAGGATCAAATTGGTTTTTGCGTGTCTTTATTGATTCTGACCGCGGTGTGAATTTAGATGATTGTGAAGCGGTTAGTGAAAAACTAAGTGAAGTGCTGGATGAAAAAGATCCGATTAGCGATGCTTACTTCTTGGAAGTTTCTTCGCCAGGTGCTGAGCGACCGCTTAAGAAGAAAGCAGACGTTGAAAAAGCCGTGGGTAAAGGGGTATATGCAACAACATATGAACCATTCAACGGTGCAAAATCATTTGAAGGCATTTTGGTATCATTTGATCAAGATGAACTTGTTATTGAAACAAAAGTAAAAACAAGAAAAGTAACGAATGTTGTTCCTTATGAAAAAGTAGCAAGTATTCGCTTATCTATTTTGTTATAAGTTTTAGCAAAAAAAGGAGGTGCTTTCCATGAATAGCGAATTTATGGAAGCCTTGTCTACGCTTGAAACAGACAAAGGAATAAAAAAAGATGTTATTATTGAAGCAATTGAAGCAGCGTTAATATCCGGCTATAAGCGGAATTTCGGCCAAGCACAAAATGTGCGTGTTGATGTCAATCGGACGAATGGAAGTATTCGCGTGTTTGCACGTAAAATCGTTGTAGAAGAAGTATTTGACAAGCGCTTAGAGATTTCTGAAGATGACGCACAAGTGATTAATCCGAGCTACGAAGTCGACGACGTGCTTGAAATTGAAGTAACGCCAAAAGACTTCGGTCGTATTGCTGCGCAAACAGCGAAACAAGTTGTTACTCAACGCGTACGTGAAGCAGAACGTGGCATTATTTATTCCGATTTTATTGATCGCGAAGAAGACATCATGAATGGAATTGTGCAGCGTCAAGACCACCGCTTTATTTATGTTGATCTTGGCAAAGTCGAGGCGCTATTGCCGCTTACGGAACAAATGCCTAATGAATCGTATAAGCATAACGACCGCATTAAAGCATTTATTACTAAAGTGGAAAAAACAACAAAAGGGCCACAAATTCTTATCTCTAGAACTCATCCAGGCCTGCTAAAGCGCTTGTTCGAACTAGAAGTCCCAGAAATTTACGATGGTACGGTTGAAATTAAATCGGTCTCGCGTGAAGCGGGTGACCGTTCGAAGCTCGCGGTTCATTCAGATAACCCTGAAGTTGATTCAGTTGGGGCATGTGTTGGTCAACGCGGTCAACGTGTTCAGACGATTGTCGATGAATTAAAAGGGGAAAAAATTGATATCGTTGAATGGTCAGAAGATCCTGTTGTCTATGTCGCCAATGCGCTTAGTCCAGCAAAGGTCATGAAAGTCAACGTACTTGATGGTGAAAAAATGACTCAAGTCATTGTCCCTGACTATCAATTATCTCTTGCAATTGGAAAACGAGGTCAAAACGCTCGCTTAGCAGCGAAATTGACCGGTTGGAAGATTGACATTAAAAGCGAATCAGAAGCGCGTGAACTAGGACTTCTTGATGAATCAAGTGAAGCGGATGAGCTAGAATCGTTTACGACAGCTGAAGAAGAGCGCTAAAATAAAGGCGGGGAATCGATATGAAACAACGAAAAGTACCGCTTAGAAAATGCATTGTCACAAATGAAATGAGACCAAAAGGTGAATTAATGCGCATTGTTCGTACGACGGAAGGAACGGTTGAACTCGATCCGTCCGGTAAGAAAAACGGGCGCGGCGCTTATTTAACAAATAGCGAAGACGTGTTTGAGACAGCGAAGAAGCGAGATAGTTTATCGCGCCATTTGCAAGTTCAAGTTAGTCAGGAAGCGTACGATCAGTTAATTGCGGACCGTCTTAAAGGGAAGAAACGATGACAAACGAAGCAAAAGTGTTATCGCTTTTAGGACTCTGCCAACGTGCTGGTCAACTCATTTCAGGGGAAGAGCTCGTGTTGGATGATGTTCGAAAACAAAATGTCTCCCTCGTTATTTTGGCAAGTGACGCGAGCGCAAATACCGAAAAAAAAGTGAAAGATAAATGTAGCTATTATACAGTTCCGGCCTATATGACGAGCGACCGCTATGCTTTAGGTCAAGCAATCGGAAAAGAAGCACGTGTCGTTCTAGGCGTGAGGAGTGAAGGGTTTGCTAAGAAAATTGCTGCATTACTGAACCAATAATGGAGGTATGTATATGTCAAAAATGCGAATTCATGAATACGCAAAAGCAAATCAAGTTCAAAGCAAACAACTGATCGAAAAATTAAAGTCGATGGGTGTTGAAGTGTCCAATCATATGTCAACAGTCGAAGAAGAGACGTTAGGGAAGGCGAAGCAATCTATGCAATCATCTACAGGAAAAGACCAAAAAACAAATCAAACTCGTCCACAAGGGCAAAGCCAAGGTCAAGGTGGGAACCGCAGTAACCAATCATCCTCATCTAGCCAAGGAAACCGTTCTGGAGGAAATCGTCCAGGAGCCCAAGGGCGCAATAACAACAACAACCGCGGACCTGGTCAAGGAGGCGGCCGACCAGGAAACAATAACAATCGCCGCAATCAAGGAAACCGTGGTGGCAAAAGACGTGGAGGCCCACAAAACAAGCCGAACCATCAGCAAATGCCGCTTCCTGAAAAAATCACCATTTCTGGATCTCTCTCAGTTAGTGAGTTAGCTGCAAAGCTTCACCGTGAGGCTTCAGAGTTGATTAAGAAATTAATGGGACTCGGTGTTATGGCTACGATTAACCAAGAGCTTGATAAAGACACGGTTGAACTTTTAGCTGCAGATTACGGTGTTGCTGTAGAAGAAGCTGTTTTTGTCGATGAGCTTGATATCGAGCTGTATGACAGTGAAGATAAAGAGGAAGAGCTACAAGAAAGACCTCCAGTTGTAACGATTATGGGGCATGTTGACCACGGTAAAACAACGTTACTTGATTCCATTCGTAATACAAAAGTAACAGCTGGTGAAGCGGGTGGAATTACGCAACACATCGGTGCCTATCAAATTACGCAAAACAACAAGCAAATTACGTTCCTTGATACACCTGGTCACGCTGCATTTACAACGATGCGTGCTCGTGGTGCGCAAGTAACTGATATTGCAATCATTGTTGTTGCAGCCGATGATGGTGTTATGCCACAAACAAAAGAGGCGATTAGCCATGCGAAAGCAGCGGAAGTTCCAATTATTATCGCTGTCAATAAAATGGATAAAGAAGCGGCGAATCCAGATCGCGTTATGCAAGAATTAACCGAGTATGAACTCGTTCCAGAAGCATGGGGCGGAGACACCATCTTTGTTAATGTATCTGCATTAAATGGGGACGGAATTGATGAGTTAATCGAAATGATTTTGCTTGTTTCTGAAGTGGAAGAGTTAAAAGCGAATCCAGATAAATTAGCTTCAGGTACAGTGGTTGAAGCTCAGTTAGATAAAGGGCGCGGACCGGTTGCAACCCTGCTTGTTCAAAGTGGAACATTAAACGTCGGCGATGCCGTTGTTGTTGGAAGCACATTTGGTCGTGTACGTGCTCTTGTAAACGATCTTGGTCGTCGTGTCAAAACGGTTGGACCTTCTGCTCCAGTCGAAATTACCGGCTTAAACGAAGTGCCACAAGCAGGCGATCGTTTCCAAGCGTTTAAAGATGAGAAAAAAGCGCGTCAAGTTGGTGAAGGGTTAATGGCTCGTTACCGTGAGCAGAACCTAACTGAATCATCAAAAGTAAGCCTAGATGATTTGTTTAATCAGATCCAGCAAGGGGATATTAAGGACATTAACGTTATCATTAAAGCGGACGTTCAAGGTTCTGTTGAGGCAATGAAAGGTTCACTTGAAAAAATCGACGTTGCAGGTGTGAAAGTTAATATTATTCATACAGGTGCTGGGGCGATTACAGAATCGGATATCATTCTTGCTTCTGCATCAAACGCAATCGTAATCGGCTTTAATGTTCGTCCTGACGTTAACGCGAAACGAGTAGCTGAAGCGGAAAACGTAGACATTCGTTTACACCGCGTTATCTACAATGCGATTGATGAGATCGAGCAGGCAATGAAAGGTGCGCTTGACCCTGAGTTTGAAGAAAAAGTCATCGGTCAAGTTGAAGTTCGCACAACGTTTAAAGTATCTAAAGTAGGGACAATTGCTGGTTCGTACGTTACGGAAGGAAAGATTACCCGTAACTCTACGGTACGCTTAATCCGTGATGGCATTGTTGTCTATGAAGGTGAACTAAACGCATTAAAACGTTTTAAAGATGATGCGAAAGAAGTAGCGGCGGGGTACGAGTGTGGTATTACGCTTGAAAAGTTCAATGATATTAAAGAAGGCGACATCATTGAAGCATATGTCATGGAAGAAATTAAGCGCTAATGGTGCTGGCGCTTGTTCGATGCGAATTGTTCATTTATATGGCACAGTCGCTTAAGGACAAACGATCGGTTGTGAAAAGCATTGTCACAAAGACACGTCAACGCTGTAACGTTAGTGTTGCTGAGACGGGTTATCAAGAGGTCTGGCAACGTTCGGAGCTGACGCTTTGTGCGGTTGGATCAAGTAGAAAGAGTGCGGAAGCAGAATTATTCCGTGCTCTTTCGCTTATCGACCAAGCAGACAATGTGGAGCGCACGATAACCGATTGGGAATGGGTTTAATATTTTAGTTAGAGGTGAGCATGTTGGCTAGTAACCGTGCTGTTCGCGTAGGCGAACAAATGAAAAAAGAATTAAGCGATATTTTAATTCGAGAAATTAAAGATCCGCGCGTCCGTTTTGTCACGATTACAGGCGTAGATGTAACAGGAGATTTACAGCAGGCGACTGCGTACATTACCATTTTAGGTGAAGCGGAAGAACAGAAAGCGACTCTTGCTGGACTTGAAAAAGCAAAGGGTTTCATTCGTTCAGAAATTGGTAAGCGAATTCGCTTACGAAAAACGCCTGAATTAACATTTGCGATTGATGAGTCGATTCAATACGGGAATCATATCGAATCGCTTTTACGTGAAGTAAAAAAAGAGGATTAAACTACACTGAGGGTAGCGGCGATGGCTGCTGCTCTTTATTTTTTGAAAGGAGTGTCGTTCATATGGAACCATCAGGCATTCTTGCTTTACATAAGCCACGGGGAATGACTTCCCATGACTGTGTTTATAAACTACGGAAGCTGTTTCAAACAAAGAAGGTCGGGCATACGGGAACGCTTGACCCAGAAGTAGACGGCGTCTTGCCAATCTGCATTGGCAGGGCAACAAAAGTAGCTGAGTACATGACCAATTTTGATAAAACGTACGTCGGAGAGGTGACGCTTGGTTTTACCACAACAACTGAAGACGCCTACGGTGAGCTTGTTGAACAAAAGCCGGTGCTGGACAAATTTTCAGCACCGGAGATTAAAGCAGTTCTTCAATCGTTTACGGGGGAGATTACACAAACGCCACCATATTACTCTGCTGTCAAAGTAAATGGAAAGCGGTTGTATGAGTATGCAAGGGCAGGAATAGAGGTTGAACGGCCATCGCGGCACGTTCAAATTTATGCACTGGAGTTTATTGATAGCACTAAGCGCGAAAGCGAACAATTTTCCTTTGCGTTTCAAGTAACCTGTAGCAAAGGGACATACGTCCGCACGCTGGCTGTCGATATTGGCAGAGCTCTCGGTTATCCAGCGCATATGTCAAAGTTAACGCGAACCGCCTCGGGCTCTTTTTTGTCTAGTGATACAATAACGTTTGAAGCGCTTGAGGAAATGTCTTTAGCAGAGCGACAGGCGTTGCTCTACCCGTTTGATCGGGCACTGGAACAATTTCCTCGTCAAATTGCGAATCGCGATCTAGAAAAAAAAATTCGCAATGGTGCCGTACTTGATGAGTCTTTAGCCTTTGGAGAACAGCCTTTTTTGTTCTATAATGAGGATGGAGAGTGCTTGGCTCTTTATAAGCCACACCCGAGCAAAGCAGGACTCATTAAGCCGGAAAAACTGTTTTGTCAGTCAGCAGGATTGTAGGAGGGGCAGAAGAAGTGAAGCTTGTTAAAATAAATGTAGATAATGTACATACCGTTCAAGCACCTGATCAAGTTGTTATGGCGCTTGGTTATTTCGATGGCGTTCATCGAGGGCATCAAGCAGTGATTGGGCGTGCAATTGCCGAAGCGCAAACTCGAGGGATAAAAGCGGCTGTTATGACGTTTTATCCACATCCGAAAGAAGTGCTTGGGAGTCCCGATAAGCCAATGCGCTATTTAACACCGCTTCAATACAAAATTGATCAACTTGAGAATTTAGGTGTTGATCTTGTTTATGCGGTTGAGTTTACAAAGGATTTTTCCAAACTGACGCCACAGCAGTTCGTTGATCGTTTTTTAGTCGATTTAAATGTGACTCATCTTGTCGCTGGATTTGATTTCACTTATGGTGTGAAAGGGTCTGGTACGATGGATGATTTAGCCCAGTTTGCGCAAGAACGTTTTACCTACACCATTGTTGAAAAATTGAGCGATGACAATGAAAAAATTTCTTCAACTCGTATACGAAACGAGCTTGATTCTGGAAACGTAAGCGAAGTAGAGCGCTTGCTTGGCTATTCTTATCGTTTAAGCGGAACCGTTATTCATGGTGATGCGAGAGGGCGCTTAATCGGTTATCCAACAGCAAATGTTTCGCCGACAGAGCGTTTCTTTATTCCAAAAACGGGCGTGTATGTTGTGACGCTTTCGCTTGGTGATGAGACGTTTACAGGGATGGCGAACGTAGGCTTTAAGCCAACATTTGTTGATGATCTACCGGAGCCATCAATTGAAGTTCATATTTTTGACTTTGATCGTGACATTTATGATGAACATGTTGTTGTAACGTTTTTGGATCGCATTCGTGATGAGCAAAAGTTTAGCGGGATTGACGAGATTAAAGCACAGCTTGCTAGAGATGAACAGACCAGTCGAGTTTTGCTCGAGCAAAGAAAGATCTAGTAACTACTTGCAATTATTCATTTAGAAGACTATAATAACAAGTGTTCGTTTTACTACGAACGCGACCCAGTTCTTGGCAGGGCGATTCACCAACGTCTGCTCAGAAGTCGGGTTTAAGAAAAAAGGAGGTGGCTCTGATGGCATTAACTCAAGAGCGCAAGAATGAACTAATTGCAGATTTTAAAACGCATGATACGGACACTGGATCTCCAGAAGTTCAAGTGGCTATCCTTACGGAGCAAATTAACACGTTAAACGATCATTTGCGTACGCATAAGAAAGATCATCACTCACGTCGTGGTCTTTTGAAAATGGTTGGTCAACGTCGTAACTTGCTAACTTACTTGCGTAATAAAGACGTAACACGTTATCGTAATCTAGTTGATAAACTTGGTTTACGCCGATAGGATTTGAAAAAAGCGGGGGATTCTCTCCCGCTTTTTCTTCATGAATATGAATGAACAAGG
The DNA here is from genome assembly GCF_016907895.1 of Shouchella xiaoxiensis. Lineage (GTDB taxonomy): Bacteria > Bacillota > Bacilli > Bacillales > Bacillaceae_D > Shouchella > Shouchella xiaoxiensis. The sequence continues at coordinate 204,396 of NZ_JAFBCV010000002.1, forward strand.
AATCTTACAAACAAGCATTCGAAATAACTCTTTTAAACTTATTCTGATTCGGTCATAATAAGAAAGAAGAATTTTTTAGATGTACGAGAGGAGTACACAGTCATGAATCAAGAACGACAGGAGTTTTCCATTGACTGGGCTGGACGCACGTTTACAGTCGAAGTGGGACAACTAGCGAAACAAGCAAGTGGAGCAGTTCTTGTTCGTTATGGAGACACAGCCGTGCTATCAACTGCAACGGCTTCAAAGGAGCCAAAGGATCTTCCTTTCTTTCCACTGACGGTCAATTATGAAGAACGATTATATGCAGCAGGTAAAATCCCAGGAGGATTTATTAAACGAGAAGGTCGCCCGAGTGAAAACGCGATATTAACAAGTCGCTTAATCGACCGTCCGATTCGTCCACTATTCCCAGATGGTTTTCGTAACGATGTACAAGTCATAAGCATTGTTATGAGTTCAGATCAAAACGCTTCTTCTGAAATGGCAGCGATGATTGGATCATCCCTTGCGCTATCTGTATCGGATATTCCTTTTGACGGACCGATTGCCGGGGTAACGATTGGCCGAATAAACGGAGAGTTTGTCGTAAACCCAACACCGAGTCAACTAGCTGAAAGTGACATTGATCTTGTTGTTGCGGGTACAAAAGATGCCATCAACATGGTTGAAGCAGGCGCGAAAGAAGTACCTGAGGAAATCATGCTTGAAGCGATTCTTTTTGCCCATGAAAACATTAAAGAAATGATTGCGTTCCAAGAAACAATCGTTGCCGCGTGCGGTAAAGAAAAGCGTGATATTCCGCTTAAAAAGTTTGATGCTGAACTTGAAGCAACGCTTAGAGAAACCGCAGAAGCTTCGATAAAAGAAGCGGTTCAAGTGGTTGAAAAGCATGCGCGTCAAGAAGCCATTGATGCAGTGATTGCAGCACAAGTGGAACAGTATGAGGAAAATGAAGATGTTAACGTTGGTGAAGTGAAGGGCATTCTTCAGATGTTTGTAAAAGAAGAAGTTCGTCGCCTCATAACGGTAGATAAAATCCGTCCTGATGGTCGTGGTGTTGATGAAATTCGTTCACTAGACTCACAGATTAACATGCTTCCACGCACGCATGGTTCAGGCTTATTTACACGAGGTCAAACACAGGCACTAAGTATCTGTACATTAGGTGCGCTTGGTGATGTGCAAATCTTGGACGGGCTTGGTATCGAAGAAACAAAACGCTTCATGCACCATTATAACTTCCCGCAGTTCAGCGTTGGTGAAACAGGTCCAATTCGTGCGCCAGGTCGTCGTGAAATTGGTCATGGGGCGCTTGGTGAACGTGCGCTAGAGCAAGTGATTCCAAACGAACAAGATTTCCCTTATACGATTCGCTTAGTATCTGAGGTGCTTGAATCGAATGGTTCAACATCACAAGCTAGTATTTGTGCAAGTACGCTTGCGATGATGGATGCTGGGGTGCCAATTAAAGCACCGGTTGCCGGAATTGCGATGGGACTTGTTAAACAAGGCGAGCATATGACCGTCTTAACGGATATTCAAGGAATGGAAGATGCATTAGGAGATATGGACTTCAAAGTAGCTGGTACGGCTGCTGGAATTACCGCTCTGCAAATGGACATCAAGATTTCGGGAATTAACCGTCAAGTACTTGAACAGGCGCTTGAACAAGCGAAGCGTGGACGTATGAAGATTCTTGATAATATGTTGACTGCAATTGAAAAACCACGCGAAGAGCTATCAGAATTTGCACCGAAGATCTTAACTTTGGCTATTAACCCAGATAAGATTCGTGATGTTATTGGGCCAAGTGGTAAAGTCATTAACAAGATCATTGAAGAGACGAATGTAAAAATTGACATCGAGCAAGATGGTACGGTTTATATCTCTTCTTTAGATGCACAGATGAATGCCAAAGCAAAACAAATTATTGAAGATCTTGTTCGCGAAGTTGAAGTTGGCAAAACGTATCATGGAAAAGTGAAGCGCGTTGAAAAATTCGGCGCATTCGTTGAGGTCTTTAAAGGCAAAGACGGACTTCTTCATATTTCACAAATCTCGGAAGAGCGAGTGAATAAAGTGGAAGATGTCCTGAAAATTGGTGATGAGATTGACGTTCGCGTAACGGAGATTGATAGCCAAGGTCGTGTAAACTTGTCACGCAAAGTTTTATTAAAAGAACAACGTGAGAAGGAAGAGAAAGAACAAGCTGCTAAAGAAGAAGCAGCAACAGAATAAAGATAAGAGACTGGGGCGATTTCCTAGTCTTTTTTTGTTTCTCAACGTCTAGTCCCCTCCTTCGCTACATAGACATGCTAAGAGATGTTTTTTAGCTAGGGGGCGATTAAATGAAACAAAGATGGATTCATATTGTACTATGTTGCTCGGTCGCTGTATTGGCCTATGGAGCGATTCAAAATCCGTTTTCACTTCAGTATATTGAGACGGTTAAAACAAATGCGACGATGCTTGTTGAGACAGAAGAAGATCCGCTTTACCAAGAAATCACCGACCATGCGTCCCAAGTCAATATTCCTGCTACTGATGCAAGAGTGGATAAAGTATGGAAGGCATTGCCAGGATATAATGGACTTGAGGTTGACGTGCAACAATCCTATGATAAGATGAAAGAATCTGGGACATTTAGCCAATCGAAGCTCGTTTTCAAGGAAACAAAACCGGAGCTGCACCTCTCGGACTTACCTCCTGCACCTACGTATAAAGGGTTATCCGACAAACCGATGACATCCTTATTAATTAATGTCGCCTGGGGCAATGAATTTTTACCAGATATGCTTAAAGTACTAAAGGACCATAATGTTCAAGCTACTTTTTTTCTTGACGGATCTTGGGTTAAGAAAAACCCACAATTAGCACTGATGATTAAAGAAGAAGGGCATGAAATTGGCAGTCATGCGTATTCTCATCCGCATATGAATTCGTTATCTGCAGCTGCAATTGACGAAGAGCTGGTTAAAACGAATGAAGTAATTGAAGCGACACTAGACTTAACACCGAAGTGGTTTGCGCCGCCAAGTGGTGAATTTAATCAGCAAGTCATCGATCGAGTTGCTGCGCATGATATGCATACGATTTTATGGACGGTCGATACGATTGACTGGAAGAAGCCTGAGCCGTCTGTTATGGTAGAGCGAGTTGTGAATCAAATGGAAGCTGGTTCGATGCTGTTAATGCATCCGACAGAAGCATCCTCAACCGGACTCGATGCAATGATTTCGGGGATAAAGCAAAAAAATCTATTAGTTGGTACAGTCAGTCAGCTGATGGATGAAACCAGAATACCGCGCAATATGGAAGTAGACATCAATGGGGGTTCAAATCGTGATTAATAAACAAACGCTAGATAATGGCGTGCGCATTATGGCGGAGAAAAATGAGACCGTCCGCTCTGTTGCGATCGGAATTTGGGTAAAAACGGGTTCGCGGAATGAGGGACTACATGAGAATGGTATCTCTCATTTTATCGAACATATGCTGTTTAAGGGCACAGAGACGAGAAGTCCGCAGCAGATTGCAGAAGCATTTGACCGGATTGGCGGTCAAGTCAACGCGTTTACGGCAAAAGAATACACATGCTACTACGCAAAAGTATTAGATGAGCATGTGCGTATTGCTTTGGATGTTCTTCAAGACATGTTTTTCAATTCCGTGTTCGAAGAAAAAGAGATAGAACGGGAAAAAAATGTTGTTCTTGAAGAAATTAGGATGGTAGAAGATACGCCGGACGATTTAGTTCATGACTTATTAAGTGAGGCGACGTTTGGTGAGGCAACGCTCGCCAATCCGATATTAGGAACGGAAGAGACGCTTGATTCCTTTACAAAGAACCAGCTGCATGACTACATGGATCGCTTCTATACAGGTGATCGTGTTGTTATTTCTGTTTCTGGTCATTACGACGATCAACTTCTTTTAGAGCTTGAAGATCTTTTCTCAGCTGTAAAGAAAAGCAGGGAAGAATTCCTTGTTCCAGAGGCTCGGTTTGAACCGATTCAAAACTACCGCTATAAAGAAACCGAACAAGCTCACCTTTGTTTAGCATACCCAGGACTGGAAGTTGGTTCGGAAGATATGTTTGGTTTAGTTCTGTTAAACAATACGCTAGGAGGAAGCATGTCAAGCCGCTTGTTTCAAACGATTCGAGAAGATCAAGGTTTATGCTATTCAGTCTTCTCTTACCACTCCTCCTACGAACATGTCGGAACCGTTACGCTCTATGCTGGTACGCAGTTAACTCAGCTCGAAAAACTGTCTGAAGCAATGGCTCAGGTGACGCAGAATGTTCAACAACAAGGAATAACGAAAAAAGAGCTCGAGAATGGAAAAGAACAATTAAAAGGAAGCATCATGCTCGGGCTTGAAAGTACAAGCAGCAGAATGACCCGTAATGGGAAGAACGAATTGATGATTGAAAAGCATCGAAGCTTAGACCAATTACTCGATGATATTAACCGTGTATCACTTGAAAATGTCAATGAATTAGCAGAGCGCTTATTTAACGTTAGCCCTGCGTTATCCATTGTTGCTCCAAGTGAAACGATGCCAATGACTTTTTACAACAACTAGTCTAGTTTATGGACGATCCTCATATCATGAGATAAGAGGTGAGTGAGATGAGATTAAGTGAGATTGCCAATAAAGAAATCATTGATTTTGAAAAAGGGGAGCGCCTTGGCGTACTTGGACAAACCGATGTGCTTTTCAATGAACAAACAGGAGAAATTCACGCCTTTATCGTACCTATCTCAAAGTGGTATCAATTTAATCGTAAAGATAAAGATGTAACGGTATACTGGCAACAAATTAAAAAGATTGGTCAAGATATGATCATCATTGATACGGAAGGTCTGTCCTAGGGGGCAGGCCTTTTTTTGTGCTGGAACGGAATATGCTACCGGGTCATATGGTAAAGAAAGAAGATTCTATTTGCCTAAAGTGAGCGAGTCTGTATAAATCAACTCGCATGCATTGTTTGATAGAAGTGATCTGGTTTATGGGAGGTAACAACATGCTGACTGGCATTCACGTTGTAATGATTGGCGGAGACGCAAGGCAGTTGGAAATCATTCGAAAGCTATCGACGCTTGATGCGCGAATCTCGCTTGTCGGATTTGATCAGCTTAATGATGGGTTTATTGGTGCAAACAAACAAGAGCTCTCAGAGATTGATTGGGGAACAGCTGAAGCGATTTTACTCCCTGTTGGTGGGATGTCTAATGATGGTTTTATCAACAGTGTCTTCTCAAATGAAAAATTAAAGTTAGAAGAGATTCATTTAAGTGAAACACCTGAAACGTGTACGATCTATACGGGAATTTCGTCCGACCGATTAGAGAAATTGGCGAAAAAAACAAAACGTCAGATCGCTGTTTTAATGAACCGTGACGATGTTGCCATTTATAATTCCATTCCAACAGCTGAAGGCGCGGTGATGCTGGCGATCCAGCACACGGACACTACGATTCATCATGCCAAGGTTGCTGTTCTAGGATTAGGCAGAATTGGATTGACCATTGCGAAAACGTTTAAATCACTTGGTGCGGATGTATCAGTTGGTGTCCGCGAGTCGGCATTGTTGGCGCGCGCATTTGAGCTTGGAATGAGACCTTTTTCAATTGATCGCGCAAAAGAAGCACTATCGGAGATGGATATTGTGATTAATACCATTCCTGCTAAAGTGGTGACGGCAAATGTGTTGACGGAAATGAAGCAACACGCGTTCTTACTGGACTTAGCTTCAAAACCTGGAGGAATTGACTTAACATACGCGGAAAAACGCGGTTTAAAAGCGATGCTCGTCCCGGGACTACCAGGGATGGTCGCCCCAAAAACAGCCGGAAAAATTTTAGCAAACGTGTTAAGTGATTTATTACTGGAACAAATTCAATCATAAACAAAGGAGCGAATAGGATGTTTGAAGGAAAGCATATTGGGTTTGGTTTAACAGGCTCTCATTGTACATTTGAGGCGACATATCCGCAGATTGAAGCACTTGTAAAGCTCGGGGCAAAAGTGACCCCCTTTCTGACTTATACCGTTGAAACAACCGACACCAAGTTTGGTGACAGTGCCGACTGGATGCAAAAATTGCAAAGTATTACGCCAGAGCCATTCGTCAATTCAATGGTGAAAGCAGAACCTTTTGGTCCAAAAACACCGCTTGATTTGATGATTATTGCACCGATGACGGGCAATTCCATTTCAAAGTTTGCGAATGCAATGACAGACTCTCCTGTTTTAATGGGCGCAAAATCAACGTTGCGCAATGGGAAACCTGTACTGCTTGCGATTTCGACAAATGACGGCCTTGGTCTTAACGGCGTCAACATTATGAAGCTTATGGCTACAAAAAACATCTTCTTTGTGCCTTACGGTCAAGATGACCATATAAAAAAGCCAAATTCATTGGTTGCCCACATGGATCAACTGATTCCAGCAGCCAAAGCAGCGATGAATGGCCAGCAAATACAGCCCGTTCTTTCCTACCAAAAATAAAAATAGGCTTCGGACAGTTGCGTAAGAACGCCAAATCCCGTAAAGTTTAGTAGAGGACAAAAAGAGATAGAGTGCTGAACTTAAGGGAGGAAGAGAACGATGAATAAACACGCGTATAATGTAGCAATCGTAGGAGCAACTGGAGCAGTAGGACAACAGATGCTTAAAACGTTGGAAGAAAGAGAGTTTCCAATTGCGAGCTTAAAGCTCTTATCTTCGAAACGCTCAGCTGGTAAGCAGATTGAATTTAAAGGAACGACCTATACAGTAGAAGAGGCAGTACCAGAATCGTTTGCTGATGTAAATGTTGCTTTGTTTTCCGCAGGTGGGTCTGTATCTAAAGCACTTATTCCAGAGGCGGTTAAGCGCGGGGCTGTATGTGTTGATAATACAAGTGCGTTTCGTATGGACGAAAACGTACCCCTTGTTGTGCCTGAAGTGAACGAAGCAGATTTACACAATCACACTGGGGTGATTGCGAACCCAAACTGTTCAACGATCCAAATGGTTGTTGCACTTGAGCCAATTCGTCAGGAACTGGGATTAAAGAAAGTTGTCGTATCAACGTATCAAGCTGTTTCCGGAGCAGGGTTAGATGCAGTGGAGGAAATGGAACATCAAACAAAAGCCATTCTGAATGGCGAACCGGTTAAGGCTGAAGTGTTACCAGTCGGAGGCGACAAAAAGCATTATCAAATTGCCTTTAATGCGGTTCCGCAAATCGATTTGTTCCAAGAGAACGGCTATACATTTGAAGAAATGAAAATGATTAATGAAACGAAGAAAATTATGCATATGCCTGAGCTTGAAGTGGCTGCAACTTGCGTCCGTCTCCCGATTGAAACAGGTCATTCTGAGTCGGTTTATTTTGAAACAAACAAGGGTGGCACAAGCGTCACGGACATTCAGCAAATGCTTGCCGATGCGCCAGGTGTGACGTTACAAGATAACCCATCTGAACAATTGTATCCAATGGTTACTACCTCAGTTGGCAAAAACGATGTATTTGTTGGCCGAGTTCGTCGCGACCTAGATCGTGACAATGGTTATCATGCTTGGATTGTATCTGATAATTTATTAAAAGGGGCAGCTTGGAATTCGGTGCAAATTGCTGAAAGTCTCGTTAAGCTGAACCTGTTGGGTAAGTGAGCGTAGATTATGAAAACAATCATTCAAAAATTTGGTGGAACGTCTGTTAAATCAACGGAGACGAGGCTTCAAGCCGTCCGCCATGTGCAAAAAGCAGTAAATGACGGTTATAAAGTCGTCGTTGTTGTATCAGCGATGGGGCGTAGCGGTGACCCTTACGCAACCGACACGTTGCTTTCCCTTGTAAACAAGGTTCATATTACAAAACGAGAACAAGATCTGCTCGTTTCTTGTGGAGAAACGATTTCAGCTGTTGTTTTCTCCGAGTTGCTTAATTCTCACGGAGTTCAAGCGCAAGCAATGAGCGGGGCAAGAGCAGGATTCCGCACCAATGAAGAATTTCAAAATGCAAAGATTAAAGAAATGAAGTGTGAGCATTTACTAAAAACACTTGAAGCAGTTGATGTAGTTGTAGTAACCGGGTTTCAAGGCCAGTCTCAGTCAGGCGATATGACAACACTTGGTAGAGGCGGAAGCGATACATCGGCAACCGCACTTGGTGCAGCGATTCATGCCGAATGGGTTGATATATTCACTGATGTTGAAGGTGTGATGACCGCTGATCCTCGCATCGTTCATGATGCAAGAGCGTTGCAAACCATGTCATACAATGAAATTTGCAATATGGCTTACCAGGGAGCGAAGGTCATCCATCCCCGGGCAGTCGAAATTGCGATGCAGGCAAAAATTCCCCTGCGAATTCGTTCAACATACTCAGACTCGGAAGGTACCCTTGTCACATCTGGTTTAACCTCTCATGGAATGGACGTGAGTGAACGAATGATTACAGGAATTGCTCATGTGGCAAACGTCACGCAAATTAAAGTAGGCGTAAAAGAAGGGCAGCTTGATTTGCAAGAAAATGTATTTAAATCAATGGCAAAAGCCAAGATTAGTGTTGATTTTATTAATATTAGCCCGAGTGGAGTCACGTACACTGTACAGGATGACGACGCGGAAGAAGCGGAGGCAGTCTTGCGGAACTTAGGCTATAAGCCCGAACTGCGCAAAGGTTGTGCAAAAGTATCTGCTGTTGGTGCAGGTATGACAGGTGTTCCGGGCGTAGCAGCACGAATTGTTTCTGCCTTGAGTGGAGCAAACGTCCAAATCTTGCAATCAGCTGATTCCCATACGACTATATGGGTGTTGGTTAAAAACGAAGATATGGAAAGAGCCGTTAATGCGCTCCACAACATGTTTCAATTAAACGAAGTCATCGCTTAATTCCGATTTATTGGAGGCGCTAGTTGTGAAACCGATTGAAAACTTTGGTCCATTGTGGACAGCAATGGTTACGCCGTTTACAACTGAAGAAAAAATTGATTACAAAGCTTGTGCACGTTTAATAGATTACTTGATTGCTAACGGGACAGATGTCCTCGTGGTAGCTGGAACAACCGGCGAATCCCCACAGCTTTCAGCAGCTGAATCCAGCGACTTGTTTCGCTTTTGTGTGCAGCATGCAAACAATCGTGTGCCGATTATTGCTGGAACAGGAACAAATAGTACAAAAACAACAATTGAGCGAACTGTAGCGGCTGAAAAAACCGGTGTGGATGGCATAATGGTTGTTACCCCGTACTACAACAAACCGTCTCAGCAAGGCATGCTTGCTCATTTTAAAGCTGTTGCTGCATGTACAGAATTACCCGTGATGCTTTATAATGTGCCAGGGCGAACAGGAATAAATATGGAAGCCCCTATTACGATTGAGCTTGCAAAAGTGAACAATATCGTCGCGATTAAAGAAGCGAGTGGTGATTTAGAACAAATCGCAACGATTATCGAGCATACAGATGAGACGTTTGCCGTTTACAGCGGAGACGATGCTTTAGCATTACCAATACTAGCGTTAGGTGGAGATGGCGTTGTTTCTGTGGCTTCTCATGTTATAGGTGCAGAAATGCAAGCGATGATTCAAGCTTATCAAAGTGGACAGCACTTGGAAGCTGCTGCAGCTCATCGCAAGCTCCTACCCGTCATGAAGGCAATGTTTTTAGCACCGAATCCGATTTGTGTCAAATATGCTTTAAAACAACGAGGAATCGATGTAGGCGACGTTTTACTGCCGCTCGAACCGATTACTGCTCAAGAAAAAACACGCGTTGATTTAGCGTTAAACACATTGGAATAAATAAAAAACTCCGTTAAGTCGCGACTTAACGGAGTTTTTTATTCCTCTCACACCCGTGGACAAGGAATCCTCTTGTTTTTAACTAGAAAATTAAGGTATACTAAGTCTCAAGTGATGCGTTCGGGTAAAGGTAGGCTTGGAAGCCACCAGTATAAATAGTTCATTGTATTGAATCGGAACAATACGAGCAAATGCAGCTTATATTCCTTTTAGTGTTCTACGAATTAGACGTTTTCTAAAAATAAGCGCCACGGTCGCTTCATTTTATGATTGAGGAGAATGTTCAAAGGAGTGTAACGCTGTTGTTTGGCATCGTTTGGTGGCCATTCCAGTTAACCTAAGATACGCGTGATACGTAAAACGTGACAAATAAAACGAAAATAAGCAACAACGATAATGGTAAGATGCCAGTTTGATGTTGTAATAGGAGGATAATTCAGTGTCTAAGCAAGAAACAGAAAAAGTACGGGTATTTGCCCTTGGCGGCGTTGGAGAGATTGGAAAAAACATGTATGGAGTTGAAGTGGACGAGGACATCATCATTGTTGATGCAGGCTTAATGTTTCCTGACGACGATATGCTTGGAGTCGACATCGTCATCCCAGACGTAACCTATTTAGTTGAAAACGAAGATCGCGTGCGGGGAATTTTATTAACCCACGGCCACGAAGATCACATCGGTGGTCTTTCGTATGTATTGAAAAAAATAAATGTGCCTGTTTACGGGACGAAATTAACGCTTGGACTTGTTGAGGAAAAATTAAAAGAAGCAGGAATCCATAAGCAAACGACGCTTCGCTTAATTGATTGTAACTCGCGAATCAAGCTCGGCTCAACGCCGGTGTCTTTCTTCAGAACAAGTCATTCGATACCTGATTGCGTCGGGATTTGTGTTGAGACGTCACAAGGTGCCGTTGTGCATACAGGTGACTTTAAATTTGATCAAACACCCGTTGACGGCAAGCATGCAGAAATAGGCAAGATGGCTGCAATTGGCCAGCGCGGCGTTTTATGTTTATTATCAGACTCAACAAATGCAGAGCGCCCAGGCACGACAAAATCAGAATCTGAAGTTGGACAAGGAATCACTGATGTGTTTGCAAAAACTTCAGGTCGCTTGATTGTCACTTCATTTGCTTCAAATGTACACCGCTTGCAGCAGGTCATTCATGCGGCGGTTGCTTCAAGAAGAAAGCTTGCTGTAGTTGGAAAAAGCATGGTTCGTGTCATTACCATTGCTTCAAAGCTTGGCTATTTAAAAATGCCAAAGGACTTACTAATCGATATTGATGAAGTAAACCGCTTAAAACCAGAACAAGTAGTTATTTTAACAACAGGTAGTCAAGGGGAACCGATGTCTGCTTTAACGCGGATGGCACGTGGAGCACACCGCCACATTACGATTACACCCGATGATACGATTATCATTGCGGCTTCGGCCATTCCCGGAAATGAAAAAAGCGTGTCTGCGGTAATTGACCAGCTCCATCGTATTGGCGCAGAAGTGGTTTACGGTAGCCAAGCAGTTCATGCATCTGGACACGGCTCGCAAGAAGAATTAAAGCTGATGTTAAACTTAATGAAACCGAAATACTTTCTACCGATACACGGTGAAATTCGGATGCAGCATGCTCACCGCGAGCTTGGGCTCCAAGTTGGCATCAAAAAGGAACGTATTTACATTGTTGAAAAAGGTGAAGTCGTTGAATTCACGAATAACCAAGCGCGTCGTGGTGGAAAAGTACCATCTGGTCACGTTTTAATTGACGGTCTTGGTGTTGGCGATGTTGGCAACATTGTTTTACGTGACCGCCGACTGCTTTCAAAAGATGGAATACTTGTTGTTGTTGTTACATTAAACAAAAAAACAAATACGATTGTTTCTGGTCCAAACATTATTTCTCGTGGTTTCGTCTACGTCCGTGAATCAGAGGAATTACTTGAAAAATCCAATGAACTTGTCACAGCAATTTTGCAGAAATCTGTTACGGAGAATGTGAGTGAGTGGTCAAGTTTAAAGAGCAATATTCGTGAAGGACTAAGCCGTTTCTTATTTGAGAAAACGAAGCGACGTCCGATGATTCTGCCGATTATCATGGAAGTATAAAAGCGAACTCAACCTACAGAAGGTAGGTTGAGTTTTTTTGATTCCTTCTGCAGGCACATATTAAAAACGAACAAGACCATACTAACGTCTATATTCATAAGGAGTGTGGATCAGATGAGTAATGAACAGCAGCCAACACCAGACGCGCCAAAGGAAAAGCCACAAGAAGAAAAAAGTTCACTAGTTGAAAAGATTCAAGCTCTTGGACAGACCGGCGTTGCGGAAATGGGTCCTTCTAACATTCACTGCATGACGGTAGTCGGACAGATAGAAGGCCATATGCAGCTTCCGCCACAAAACAAAACGACGAAATATGAACATATGATTCCGCAGCTCGTGGCCGTTGAACAAAATCCGAAGATCGAAGGATTGTTAATTATTTTAAATACCGTCGGTGGAGATGTTGAAGCTGGTCTAGCTTTATCCGAAATGATCGCTTCCCTCTCGAAACCAACCGTCACGCTGGTACTTGGCGGGGGGCATTCAATTGGAGTTCCCATTGCAACGGCCGCTAGCTATAGTTATATCGCTGAGACGGCAACGATGACCATTCATCCAGTTCGTTTAACGGGGCTTGTTATTGGTGTTCCACAAACATTTGAATACTTGGATAAAATGCAGGATCGCGTCATTAACTTCGTCACAAATCATTCAGGTATATCGGAAGAAAAGTTTAAAGAGCTGATGTTCTCAAAAGGCAACTTGACACGTGACATTGGGACGAACGTTATTGGGACGGATGCGGTTGAATACGGTTTAATTAATGAGGTTGGTGGAATTGGGCAAGCCATTAAGAAGCTTAATCAATTAATCGAGGAACAACGACCAAATGAGGTTATCCAATGATCCTATACACAACGATGCCAGTTGAACAAGTTTTCCCTGAAGAACAATCGGTGTATGAAGCTCAAAAAACAATTCCTTGTGAAGCCGGTCAGTTGCTTGTACAGCAAGAGCCAGAAGGACACTATCGAATTGTCCGCTTGCTATCAAGTGACCCGAATGCTTTTTTACAACCTGAGTATATGCCTGGCACAATTTTAAGAGCTGATCACCTCATATAAAAGACAGATATGTTATACTGGATCTAACTTTAGAACAAGCAGTCTGGCACTCAGACTGCTTGTTCGAGTATGATCTAGAGGGTGACGAAATGGCAAAACGAAAGAAGCGAAAAAAGAATCAATGGAAATCACAATTAACATACGAATTGCTAGGGCTTGGTCTACTCGTCGTTGCTGTTGTCACGCTCGGACGGTTAGGCAGTGTAGGTGAAGCGCTCGTTCGATTGTTTCGTTTCTTTTTAGGTGAATGGTTTGTATTGTTGGCGCTCGGATTTCTCTTTGTTGCGCTATACATTATGGTTAAGCGAAAAAAGCCAAAGCTGTGGACAAGGCAATTAAGCGGTATTTATACGATCTTTTTGGCACTGGCGATTATAGGCCATGTTAGTTTGTTTAGAGAACTGTCATTAAGCGATGCGATTACGGACCAATCCGTCATAAGAGGAACGTGGGCATTGTTTTGGCAAGAGTTAACGACTGGTCAATCCGAAGATTTAGGCGGAGGAATGATTGGCGCAATTGGATACGCCGTTAGTCACTTTTTATTTGCAAGTGCCGGTACCTATCTACTCTGTATCATTTTAGTGATTATCGGAATTATTCTTATATCAGGGCGCTCATTATCGGATATTCTTGGTAAAGTGTATCGTCGTACATATTTATTTATTAGTGATTTTATCACATCGACGTGGAAAGACGTTGGTGAGTGGCGTAACCAGGCAAGGTCCAAAATGGAAGATGAACGAAAAGAAAAACAGGAACGAACGAAGAAGAAAGCGGCTGTAATGGATAATCCGCGAAGCGCGGAAGAAGAAGTGTATCAAGACGAACTACAAGAAGAACCTGAGATCGTCGATTTTACGCAACATGAGGTGCCAGCGGTTGAGAAACAAGATGCACCGAAGCAGACGCACCAACCAGCAAAAGAGGAAGTAGACACAAACTCAGAAGAAATAGACATGCTGCCAACTCAGTCAATTGATGATCAGGCGACGAATGAAGCATATCAATTACCAGAAATGGACTTGCTGCTTACCCCTGAGAAACCAGATCAAAAAACAGAGAAGCAACAGCTAACTTCTAATGCTCGAAAGCTAGAAAAAACGCTCGAGAGTTTTGGTGTGAAGGTACGTGTCTCAAAAGTGCATTTAGGACCTGCTGTAACGAAGTATGAGGTGCATCCTAATATCGGCGTTAAGGTTAGTAAAATTGTAAATTTAGCAGATGATCTAGCGTTGGCGCTTGCTGCAAAAGATATTCGGATCGAAGCACCTATTCCTGGAAAATCTGCTGTTGGGATCGAAGTGCCAAACCAAGAAGTGGCGATTGTTTCTTTAAAAGAAGTGTTAAGTGGTGCAATTGATCGAAAAGACGAAGTACTATCGGTCGGTCTCGGTCGGGATATCTCAGGTGAGCCAGTACTCGCTCCTTTAAACAAAATGCCGCACTTGCTCGTTGCAGGAGCAACAGGAAGCGGAAAAAGTGTCTGTATTAATGGCATTATTACAAGCATTTTAATGAAAGCGAAGCCGCACGAAGTGAAACTAATGATGATCGACCCTAAAATGGTCGAGCTCAATGTGTACAACGGTATCCCTCATTTATTAACACCCGTTGTTACAGAGCCTAAAAAAGCTTCACAAGCGCTTAAAAAAGTCGTGGCTGAGATGGAGCGACGCTATGATTTGTTTTCCCATTCAGGTACGCGGAATATGGAAGGGTACAATGAATTGATTCGTCGCCAAAATGAACAGAATGAAGCAAAACAAGCCGTTCTGCCTTATATTGTTGTGATTGTGGATGAGCTTGCCGACTTAATGATGGTTGCTTCTGGTGATGTAGAAGATTCCATTGCCCGTCTCGCTCAAATGGCACGTGCCGCAGGGATTCATATGATTATTGCCACACAGCGCCCGTCAGTTGACGTGATCACTGGTGTCATTAAAGCAAATATTCCTTCACGAATTGCATTTGGTGTATCTTCACAAACCGATTCCCGTACGATTCTCGACTCGGGTGGGGCTGAAAAATTGCTCGGACGTGGCGATATGCTTTATTTACCAATGGGCGCAACCAAACCGACGCGCATCCAAGGTGCCTTTCTTTCAGATTCGGAAGTAGAAAAAATTGTGGATTATGTCATATCGCAACAAAAAGCTCAATATGTAGAAGAGATGATTCCTTCAACAGAACAAACATCTTCTGCACCACCGGAAGATGAACTTTATAGTGATGCGGTTGATTTAGTGATTGAGATTGGGACTGCTTCTGTTTCCATGCTTCAGCGCCGATTCCGCATTGGTTATACACGTGCAGCAAGAATCATTGACGAGATGGAAGCGCGAGGCGTTGTTGGTCCCTATGAGGGCAGCAAGCCGCGTGAAGTATTAATTGGGAATAGAACCGATGAAGAGGCGACATCCTAATAAGAAACGTGTAATGAACGATTTGAAAAAAACGGTAATGAAGGAGATGCACATGGTCCAATTACAAGTAGAATCCAGTGAACTGAACGGAATGCATATGCATTTATGGGAAACGGATAAATTTAAAACAATTACGCTTTTATTAATGGCAAAAGCACCACTTGATGAAGAAACGCTTACGGCAAAAGCGCTTATTCCGCATATTCTCCAAGGTGGAACAACAACATACAAAAACCGCAAGCAACTCAAACAGAAGCTTGATGATATGTACGGTGCAACATTCTCCACTGATGTGCAAAAAAAAGGGGAACAGCAAGTGATGACGTTTCGAATCGACATCGCTGCTGATCGCTTTTTAAGCACGGCAACACCCTTAATAAAAGAAGCAATTAACTTATTGCATCACATACTTTATGAGCCGAAAGTGGAAAATAACGGCTTTCAAACGACAGTCGTAGAACAAGAGAAAAGGTCGCTAAAGCAACGGATTGATTCCATCTATGATGATAAAATGCGCTACGCAAACGTGCGAATTACAGAAGAGATGTTTAACGGGGAAGCTTATGGTCTACCTGCTTACGGCAAGGTTGATGACTTAAACAATCTCGATGAAAAAAAGATCTATGATGTGTACAAAAACATGCTTGCAAACGATCGCTTTGACCTGTTTGTTATTGGTGCATTTGATAAGGAAGAAGTGACGAGCACGGTTAAACAGTTGTTCACCGAAACACGTGCTCAGCAAGCTCCAACTCCGGCTGCAGTTAAGAGTAAGGCGGTTCAAGCGGTGAAGACTGTTCATGATAAACAGAAAGTGAAGCAAGGGAAGCTTCATATGGGCTTTCGTACACATACAACGTTCAGTGATGAAGCGTACGAAGCTGCTCAAGTCGGCAACGCTATTTTTGGCGGGTTTCCATCATCTAAACTGTTTATCAATGTGCGAGAAAAAGAAAGTCTCGCTTATTACGCTGCCTCGAGGATCGAAAGTCATAAAGGTGTGTTGATGGTTATGTCCGGCATTGAGTTTGATAAATATGATCGTGCTGTTGAAATCATTAAGGAACAGGTCGAGGCGATGAAAGCAGGTGACTTCACAGCAGAAGACGTCGAGCAAGCGAAAGGCATGTTAATCAATCAGGCGCTTGAAGCGATTGATACACCTCGTGGCTTTGCTGAATTAACGTATCATGAAGTCGTTGCCAATTATGCTAAATCAATTGAAGAGCGGATTGAGGGCATTCGAGCGGTTACGAAAGAGTCGGTTGTGGCAGCAGTTAATAAGTGGGAGCTTGACACCATTTACTTTTTGAAAGGGGAGGATGAAGCAAATGAAGCCAATTGAATTTAAACAATTAGAAGAAACGCTATACTACGAGCAATTAGACAATGGTTTGGACGTTTATATTTTGCCGAAAAAAGGGTTCCATAAAACATTTGCCACATTTACAACAAAATACGGTTCGATCGATAACGCCTTTGTCCCCCTTGGTCAAACAGAGCCTGTTCAAGTTCCGGACGGAATTGCTCATTTTCTTGAGCACAAGATGTTTGAGAGTGAAGAAGGAGATGTGTTTCATACATTTGGAAAACAAGGAGCGTCTGCCAATGCGTTTACAAGCTTTACGCGCACGGCTTATTTGTTCTCAAGTACGACCAATGTGAATGAAAACGTGGAAACGCTCTTGGATTTTGTTCAGCATCCTTATTTTACAGATGAAACAGTTGAGAAAGAAAAAGGCATTATTGCTCAAGAAATTACGATGTATGATGATAACCCTGACTGGCGCGCCTATTTTGGTACGATTGAAAACATGTATAAATCTCACCCCGTCAAAATTGACATTGCGGGAACAATACCATCCATTAATCAAATTACGAAAGAAGATCTATATACATGCTACGAAACGTTTTATCATCCGAATAACATGCTCTTATTCATTGTAGGATCGGTTGAGCCAGAGGAAATGATGGCGTTAGTCAAGAAAAATCAAGCAGCAAAAACATTCGCTGAACCAACAGAAATTGATCGTCGCGTCGATGACGAGGGCAGCCGTTCACACAAAGCAAATCACGAGATAAACATGCCCATTCAAACACCGAAACTGTTTGTCGGATTTAAAGAAAAGCAACCTACCCGCCAAGGCGAAGAGCTATTAAAGTATGAGCTTTCGATTAATGTACTGCTTGATTTAATGTTCGGTCCGAGCTCTGAAGCACATGAAGAACTCTATGACAATGGATATATCGATGATTCCTTTTCATTTGACTTTACAGCCGAGAAAGGATTTGGCTTTTCGATCATTGGCGGAGATACGCAGCACCCAGAAGAGCTAAAACAAAAGATTGAAGAAACAATTCAGACGTTTAAACAAGGTGCATTGTCTGCTGAAGATGCCAACCGTGCTCTAAAAAAGAAAATTGGGACGTTTTTACGGGCGCTTAATTCCCCAGAGTTCATTGCAAATGAATTTACGCGTTATCGTTTTAACGACATGAACTTATTTGACGTGTTGCCAGTGCTTGAATCATTAGAAGCAAAAGACTTGGAGACGGTGCTTCATGAACACTTTTTAGCGGAACAGCAGACGGTTGTAACGGTTAAAGACGAGGCGTAAATGGGCAATGTCTTAATAACAGGAGCAACTGGAGGGATTGGGCAAGCCGTTTGTCTTGCCCTTGCTAACAGCACAACTGAAATGTATGTTCACTACAATCAAAATGAAACAAAGGCACAAGAGCTGAGCAAGCAACTTTCCTGTGATCATCTCCTTGTTCAAGCGGATCTTGGTGCAGCTGATGGTGTAAATAAATTAATTGCTCAACTGCCAGCTCCCCCAGACACGATGATTTACTGTGCTGGTCACGCAACCTCAATGCTGCTTCAAGACATGCAAGTAGAAGAGATTGAGCGATTGATTGCCGTGCATTTAACGAGTCCAATAAAGCTAACGCAAGCGCTATTGCCAGACATGATCCGTACCCATAAAGGCGCCATTGTAATGGTGTCGTCCATTTGGGGATTAGAAGGTGCGAGTATGGAGAGCGTCTATGCGTCAGCGAAGAGTGGGCTTAATGGTTTTGTGAAAAGCATGGCAAAGGAAGTCGGCAGGAGTGGCATTCGAGTAAATGCCGTTGCCCCAGGTGCGATTGAGACCGACATGCTTTCGGTTTTTTCGGAAGAAGAGCTGGCGTTGCTTGCCGATGATATTCCAGTTGGACGACTAGGGAAAACGCATGAAGTGGCAAACGCTATCCAGTTCTTAACAAGTGAGAAAGCAACCTACATCCATGGCCAAATTCTTTCCGTTAATGGCGGCTGGCACTGTTAATGCATAACGGCTGCAGAAATAGGCATACTACAGGTGAATCTTTTTTTAAAATTTAAAGGAGGGGTTCACATGTCAGTATTAGACAACTGGGATCACTGGAAAGAATTTTTAGGAGGCCGTCTTGATCAAGCGCAACACGAAGGCATGAACGAAGAAATTGTCAGCGATGTCGCTTATCAAGTCGGTGAATATTTAGCAGAGCAAGTGGAACCAAAAAATGAGCAAGAACGTGTTCTTGCTGAGCTTTGGAAAGTAGCCGACGAAAAAGAGCAGCATGCCATTGCAAACATGATGGTTAAATTAGTTGGTCATAAGTAAGTTTGACTGCTTGTTCGTAACCCGAACAAGCAGTTTTTTTCTGTTAGTAAAATGATTTTACACAGGAAAATGCTTTCCTTTTAAAAGTGAATCCTATATCATAGAGCCAAGAAGATTAGCTGTTTTTGTCAATTTTTTGTTGTGGAAAGGGAGTGGCACGGTGAAAGAATGGTATTTTGAGTACCAGTTACATGAAAACCGGCCAGGAATACTTGGGGATATTTCTTCTCTTCTTGGTATGCTTTCAATCAATATCGTCACGATTAATGGCATTGATGATACGCGCAGGGGCATGTTACTCAGAAGTACGGATGATGACAGTGTGAAGCGGTTTAAAGCGATTTTACATACAATTGGGAGCGTGACCGTTACGAAGTTTCGCGAACCTCGTGTTCGTGACCGCTTAGCTATTCGGCATGGTCGCTATATTGAGCGGAATGCAGCTGAGAAAAAAACCTTCCGCTTCATTCGAAGAGAACTTGGTCTCCTAGTTGATTTTATGGCAGAATTGATGAAAAAAGATGAGCATTACTTAATTGGAATCCGCGGGATGCCGCGCGTCGGCAAAACGGAATCAGTCGTCGCTGCAAGCGTTTGTGCAAATAAACGTTGGTCTTTTATTTCTTCTACTTTACTTCGCCAAACGGTTAGAAGCCAACTGGCAGACGATGAAATGCACGGTGATAATATTTTTATTATTGATGGCATTGTCTCCACGATGCGAGCTACGGAAAAGCATCGAATGCTGGTGCATGATATTATGCGTTTACCAGCTGTAAAAGTGGTTGAGCATCCAGACATTTTTATTCGTGAAACAGAATACGAATTGGAAGACTTTGATTGCATTATTGAACTGCGAAATGATGACAACGAAGAAATTACGTATGATGTAGTTGAGCCTGGATTCTCTTCCTTTGATATTAGTTAAAGCATGTGTAGGTAGGTGTAAAAATGTCAGAACTAGGTAGTTATTTAAAACAAGTACGTGAAGAAAAAATGATCACGCTTGATGATCTTCAGCGTACAACAAAAATTCAAAAGCGGTATTTGGTAGCGATCGAGGAAGGAAACTTTGATACGCTGCCAGGCATTTTTTATGCCAGAGCGTTCGTTAAGACCTATGCAGAGGCGATTGGTCTTAATGCCGATGAAGTGATTGCAACGTACAAAAACGAACTGCCTAATCCACAAAATGAAGCGGTTGACTTGCCTTCCCGTACAGAACGGTCGAAGTCTGTGCAGGCGAAACAACGACCGACATCAAGTGGTGGGAACAAACGTCGCTCCATTTCCAGTATTCTAATCCCTGTCTTAATTATTGGTGTGATCGTTCTTGCTGTGGTGCTAGCATGGAATTATTTTGGGAATACCGATGACGATAACAATCAAAACACCGGTAATACAGGTGAAACCGAACAATCGAATACCCATGACTCGGCAACTGGCAATGACGAAGAAGATGAGTCTGCTGAGCCTGATGAAACAGAAGACCCAGCAGGAACGGATGAAGAAGAGGAAGAACCTGCGGGTGATGAAGAAGAGCCGAGTGCTGAAGCTGAGCTTGTTCTTGACGAAGCGACAAATGAAGTACAGACGTTTACATTAACGAATGCAGAGGCAATCGAGTCAATTGTGATTACGATGTCAGATGGTTCTTTTGTGGGCGTACGTGATGTTGATAATACAAGTACAATTCTTGAAGATAACGCGCCTAATTACGACCAAGACTTTGAGCCTGATGTTGCCGGATCAGAAGCGGTTAATATCCGAATCGGTAACGGGTTTGGTGTTGAATCCTTTGTTGTTAATGGTGTTGAGCTTGAGTTGCTTGACCGAGATACACAAACCGTTATTATTAGCGTTGAGCAAGATGAAGAATAAGGAGAAGTTTCCGCGTAGCGGAAACTTCTTTTTGAGTGTGATTTTTTTTAGTCTGAACCTGTCTATGGTACAATAGAAACGTACAATAAAACTAAAGCTTAAAGGCAAGTTGGAAAGAAGGGAAGAACGTGAATTTACCAAATAAAATTACCATAGCACGAATTTGTATGATTCCACTTTTTATGGTTTTTTTGTTAGTGGAAGTGCCTCTTGGTGAAGTGAGTTTATTTGATGTAACCATCTCGAATTCAATTTTAGTCGCGACCGCCATTTTCATTGTCGCTGCGGCTACGGACTGGCTTGATGGTTATTATGCAAGGAAATTAAATCTCATCACAAGTTTCGGTAAATTTTTGGATCCATTAGCTGATAAATTGTTAGTGGCGGCTGCTCTAATTGGTTTAGTTGAGCTTCAACTTGTCCCGGCATGGATCACCATCGTTATTATTAGTCGTGAGTTTGCTGTTACAGGGATTCGTTTAGTTGCAGCAGCAGAAGGAGATGTCATTGCTGCGAGCAACCTTGGCAAGTGGAAAACATTAACGCAAATGGTGGCTATTATCGCAACGTTATTACATAATATTCCTTTCTCAGCGCTGTCACTACCTTTTGCTGACATCATGCTCTACATTGCCGCTTTCTTGACGATTTGGTCAGGAATTGATTATTTTCTTAAAAACAAACATGTTATTTTGAAATCAATGTAACGGAGGGGATTGGTTGAACGCTGAAGTTATTGCAGTTGGTTCTGAGCTGTTGCTCGGTCAAATTGCCAACACAAATGGCCAGTTTATTTCAAAACAGTTAGCGAGTATCGGTGTCAATGTATACTCCCATACGGTTGTTGGCGATAATCAAGAACGGTTAACGCGAGCAATTGAGCAATCGCATGATCGTTCCGATGTTGTGATTTTAACAGGGGGACTTGGACCGACAAAAGACGACTTAACAAAAGAAACGGTTGCCTCCTTCTGTGGGAGAAAGCTTGTTTATGATCAACAAGCTCTTGAATACATCGAAACTTTTTTTAAACGTCATAACCGGACGATGACGCCAAATAATAAAAAGCAGGCTTATGTGATTGAAGATGCTACTGTTCTTGCAAATCGTCACGGCATGGCGCCTGGGATGGTTGTGGAACTTGCCGACCAAAAGAAAATTGTGTTACTTCCTGGTCCACCGAGTGAAATGAAGCCAATGTTTGAACATGAGCTTATGCCACTATTGCTAGGAGTAAGTGACCAATCGGCCATTACTTCGCGGATTATGCATTTTTTCGGAATAGGCGAGTCTCAGCTTGAAACAGACTTAGAAGATCTAATTGATCAGCAAACGAACCCAACGATTGCTCCTCTTGCAGGTGACGGTGAAGTCAAGATTCGTCTCACAGTCAAACATACAGATCAAGAAGAAGCGATTCGTTTACTTGATGAGACAGAGCGGTTGATTTCCGCTCGAGTCGGCTCTTTTTTGTATGGCTATAATGAAACAACGCTTGTCAAAGAATCCTATGCGGTTTTATCTGAGCAAGGATTAAGCATTTCAAGCGCAGAAAGCTTAACGGCGGGGCTCTTCTCTAGCGAGCTTGCTTCTGTTCCGGGAGCGTCCCAAGTGTTAAAAGGAAGTATAACGGCCTATACCAACGAAATAAAACAAGTGGTATTAGGGGTTTCGAATGAAACGCTAGCAACAAACGGTGCAGTCAGCGAAGAGTGTGCGCTGGAAATGGCGAGAGGCGCCAAGCGACTTTTTCAAACGGATGTCGCAATTGCTTTTACCGGCGTTGCCGGGCCGGATAAAGTTGGTGATCAAGAAGCTGGCGTCGTCAAGTTGGCACTTGTTCTTCCTGACGGAGAGGAACGGGTATACGCCTTGTCGCTGTCAGGTGGACGAAACGCCGTGCGTAAACGTGCGGTAAAATACGGATACTTTTACTTGTTGGAAGAATTAAAAAGGAGAAATGGTAGTAAATGACATTCTTTGCAGACTTCGAGATATCAGATCAAGTGAAACGAGCAATTAAAGATATGGGCTTTGAAGAGCCTTCACCAATTCAAGAAAAAGCAATTCCTGCGATTTTAACGGGCGGCGATGTTATTGGTCAGGCGCAGACAGGTACAGGAAAAACAGCGGCTTTTGGAATTCCTGTTGTTGATAAAGTGACGGAAGAACGTTTTATTCAAGCACTCATATTAACTCCTACGCGAGAATTAGCCATTCAAGTTGCAGGGGAATTGCAAAAGTTATCGACGCATAAGCGAATTCGGACGTTGCCTATTTACGGAGGGCAATCAATTGGTCATCAAATAAAGGCGTTAAGACAAGGTGTACAAATCGTTATTGGTACGCCAGGGCGGATGCTTGATCACTTGCGTCGTGGTACTTTACAGTTAAACTCCGTTCATACTGTTGTACTTGATGAAGCAGATGAAATGCTTGATATGGGCTTTGTTGACGATATTGAATCAATTTTAAAAGAAGTAAAAGACATGCGCCAAACGCTGTTGTTCTCGGCCACAATGCCTCCAGCGATACGTAAGCTTTCGCGTAAGTACATGGACAATCCATCAACAGTAACAATTAATAAAGGTGAAGTAACCGCACCGTTAATTAATCAAGTCTATTATAAGGTGCTTGAGCGGAATAAAGTCGATTCACTCTGTCGAATTATTGACAGTGATGATGTTGATTTAGGTATTTTATTCTGCCGGACCAAAAAAGGCGTTGCAGAACTAACGGAAGCCCTCCAGGCACGAGGCTATCTAGCTGATGGCCTTCACGGTGATTTAACGCAATCACAGCGCGATGTTGTCATGAAGAAGTTTCGTGATTCCTCTATTGAATTTTTAATTGCGACCGATGTGGCAGCACGAGGGATCGATGTTGAGAACGTAAGCCACGTTATTAATTTTGACATCCCGCAGGACCCTGAAAGCTATGTGCACCGCATTGGCCGAACTGGTCGAGCAGGCCGTACAGGTGCAGCGGTAACGCTTGTTACGCCAAGAGAGATGAAGCATCTACGTTCGATTGAAAAAGAAATTAAGATGCATATTCCGTCGCAGTCTGTTCCGACGATTGAAGACGTGGTTGAAAAGCAGCAAAGCGCTTGGAAAAACTTGATTCAAGAAACGATTGAGCAAGCTGGAAAAGAGATGGACTTATTTCTCCCTCTTGTTGATGAGATTCTTGCTGAACAAGATCCGAAACAGGTTGTTGCCGCTTTACTAAAGCTTAAATTTTCGACTGAGACAGCCAATGAAGACGCAGGCTATAGCTTCGGAGAAACAGGCGGAGCAAAAGGAATGGTGCGCTTCTTTATCAATGTTGGACGCAACGTCAACCTTACACCGAAGATTCTAGGTGAAGAAATTGCCCGCTTAGTAGGGATTCCAGTTAAATCGATTGGAAGAATCGACATTTTTGATAACTTCTCGTTTGTTGATGTACCGGAAGAGGCAGCACCATTTGTATACGAAGGTCTGCGTTATTCAAGAATTAATGGGGCGCGAGTTAATTTGGAACCAGCCAAGCCTCGTCCTCAAAGAGAAAGACGCACGCCATCAAGCCCACGGAGAACATAAGCCAAATAGAATGAGACCGGAACACGGCCGGTCTTTTTCTATTTTAAAAAAACCGAATAAATGTTCGTAAAAACTATTGGCAAATCTCATAAAACAAGTTATGATAGAAACGTAAGAAAGAGCAGATCGAAACTTGATAACATCTAGACATGGTTTTCAAAACATGCATGTGTAAATAAACGTTCGTAAATGAGGAATAAGAGGAGAGATGAAAAGTGAGTGACCGCAAACAAGCGTTAGACATGGCGCTACGTCAGATCGAAAAGCAGTTTGGTAAGGGTTCAGTTATGAAGCTTGGTGAACAAGCAGAACAGCGAGTTTCCACAATTTCAACGGGAGCACTTGCGCTGGATATCGCTTTAGGAGTCGGTGGTTATCCGAAGGGACGGATTATTGAAGTATATGGTCCAGAGTCTTCTGGTAAAACAACCGTTGCTCTCCACGCGATTGCTGAAGTACAGCGTCAAGGCGGACAAGCAGCGTTTATTGATGCGGAGCACGCGTTAGATCCTGTTTATGCAGGAAAATTAGGTGTAAATATTGATGAGTTACTTCTTTCTCAACCTGATACAGGCGAGCAGGCGCTTGAAATCGCCGAAGCACTTGTACGCAGTGGTGCGCTTGACATTATTGTTATTGACAGTGTCGCGGCGCTTGTACCAAAAGCGGAAATCGAGGGCGAGATGGGTGATTCCCATGTTGGTCTTCAAGCTCGATTAATGTCACAAGCGCTACGTAAGCTTTCTGGTGCAATTAATAAGTCGAAAACGATTGCTGTGTTTATTAACCAAATCCGTGAAAAAGTCGGCGTTATGTTTGGTAACCCTGAAGTAACACCTGGTGGACGTGCACTTAAGTTCTATTCGTCGGTTCGACTTGAAGTGCGTCGAGCAGAAGCATTAAAACAAGGGAATGATATTGTCGGGAACCGGACGAAAATCAAAGTGGTAAAAAACAAAGTCGCTCCACCGTTTCGACTTGCTGAAGTTGATATCATGTACGGAGAAGGAATTTCAAGAGAAGGCTCGATGCTCGATATCGCGGCGGAACTGGATATCGTTGAAAAAAGTGGTGCTTGGTACTCGTATAAAGGCGATCGCTTAGGACAAGGACGCGAGAATTCCAAGCAGTATTTAAAAGAAAATCCAGAAACGACTTCTGAAATTGAACGTTTAATTCGTGAGCATCATAGTTTAGACGGTCAACCAAAAGCAGCAGATGAAAAAGATGAATCATTTGAAGAAGTGCCGCTTGACTTAAAATAATGCATCTCAGGGTTGCCCCTCTTTATTAGAGGAGGCAGCCTTTTTAAGTGGTTAGTCTTCACCGCATCGCCATTTTGCTTTAAACTAATGGAGAAGGACTAGAAAAGTGTAGGTGATCAAATGATCAAGTTTGTTTATTTTACGGACACACATATTCGGGGAACAACGCCAAAAAACCGGCTTGACGCTTTTCCGGAGACATTAAAAGATAAAATCAATCAAGTGCTTACGATCGCTGAGAAAGAAGAGGTTGACTTTTTGCTCCATGGTGGAGATGTATTCGATCGGCCTGACTTATCACCGAGTACAGTTGGCCAGTTTGCTCAGTTATTTCGAAAGGCACCTGCACCAATTTATACGATATCTGGCAACCACGATACGTTTGGACATAATCCTGCAACCGTCTCAAGAACGATGCTTGGTTTGCTTGACGCATTCGGGATTCTAACGCTAATACATCCAGAAGCACCAGTATTGATTGAAAAAGGCGATTTACGCGTGCAGCTGTCAGGACAGCCCTATCACTATGATTTAGATCAGCGCGACGTAAAGTTGGATTATTACCCAGCGAACGAAACCAACGCTGACGTGCTCATTCATATGGTCCACAGCATGCTCGTGGAAAAAGCACTGCCAGAAGGTGTTGCCCATACGCTTGTTGATCATATTTGGGGAACGACAGCAGACATTCTCTTTACCGGCCACTTTCATTCGGGTTTCGGCATCAAAGAACGAGAGGGGACGTTTATTTGTAACCCCGGTGCCCTTGCCCGGATTAATAACCACTGGACGGAAATGGAACGCATGCCGAAAGTGGTCATTGGAAAAGTGAGTGAAAGCGGCATTGAGCTAGAAGAGGTGGAGCTCCAAGCAAAAAAAGGCAGTGAGGTGCTTGATCGGACGTATGTGGAGCGAGCAAGTCATCAAGAAGAGAAGCTGCATGAATTCGTGCAGCAAGTAAAAGAACGAGCTCAATTTCAAACACTCCAGATGAACGACATTATTCGCGAAATCGCAGCGATGTCTAACGTAGAAGACAAGGTTAGACAAGAAGCGTTACGGAGAATGACGTTAATCGAAGAGCGATGGGAGCGTGATCAAGCTGAGTAATTTACAATCGGTTCGCTTGGAAAATTTCCAGTCGCATCAGGATACATCGATCCAATTTGATCAAGGGCTAAACGTCATTGTTGGTCAATCAGATAGCGGAAAAACCGCCGTACTACGAGGGTTAAGGTGGGCGTTGTTTAACCTGCCTCGAGGAACCGATTTTTTAAAGGTAGGTGCTGATTTTGTTCGCGTCACGGTCACGTTAACAAATGGAACGAAGATTGTCCGGGAGCGTACGTCTTCAAAAAACCGCTATAAGATACAAGCGCTTGAGCAAGACGAACTGGTGCTTGAGGGCTTTGGCACGCAGGTCCCTGAAGAAGTCCTGGATGCGCACCAAATGCGTCCGTTTCGAATTGATTCAGATAATGAATGGCAGCTTCAAGTCTCGCAACAATTAGAAGGACCTTTTTTATTGGAGCAGACAGGGTCACTGCGAGCAAAAACGATTGGCCGGATGAGCGGAGCCCATTATTTGGATATGGCGATTCGCGATACATCAAAAGACGTTGGGCAACTCTCTCAACGTACAAAGCAAATCGAGAGCGAAGTAAGTCAGCTTCAACAAGAACTATTACCCTTTGAAACATTGGAAAAATCAAAAGAACAACTTGATCAAACCGAACAGCATCTTCAGGCAATTAAAGCAAAACGAGAGCGGCTAAAGCGTGTTTTAACAGTAAAAGCTGAATTTGATCGCTTAAGGAACGAGAAAGAGCAAACCGAAGCACGCCTCGAGCTTGTCGTATCACTAACAGACTGGGAACTGCGCTATGAGAAACTAATCCAGCTTAATGCAAGAAAAAGAAGCTTTCGACAACACCATGAACAGTGGTATCGCCTTAATAAAGATAGCCAAGCATGCGAGCGATGGCTTGATAAAACTGCGCGCGTGAATGAGGCAACGGACAAGCTGCAAACGATTGAGCGTGTCTCTATTCATTTGCAAAAAACAGCGAGAGCAAAAGAGCAGCATCAGCATTTACATGCACAAACCGTGCGCTTGGATCGGGCACTCCAGCAAACAAGGTTTCTAAACGATTGGAATAACGAGAAGCTAACAATTGTGCACGAAAAGCAAGCTCGCAAAGAGAGGCTAACGCAGCTTGGGGCGCAATGGAAACGAATGAAGCAAGAACAGCAACAAACGAGTGAGCGTTTTGAGCAATTGCACTCGCTTGAACAAATAACAGAATTAATGAATCGAACGAAAATGACGATTGAGCGTCAGAAAAAGCTCGTCGCTCATTTAAACAATTTAAACGAATACAACAAACGCTTAAAAGACGGGCAGTCGTTTGTGGAAGAAACGAAAAAGAAAGAAGAAAAACTAGCAAATGATTACAGCGCAACATTAAGTGAATTGGGTTTATGTCCAACATGCGGACAAGCCATTCATGCGGAGGGAGAGATTCATAGATGAAACAAGTAGAACAAGAATTAGAGCAAATGAAGCAGGCGATTGACAAAGCAAAGGACGTTCGTTACCGAGCTGAGGCGAAGCTCGAAGAATTGGAAAATCAAAAGCAGCGCTTGTTGCAGGAATTAGCGGAGCTCGGCGTTGAACCAGAACAGCTCGATCAAGAGATTGCCAAGTTAGAAACGGAGATTGACCAATCGATGCAAGAAGCATGGGCGCTTATCCCGAAGGAGCTCATTAGCCGTGACCAGTGAAGCACAGATTGCTGAGCTAGAGGGGGCGCTCTCGCAAGCGAAGGAACAGTGGACGAGACTTGATGCGAAAAAGCAACTGCTTGTGGAACGGCTTCAGCAAGCGGAGCGTGATCTAACAGAGTTTCAAGAAACGGTTGATACGTATGAGAAAGCGCGAATTCTTTTACAGCAGTCTGCTGAGTACGCTAGAAAGCAGGCGAAGCAGCAAATGGAGACGCTGGTGACGAATGCGCTGCAGTATGTGTTTGGTCCACTTATATCGTTCGAAATTGAACTTGAAGAACATGGCAGCAGAGCTGTAGCCGAAATGTTTGTTGTTTCAGATTTTGAAGGAATGAAAGTGAAAACCAAACCGCAAGATGCGCGAGGTGGGGGCGTGGTTGACATTGTGACGTTGGCACTTCGTGTTGCCTTGATGGAGACAACACAGCCACGTCAAGCCGGTCCGTTGCTGCTCGATGAACCGGGGAAACATGTATCTGGAGAGTACACCCACTACTTGTATGAATTTCTCAAATCACTCGCTACGATGTTCGGCCGACAAATTATCATGATTACCCATAACCAGCATTTAACCGAATCTGGAGACAAAGCGTTTGTAGTCTCAATCCGTGATGGAATTAGCGACCTTGAAGAAATTGCCAACCCTTGACATCAATTGTCGTGAAGCGTAAAATAATGAGTAATACAGTGTATAAGTTGGCTGTATTTTAATGACATCGATTATTCATTAATGATTAACAAACGTAAAAACGTTAAAACCAACAATTGGATAGCAAGGGAGGTGTAACGATGCCAAGTAATATCGAAATTAGTTTCTTGGTTCTGATCCTCATTTTACTTGCTGTCTCTGTAGTTGCTGCAGTTGTTGGATATCTTGTTCGAAAATCAGTCGCTGAACGGAAAATATCAAGTGCTGAACAGGAAGCCAAGCAGATTATTGATGACGCGACGCGTGAAGCAGAAACGAATAAGAAGGAAGCCATTCTTGAAGTGAAGGATGAGGTTCATCGTCTTAGAAGTGATGCAGAGCGCGAGGTTCGTGAGCGAAGAAATGAGTTTCAGAAACAAGAGCATCGTTTGGTCCAAAAAGAAGAGATTCTCGATCGGAAAAGCGAAACTCTCGATAAAAAAGAAGAATCGTTAGAAAAACGGGAGGAGTCTCTCGCCAAAAAACAACGACAAGTTGAAGAGATGGAAAGTAAGATGACCCAGCTAGTGCTGGATCAGAAACAAGAGTTGGAGCGCGTATCTGGCTTAAGTCGTGAAGAAGCCAGAATGATTATTCGCCAAGAAGTGGAACAAGAAGTTGCACAGGAGTCAGCGATCTTGATTAAAGACAAGTTAGCTGAAGCGAAAGAAACGGCGGACAAGCGATCACGTGAAATTCTTTCACTAGCAATTCAGCGTTGCTCTGCTGATCATGTGGCTGAAACAACCGTATCAGTCGTTAATCTTCCGAATGATGAGATGAAAGGGCGCATTATTGGTCGTGAAGGCCGTAATATCCGTGCTCTTGAAACATTGACCGGAATTGATTTAATTATCGATGATACGCCAGAAGCGGTTATCTTGTCTGGGTTTGACCCAATACGACGAGAAATTGCCCGCTCTGCTCTCGAAAAGCTTGTGCAAGATGGACGAATTCATCCGGCTCGCATTGAAGAGATGGTGGATAAATCCAGACGTGAAGTAGACGAGACGATTCGTGAATATGGAGAACAGACGACATTTGAAGTTGGTGTACACGGACTTCACCCTGATTTAATCAAAATATTAGGGCGTTTGCGTTTCCGTACAAGCTACGGTCAAAACGTGCTGAAGCATTCAATGGAAGTCGCGCACTTAACGGCATTAATGGCAGCGGAACTTGGCGAAGATATTAAACTCGCTAAGCGAGCAGGGTTATTGCATGATATTGGGAAAGCGATTGACCATGAAGTGGAAGGAAGCCACGTTGAAATTGGTGTAGAATTAGCGACAAAGTATAAAGAACATCCTGTTGTCGTGAATGCAATTGCTTCACACCATGGCGATACCGAGTCCACATCAATTATTGCGACACTTGTCGCCGCGGCAGATGCGCTGTCGGCAGCTCGACCAGGAGCTAGACGTGAAACGTTAGAAACGTATATTAAGCGCTTAGAAAAGCTTGAAGAAATTTCTGAGTCATTTGATGGAGTTGAGAAAACGTTCGCGATCCAAGCGGGAAGAGAAGTGCGCATTATGGTCCGCCCTGATGTTGTTGATGATGCCAACGCACATAAGTTAGCACGAGACATCACCAAAAAAATCGAACAAGAACTGGACTACCCTGGTCATATCCGGGTAACGGTTATTCGAGAAACGCGTGCAGTTGAATATGCAAAATAAAGTGGCGAAAGCCACTTTATTTTTTTGAAAAATGAATTGAAAGAGTGATTTTTTGAAGATTTTATTTATCGGCGATGTTGTTGGTTCTCCAGGAAGAGAGATGATTTCAGCGCATTTGAAAGAACTGAAACAAACGTTTAAACCGAACGTAACGATCATTAACGGTGAAAACGCGGCGCATGGCAAAGGCATTACTGAAAAAATTTACAAAGGCTTCCTTGAGCAAGGAGCACAAATGGTGACGCTCGGAAACCATGCCTGGGACAAGCGTGAGATTTTCGACTTTATCGGGGATGCAAAATGGCTGGTTCGTCCAGCTAATCTGCCGAAAGGAACCCCTGGCGTAGGGTACCGAATTATGAACTTAAATGGAACGAAAATGGCCGTCATCAACTTGCTCGGACGAACGTTTATGAACCCTGCTGATTGTCCATTTCGCAAAGCTGATGAGATCTTAACAGAGCTTGAAGGCGAAGCAGACGTGATTTTTGTCGATTTTCATGCAGAAACAACGAGCGAGAAGCAGGCAATGGGTTGGTATCTTGATGGACGCGTTAGTGCCATCATCGGAACGCATACGCATGTTCAAACAGCTGATGAGCGCATCCTACCGCGAGGGACGGCGTATTTGTCCGATTCAGGTATGACTGGTCCACTTGACGGCATTCTTGGTATGGATCGCGAGGCGGTTTTACACCGTTTCTTAACAGGACTACCAGCGAAATTTGAAGTGGCTGAAGGTCAGAAACAGTTAAACGGTGCATTTATTGATATTGATGAAAAAACGGGCAAAGCGCGGAAGATTACCCGTATTCAACGTTTCGATAATCAAATGATTTATTAAGGCATATCATGGCCCCTCCTTAAATATAAATGTGTTAAGGCAACTGCCTGTTTCATTTATAAGGTCAAACGGTGAGTGAATGGATGAGCTTAACTTGTTTAAGGAGGGGTAGTATTGGAAGTTTTAAAAGTATCAGCAAAATCGACACCAAATTCAGTAGCAGGAGCTCTTGCTGGCGTTATTCGTGAACGTGGAGCGGCTGAGATACAGGCCATTGGCGCTGGCGCATTAAACCAATCAATTAAAGCAGTAGCGATTGCAAGAGGGTTTGTCGCCCCCAGTGGAATTGATTTAGTCTGTATCCCCGCATTTACAGATATTCAGATTGATGGCGAAGAACGAACGGCGATTAAGCTGATTATTGAACCACGTTAATAGTCAAAAAAGAGGTTTTCAGTTGAAAGCCTCTTTTTTATGTTTACATAAAGCGAGACAAGCGTTGTTGCTCGACAAAAATGGCTGAATCAAGGCCGGTTCTTGGTGAATAACCTGTATCAGAAAAAGTCCGTACAAAGCGGAAATTTAAGCGGGTCACTTGGTTTAGCAAATAGGCGGAAAGGGTTGACCCAGGGCGACGTTGCTGGTTTAAGTGGAAAATAATCTGTTCGCTGGAAGCAATCGCCGTTCCGTGTCCGTAATACAAATCGTCATCAAGCTTGATGGCATTTTCTCCTCGCCAAACGGCATTTTCAGGAGCAAAATCAGGATTGTTGAAATAGACACAATCACCAATGACAAAGTCAGTTCCTTCGCGTGTTTCCAACTGGAGATCTTCGTCATGTTCCCATGAATAGAGATAAAGTTGTTGAAATAAGCGATCAAACGAAGGTTGGTCGATCGATTCCCTGACAGCTTTATAAAAAATCATAATGATGGCGGTTGCACATTCAAAACCGTACAGCTGTCCATTGTAAAAAATGTCATCAATTGCACTGGAAGGACGAACGCCCTGCCTTAATTGAAACGCCCCGTTAGGCATCCGATACCAAAAACGCGGATTGCAGTACGATTTTTGAAACGACTCGAATCGAGCTCCGCTTTGAAGCAGCGCAACGGACGCTTGCAAAATGTTGGTGCGCAAAGCGAGTTCGAAGCTTAATTCTTTTGGATTTTGGTATGAATAAACAACGTCTGTCGCTGCTAAACTTTGAACGATTGCCTGTTCAACTTGTGAAAGTGCAGGAAGCGTCGAAAGATCTAGTGGTTTTCCGTTTATTTCAATCATGTAACCAACCCCTCAATCAGACGTTTTTTCGACGGTAACAAATCATACCGTTATTACTTAACGATATGCAGATATTTAAGCGGACGACCCAGTTTTTTGTACGGAGAGACGAATCCTAGTCATTGTGTTCTAAGGACAAGCCACGTATAATGTGAAGGGAATGTTTTTGTTTGCAAGGAAGGAGAGCTACAAGATGAGTGATCAAAAAAAGGCAAAGGACTATAGCCAGTATTTTGATTTTACGGATGCACGAATTGTTTCTGAAGATGACGAAAAGAAAGTTGTAAAAATAAAAGGTCGAGAAATTACGATCTATGATCAACCAAACTATCGCTCTGGGAGAAAACGTAAACGCGAAGGTGTTCAAGTATTACGTCCAGAAAAAATGATTCCAGATGAGCTGGCAACCCTTGGGGCGGGCAAGAAATTTTTGATTCGTACATACGGTTGTCAAATGAATGTCCACGATTCAGAGAATATGTCTGGTTTATTGTTAGAAATGGGCTTTGAAGAAACTACAGAGACGACGGAAGCAGATGTTATTTTATTAAACACCTGTGCAATTCGTGAAAATGCGGAGAACAAGGTGTTTGGTGAGATCGGTCACTTAAAACCGTTGAAGCTAGAGAAGCCGGAATTAATAATCGGTGTTTGTGGCTGTATGTCCCAAGAAGAGTCAGTTGTTCATAAGATAATGCAAAAGCATCAGCATATTGACTTGATCTTTGGAACGCATAACATCCATCGTTTGCCGCACCTCTTACAAGACGCCATTTTCGGTAAAGAAATGGTTATAGAAGTATGGTCAAAAGAAGGCGACGTGATTGAAAACATGCCGAGAAAGCGTCAACACAAGACGCAGGCGTGGGTAAATATTATGTACGGTTGTGATAAGTTCTGCACATACTGCATCGTTCCGTATACACGCGGAAAAGAGCGAAGTCGCTTGCCGGAAGACATCATTGCTGAAGTGCGTGACTTGGCTCGTCAAGGCTATAAGGAAATCACGCTGCTTGGACAAAACGTTAACGCCTACGGGAAGGACTTACCAGGTGATTATGGCGGACTTGGCGACTTAATGGATGCGATTCATCAAATCGATATTCCGCGCGTTCGCTTTACGACAAGCCACCCCCGTGATTTTGATGACCATCTAATTGAGGTGCTCGCACAAGGTGGCAACTTAGTTGAACATATCCATCTACCTGTTCAGCACGGAAACTCCGATATTCTGAAGTTAATGGGTCGGAAGTATACGCGTGAGCAGTACGTAACCCTTGCTGGAAAGATTAAAAAAGCCATTCCAAACGCATCGTTTACAACCGATTTAATCGTTGGTTTTCCTAATGAAACCGACGAGCAGTTTGAAGATATGATGTCGCTTGTAGAAGAAATTCAGTTTGATGCGGCATTTACTTACATCTACTCACCACGAGAAGGCACTCCAGCTGCTAAAATGGAAGACAATGTGCCAATGGAAGTAAAGAAAAAACGTCTTGCTCGCTTAAACACGCTCGTAAACGAGATTTCTGGCAAGCGTAATCTTGCTTACCAAGATCAAGTGGTTGAAGTACTTGTTGAAGGTGAAAGCAAAAAAGATCCGAATGTATTAGCGGGCCGCACACGGACGAACCGTCTTGTTAATTTCGTAGGTCCAAAAACCGTTATCGGTGAGATTGTCTATATTCAAATTACAGAAGCAAGAACATGGTCATTAAATGGAAAAATGGTAGAACCTGCGGAGGTATATGCGAAATGAGCACACTCTATACAAAAAAGGACATCAAAGACAAAGCAAACGAATTAGCGACAATGCTGGCGCAAACAGAGGAAGTTGATTTCTTTAAGCGAGCTGAAAAGCAAATTAATGATCATTTGCGGGTTCAGGAAATGATCGCAGAAATTAAACGCAATCAGAAAGAAGCCGTTAATTTAAAGCATTATGGCAAGACGGAAGCACTTAAACAAGTTGAGGATCGCATCGACGCTCTTCATCATGAGATTGATCAAATTCCGCTTGTTCAGGAATTTAAACGCAGCCAGGTAGAAGTGAATCACCTGCTTCAGCTAATTACAAACACTGTTTCAAAAACAGTAACCGATGAAATCGTTCGTTCAATGGACGGCGATTTGGTGCGCGGAACAACGACGAAGAACCCTTTCCATAGCTGTTAATTAAAAAACAAGGTCTCCTCAAAGAGATCTTGTTTTTTTGCGTTTAAAAGTGGTCTAAACGGTATGAGGTTGTCATATGTTTGGTAAAGAAGCGTCTACTTGTAGCGAATGCACCTTGCTGGTGGATCGTGCATAGGTTAATGAAAATGAGACGTCTACCTATCCTAATAGGTAAATCGTGATAATGGAGGGAACATGATGGCTGACTCAAGAAACGAAACGAGTTACCGCGAAATTATAACAAAAGCTGTCTGCGGCAAAGGACGGAAGTTTTCAGAAGCGACTCATCACATTAGACCGTCGGAGCCACCGTCAAGCATATTAGGGTGCTGGATTATCAATCATACGTACAGTGCAAAGAAGCGCGGGGATACGGTGGAAGTGAACGGAACGTACGATATTAATGTATGGTTTTCATACATTAATAATACGAAAACCGATGTAGCGACGCAGACGGTGTCTTACACGGATATTGTACCGCTGTCGATGAAAGATGAAAACGTGATCTCTGAAGAGTTAGACGTTGTTGCCCGTGCCGTGCAGCAGCCAAATACGCTTGAAGCGGTCATTTCAGAAAATGGGCATTCCGTCGACGTGCAGGTCGAGCGAGAATTTATCGTTGAATGCATCGGTGAGACAAAAGTAGCGGTAGCCGTTAATCCTCAAGGCTTAATTGAAGAATACCCACTTGATGTGTTATCAGATGAGATTCGTGATGAGGATTTTGAGCAAATTGATCCACATTTCTTGCAAGAAGAAATGGATAAATAAGTGAAGTCGAGCTGTTTAAAAACAGCCGGCTTTTTTTATGCTCTCCGTGTAGAGAATTGTCGTCCTATGTTATAATGGAGCTTAAGATTTTTCTAGAGTAGCGGAGGCTTTTTATGGCACAAACCCCAATGATGAATCAGTATTTAAAAATAAAAGAAAACTATCAAGATGCGATTCTCTTTTTTCGTTTAGGCGATTTTTATGAAATGTTTCATGAGGATGCTCTCGTTGCATCAAAAGAATTAGAGATTACCTTAACCGGACGCGGGCAGGGAGAAGATCGGATTCCGATGTGCGGCGTCCCTCACCATGCTGCGGAAGGCTATCAAGCAAAGCTAATTGAAAAAGGCTATAAAGTCGCGATCTGCGAACAAGTGGAAGACCCGAAAATGGTTAAAGGCGTTGTGAAGCGTGAAGTGACAAAGCTGTTGACGCCAGGCACGTTAATGAATAGCAATCTGCTTGCTGAAAAGGAGAACAATTACCTCTTTGCTTTTGCAACCGATGGATCGAACTTTGGAATCGCCCGCTGTGATTTGTCCACAGGCGAAAACGATATCACGCTCGTTACAGGAGATGATAGCGACCTCCTGCATGAGATTGGTACAAGTGAAGCACGCGAAGTGATTGCGCCCCTTTCAATTGAACAACGATTAAAGGACAAGCTCTCGAGTAACCCGGCGTTTCTCGTAAGCTATCAAGAAAATGTGAGTGATTTGAGTGAGTACACGTATTTAACAGATAACATGAAGGAGCCACTTATTAAAGAAGCGTATCAGCATATGCTCCATTATCTGCTGGAAACGCAGAAGCAGTCGATTAAGCATCTCCAGCAGCCTGTGACGTATCATGCCGACTCTTTTTTGAAAATGGATGTTCATGCGAAGCGGAATTTAGAACTGGTTGAGACGTTGCGCGAAAAGAAAAAGAAAGGCTCTCTTCTCTCAATTATTGATCAATCGGTCACGTCAATGGGAGGACGTTTGCTTCGACAATGGCTTGACAGACCGCTTGTAAACCGTAAAAAAATTGGCGAGCGTCAGTCAGTGGTTCGCTCTTTTCTTACGCATTTCTTTGAACGGGAATCGTTACGTGATTCACTTAAAGAGGTCTATGATATTGAACGGCTAGCTGCACGTATTGCATATGGTAGCGTCAATGCTAGGGAACTCGTCCAGTTAAAGCGTTCACTCAATAAGCTCCCGGAAATGAAAGAACAGCTTACTCTAATCGGATTAGAACAAAAGTGGCTGAACAAGAGTGAGCTGTTTCAAGCTTTAGTCGAAAAGCTTGCAGGTAGTTTAGTCGAAGACCCACCGATTTCTGTTACAGAAGGTGGCTTAATTATTGATGGCTACAGCGAAGAGCTAGACACGTATCGAGATGCCAGTCGCAATGGCAAGCAGTGGATTGCGGCTTTGGAGCAGTCAGAGCGAGAGCTAACGAACATTCGCTCTCTTAAAGTGGGCTATAACAAGGTGTTTGGCTATTACATTGAAGTGTCAAGAACCAATACCCACCTCTTGCCAGAGGGCAGATATGAGCGGAAGCAGACGCTTGCCAACGCCGAGCGCTATATCACACCTGAGTTAAAAGAAAAAGAAGCGCTAATTTTGGAGGCGGAAGAGAAGCTGACCGACCTTGAATATCAGCTTTTTACAGCAATTCGGGCTGAAATCGAGCGCTATGTTCCTGATTTACAGGCGCTTGCCCGTGACATTAGCGAGATTGATGTGCTTGCTGGTTTTGCGGCAACCGCCGAACAAAACGGCTATGTTCAACCTGAAGTAACCGAAACTCGAGATGTGGAAATTAAAGGTGGACGTCACCCGGTTGTGGAAACGGTCATTAAGCGTGGCAGCTATGTTCAAAATGAGATTAACCTAATTGACAATCTCAATATGTTGCTCATTACCGGGCCGAATATGGGCGGGAAATCAACCTATATGCGACAGTTGGCCCTAACCGTCGTCATGACGCAAATTGGCAGCTTCGTACCGGCAGATGAAGCCAAACTGCCTGTGTTTGATAAAATTTTTACACGGATTGGTGCCGCTGATGATTTGGCAAGCGGCCAAAGTACGTTTATGGTTGAAATGATGGAGACGAAAGATGCCCTGACAAAAGCAACGGCAAACAGCTTAATTTTATTGGATGAGATTGGGCGAGGCACATCAACCTATGATGGGATGGCGCTTGCGCAAGCGATCATCGAATACATTTATGAATCGATTGGCGCTAAGACGCTGTTTTCTACACATTACCATGAGTTAACGACTCTAGCTGATTCCATCCCTACGTTACAAAACGTCCATGTCTCGGCAACGGAGGAAGACGGAGCAGTGGTCTTTTTACACCGCGTTATTGCTGGAGCTGCTGACCGGAGTTACGGTGTTTATGTCGCCGAGCTTGCCGGGTTGCCACCACAAGTCACGAGTCGGGCAGAGCAGTTGCTCGAGACGCTAGAGACGGGGCAAAGGCATGTGAGTCAAACAACCAATACACCAGAACTTGTTAAAGAGGAAGTCGCCGCCACATCGATGCACGCGTCAACGCAGCTGACCTTGTTCCAGACAGAAGACGTGCCGGAGAAGAAAGGGCGAAGCAAGAAGGAAGATGCGGTTTTACAAAGCATGAGTGAGCTAGATTTATGGCATTTAACGCCGTTTCAGGCGCTTGAAAAAATTAATGAATGGCAGAAGCAGCTACGAAAGAAGTAAAGGGAGGTGGAGACGGTGGCTGGAATTCAACAACTAAACGATGCGTTATCGAATAAAATCGCCGCAGGAGAAGTCGTCGAGCGCCCCGCTTCCATTGTAAAAGAGCTAATTGAGAATGCGATTGACGCTAAGGCGAAGGATATTCTCGTTGAAATAGAAGAAGGGGGCTTACGCTCGATTCGAATTGTTGATGACGGGATTGGCATCGAAAAAGACGAGTTAGAAACGGCATTTTTGCGCCATGCGACGTCAAAAATTAAAACCGACCGTGACTTGTTCTCGATTCGGACGCTCGGTTTCCGCGGAGAGGCATTGCCAAGTATTGCCTCGGTTTCGAACGTAAACATCCAATCAAGCACGGGGGAAGATGGAAAAGAACTGCAGCTGGCAGGAGGAGAAATAACGAGCTCGAAGCCTGCCCACGCAAGACGAGGCACAACAATCGAAGTAACCGATTTGTTTTACAATACGCCAGCTCGCTTAAAATACTTAAAGACGGTCTTGACGGAATCAGGGCATGTCAGTGATGTTTTAAATCGGATGGCACTTGCTTATCCAGACATTCGCTTTCACTACGTTAGCGACGGAAAAACGATGCTGCAAACAGCAGGAAACAATGACCTCCTGCAGGTGATCGCGCAAGTGTACGGACGGCAAACGGCTGCGCAAATGGTTGCGGTTGAAGGAGATTCGCTTGACTACCATGTGTCCGGTTTTGTTGCGAAGCCGGAATTAACCCGAGCGGGACGTCAGTATATGTCGATCTATATCAATGGCCGCTACATTCGTAACTACAAGCTAGCCAATGCGATTCAACAAGGATTTCATACGCTCCTGCCAATCGGACGTTTTCCCGTCGCGATTTTAAAATTAGAGATGGACCCGGTATTAATTGATGTGAATGTTCACCCTGCTAAGCTGGAAGTGCGCTTAAGCAAGGAAGATGAGTTGGCAGAAGTAATCCGGACGAGCATTAAAAAAGTCTTTGCACAGCAAACGCTCATTCCTGAACCGTCTAAACAGGCTAAGCAAAAAAAAGACGAAACGGAGCAGCTGGCGTTTACACTGTCTTATCAGCAGGAAGAACAGGCTCCAGCTGAGCGAAATACTGTAGCAGAAGCGCAGCCTCTTCCTTTAAAGCAGAAGGAAGACCGCGTTTCGTCATGGAAACAGGAAGAAGAACCACCTCAACCCGTTCATGAAATAAAAGAAGAGGATGCCGAGCCTCGCTCTGACTTCGAGCTGGCACCGGTGCAACAAGAAAGCGTTACGGCTGAGCCAATAAAGCAAGCGCAGGACGAGGTTGAGGCTCAATCTGACTTAACGAAAATGCCTCCGCTTTACCCAGTAGGGCAGATGCACGGCACGTACATCGTTGCGCAGAACGAGAACGGGATGTATCTTGTGGATCAGCACGCGGCGCAAGAGCGGATTAAATACGAATACTTTCATAAGAAGCTCGGTGAACCGATTGCGGCAACGCAAACACTTCTTGTGCCGATGACGCTGGAATTTACGACAAGTGAAGCCCAGCTCATTAACGAGTCACTGGCTAAATTCGAAGCGATTGGCTTATTTCTAGAAGATTTTGGGAAGAATACTTTTGTTGTACGCGCCCATCCGACTTGGTTTCCGAAAGGGGACGAAGAGGAAACGATTAAAGAAATGATTGAACAATTGTTATCGAACCGGAAGCTAAGTGTACAGGCGTTGCGAGAAGAAGCGTCCATATTAATGAGCTGCAAAGCCGCGATTAAAGCGAATCGTCATTTGCGCCATGATGAAATCTTTCAGCTATTAGAGACGTTAAGACGCTGTCAGGAGCCATACACATGCCCCCATGGGCGACCAATTGTGATTCATTTTTCCACCTATGAACTCGAAAAAATGTTTAAACGCGTCATGTAGAGGAGAACAGTCAGTGATTGTAACAACGGCACGAAAACAAGCAACCGCCCTAGAACAAACAGCTCGTCTGTATGCGGATCAACTGCAGGCATCGTTTGTGCAGCGAGAGGATCGGTCACTCGAAGCGCTTACGAGTTTATACAGCGAAGATTTGCTCATTGTCGCCAAAAATAAGGTCATGCTTTATCCGCTTGACCGAGCCAACCCATTTTTTTACCATCCGAACGCGGCTTTGCTGCGCTATAAACAATGGAAGCAGACCGGTCATGATCCGTTTATCGAGATAACAGGGCTTAAAGCTGGGGAAACCTGTATTGATGCAACGCTTGGGATGGCTGCTGATTCGATTATTGCTCAGCTTGCTGTTGGTGAAACGGGTACGGTCATTGGCTTAGAAGCAAATAAAGAAATTGCATTTGTTGTACAAAAGGGCTTGCATACGTGGAATGAGGCGGATGCGCTCTTTTTAAACGCGATGCGGCAAATTCAAGTCCATCAAGTCGATAGTCTCAGCTATTTAAAAAACCGAGCTGATAAAAGTGCAGAAATCGTCTACTTTGATCCGATGTTTGAAACCAAAATTGACTCGCCTGGTCTTGCCGGAATGAGGCACTATGCCTGTCATTTTCCCGTCACGGCTGAGCATATTACTGAAGCAAGTCGGATTGCTACAAGAGCCGTTGTGTTAAAAGACCATTTCAAAAGCAGTCAGTTTGCCAAGTATGGATTTACCGTTCAACGTCGTCAGCACGCAGCATTTCAATACGGACGACTTGATGTATCACAACAATAAAGGAGCTGCTGTAGTGACGAAAGAAGCGCTTATTGCCATTGTTGGCCCAACCGCTGTTGGAAAAACCGATTTAAGTATTAAACTTGCGCAACAATTAAATGGGGAAATCATTAGCGGAGATTCCATG
Source organism: Shouchella xiaoxiensis (assembly GCF_016907895.1). Lineage (GTDB taxonomy): Bacteria > Bacillota > Bacilli > Bacillales > Bacillaceae_D > Shouchella > Shouchella xiaoxiensis. Next base: position 245,895 of record NZ_JAFBCV010000002.1, read on the forward strand.
CAAGTCTATAAGACAATGGATATCGGAACAGCAAAAGCAACCGAAGAAGAGCAGGCGGCAATCCCGCATCACTTAATTGATATACTAGACCCAGAAGAACCGTGGACCGTCGCAGCATTTCAAGAGCGAGCGTTAGCAGCGATTCAGGACATTCGGGCACGGGGGAAGCTGCCGATTGTGGTTGGTGGGACAGGACTGTACATCCAGTCCATCACCCATGAATTATCGTTTGCTGATGCCAAATCAGATCCTGCTTATCGCGAGCAGCTTGAAGCGTTTCTGGAAGCCCATGGCATTCGCGCGCTCCACCAGCAGCTGGAAGAGCAAGACCCGAAAGCAGCAGAAACCATTCATCCGAATAACAGCCGTCGTGTAATCCGCGCCTTGGAAGTAATCCATACAACAGGCGTGCGGTTTTCGGAACAAGAAAATCAGCTCGGTGCCGCCCGTTTTAACACGGCTTTAATTGGCTTAACGATGGATCGGCAGAAGCTGTATGAGCGCATCAATGTAAGAGTTGATTTAATGATGAAGCAAGGACTGTTAGAGGAAGTAAAGCGCCTGTATGATGCTGGCGTCCACAGTCAAGCGATTCAAGCAATTGGTTACAAAGAGCTGTATGCTTATTTTAATGGGGATGTAGCACTTGCTGAAGCAGTTGATTTGCTAAAGAAGAATTCTCGGCACTATGCTAAGAGACAATTAACGTGGTTCCGCAATAGAAGCGCCGCCGAGTGGTTTAATGTTGGAGCAGAAACCCCTTCAGAAATTTTCACAAAAATAGTCGATTATTCTTGCAGGAAAATAGAGAAATAGCTCGAACTAATGTAAAGAACGATAGAGAGAGAGGAGCTATTCAGCATGAAAGCAACGGTTAACATTCAAGATCAATTCTTAAATCAACTGCGTAAAGAAGGCATTCCTGTAACGGTTTTCTTACTTAATGGGTTTCAATTACGCGGCCTCATTAAAGGGTTTGACAACTTTACGGTCATTGTTGAAACGGAAGGTAAACAACAGCTCGTATACAAGCATGCCATTTCTACATTTGCACCACAAAAAAACGTTCAGCTCAAAAGTGAAACAGAGGTATAAACGTTAATCAAGGACTGTCTCATACAAGGTCTACCATTGACCTTAATGGGACAGTCTTTTTTTTAGACGTTATTTTCTACTTAACCGAAAAAAATAAGCGCCGTCTTAGGACGAGGCTTATTTTTTTTCAACATATTCAATTTCGACGCCTGCTTCAAACCGTTTTCCACTTTGAACGATAAAATAAAAACTCAAGCCAATGGCGCAAAGAAAGACAAATGCACTTATGACTATAGTTGTGACAGGGTTTGAACTTTTTACTTGCGTCATAAATGCAATTAGTTCAACAAATGGATGATACATCGCTTCCGCATCGCGCTGAATGGCTTCAAATGGTGAAAGGAAAAAACCAACAGGAAGGATCAGAATTAAGCCGTAAGCAAAGGAGGCGAGAACAAGTAGGATTGAACCCGTTGTTTGAATTCGAGCTTGGGGCTGATCCGCATTAAAGCGTGGATAAAGTGTGCCAATCCATAAGCTAAGACTTGTTATTCCGCTAATGGCAATAGCAATTGTCGCGAACCCGAATAGCGTGTGTGTAAGCGGCCAGCCAAAAAAGACCATCGCAATCACCTCAAATACAGCTAATAAAAGAAGCAAGGCGACTGAATGAAACAACCATTTTGCTTTAGCAAGATCGATGCCCTTTAGTGGCAAAGATTGAAGCAGTTCAAGGTTCGATCCCTCGCGACCAACGCTCGCAGCGATAAAGGGTCCCGAACCGACTACGAAAGCACTAAAGAAGATGAGTTGAAATAGGCTCCAAGACAGCAAAGGTTGTGTTTGAATGAATGCAAAGGACTCACTGCGTATAACGGGAAACAACAAAAGAAAGAGAAATAAAAACAGTTGACTTAACTGAAGCCATTCACGGCTATCGCGAAGTACATACGCTTGTTCTTTTTTCATCAGCGCTCTTGTTGGAGAGAGTAGACGTTTTTCGTTCGTTCGTTTCGTCCGTTTTTGTTTGCTCGCTTGATCATTTGATTGAACCCAGCCGAGGCGAAATCCTTTTTCAATTAAAAACAAGCTTAAGAAAAGAAGAACGCTAACCGTCAGCACTAGCAAGAGTGCATACCAAAAGGTAGTGCCCGTGATGTTCCCGTTAAAACCGTCAGCCAGAACGAAACCGGCCCAAGTGGTAGGCAGCCAAGTAGGAAAGTCTATTAGAAGAAATTCGGCTGAAGATGATGATTCTGTTGAAGGGAGCAGCAGCTGAACGCCAATAAAGAAGCCGATTCCCGTTACTGCCGTTAAAACGGTTGTTAATTCTTTTGTGCGATAACCTGGCACAAATTGTGCAAGCACAAGCGTCAAGAGATAAACGCATGCAACACTGCCTAAAAGAACAAAAGCGAGCACCGGAATGAGAATGAAATAGAAAAGCGGTGAAGCTTGGGCGCCGACCCCTGCGACTGAAAGTAAAATCGTACTTGTTAGAAAGAGGAGCAGCGGCGTCTGAAGCAGATGCGCTATCACTTTTGAGAAAAACAGCTTTGTCGTTGAAATTGGTAAAGCAAACAGCAACGGTAAATCGGCTGCCCGGTATAAGTGACTAAATACACTTGGAATCGTCAGGATTAATACGATCACCGTTAAGGAAAGCGCTATTGCTGAAAACAAGGAACCGAAATTGTCCATTTCTGAAAACGTTACGCCCATCATTCCCGCAAACGGGACAGCGAAAAGAGCAATAACGAGTACAAGAAGAAGCGTTGATAGTTTTTGACCCGGCGTCCAAGACTGGATCTCACGCAGTTGCAACAGGAGCTGAAGCTTAATCAGTTTTCTGAGCATAGCTGTCTCCTCTTAACGATGCAATTAACGTGCGTGCCCGCTCATCATCGGCAGTAATGGCCAGAAATAAATCTTCAAGAGACGCATCAGCCTGACCGCTGCGCTCTTGTAATTCTGTAATCGAACCGACTGCAATTAATTCGCCTTTAAACACAATACCGACGCGATCACACATTTGAGCAGCAACTTCTAACAAATGTGTCGTCATAAAGACGGTCATCTTTTCCTCATCGCAAAGCTCTCTTAGTAACAGTCGTAAGGTCTTTGCTCCCTTAGGATCTAAGCCAACGGTCGGTTCATCTAAAAAAAGCACGTCGGGCTGATGCAACAGCGCCGCAGAGAGATTTAATTTCTGTTTCATGCCGTGGGAATAAGATTCAATCCGATCATTTAAGGCTTCTTCCAGTTCAAACAAGGTGATGTATTTTTCTTTTCGTGCTTGAAAATCAGCTTCCTTTACTGAAAAGACGCTGGCAATAAAGCGCAAATATTCGTTGCCGGTTAACTTATCGTACATATTTGGTTGATCTGGTACATAGGCAATTCGTTTTTTTGCTTCTACCGGATTTGCCCAGACATCAATCGATGAAAGCTGGACCTTACCCGATGATGGTTGGAGTAGGCCGGTCATCATTTTCATCGTTGTGGTTTTGCCGGAGCCATTTGGCCCTAAAAAGCAGAAAAGCTCGCCTTTCTCGACCTGTAAGTTGATCGAATCGACGGCTTTTTTGGTGCCGAACATTTTGCTTAACTGTTGAACATCAATCATTGGTTTCATGGAGAACCTCTTCTTTCACTTCTGTAGGATAGAGCAAGGCTTGCTTCTGTTTGTCTGTTAACTGAGTGACGGTCAGCGCGTATCGCCTAAATGAAAGCACGCTGCGCAAACCTGTTTCTTGCTGGATCGTGCCAATTTCTTTGTCACTAAGAAGCAACCGTAAAATAAACGTATGGCGGAAGTGCTGGGCAGAGATGCCTTTGCGTAGTCCAGCCCGTGCGACTTCCGTTCGAATCACTTTCTGGAGAGCAATCTCTGTTAAGGCTTTTGGCGCATCCCGGTCATACGACCAGTGATACGTTCTTCTCGTGAAGTCATAGGCGACAAAAAGTGGATCTAGCGAATGAAACCTAGGACGCACTGGTTCCGGTATAAGCATTAAGTAAGCATGAATCTGTGTTGACGTCGCTTCATCTATGTAAAGGGTTCGTGAAAAAGGGCCATTCTCGATATCGATCGTGCGTTGCATTAAGTTTAGTTGATTCATCGTTACCTGACAAAGCTCTTGCAGCGTTAAACCATAATAGGAAAGCAGCAAAACGATCGCATAGTTTCGCTCTGTTAGCTGAGGTCTTGCAAGAAGTTGATTCTCGCTTAAATCATGATCAGAGTGAGTGGACCAAAGCAGTTTTTTCACTTCATCTTGACTGAGCCACTCTTCTCTTACCAATGGCTCAAGTTCAAGGGATGGGGCTTCATAGGTAAGCAATGGATGATGGGGACAGTGGTAATCGTCCTTGATAAAAACCGTAAATTGACGCAAAACCGATGCCACTCGTCTAATCGTTCTTGTTTTATACTGACGTGCAGCCATTAATTCATAGAAAAAGGCTTCAACATCAGCATGATTCATTTTCGTAAACGGCTTATCCTTCAGCCAGCTAAAAAAATCGTTCAAGTCATAGCTGTAGCGTTCCACGGTTGATGGCTTACGTCCTTTTTGTTGCAAATGCTTGATAAAAGCCTGCTGCATATGCTCCCGGTTCATCCTCATTCCCCCTTCTAACTAAATAGTAGCAAACGAATGAGAAAAGGTCACGTCCTCTATTCCGTGCGCGAAGCGAAAACAATGGCATGGCATGGCTTTTTATTCAATAAGATAAGATAGAGGAGAGAGAAATCTGGGTGATTGTCACGTTTAGTTGGGCGGATGCGTAGAGTAGGAGAGGGAAGTGTTATCGCGGTCTTAAAAGGGGGATGTCATCGATGACGAATCCGCAAAACACTAAAAATAATGCGCGTATTAATGTGGTTTTAAATAAAATGCCAGTCAAACACGCCAATACGGATTGGTTTGTATCTGTGGAGGAACAAGAAAAGCATGAGATATTAGTACGATTTGAACGAAAGCTATCCGCCTATATTGGTCTAGAAGAAATTAAAGCTTTGATTAAAGAAATTTATGCGTGGATTTACATTAATGAGAAACGAAAAGAATACGGTCTACGAGCGCCGAAGCAAGTGTTGCACATGATCTTCTCTGGGAACCCTGGTACGGGTAAGACAACGGTTGCTCGGATTATTGCTTCCTTTTTACACGAAATGAAGGTTCTCTCAAAAGGTCATTTTCTCGAAATGGAGCGGGCGGATTTAGTAGGGGAATACATTGGACATACGGCGCAGAAGACGAGAGAGGTGCTAAAACAAGCACAAGGTGGTGTGTTGTTCATTGATGAGGCGTACTCGTTATCACGGGGCGGGGAGAAAGATTTTGGCAAAGAAGCAATTGACACGCTCGTGCGGGGAATGGAAAACAACGCCAATGAATTCGTGCTCATTCTCGCTGGCTATTCAAAAGAAATGGACTTCTTTCTCTCACTCAACCCCGGCTTACCTTCGCGCTTTCCAATCTCAGTCACTTTCCCAAACTATACGGTTGATGAACTTGTCGAGATGTTAATTGGCATGGCAAAGGAACGAGATTATGTAATTGACAGCGAGGCAATCGCAGCGTGCAAAATCCAAGTGCGCAAAATGCTCAGCGAAGAAGCAAGCACGTTCAGCAATGGACGCTACATTCGCAATCTTGTTGAAGAAGCGATTCGTATGCAGGCTGTTCGAGTGCTCCAACAAAATGTCTTCTCGAGAACGGCACTTGAGGTGCTTAAGAAAGAAGACTTTCAATTTAAACAACAGCGGTAAGCTCAGGAGAATGAGCTTACCTATTTCACTTCCACAGCGCTGCATGATAAGCTAGTGAAAGATTGAACATATAGGAGAGACGAGAAGTGAACCACATTTTATTTTCAGAAAAAATGCGTGACTTAGTAAAGCATGCCGAAGAAAAAATTAAACAACAGCATGAAGCAACGGATGAAATCGCCCTCATTAATCAGGCGCGGGTGCTTGACAGCTACGCCAAGCACCAAGTAGCAGATTTTCACTTTACTCCCTCGACTGGCTACGGCTACGATGATGCAGGTCGCGATACATTGGAACGAATTTATGCCGATGTATTTGGTGGAGAAGCTGCGCTTGTACGCAACCAAATTGTGTCGGGTACACATGCAATTGCCGTTGCCTTATTCGGCGTGTTACGTCCAGGCGACGAGCTGTTATACATAACAGGAACACCCTACGATACGCTGGAAGAAATCGTCGGCATTCGTGGCAACAAGAAAGGCTCTCTACAAGACTTCCAAATCACTTATCAAAAAGTTGACTTGCACGAAGGAAGCTTTAATAAAGAAGCGATAAAGCAAGCAATTGGCCCAAACACAAAAATGATTGGGATTCAGCGTTCAAAAGGATACGGCGACCGCCCATCCTTCTTTATAGCGGAAATAAAAGACATCATTGCTTACGTAAAATCAATTAAGTCCGACGTTGTTGTATTTGTCGACAATTGCTATGGGGAATTTGTGGAAACCGCAGAACCGTGTCATGTCGGCGCTGATTTAATTGCCGGCTCGCTCATTAAAAACCCTGGCGGCGGCATTGCCAAAACAGGTGGATACTTAGTCGGGCGAGAAGACTTAATTGAGCTCGCTTCTTACCGTCTAGCTGCACCAGGGATTGGCGCAGAAGGTGGCGCAAGCTTATACACACTGCTTGATATGTATCAAGGCTTCTTCCTCGCGCCTCATGTCGTTGCCCAGAGTGTGAAAGGTGCTTATTATACCGCATCACTGCTTGAGGAAGTCGGGATGAAGACAGAACCCGCTTCAACGGACAAGCGAACGGATTTAATTCAAGCAGTTCACTTCCAGTCAGCAGAGCAGATGGTGGCATTCTGTCAAGCGATTCAGCATGCTTCACCGATTAATGCCCACGTCACGCCGACACCAAGCTATATGCCGGGGTATGCTGATGACGTGATTATGGCAGCAGGAACATTTGTCCAAGGCGCAAGCATTGAGCTTACGGCTGATGGTCCCTTGCGACCGCCATACGCCGCTTATGTTCAAGGTGGGCTAACGTATGAGCATATTAAGCTAGCTGTGACAAAAGCTGTAGAAAAAACGTTTATAAACGACTCGAAGCGGGAAGCAGAATAAAGTAGACAGTTGACTGATTTAGTATTCCTTTAGTACGATAAAACGGAGTAGGAGTTTGAGAATAGGGATTTTCCCTTTCTACATATTAAGAGAAGTGAGAGGAGCAAACGAAATTATGGCTAGTTTTACAAAAGAAGACATTGTACGCATTTCGCAAGAAGATAATGTTCGTTTTATTCGGTTACAATTCACAGATTTGCTCGGAACGATTAAGAACGTTGAAATCCCAGTAGATCAGCTTTCAAAAGCGCTTGATAACAAAATGATGTTTGACGGATCTTCGATTGAAGGATTCGTTCGCATCGAAGAATCAGATATGTACCTTTACCCGGATTTAAATACATGGGTGGTATTCCCGTGGACACCTGAAAAAGGGAAAGTCGCGCGCTTAATTTGTGACATTTACCAGCCAGGTAAGCCAGGTGAGGAGCCAACACCATTTGACGGAGATCCTCGCGGTATTTTAAAGCGTGTGTTAAAGCAGGCAGAAGAGCTTGGTTTCACCGACTTTAACATCGGACCAGAGCCAGAGTTTTTCTTGTTTAAAAATGATGAGCGTGGCGAGCCAACGCTTGAACTGAATGATCGAGGCGGCTACTTTGACTTAGCGCCTACCGATCTTGGTGAAAACTGCCGTCGTGACATCGTGCTTGAACTTGAAGACATGGGCTTTGAAATTGAAGCGTCACACCACGAAGTAGCACCAGGCCAGCACGAGATTGACTTTAAATATGCAGATGCCATCACAACATGTGACAACATCCAAACGTTTAAACTCGTTGTAAAAACGATTGCCCGTAAGCATGGTTTGCACGCAACCTTTATGCCAAAGCCATTGTTCGGCGTGAACGGATCAGGCATGCACTTGAACATGTCGCTCTTTAACAAAGACGGCAACGTGTTCTATGATGAGAAAACAGAAAGCCAATTAAGCAAAACGGCGATGCAGTTCCTAAGCGGTATTCTTGATCACGCTGAAGGCTTCACGGCGATTACAAACCCAATCGTTAATTCATACAAGCGCCTAGTGCCAGGTTATGAAGCGCCGGTGTATATCGCATGGTCAATGCGCAATCGTTCACCATTAATCCGCATCCCGTCTTCACGTGGAATTTCAACACGTGTCGAAGTAAGAAGCCCAGACCCATCTGCGAACCCGTACTTAGCGATGGCTGCTATGCTTGCATCCGGTCTTGACGGCATTAAGCGCAAGCTCACGCCACCAGAAGCAACGGATCGCAACATCTACGTCATGAGCAAAGAAGAGCGGATTGAAGAAGGCATTAAAGACCTGCCGGCTTCATTACGAGATGCGCTTGATAAACTTATACAAGATGACGTTCTTGTTAAAGCCCTTGGCGAGCACGCGATCGAACACTTCCTTGAAGCAAAAGAAATCGAATGGGATATGTTCCGTACGCAAGTCCACCCGTGGGAAAGAGAGCAGTTCTTGCAGAATTATTAAATGAGGTAGCCCTTGACACTGTTGGTGTTGAGGGTTTTTTGTTTTGGGGACAAAATACATGTTGAGGGTTAGTTTTGAGTTCGTGTCCCCAAAGTGTCCCCAATTAAAATTTTTTCGGTGTATTTTTCGAAGCTTTCGAGGGACTTAGTTTCAATTCTCTTACTAACGTGGCTGTAAACGTCTGAAGTGATTTTTATAGACTCATGACCCAATGCCTCTTGAATATAGAGCATCTTTACACCTGACTCAATCATAAGTACAGAAAAGGGGAATAAATACCATCTTTAACTTTAAATTATTTTGAAATTGTCGATAGCATTTAGTGGGGGGGATAAATGTGAATTTCTTTGATAAGGTTCTACAAAGTAAACAACTTTTAGGTGTATTGGCGTTAATGGTTGTGGTTTTAGGTGTTGTGGCTTCATGTATGATAGAAAAGCAACACTTGCGAGGGGCAATTCAATTAGTTGTTCAAATAAATATCACGACAGTAATTGGGATTGGTGCAATTATGATTGCATTAAAAGATATTAAAAAGAAGTTTTCTATTATTAAGGAGTCTATGGTGATAATACTTTTTAGTTTGATAGGTTTGTTTGTTTCATTGATACCTTTTGAACTAATTTATGAACATGGATTTTTAATTCACAGGCTGTATCTACTTGCTTGTAGTCTTCTAATTGCTAGTTTGATTGCATCAATCGGTAAACAAATCTATACAATTGTTGATGGAAATTAAAAGGTCGTGTATATATGGGAAATATTTTATTTTTTAATATAGAAACATTGGAAGTAGCAAGGATGTATCTGTTTGAAACGTGAAGTGGCTAGATCTGCTTATTGTGCTGATGTTTGTTGATGTAATAACAGGTGTTTTAAAAGCTTGGAAAGATAAGGATTTACGTAGTCGAAACGCCATGTTTGGGTATGCACGTAAGATTGCCGTATTCGGCATTATCATCGTAGCAAACATCGTGGATAGGATTCTTGATTTAAATGGGATGGTAGCAACTGCTACTGTCCTTTTTTATATGGCCAATGAGATTCTATTTATTACAGAAAATGCAGCAAAGCTAGGTCTAAAAGTTCCCCCAGTCATACAGAAAAAGCTTAGAGGGTTTGATCGGCAAGGACCACTAGAAGATGAAAAGGGAGATGAGTAGTTTGAAGAAGCTTATTGATATTCGTAATAGAACACAAAGAACAAATGGGACAAGATTGATATCGGGTTACAACTATTGTACGTCACCATTCAGCAACTACAGACGGAAATTTCGATAGTTTTTGGCGATATTGGAACGGTACGAATGGTTGGGGTACTGGTGGTTATCATGAGATTATTTGGAGAGACGGTACCGTTGAACTTTGCTACGATCCGAACGAGATTACAAACGGCGTAGGTGGAGCTAACAACTATACGTATCATATTTGTTTGGTGGGTAATGGATCATTTACCGAAGCGCAAGAAAAGGCGTGGGATGAACGCGTAGCTTACAATATGCAACGCCTTAACATCAAAGCAGATAATGTAAAAGGGCATAGAGAAATGCCAAACGCTTCTACTGCTTGCCCTGGCATTAACATGAACCTTGTAAGAGCAAGAATCACTAACGGTGCTGTTGGTGGTGAGATCATCGAGAAAAGACCATCTAAGCCATCGACAGGTAAAAGCATCGATCAAGTCGCTGAAGAAGTTAGAAAAGGTGCGTGGGGGAACAATCCTCAACGTGAAGCAGACTTAAAAGCAGCGGGTTATGATGCAGCCGCAGTTCAACGTAGAGTCAATGAACTCGAGCGCTCCTCTAATAGTAAACCTGCACCAGCACAAGCTAAACCAAAAGGCAATCAAACAACTGGCAGCATTGTTGTATACCTTGATAGCGTTGGAGTTAATTCAAGCTTCAGCAACCGAGCTCGTTTAGCTCAACAGCACGGCACTAGCAATTACTCAGGCACAGCGACACAAAACACGCGCTTGCTTAATATCTTGCGTGGTGGTGGATCAACTAGCGCTCCATCTAAGCCTGCTGTACGAGCAGGAGAAGGTATTGTTAACTGGATGAATAGAGCTAAATTGGACAGCTCTTACACCAATCGTGCTCGTTTGGCTGCACAGCATGGTTATTAAAAACTATCGAGGTACGGCAACGCAAAACAGCCGACTGCTTAATATTCTTTCCGAATAGAATTAGAAAAGCCCTTAAATCAGGGCTTTTTAATGTTTTTTTTGAAAATTTTTTTGAGTTTACCGGTGAATAATAAAATAATAATAAGAACATTTACCACCATTAAGAATAACCAAGTGGGAAGAATAAAAGATTGATCGAACCCAAACATTTCTAACAGGTCTTTGATTGCGCTAGGCGATAAAAACGCTGTAAGTATTAAAGAAAAAATAGCAACTGCAGTTGTTTTTAAGGTATTTGAACTCTGTTCTTTTAGATGTATTATTTCTTCAATGTTCTCGGTTCGTTGTTTCACAATATCTTCTTGACTTATCAGCATCATTCTTTGTTCCATAAATAGATGTAATTTGTTCATTGAACTAAAACCAGAATCAATTCTACTCTGCACAATACTCAAGGTATCCATTAGCCTTGTTTTTGCTAAAAGAAGATCTGTTATACTCATGTTAGTATTTATACTATTTATTAAAAACTCTCCGTTTGCATAATCTTTTATAAGTAAGTGTTCAACCTGAACTAAACTTCCTGATAATCCAGCAAAGTATAAGGCACTTGAGTTTTCTTCTATTGATTTAGAAACAATAGAGGAAGCGCTTTTTGAATGTGCGATAACTAGTTTGTATCCATCACTTACAAAATACGAGGAATGCCGTGATATTTCATAATGGTGTTGCGGTATTTTGTGTTTTACCTGTTTATCTGTCAATCCGTTATATTTATCGACTGGCGAGTAGAGTAGTTTATGTAGTAGATGTAAGAAATTATGGTTACTACTATAAGAATCCATCTCTTTCGGTCTGAACGCATAATCCATAAGATGATATTGAACTAATCTTTTTACGGTGTAATTCTTATTCGAGAACTTACTCTTTAAATAATCGATATATTTGTCGCTAATATCAATAATGTTTTTGGGATTAATCCCAAATTTTTTAAAAGTCTTCTTACTGTCGGATAATAGTACCCCTGGTAATTGGACTTTATCATATAATGAATAACCAGCGTTTAGTGATAGCTCATCAACGTTTTCATTAATTATTTTGTGGGAGGTATGTAAAATTGCTAACCCGCTTTTAAATACACTTAATATAACAGTTGCAAATTCTTTATTGTCACTATCAACAGGTTGATACATAAAAGGAATTAAAGCAACCTTAAACTTTAGATCAGTCCAATTAGAGTTTGTAAGGGAGAATTCGTCATTTGAGACCCGAACCAATAAATCCATACTATAATGAATTTTTTCCAAGTATGGTAATTGGACTATTAATTTTTCATCGCCAATATCAACAATTAATTTACTCAAATTGTCCTTTAACTTATAACTCATTTGATTGTCATTCATAGTATGGGTGTTCATTATAAGTGAAAACTTTGTTAAATATTCTCTAAGACCATTAAAATCGAAATGATAATCTTTTATTTCGTTGCTATCAAATAACCGGAAACAAGAGTAATAATCTACGAACCCTGATCTAATTATTGGTAATTCATTCATTAATAATCTCCATTATCTATATTTAATAATTAAAGTATAATTTATATTTATTTGTAATGTAATAAAAAAAGTTTATAGCGGAAGAACAATTCTTATATAGCTCTAACAATACATAAAGTAGTTGGCCTGCCATGAACCCCATCCGCAACGCCCTCGCTTACACTCTGCTGCTCACTATCCATTCATCATCTTCAGATAAACTAATCCTTATATAAAATTGTATGATATACTCACTAAGTAACATGTAGGGCGCGTTCGCGCGCGACGCTACTGCGATCCTCTGGGATAGGCACGCGCAACAGACCTTTACTCAATGGAGTAGAGGTCTAATTTATTTGAATCCCTTTATTACATAAGTTGATTGTGTTGTACTATTAACATAATGTTAATAAGAGGTGAGGCGATGAAGCGGTTAATTGTTAGTTTACTTATTTTGTGTATTCTCTCTGGATGTGTACGAACAATTGAAGGAAATGCGCAGAAAACATTAGAACAGTTTTTCGAATATGGTGAACGTGATGTCTATAACTTAGATGTGGATCATGAGGTGCAGCAAGAAGTCGCTGAGGTATCTAGTTATGAGTTAATTGAATTACTTGAAGTAAGTGATGGATTTAGTGATATAAGAAAATATTCGAGAGAAGAATTTGAGAATGGGCAGATTGGTGCATCATACTCAACTTACGAAGAACTCGTTCAGGACTTGTTAAGAAAAGCTGAGGCGCTTGATTTGGAGATAACTGAGCATACAAGTGATACCATTTTTTTGGACCACGGAAATACACTTTATGACGTTACATTTAAATATGAAATAGAGTCTGTAAATCATGTAGGCATACCATATGAAGGAATTGCTATTTTTACAGTACAAGCTAGGTATGGAACTGAAGACGAGAGGTATAGATTTTCTATTGTTAAAGATGTGGTATTAGAGTAACTACTTAGAACATATTCGCGTACAATTCATATAATAAATTTATCGCAGCTCACCTATCTTATAAGAAGTACTCCTTAAATCCCCTCAGTGCGAGGGGGTACATAATAATACCCCGCCAAACAGGCAGGGTACAATTGACGTGCTTCCACTAAGATGTTTGGAAGTGTCCTCAAATTAGATTTAAAGACTTGATCAAAGTATCAATTATTATGACTTTAGTCAACAAAAGTATTAAAATATCTAGCTAAGGAAACGCTAATAAAGTGTAGGCCTCCGTTTACACTACTTCCGAATGGAGAGGTTGCTCATGATGAGTAGCCTCTTTTCTTGTGCATAAAAAGGCCCCGTTAAGAACACGGGGTAAAGGGAAATGTAAAATCCGAATGGTCATATTCGGAACATCTGTTAATTGGGGGTCAACAGATAAGTTGAGAATAGCAAGATAATTAGTGTTAGTCAATATGAATAAAATTGGTTTTACTGGAGCAAAATACTACTGTGCTGACGTGAAAGTCCGTTTCCGTTACACACAACTTCCGATTAGAGGCTACGCCCACACGTAGCCTCTTTTCTTTTCTGCTTTCGTTGTCCCCAAAGGTGTCCCATAAGTTCAAAAAGATATAACTATATATATTAAAGTAAAAAAATGAAAACCCTTAAAAATAAGGGTTTTCTGCATGCTATATTATGATATACTAAGCGGAGTTTTGTTCCGCACGCAAGTCCACCCGTGGGAAAGAGAGCAGTTCTTGCAGAATTATTAAGAATTAATTAAACCCCTCAGCGTTGAGATGCTGGGGGGTTGTTTGGTAAGATAAAAACAATTTTATTAGATAATAACAATGTAAATAAAAACAGTTCCATTTGTGGCTTAAGCTTGTTTGTGAATATAATTTTTAACATTCTAAATAATGCCTCGCTCTAATTTCTGTTTCTCATCTATACTTTTTCAGAAATCATAAAGTCATATTTTAAAGGTGTTGCTCGTGTCTAAAATACAAAAAACAATCTTTTATTTAATCCTAATAAGCATTATTCCTTTCATTCTCGCCTTCTGGGACGTGATTAATGGGAAAGAGATAAATTGGTCTGAACATATTATTTTTAGTGTTGTTGTTGTGCCTTTGATTTATGTCGTTGAAAGAGTGTTGTCCATGGAAAATAGATAATGGAGTTAGAAACTTACTTTATAATGTAAAGATAAAGTTTGCCTTGCAAAAAACATACTTTTTTACCATTATTAAGAGTTCGTGATCTCTAATAACCTAGCCAACTAGTCAAATCCCCTTTATACTAAAGAAAAAGGGAGAGATAATGATGTTTGAAGTGATTGACTATGGCACGATGCTTTATCAACTCATTACGCTTGTTCTTATCGGCGGATTTGGGTTTCTTCTTGTCTACTTTTTAATTGCTGGCATTCGTTATTTTTCAAAAGGTAGACGCTAATACGTTGCGTACGGTTCGTCATCCTTAGTCATTTTTAGTTTGAATACATCACAGAGAAGAGTTGTACTCGCAGGAGGTTTCATCATCATGTTTACGAAGCGCTTTATAATCATGTACACCGTTTTGGTTTTTCTCATACCCGGTTTGTTTACGTTATGGGACGTGATTCAAGACCAGCCAATTAATTGGTTCAGCAATTTTATGTACGGCGTTAGTCTGGCGTTCTTAATCATGTTGCTAGAATTGTTTTTGGTTGGAAAAAGACCGAATGAAGAAGAATGAGCGCTGAATGTTTCATAATAGAAATAGATTAAAATCGTGTTGTGTAAAGAGGTAGATTACGCAACGCTTTTTTTTTTTGCGTTAATTGTTGTTTAGCTGAACCAGATGATGTAAATAATCGTCGACACAACAAAGTATGTTAGCATGCCTGCCAAAAAGATAAGCACGTTCTTTTTCATCCTTCCACCTCCATCGTTAAAAGAGTGAGCAAGTGAAGCGCTTTATTCAAGGATAAAACAGTTCTTTACATTTGACTACCGATCAAACGTTCGCTATAATGAAAAGACTAAACGAACAGAGAGGGATTTCAACCATGGGATCTTTTGACGGCATTCAGTTACCTGAACCTTATCGTGATACAACTCGAAAAATCATTCATATTGATATGGATGCTTTTTTTTCAGCGGTGGAAGAGCGCAACAACCCTGCGCTTGTTGGCAAACCGGTGATTATTGCGAAAGATCCGCGTAAAACGGGCGGCAAGGGAATTGTTTCGACCGCTAACTACGAAGCGCGTAAGTTCGGCGTCCACTCGGCAATGAGTGCCTATGAAGCTTTAAAAAGATGTCCTGACGGTATATTTGTTCAAGGCAATTATCAGGCATATCGGGATGCTTCTAGTCAAATACGTGAGATTATGCATCGCTATACGGATCTTGTGGAGCCGATGTCGATTGATGAAGCCTACTTAGACGTCACGAGCAATCATAAACAGGAAACGAGTGCGATTAAGCTCGCCCGCAGCATTCAACGAGATATTTGGAAGGAGACGCAGTTAACGAGCTCCGCTGGGGTATCCTATAACAAATATTTAGCTAAGATTGCATCCGATATGAAAAAGCCGGCGGGGATAACGGTTATTACACCGGAAAAAGCGCTTGATTTTTTAAAGGATCTACCCATTGAAAAAATCCCAGGTGTCGGACCAAAAACAGCCGAAAGAATGCATCAACTTCAAATTTATACAGGCGGGGACCTCCTTCAGATGGAGCAGCTCGATTTGATTCATCATTTTGGAAAAATGGGCTTGTCTTTATACCGAAAGGCGAGGGGGATTGACAATAAGCCATTAACAATTGACCGAGAACGAAAATCGGTTGGCAAAGAGCACACGTATGGGAACGTGCTTCGTTCTGAAGACGACGTTCAGGTTCAATTAAAGCGGCTTGCGGGGGAAGTGGGAGCAGCGCTTGAACGGGTAGAGAAGCAGGGGAAAACGATTGTGTTAAAAATCCGCTATCGCTCGTTTGATACGCTTACGAGACGAATCAGTTTGCCCACCTATGTACAAAAAAGCGATGAGCTCTTTACCGCAGCAACCGAGTTATGGAATGAATATGGTCAAATTGAGCGAGAAGTGCGGCTGCTCGGCATATCCGTGACGAACTTAGAGCCGATACAGTATCAGCCGATTTCATTGTTTAGCTACAAATAAAATAAGATAATTCCAACGATGACGAGCAGAATAAACAATACTAAGATTGTGATTAACAACGTCCAGCCATCCTCTGAGTCCATAGAAACCCCTCCTAATGATATAGACTATGCACATTTTCAAGGAGTGTGAAAAAAGCATGAATCGTTAGAATATAACGCTCTTTTATGCTTTTTTCTTACATTATCAAGGAAGAGCAGGTTTGACTGATACGCTTTTTTGCCATATATTTAGACTTGCGAAATAAAAAAGTTCGATTAAGTACAAACGAAGGTGATGGACATACAACCGGAAAAACGAAATTTAATCATCATGTGGTTTGCCAACTTCTTTGTTGGCGCAAGTATGACAATGGTTATCCCTTTTCTGTCATTGTATATAGACTCACTTGGACAGTATTCAGATGAAGAAGTGCAGCGGTGGGCTGGCTTTGTCTTCGGGATTTCTTTTTTAGTTGCCTTTTTTGTATCTCCCATTTGGGGGAAGATTGGCGATCGTTTTGGGCGGAAGAAAGTATTAATTGGTACGGGATTTGGGATTGCCATTTCTGTATTTTTAATGGGCTATGTGAACTCGGTCGAAGCCCTTTTTGTTTTGCGGTTGTTTATGGGGTTAGCGACAGGGTTTATTCCTGCTTCAATGGCGCTAATTGCCGCGCAAAGCAGTAAGCGTACAGCTGGTGAAACACTTGGGACGTTACAGACAGGAACGGTATCTGGGGGATTACTTGGCCCCTTGTTTGGAGGGCTTATTGCGGACGGAGTTGGCATGGAACTGACGTTTATTTTAACATCAGCGATTCTATGTGTGGCTGCTCTGCTTGTTGTCTTCGGTGTAAAAGAAGTGCTTTACGAGGAAAAAGGTGAAAAGAAAAAGCATTATCGTTCAAAAGAAGTAGTGCAGCATATTGTGAAGAGCCCGATGCTTATTATGGTTATGATTGTGGCTTTAATCATTCAAATGGCGTTGTTTAGCGTGCAGCCCCTGCTAGCTCTGTTCGTTGATGACTTAACGAACTCTCCAGAGAACATGGCCTTTCTAGCTGGTGTTGCCTTTTCAATAACTGGTTTAGGTAATCTTCTATCAACGCGGCGTTGGGGACAGCTTGGTGACAAAATTGGTCATGAAAAAGTCATGCTTATTTTACTGATCTTATCGGGAATTTTATTTATCCCACAAGGCTTTGTGGATTCACTTTGGCAGTTAATTAGCTTGCGGTTTCTTTTTGGTCTAGCCGTCGGCGGCTTAATTCCCTGTACAACGGCATTTATACGGTTGTCATGCCCGGTATCAATGCAGGGAGAGGTGCTTGGCTACAATCAAAGCTTTCGTTTCCTAGGTAATGTGCTTGGGCCGGTGACGGGAGGAATGGTTGCGGCAAGCTTTGGCATTTCCTACGTGTTTATTGGTTCAGGTGTGTTGCTTTTACTGACAGCAGTTGCACTTAAGCTCGTGTTAAATGCAGGTAGGGAGAGCAGGCAAGAAGAAAATAGTGCGTAAACTGAAAAACCCTCTATTACATCGTGTAATAGAGGGTTTTTCTATGAATTAATGAATCGTGCGGAATACACCAACGACTTTACCAAGAATCGTACAGTTTTCGAGAATAATAGGTTCCATTGATGAATTTTCAGGCTGTAAGCGAATGTAGTTTTTCTCTTTGAAAAAACGCTTAACTGTTGCTTCATTATCTTCAGTCATTGCAACAATTATATCCCCGTTGTTTGCGGTCTGTTGTTGACGTACAATCACTTGATCGCCGTCGAAGATACCAGCTTCAATCATACTCTCACCTTGGATAACAAGCGCATACGTATTGTCCGCCCCGGCTAAATGCTCAGGAAGTGGCAAGTAGTCTTCGACGTTTTCAACGGCAGTAATTGGTACCCCAGCCGTTACTTTACCAATAATCGGAATAAAGCGTGCCGTATCGGTTTTTGTAAATGAGTCTTGATTTAAGCTCAACTCAAGCGTAAGTACTTCAATTGCTCGCGGTTTCGTAGGATCACGACGTATGTATCCTTTTTTTTCAAGGCGGGCAAGATGGCCGTGAACCGTTGAACTGGAAGCAAGACCGACGGCTTCGCCAATTTCACGTACGGATGGTGGATATCCTTTTTTCTTTACTTCGTCTTTAATAAAATCTAAGATTTCTTCTTGTCTAGTTGATAGTTTTGACATCTAAATCACCTGCTTTCTACATATTTCCTATCAAAATCTTATCATATCGAACATACGAACGCAAACATAAGTTCTAAAAAGACTTGACACGAACGCTCGTTCCTATTAATCTAGTAATAGAACAAATATTCCTAGGAACGGGTGATCGTATATGAAAAAGCAAGAGTGGAGTTTAATTGGGTGTGGAGTGGCAACGTTACTATTTATCGTATCAAGCTTGGTTTCATTTGATGAACCAGTTAATCTGAATGACCAAGAAGGTAATTCTTTTCAATCAGAGCAAGTCGATCGCTATGATAAACGAATCGTCATTGATAATTAGGAGGGTATAAGGTAGTGGAACAAAAACATGGAGCCATTCTATATTGTCGAGTGAGTACGACAAAGCAAAGTCAGGAGGCTTCTCTAAAACGTCAAGAAGATGAACTAAAACAAGTAGCTGCCAGCAACCAGCTCCCGGTCATTCATTGTTACCATGAAATTGCTAGTGGCTACAGCTTAGAGCGGGAAGCGTTGTTTTCAATTTTGGACGCTGCAAGACAAAAGCAATTTTCGCATTTGCTCGTCACGGATGACACACGAATCGGTCGAGGTGAGGCGAAGATTGCTTTGCTATTTCAACTGAAGAAATACGGGATTTCCATTTTCACGGTTAATGACAACGGCGAGCTATCATTATCAGAAGCAGATGAAATGGTGCTCGGAATTGTTGCGATTGTAGAAGAATATCAGCGTAAATTACATAATTTGAAAATTAAGCGAGGCATGAGAGCGGCTGTTAAGAACGGGTATCGACCTGAACAAAATTTAACGAGAACAAACGCGGGTGGAAGAGATTCAATTGAGCTACCGACGGATGAGATTGTCTCTCTCCGCAATAAGGGTCTCACGTTTCATGAGATTGCCCTAACGTTAAGAGGTCTCGGCTACACCTGCTCAAAAGCAACCGTTCATCGTCGGTACCAACTGTATGTAAAGGAACATAGCTAATAGTTTGATCCTGTTTTTTGGACATGCTATGATTGTATGGAAGAAGGATAGGTGATTTTCTTGCTACCAAAAGATAAATTAGAGCGAATTAATGAGTTATCACGTTTGTCGAAATCAAGCGGTTTAACCAAAAAACAAGCGGACGAACAGAAAGCGCTAAGAAAAGAATACTTAGCAACGTTCCGCAGCGCGTTTACCAATCAGCTCCATTCCGTCAAAGTTGTTGATGATGAAGGAACCGATGTTACACCGCAGAAGCTGAAAGAAAGCAAAGAGAAACGTCAGAAACCATTACACTAAATGTATAAGCCACTGTTTGGCTTGTACATTTTTTTTAGAACGTTTATGATAAACCAGTAGGAAAGCAGAAAGAAAGGGTGTTGTAGATGACAAACCATATTGAAGAATTAGCGGTTAATACGATTCGAACACTATCGATTGATAGTATTGAGAAAGCAAACTCAGGACATCCAGGAATGCCAATGGGTGCTGCGCCGATGGCACTCAATTTATGGACAAAACATATGAACCATAATCCAGCGAACCCAAACTGGTCCAATCGTGATCGCTTTGTGCTATCAGCTGGTCATGGCTCGATGTTATTATACAGCTTGCTTCATTTAACCGGATACGACGTAACGCTTGACGATTTAAAGTCGTTTCGCCAGTTAGGCAGCCGGACACCTGGGCACCCAGAATACCGTCACACAGATGGTGTTGAAGCAACAACAGGTCCTCTTGGTCAAGGAATTGCAATGGCAGTAGGAATGGCTATGGCTGAGCGTCACCTAGCTGATACATACAATACAGACAAGCATGAAGTTGTTGATCATTTCACGTATGCGATCTGTGGCGATGGGGACTTAATGGAAGGTGTTTCTGCGGAAGCTGCTTCACTTGCCGGTCACTTAAAGCTAAATCGTCTTGTTGTGCTTTATGATTCAAATGATATTTCGCTTGATGGTGATTTGCATGAATCATTCTCTGAAAGTGTAGAAGATCGCTTTAAAGCATACGGCTGGAACGTTATTTACGTAACAGACGGGATGGACATGACGGCGATTCATAAAGCATTAGAAGAAGCCAAAACGTCTGATAAACCGACTTTAATTGAAGTGAAGACGGTTATCGGCTTTGGTTCGCCAAACAAATCAGCTAAATCGGCTTCACATGGTGCCCCACTTGGTTCTGATGAAGTAGCGTTGACGAAAGATGCGTACAAATGGACGTATGAAGAAGAATTTCATGTTCCAGAAGAGGTTGCCGCTTTCTTTGCTGATGTGAAAGAAGCAGGAACAAAGAAAGAGCAAGAGTGGAACGAGCTTTTTGCGGCGTATAAAGCGGAGAACCCTGAGCTTGCTGCTCAGTATGAGCGCGCGTTTGCAGGTGAGCTGCCGGAAGACTTCGATCAAGCACTTCCTGTATATGAAGCGGGTAAGAGCTTGGCAACAAGAGCATCAAGTGGTGAAGCATTAAATGCGCTTGCGAAACATGTTCCTGAATTGTTTGGTGGTTCTGCTGATTTAGCTGGATCAAACAAAACGACGCTGAATGGCGAAAGCAACTTTAGTCAAACCAATTACGGTGGACGTAATATTTGGTTTGGTGTGCGTGAATTTGCAATGGGCTGTGCGTTAAACGGTATGGCACTTCACGGCGGCTTAAAAGTATTTGGCGGTACGTTCTTCGTATTCTCAGATTACTTACGCCCTGCAATTCGTTTATCGGCGTTAATGGGCGTTCCTGTTACGTACGTATTAACACATGACAGTGTGGCTGTAGGAGAAGACGGTCCAACTCATGAGCCGGTTGAGCAATTAGCGGCATTACGTGCAATGCCTGGTCTTTCAATTATTCGTCCTGGTGATGGCAATGAAACGGCAGCTGCTTGGAAGCTGGCGCTTGAATCAACGGATAAACCAACGGCTCTTGTTCTTAGCCGTCAAAACGTGGAAACACAAGTAGGTACGGATACGAAAGCGTACGAAGGCGTGAAGAAAGGTGCTTACATCGTTTCCGAAGCAAAGGACAAACCAGAAGTTGTCTTACTTGCGACTGGTTCTGAAGTTCCCCTTGCTGTGCAAGCACAAACTCAGCTTGCCAAAGACGGAATCGATGCATCTGTTGTCAGCATGCCGAGCTGGGATCGCTTTGATGCGCAGCCGAAAGAATACAAAGACGCGGTTATTCCAAAAGACGTGAAGGCTCGTCTAGCGATTGAGATGGGTGCTTCACTTGGATGGGCGAAGTACGTCGGCGATGAAGGCGATACGCTTACGATTGATACATTTGGTGCGTCAGGTGCTGGCGACGAAGTTATTGCCTCATTCGGCTTCACGGTTGAGAATGTCGTGAATCGAGCGAAAGCACTATTGAAATAATGCAGTAAAAGAGGTTCTTTTTGAACCTCTTTTTTTGCATTCGACAAAACTAGAGCGATTCTCGCCGATGAATTGACAGGTATTTCAAAAAAGAATGCTATACTGGTGAAAAGGAATGGCTATGAGCTCATTTTGTTGGAGGCGAATTCAAATGAGGTACTATGAACTTTATTTGGTAACAGATGATGTAGCAACATCCTATTCGGGCAAAGAGTCCAAGCTGTTTCAACTTTTTGAAGAACGCGAACGGGCGTCGCGTGATCAACGCTTGGTATATGACCGTCAAATTGATTACATTACCAAAATTTTGCCTGAAGAAATGCTTAAAACAGTTTTTGATCGAACAAAAACAGCGCGAGACGAAGAGGGTTATGTCATTCATTCCCCGGTTGTTGATGTCAATTCGTGCACCGTTGAAATCCAGCAACGAAAAATTTGTTTAAAAGCTCAGGGTGATTTAAGTGCTGAAACCGATGTGTTCGATCTGTTAAAATCAGTTGATTCGCACTTTTTTGCCGTAAATGTTGAAGACCGGCGCTTTGGCTGGCTCAAACCATATGAAAGACAAAGCGTGCTCTAGCATGCTTTTTTGTTTGTGCTACTTTTAAATCGACGAATGCTCATGTATAATAGATGAGGTTGTATATGAAGCTGGAGATTGCACGAAGGAGGAATTAGGATGATTTGGCATATTATCGGGTACACCGTTGCTGTTTTAGCGGGTCTTGCAATTGGTTTCTTTATTGCTCGTAAAACAATGATGTCTTATTTAAAGAAAAACCCACCAATTAATGAGCAAATGTTGCGTGTGATGATGCAGCAAATGGGACAAAACCCATCACAAAAGAAAATCACACAAATGATGAAAGCTATGCAAAAGCAACAGGGGAAGTAAGCGAACCTCTGATAGTCATTAAAACGAACAAATCACTTTATCTAGGAAGGGAAACACATCTTAGGTAAAGTGATTTTTTGTCGTTCTTCACATGGAATCGCGGGGAAAATAAGAGGATTGATTCTATAATCGAACGAACTTTCTGTACAATATTTAGCTTTCTATGGTATCTTTCTTGTTGAGGACATAATGATACAGCTAGGAAAGCTATGCTTATGCAACAGTCTACATAAGGACTGGCACTTCGCTCACGGCGAGGTGCTTCTTATTTGTTTGTTGTGTATTATGTGAAAATTAAATCTACAGCTAGAGTAATGGGGGAAGAGTATGCGTGTTTTTTTAGATTTGGGCTGGTTTTTTAAGAAACACTGGAAGGCGTATGTATTTGGAACGCTTGTTTTAGCCCTCGTATCGTTTTTATCGCTTGTGCCACCGCGAGTTATCGGGCAAGTCGTTGATCTCATCGATACGAATACACTGACGCAAGCAACATTGTTTCAGTATGTTGCGCTGATCATGGGAATTGGGATTGTTTTATACGTACTGCGCTTTTTATGGCGCGTGCTCATCTTTGGGGCTGCGTTTAAGCTGGCGCGTCAAGTGCGCAATGATTTGTATCGGCATTATACGAAAATGCCAAAGTCCTTCTATCATCAGCGAACCACGGGTAATTTAATGGCGATTTCCACAAATGATGTGCGTGCCGTACAGGCAACTGCCGGGGAAGGCGTGCTGACCATTGTTGATGCGATTTTGCTAGGGGGAATGGTTGTTGCGACGATGGCGTTGACTCTGCATTGGCAGCTGACGTTAATTACCTTGTTGCCACTGCCGTTGATGGCGATTTTGACAAGTTATTATGGCTCGTTATTACATAAACGTTTTGGTGGAGCGCAGGCGGCTTTTAGCTCGTTAAACGATACGGTTCAAGAAAATATTAGCGGCATGAAGGTAACAAAGGCGTTTGGGCAAGAAGAGGCAGAAAACACGCGCTTTCGCAATCAATCAGCAATGGTTGTCGAACAGAATGTGAAAGTCGCAAAAGTCGATGCGTTGTTTGATCCGACGATTAGCGCAGTGATCGGAACCTGTTATTTACTGGCGATTGGATTTGGGGCCAATTTTGTTGTTGCGGGCACAATGACGATTGGTGAACTGACGTCATTCGTTGTGTATTTAGGACTGTTAATATGGCCGATGCTCGCTTTAGGGATGTTTTTTAACGTAATCGAGCGAGGTAGAGCCTCCTATGACCGAATCCGCGACGTGTTACGAGCGAAGTCCGACCTTCAGGAAGTAAGTGAGGCTGTGGCAAAGCCGATTGACGGAAACATCGAGGTGGAGATTGACGAGTTTCGCTATGCGAAAACAGACTCCCCCGTGTTAAAAGACGTTCATTTCACTTTAAAGCAGGGGCAGACGCTTGGTATCGTGGGCAAGACGGGAAGTGGGAAATCTACTTTGCTGTCGCTGTTGCAACGGGAAAGCGATGTGACAAAAGGGTCCATAAAGCTTGATTCCATTGGGATCGACCAGTTTGAGCTCGACCGGGTCAAAGAAGCCTTTGGCATTGTGCCGCAAGAACATTTTCTGTTTTCGGCCACAATTGCTGAGAACGTTGCTTTTGCGAAACCAGAGGCCGCGTTAACCGAAATTATTCGTGCTTGTCAGCTGGCAAGCGTGCACGAGGATATTAGGCGTTTTCCTGAGGGGTATGACACGATTGTTGGTGAGCGTGGCGTGACGCTTTCGGGTGGACAAAAGCAGCGCATCTCGATCGCTCGGGCGATTTTAAGCAATCCAGCCATTCTTATTCTCGATGACTCTCTGTCTGCTGTTGACGCGAAGACAGAAGAAGAAATTTTAGAGGCATTAAGGAAGACCAATTCAAACCAGACGCTTATTATGAGCGCCCACCGCCTTAGCGCCGTCAGCCACGCGTCACTCATCCTAGTTATGGAAGATGGAACGATTGCCCAGGCTGGAACCCATGCTGAGTTAATGAAACAAGGTGGCTGGTATAAAGAGATGTACGAGCGCCAGCAGTTAGAGACGATCGTTGAGCAAGGGGGTTGATGATGAAACATACAGATGAGGTTTTGACTGGAAAAGAACAGCGCGTGATCTTTAAGCGCTTGTTAAGCTATGCCAAGGTTCATTACAAAAAATTGATTCTCGCTTTTTTAATTATGTTTATTGCGGCAGGTGCGGAATTGCTCCAGCCGATATTAATCGCTCGGTTTATTGATGACTATTTAACGCCACAAGTGTTTCCAACAGACCCGCTTGTGATGCTCGCTTCACTCTATGTTGGTTTACTCATTGTTGCGGTAATAAGCCAATACGTGCAGAGCCTGCTGTTTCAAAAGATTGCCCTAAGAATTGTTCAGGCACTGCGCGTTGATGTATTTAAAAACGTTCAGAAGCTTGGGCTATCCTTTTTTGACCGGATGCCGGGTGGGGGACTTGTTTCGAGGATTACGAATGATACAGAGTCGATTAAAGAGCTGTATGTAAGTGTATTAGCTGTGTTTGTGCAAAATGGGATTTTTATGATTGGGACATTTGTCGCGATGTTTTATTTAAATGCGACGCTCGCGCTCTATTGTTTAATCTTTCTTCCGCTACTTTTACTAGTCATTCGTCTATACCGGAAGATTAGCTCACGGTTTTATGAGCGTGTAAGTGCGAAGGTGAGTGAGATTAATGCCAAGATGAGTGAGTCTGTCCAAGGAATGGCCATCATTCAGGTGTTTCGCCAGGAAAAGCGAATGCGCAAAGAGTTTGGTCAGACCAATGAAGAACATTACCAAGCCGGGATGAGAGCGATGAAAGCAGACGCGCTTCTTCTGCGTCCAATCGTTGACATTCTTAGTTTAATCGCGATTTCAATTGTGCTCCTTTATTTCGGTTTTCAATCGTTTATTGGCCCAATCGAGCTTGGTGTGCTTTACGCGTTTGTTAATTACCTTGATCGTTTCTTTGAACCGGTGAATCAAATTATGCAGCGTTTGTCCTTGTTTCAACAAGCGATTGTGTCCGCTGGACGGGTGTTTCGTTTAATGGATCAGCGTGAATATGCGCCAGAACAGAAGGGCGAAGACGCACCGAAAATTGAGGCGGGAGGAATCGAGTTTAACAACGTGACGTTTTCTTATGATGGGAAAACGGATGTATTGCGCAATATTTCCTTTACAGCGGAAAAAGGGCAGACGATCGCCTTAGTCGGCCATACTGGTAGCGGAAAGAGCTCCATCATTAATTTGCTTATGCGTTTTTATCCACTGATCAATGGGACGATTACCATTGACGGCAAACCTTTACAGGCCTTCAGTGAAGAGGAGCTGCGTGCCAACGTTGGACTCGTGCTTCAAGACTCGTTTCTGTATAGCGGGACGGTTGCGAGCAATGTCACTCTTGGCAGAGAAGGATTTACGGACGAAGACATTCGAGCGGCTTGTGAATTTGTGGGAGCTGATCGTTTTATTGAAAAATTAGCTGGTGGCTATCATGCGCCAGTGACGGAGCGTGGAGCGACGTTTTCGAGCGGGGAAAAACAGCTTCTTTCCTTTGCACGGACAATGCTTGCTGATCCGGCCATTTTAGTGCTTGATGAAGCTACGGCAAATGTTGATACGGAAACGGAAGAAGCGATTCAAGCTGCTTTAAACAAGATGCAGCAAAATCGAACGACGATTGCAATTGCCCATCGCTTATCAACGATTAAGCACGCAGATGTGATTCTTGTCTTGCATCAAGGAGAGATCGTCGAACAAGGCAGCCACGAGCAGCTGCTAAAAGAAGAAGGGCTCTATCATAAGATGTACCTTCTGCAAGCTAGAGAGCAGCTGACGGCGTAGCGTTAAGCGCGAGGTTGTTTGAAAAGTCTTTGAAAAGTACGAAGGGGTTAAAAAAATCCTTTCGTACTTTTTTATGATTTTTGTGCGAGGCGCATTTTTATGAAATAGAGTTTGAATTGGAACGTAAGGCGGTGACGCCAGCGGAAAAAGGGGCGTGTTGAGACAAGCAGAACGAAGACTGCGAAGGCTCAGCCGTTCCTCCGCGGCAAGCTTCCGCCTGAAGTTGAAATCAACCGCTCCACTTACTTACGCTTTCCTTATTAATGTAAAAAAAGCTGTTCCAATCAGGTCGATTAAAACCTAATTGGAACAGCTCCTTTTATGTATACTTCAGGAAATTTCGCGACCACGGCTCTTTGTGGTGCGGTCCAATAAATGCTCATATGGTTCAAGGTCAATCTGCTTCTGAGTTAATTTTTTAATTAAAAAGCGATGATCTTTTTTCGGTGTGGCAATAATATAGCCGCGAATAATCATATCAAGCGTTAATTGAGTGGCATTTTCTTTTAAGGCAATCTCGCTGATTTTGCCGGCAATCTTCTCTTTGGCGACATCTCGAAAAAGTTCTGGTACAGGTTGAACAAGTTCATTGAGCAATGAGCGTTGTTCGTCTTTCCATAGTGGTAATGCTTGTTCGATATAATAAGCCTGCCAATCCAAGATTGATTTTCCATCTTCTTTTGGTAAGCGTTTTAGAAATTTCCGGAACATAAAGAAGCCACCGATCAGCATTAGGCCGAGCAGAATAAATGTCCAAACTATAATTAAGCTCATAAACCAGTCCCAGCCAGTCATTGTTATCCTCCTTACATGACTTTTCTTCTTGTCCTTTTTTCTTACTTTATCATAAAATAGACAGTGGTGCCACGGAAGGACGGAGGATTTTATGTCAGGAATTGTTTGGTTTGCGCTTCATATGTTTAGTTCGTTGTTTCTTTTTTTATGTATTCCCTTGCCGTTTTTATTTTACGCGGCGCGCCTCGATGAAGGAGAGCGCTTGCGTCGAATATTGTTAAATGCGTACCGCTTTATTTTTATGGGTGCTCATCTTGCGCTTGTTTTGTTAATTGCGACGGGGATTGGCTTAGTAAATGATTGGAGCGACCCCTGGATTTGGTTGGTTCTAGTCATTACGGTTGCAATTGGCTCAAGCTTAGGGTTCTCGGCAAAATCGGTGCGGTTGCTCCGCGAAAATTTTGCAAATAAAGAGGCGCAAACGCAGCTTCGGTACGCTAGCTTAGTTCTATGCGCAAGCATCATTGCTATGTTTGCCGTGAAGTATGGGGTTTATTTTATTGATTAAAGAGAAAAAAGGACTGCTGAAGCGCAGTCCTCTTTTTTAAAACCAGCTTGCTCCTACAATAACAAGAAGTATAAACAATACTACGATAAGGGCAAAACCGCCGCCGTATCCACCGCTCATAGTTAAACCCCCTTCACCATCTGGTATAAGGTAGTCTATGCGCGTTGGTCTAAATTGGATTGGGCGAAAGGTTAGCCTTCGCCATTAGTTTGACTGACATGGTTCGCTTTTTTTGTTTTATGCGACCCACTCATTGGTTTTGGTTGACCGCTTTTTGCGTCAAGTGGCTGATTGCGTCTATTTTTAGAATTCCCCTTCATGAACAATCCCTCCTCTCTCTTACAGTATGAGAAAATCGACTTTTTCTATCCCTTTTTTAAAATTGTGTCGAAAAAAAGATTTAAACTTTGCAAGACTTTTGCTATTCTAATGAAGGGAATCATATTTGCGACAGTTTAAAAGCGCTTACGTTTGGTGCAGATCTTTAGACAACGCTGTCATTTTGCGATATGATTATGCTGATAAGGAGGGTCTATAATGTCAACTAATTTAGATGTATTTAAAGCTCGGTCTTCTTTTGATTTACATGGAAAAACGTATCATTATTATGCACTGGATGCCCTTGAAAAGGCTGGAATTGGGGAAGTGAGCAAGCTTCCATATTCGGTGAAAGTGCTACTAGAATCTGTTTTAAGACAATATGACGATTATGTAATTAAGAAAGAGCATGTGGAGAACCTAGCGAAGTGGGGAACGAAAGAACAAAAAGAGATTGACGTTCCATTTAAACCTTCACGCGTTATCCTGCAAGATTTCACAGGTGTTCCAGCTGTAGTGGATTTGGCTGCTTTACGTAAAGCAATGGCTGATCTTGGCGGAAACCCTGACCAAATTAACCCTGAAATCCCGGTTGATCTCGTCATTGACCACTCGGTTCAGGTCGACAAGTTTGGTACAGAAGATTCATTGATGTACAACATGAATCGTGAATTTGAACGTAACGGTGAGCGCTATGAGTTTTTAAGCTGGGCAAAGAAAGCGTTTGATAATTACAACGCTGTCCCGCCAGCAACGGGTATTGTGCACCAAGTAAACTTGGAGTACATAGCGAATGTCGTTCACGCGATTGAGAAAGACGGCGAGCTTGTTGCTTTCCCGGATTCTCTTGTT
The DNA here is from genome assembly GCF_016907895.1 of Shouchella xiaoxiensis. Taxonomy (GTDB): domain Bacteria; phylum Bacillota; class Bacilli; order Bacillales; family Bacillaceae_D; genus Shouchella; species Shouchella xiaoxiensis. The sequence continues at coordinate 275,094 of NZ_JAFBCV010000002.1, forward strand.
GGGACAGACTCTCATACGACCATGATCAATGGGATCGGTGTACTTGGCTGGGGCGTTGGTGGAATTGAAGCTGAAGCAGGAATGCTTGGACAGCCTTCTTATTTCCCAGTACCAGAAGTTATCGGCTTAAAGTTTAAAGGATCATTACCAAGTGGAACAACAGCTACAGACGTCGCGCTTAAAGTGACGCAAGTTCTTCGTCAAAAGAACGTTGTTGGAAAATTTGTTGAGTATTTTGGTCCTGGTCTTGCCGATATGCCGCTTGCTGACCGTGCAACGATTTCAAACATGGCGCCTGAATATGGTGCAACATGTGGTTTCTTCCCGGTAGATGAAGAAGCATTAAACTACTTACGTTTAACAGGTCGTTCAGAAGAGCAAATTGATCTTGTTCGTGCCTACAGCAAAGAAAACGGTCTATGGTACGTTCCTGGTGAAACACCAGATCCTGCCTACACAGACGTTGTGGAAGTAGATCTTTCTACGATTCATGCCAATCTTTCTGGTCCAAAGCGTCCTCAAGATTTAATCGAGCTTCCGAAGATGCAGAAATCGTTCCAAGAAGCGGTTGTTGCGCCTGCGGGTAACCACGGTCTAGGTCTTGATCAAGCGGAATTTAATAAAACGGTTAATGTCGCCTACAAAGACGGTCGCACAACAACAATGAAAACAGGTGCTGTTGCGATAGCCGCGATTACGAGCTGTACAAATACTTCAAACCCATACGTGCTGGTTGCAGCTGGTTTAGTTGCGAAAAAAGCAAGTGAACTTGGTTTGAAAGTACCTGAATATGTAAAAACATCACTTGCACCAGGTTCAAAAGTTGTTACGGGTTATTTAAATGATTCAGGCTTAATGCCTTATTTAGAAAACCTCGGCTTTAACCTTGTTGGGTACGGTTGTACAACATGTATCGGTAACTCTGGTCCACTTGAAGATGAGATTGAAGAAGCGATTGCCCAAAACGACTTGACGGTAACGTCGGTTCTCTCTGGTAACCGTAACTTCGAAGGTCGTATTCATCCACTTGTGAAAGCAAATTACTTGGCTTCTCCGCCACTTGTTGTTGCTTATGCACTGGCGGGCTCTGTAGATCTTGACTTATTAAACGATCCAATCTCCGTTGATAAAAACGGCAAAGACGTTTACTTTAAAGACATCTGGCCTTCTACGGAAGAAGTTCGTGCGATCGTTGACAAAACAGTCACACCTGAACTATTCCGTCGCGAGTATGCAGATGTATTTACAAGCAACGAGCGTTGGAACGAAATTAATACAACTGACGATGCTCTTTACAAGTGGGATGATGAGTCTACGTACATTGCTAACCCACCGTTCTTTGAAGAGATGGCAAAAGATCCAGAAGCGGTGAAACCGTTAAACAATCTGCGAGTTGTTGGTAAGTTTGGCGATTCCGTGACAACGGATCACATTTCGCCAGCAGGAGCGATTGGGAAAACAACGCCTGCCGGTAAATTCTTGATTGAAAAAGGCGTAAAACCAGCTGACTTTAACTCATATGGTTCTCGTCGTGGAAATCATGATGTCATGATGCGTGGAACGTTTGCCAACATTCGTATCCGCAACCAAATCGCGCCAGGTACAGAGGGTGGTTTCACAACGTACTGGCCGACAGGTGAAGTGATGTCAATTTATGATGCGGCAATGAAGTACAAAGAAACAAACACTGGTTTAGTGGTTATTGCTGGTCAAGATTACGGCATGGGATCTTCTCGTGACTGGGCGGCAAAAGGAACAAACCTTCTAGGAATTAAGACGGTTATCGCTGAAAGCTATGAGCGTATCCACCGTTCGAACCTTGTGCTTATGGGTGTTCTTCCGCTTCAATTTAAAGCGGGTGAAGGCGCTGAATCACTTGGATTAACTGGAAAAGAAACCATTTCAGTCGCAATTGACGATACGGTTAAGCCGCGTGACCATGTGAACGTAACAGCTGTTGCTGAAGATGGTACAATAACGGAGTTCGAAGCGCTTGTACGCTTTGATAGTGATGTTGATGTGGATTACTACCGTCACGGTGGTATCTTACAAATGGTTTTACGTGACAAATTAGCGACAGTTTAATGTAAATTTAAAAAAGCCTTGCTTGAATCTCTTTTCAAGCAGGCTTTTTTGCATCAAACTAGTTTAGAGGTCTAAATTGTTTTGCTTGATCTTTGAAAGGGTAATTGTGTAAGGTAGTTATAGCATAGAAACTAGAAAAAGAAATGGGACGATGGAGGAAACCAACTGTGACTAATTTTTCAATCCGCAGGCCCGTGTTTACCATTGTGGGAATGATATTTTTCATCATAATGGGTATTGTTTCGTTAACACGGTTGCCATTGCAGCTCTTGCCGGAAATTAACCCTCCGGTTGCCGTAGTTGCAACAAGCTTTCCAAATGTAAATCCGCAAGAAGTGCAGGATCAAGTGACGATCCCTGTAGAGAATCGTTTAGCAACGATTTCTGGTTTGCAAACGATGACATCAAATACGTCAGAAGGGTCCTCGCTCGTTGTACTAGAGTTTGATTGGAGTAGCTCAATTGAAGATGTTGAATTAGACATTATTAATGCACTTCGACAGTTGGATTTGCCTGACGGGGCAGGGGAGCCGAGCTTTTTAAAGTTTGACCCATCGATGTTCCCAATGATGCAGCTTGCTGTAACATCCAGTGAGGAAATAGCCGATTTTCAAGACGATGTGTTTGACTTAGAACAAGAAATCTTACAAGTTCCCGGCGTTGCGAGCGTAACGGAATCCGGCAGCTTAACAGAAATTATTTCAATTGAGCTTGACCAAGATGCGCTTGTTGAACAAGGCGTCGCGCAAGAAACCGTCGTGTCTGCGCTGCAGGCAAATAACATTTCCCTACCAGGTGGGGTCGTGGAACAAAATGATTTAAGCTTAACCACACGCGTGATCTATCAGTTGAACAGCTTAGCTGATATTGAAGAGCTGGTCGTTTCTGTCGATCCTGAAACAGGTTCAGAAGTAACGATTAGTGATGTTGCAACTGTTGAAATAACGAATGAAGAGCAACAAAGCTTAACACGGGCAAACCAAGAGCCGGCGATTAGCTTATCAGTTATGCAGGAATCAAGTGCAAACACGACACAAACATCAAATGCCGTAAATGATCGCTTGGCTGAACTTGCTGACGATACGGATTATGAAGACCTAGATGTTGTTGTGTTATACGATGAAGGCGACTATATTAACTCCGCCATTCAAAGCGTAGCGACTGCTTTGTTAATTGGTGGAGCGTTAGCTATGGTTGTTTTATTCTTCTTCTTACGTAATTTGAAGACACCATTAATTATTGGTTTAGCGATACCATTTTCTGTTATCGTCACATTTGCCTTTATGTTCTTCTTGGATATTGGCTTAAACATTATGACGCTCGGAGGACTAGCGCTCGGAATTGGTCTTGTTGTTGATAACGCAATTGTTGTTATTGAAAACATATACCGCCACCTTTCTAAAGGGAAAAATTCCAAACAAGCTGCTGCTGATGGAACAAAAGAAGTGCTTGGGGCGATTGTTGCGTCAACGTTAACGACGGTTTCCGTATTCTTACCGATTGTCTTTATTGGTGGGATTGTTGGAAACTTGTTTAGAGAACTTGCATTAACGGTTTCATTCAGTTTACTATCTTCACTTCTTGTTGCGATTACGGTAGTTCCGATGATTGCTAGTCGCGTTTTAAAAGCGCCGCTTGAAAATACCGAAACAAATCGTCGCGAAACCAAAACGATGAAACGACTAGAAGCGATGACGAATTGGTCCCTCGGCCACCGGAAAACGGTTATCTTTATTACCATTGCTTTACTTGTGCTAGGTGGACTTGGCTTAAGAACAGTCGGCACAGAACTTATTCCAGAAAGCGATCAAGGTTCCTTTACCGTTGATATAGAGATGGAAACGGGAACGAGCTTAACGCGGACAACAGAAGCGGTTGCCCAAGTGGAAGAAGTGCTGGAAGACTATCAAGAAATTAGTGATTACGTCAGCATCATTGGTTCGAGTAATGATCCAAGTCAGTCGGGAGAATCCCACATGGCACAAATTACAGTAGCAATGATGCCTCAAAATGAGCGGTCAGTTACGACTGCAGAGTTTGTCGAATCAATTGAACGTGATCTTGAGCGCGCGGATGAAGCCGCGGAAATACGCTCTTATACACAGGCGGCAGCCTTTGGTGGCGAAGCAAATACAACACCGTTCACACTAACTCACTCAGATCGCGGTACGCTTTACGACACGGCCTATGAAATTGAAGAAGAACTTAATGATTCTTCAATTGTCCGTGAAGTACAGCTTAGTATTGAAGATACGATTCCAGAGATTGTCGTTGATGTCGACCCAGAAGAAGCAAGGGCAGCTGGCTTAACACCTGCTGAAATTGCCAATCAGGTTAGTCAAGCTACTCGCGGGGAAACAGCAATGACGGTCGAGATTACAAGTGAAGACGAAGCGAACAAGACGTATGAAGTCAATGTTGGTCTTGGCGCAGAATTTACAGAAACAGTCGAAGCTCTTGAGAACTTATCGATTTCCTCTCAAGACGGTTCAGTCGTAAGCTTAGCAGACGTCGCCACGATTGAAGAGGGCGAATCACCAGCAACCATTCAACGCGCCGATCAAGAAGAGGCGGTTGAAGTAACGGTTGGCTACACAACGAACGCGACTCAAAGTGATGTATCACAGCTGATTCAAGATGTAGTTGATGATGTTGAGCTACCAGATGGGATGACATTTGGTTTTGGTGGAGAACAAGAAATTCTTGACGACTCCATCGGAAGCATGATTATGGCGCTTGTATTAGCGATTGTCTTTATTTACTTGATTATGGCAGCTCAGTTTGAATCCTTTAAGCTACCATTTATCATGTTAATGACCGTACCACTTGTGTTAATTGGGGTAACCATTGCCCTAACGGTAACGCAAACAGCGATTGGGGTTACAACGTTCATTGGGATCATTATTCTCGTTGGTGTTGTTGTGAACAACGGAATTGTGATGCTCGACTTTGTGAACCAGCAGAAGCGCAAAGGAATGTCTACGTACAACGCGCTTGTTGAATCGGTTCAGTTACGAACGCGTCCAATTGTGATGACGTCGGTAACGGCGATTCTTGGTATGGTGCCAATTGCGCTCGGTTTTGGTGAAGGTGCTGAACTTCAGCAACCGATGGCGATTGCAGTTATTGGTGGTTTGATTAGTAGTACAGCACTGACGCTCATTTTCATTCCAGTACTATACAGCTTGTTTGATAAAGAAACACGCTCAAAGAAAAACCCGAAGTTTGTAACGATTGACGGAGAATATTATGAAGTCGATGAGCAGAACCGGGCGACAAAAACACTTCCACAAAGCAAACAAGATCAATCTGATGAAGAAGCAACGACAACAGATGAAGATCAAACGCAGCCGGAAGACGAAGCTAAAACGGAGCAGAACGAAGAGAAGCGCGATTTAAGTCGCGACGAAATCGTTAATCTGCTTGAAACGATTGTCTCAAAGTCAAAAAAAGACGATGAGAAGAAATAAATGATGAACAAAAAGCGCGGAAGGATTTATTTTATCCATCCGCGCTTTTTTGTGTTCTCTTTAAGATAATTGTATGTATTGATTGGAAAGAAAGGTGGTGACGCCTGCGGAAAAAGGAGCGAGTTGAGACAAGCAGAACGAAGACTGCGAAGGCTCAACCGTTCCTCCGCGGCAAGCTTCCACCTGTAGTGGAAATCAACCTCTCAATACGACTAATAAAAATTAATCACGTTCACATTTCCCCTGATTCCAACATCATAGCTAAATGCATAAAAACAAAGCAACTACAGCGCTGCTTTGTCTCTTTTTTCTATTGGTTCTTGCTGACATATCCATTCAATTAATCGTTTTTCATCGTCTGTAACCGGACGTTTTAATTTCATTTCAAATTCTTGTTTCAACTTTAGTTCCTTTTTCATCCCTGTTCACTCCTTTTTATGACTCTATGTGCAAAATTTGATGAATATTCGTCTTTATTTTTAAAAAAGAAGGTTTAAGAAGTTTGAATTGGTGAAATACTATTGATAAAAAGAGAGGTGATGGAGATGAGACGTGTTGGCAGACTTCCTTTTAATGAATTATTAAAACAAAATAAAGAGCGCTTAACGCAAGATCGCGCTGAAATCGATCGTTTAGAAGAGCGCTTCGAGCAAAAACATGCGCTTCCAAAATAAAGTACGAAATCTTCCGTGTTGATCGGGCATCCTATTTCCTATGGAGGGGATAGTTATGAGCCAAAAAAATCGATTTGCCCAATTTACACCAGATCATTTAGGGACGCAGCCGCGTAAATCAAACCGCAACAACGGCAAGAAGATCGCGCAAAAGTCGAATGAGCAGCCAGATTATATACCTCCTAAAGGATAACGAGGAAGCCGTCAAACACTTGACGGCTTTTATTTTACGTTTTTTTGTCGATTTGTTCTAAGAAGCGACAGAAAAGGCGTTCGCCTGCTATGATAGAAGGGTATATGTACAGGAGGATCGATAGAATGATTGAACCGTTTATAAATGGGGCTTTATATAGCGTGTTAGCCTTGCTCGCAGGGCTTATTGTAATGGAGCTTGTTCCGATAAGCCGAGGGCTAAAGCAAAAAGTGCCCGCAAAAATTGTGCTTGGCGTAATTATACTTGTACCCGTCGTGTATTCTGGGTACGTACTGCAGTTAGGTGTGACCTATGCGAACTTTTTTTCGATCTCTTTTTTCGAGGGCGTGCTGACAGCCTTAAATGACCATGTGTTAGGTAAGAGTTTTCTTATCATTGGAAGCATCACCATTGTCATGGTGCTCCTGCAATTGTTTTTAAAGTCTAAGTTCCCGTTGTTTACTGCTCTCATACAGCTAGTATTATTACTCGGACATATCGTTGCCGTAAGTTTATCGAGTCATAGTGCATCCTTAACAGACATGCAAGGAGTCCTTTCAAATGCGATTCACGTTACGGCGATGGCATTTTGGACGGGGCCGCTTTTTGTTGTTAGTGTCTACGGGAAGCAGCTCGTTAATGAAAAAACGTTTCATCAATGGTTTTCTGCCGTTGCCGTATTCTGTTTGCTCCTGCTTGGAACAAGCGGAATTGTCATGATGGGCGAAATTGCGCCTGAATACGTACATAGCTGGATGCTGACGTATGGGCAGCTGTTGCTTATCAAGAATATATTAATTGCGCCTCTGCTTGTCTTTGGTTTTCGTCATTTAATTCACCTTAGTGGAAAAGGCAAGGCGCTAACCGTTGCGGAGCGCCAGCGCTCATTTCGAACCGAGTCGATTTTTGTGTTGCTTGTCTTCATCGTTACGGCGTGGCTAACGGAAACAGAGCCGCCGCATAATGTGCTGCGAACGCTTCAGTTTGAACCGATGAATCCGATTGTGCCGTTTTTCTTATCAGAGCCCTTAATTGAGAACCAACTGATCACATTTGCCCCGTCGATTGGCGCGATCCTGTTGCTTGTTGCGTCGGGACTGCTTTTACTGTTTGCTGTTTTTGCTGCCTGGTGGTTTAGACGAACATGGGTGACGGCCGCTGCTAGTGCTAGTTTTGTTGTCGTGTTTTATTTGGCTTTAATGAGCGGAAGTGCTCCAGGAGAAATCCCTGTCAATTTAACGGTACATGATTCGGTAGAAGAGGCGATTCAGGTACGCTATGAAGAGGATGAGCTCGAGCTGTTGGCAACAGTTGAACTCGACGAAGACTCGATTGGTGTGATTTATGCCGTTAATGAACGCCATCTTGTTGCTGAACGATTATTAGTGGAAGCGGATGGCTACCGTAAGTATTTAGATGCGGAAGTCGAAATGGAAAATGCCTTTTTAACAGGAGGCGAGCAGTTTATGGATACGTTTATGTTCTTGGAAAATGACTGGGTCGATCAAGAGAAGATTAGCACCTATGTTTCGGTTGGGGTTGTTCCGGAATCAATTGAACGAGTTGAACTCGTATTTTCAGAAGAAACGATTGACGTACCTGTCACAAATGGTGTGTTTCTTAACGTCCTTAGCGTCAATCAAACGTTTGCGGAAGAGCACCAATACAGGCTGTATGATCAAAACGAAAATCTTGTACAGGAAATCGACAAGCGTCAATTTGTCCATGAGGGACATGCGCATTAGGAGGTGAAGTGATGTTAATGAAATTAGAAGAAGCAGAACGCTGGCGACAGCGTCTGCTTGATGACGAGCAAGGGCAGATGACAGAAGAAAAAGCAGATAATCTCGTCAAACTGGCAACACTTCGCTTTGAACGACGCCAAGAATTTGATTTGTTTATGCAAGAATGGATGAATGAAACGAGTGTCTTTGCTGAATCACAGCAGCAATTTGCGGCTTTAAAAGAACGCGCCGTGTTTTTACAGTGGAAACAGCAGGAGTGGCTGACGGAAGAGTGGCCCGCGCTCCGGGAAACGGATCAAGTGCGGGCAAAGCAGCAAAAGCTTGACGCTCTGCTTGAGCGGGCGAATCATGTGCTTGCAGATACAGAAACGACAAAGCAGCCTGAACTTAAGGTGCTGCACTCTCTACGCGATGAATTACAGGAGCTCATTAAAACAGCTGAAGCATTAAAGTCGAGCTTTCAAGGTCAATATTATTCAAAAAGCTTGTTTACCGAAGTAAGACAGAAGTTGGACGACATTCATTACCTGCAGCTCCAGTTTAATCAAGCGCTCGATCAGGCAACAGGGCAGCAGGACCCCTCTGCTCTGGCGCTTCTTGATGAAATGATTGGGATTGAGGAAATCAAGACTCGTGTGAAAAAGCTCTATGCCTTTTTAAAATACCAGCAAGAGCGGAAAGAGCTAGGTTTCCAAACAAATGCCTTATTAAATTTAAATATGATTGTCACCGGGAATCCAGGTACAGGAAAAACAACAATCGCCCGCTTGCTGGCGGCGATTTACCATGAGCTTGGCGTGCTTGAAAAGCCGAGCGTCTATGAAGTCGATCGGGCATCGCTTGTTGCAGGCTATGTTGGGCAAACCGAAGAACAGACTATGGCTGCGATTGAAAAAGCGGTCGGTGGCGTTCTATTTATTGATGAGGCGTACAGTCTAAAGCGGGAAGGACAGAGTGGCAATGATTATGGACAGGCCGTGATTGACACGCTTGTCTCGGCAATGACGAGCGGTGCATATGCTGGACGTTTTGCCGTTATCCTGGCCGGTTATCCGAAAGAAATGCGGACATTTATTCGCTCAAATCCTGGGTTGTCCAGTCGTTTTCCTGATCAGAATCACCTTCATTTACCGAACTACTCAAAAGAAGAATTGTGTTTGATTGGTGAAAAAAAAGCGCTAGATAATGATTTCGTGTTCACTCCAGACGCTTTAGTAAAAGTAGAAGCGGAAATTGAGCGGGCGCAAGTCGATCAATCATTCGGCAATGCTCGCGTTGTCGAGGACATTGTAAAAATGGCGATTTTTGAAAAAGGCGCAGAAGGACAGCAGCGAACCGAAACTGACTTTGTGTTGCTGGAAGAACGCCACATCCGCTCAAGTCAAAACGAGCGGACCTACCGCGCGATGGATGAGTTAAATCAATTGATTGGCTTAACGAAAGTGAAAGAAGAAGTAAGCAAGCTGACCTCTTTTGCGAAAGTGAAAGAATCGCGCCGGCGTATGCAGCTTCCGGTACCACCGCTGCCGCTCCACACTGTCTTTTCTGGACCTCCTGGCACAGGAAAAACGACCGTTGCTAAGCTTTATGCGGAAGCTCTTAATGAGATCGGCTTACTAAAAAAAGGCCATCTTGTTACGGTTACACGAAGTGATCTTGTTAGTGGCTATATTGGCCAGACCGCAATCAAAACCAATGAAGTGATTCAAGATGCGCTTGGTGGCGTATTGTTCATTGATGAAGCCTATTCGCTCATACAGGGAGGAACCAACGACTACGGGGCGGAAGCAGTAACGACGCTCACGCAGGCGATGACCGAACATGAAGAAAACTTGATTGTGGTCTTTGCGGGTTACCAGCGAGAAATGCAGCAGCTCTTGCAAAGCAATCCAGGTTTGGAATCGCGCGTGCGGAAGGAAATTGAGTTTGTTGACTACAGCGGAGCCGAGTTATTTGAGATGATCAAGCAAAAAGCGTCTCAATACGGGTATACATGGACGAACGCCGCGCTCGTGCGGACAGAGGAACATTTTCAACAGGAGTCCATCAAAGGCAACGGCCGCTATGTCGCACGTTTATTTGAAAACATGATTCAAGCGCATGCGGTTCGACTAGCAAACGAGGAAACAAACTCAGCAACGTTAATGGAGATTACAGAGGACGACCTAGATCGAGTTTTAACGACCGATGCTTAGTTGGGTCTTAGCACTTCAATGTAACCAGCTGCGTCTAGCGCTGTAAGGGCTAGGTGTAGCTGGGTTTCCTCTACAGGCATCGCTTGAAAAAACGCTTCATCGACCACATCACGATTGGAGGCGTAGAGGTGAAGCATTAATCCAATCGCTTCTGCCGGTAGCTGGGAGTCATTAAACAAATCGGTCGGAATGGAAATGCTGTTATGGTCATTTAATGTATGGGCAAACCGTTTAATCAACACACGCATAGGAAAAAAACCGTCCTTTCTCATCTATGAAAAGTATAGCAGAGAAATGTCGAAATCGCGCTGATAAAACGTCTTTTTGCCGAAAAAAAGTAGCTGATTTTCCGAAGAGAGTATTTTTTTGTAACGTTTTTCGACTAATGATATAATGCTTGTTACATCTATGTGCAAGTGGGTATGATAATAGAGAGAAGAAATAGGATAGAGGGAACAGATTGGAGGTAGACCGTTTTTGCCGAAAAAAACAACTATAGAGGCGAAGCCGCAGTATGCGGACACCGACATGATGGGTGTGGTGTACCACGCCAATTATTTAAAGTATTTTGAGCTTGGGCGGACAGCCTTTATCGAAGCCGCAGGTTACAGCTATGTTCAAATGGAAGAAGAAGGCTATTTTGCTCCAGTGTATGACGCGTATGCGAAATACAAACAGCCGTTAAAGTATGGCGATGTGGCGACGATTGTTACCTGGTTGACGCTTAATGACGGTGTGAAAACCATTTATACATACGAGATTCGCAACCAGAATGATGAAGTGTGCGTGACGGGCTATACAACTCACGTCATTGTGAAAAAAGACACATTTCGCCCCGTTCCATTTAAACGAGCGTTTCCGGAGTGGTTTAAAACCTATCAAGCTTTAATGGATCAAGACTAATGGCCTTTGGTATAAAGCGGGCAGAATTACAGGAATGGAAAGCAAGAGCTGCTTCCGGTGAGATTGCTTTTCTCACGCATTACTGGCATGATCCCCGTTTCCCAGACTACACAACCGTTACAAAAGTAGCTTGTTTGGATTTGGACCGGCTTGCGCACTGGGGAGAGCGCTACGGTCTAAAACGGGAGTGGATTGATTACCGCGAGCAGTTTTCACATTACGATTTGCTCGGTGAAACACAACAACAGATTTTGCAGGCAGAAGGCAAGCTCTGGCAGCTGGAGCGACTGCAACCACGTTAATGGAGGGTGTTAGAATGAAGGTCAATCAAGATTCAATACGCCAAGATTTATTTTCGCAAGCGGACGTTTCTCCCACAGAAGAGATTAAACGCAGAGTCGATTTTCTCAAAGAATACACGTTAAAATCAGGCACTAGAGGGTTTGTGCTCGGCATCTCCGGCGGGCAAGATTCAACGCTTGCGGCAAAATTAGCGCAAATGGCCGTGCATGAATTAAACGAAGAGCAGAGCGAGACCTATACGTTTCATGCGGTCCGTCTGCCATATGGTGTTCAGCATGACGAAGACGATGCTCAAGCCGCACTTTCGTTTATTGAAGCAGATAAAGTGCACACCGTGAACATCAAACCAGCGGTTGATGCCTCGGAACAAGCGTTTAAAGATGCGACCGGTGAGGCATTAACTGGATTCTTAAAAGGGAATACAAAAGCAAGAGAGCGCATGAAAGTCCAGTTTGATCTTGCGGCTCACTTCAAAGCACTTGTGATTGGAACGGATCATGCGGCAGAGGCAGTCACGGGCTTTTTTACAAAGTTTGGTGATGGTGCCTGTGACGTTGCCCCATTGTTTGGCTTAACAAAAGGGCAGGGCAAAGAGCTTCTAAAAGAGCTCGGTGCGCCGGAGTTCCTTTATACAAAAGTTCCTACGGCTGATTTGGAAGACGATAAGCCGGGCTTACCAGATGAAGAAGCATTAGGCATGACGTATGAACAGATTGATGCTTACTTAGAAGGCAAGCCGCTTGAAGCAGAATTAACAGAAAAGCTAGAGGCGCGCTATGCGGCAACGGAGCATAAACGCCAGACACCTGTAACAGTTTACGATACGTGGTGGAAGTAAAACAGGAATAGAGACAGACAACCTGTCATAGAATGAAGCGTGAAGAAACAGTGTGAATAGACAGGGAGAGGAAGCAATGAAAGAAAAAGTATTGGTGTTGTTAGGACTTGTCCTATGTTTGCTGCTGATTATTGGCTTTACAAAAGGATTTAATGAATCATCAGAAGAGACGACAACGAATGGAGAACAACAAATCGATACGAACCTGCAACAAGAAATATCGGGTTTAGGTATTCGCGTGAATGGTGTAACTTATGAAGAAGAAAAAGCGGACGAGCTTGTCGTTAAGGTTGATCTAACGATTGAAAACAAGCGCGATTCCAGCGTCAATTTCACACCGATGAATATGTCCTTGATGGACAGCGAGCATTATTCGTATTCTCATGCATCGCATATTGATACAAAAGGAATATTAAGCGGTCAGCTTGGTGCCGGTCGTTCAGTATCTGGAGAATTGGCCTTCATCGTCCCAAAAGGAACGGAGTTTGAGCTGATTTATACCGACCATTTCCGTGAAGGGCAGCTCTTTTTTCCAATTGAATTAGACTAAAAGCAAGTCCCGGTTGCTTACCGGGGCTTTTTTTGCTACATAAGGAGTAGCGCTTACGCTATAATAAAAGCGAGATGAAGGGGGCAATACGATGCTTGAAGCAAAAGGAACATACAATAAAGCGAAAATTTTTACAGATACAGTCGATGAGACGGCCCTTGCGCAAATTACCGAACTTTGCAACCAACCATTTGTTGAAGGGGAGTCCATTCGAATCATGCCTGATACCCACGCAGGGGCAGGCTGCACAATCGGAACAACGATGACGATTCGCGATAAGATTGTTCCAAACCTCGTTGGTGTTGATATTGGTTGTGGAATGGAAGTCGCTATAATGAAGCAAAACAAAGCAGACGTACACTTTGACCAGTTGGATGAAACGATTCGTTCGCATGTCCCAAATGGCTTCGGAATACGTCAATCCGCGCATCCCTTTGCCAAAGAGGTCATGTTTGATCACGTTCGCGCTCCTTTTAAGCGAGACCGAGCGGAAAAAAGCATTGGCACGCTAGGTGGGGGAAATCATTTCATCGAACTGAACGAGTGGAACGATCACGTTGTTCTGGTAATTCACTCGGGTTCACGCAATTTAGGGAAACAAATTGCAGAATATTATCAGAATCGTGCGTATGATGAGTTAAGTCACGCTACCGATCAACGAGATGAGCTCATTACGCGCTTAAAACGAGAAGGACGGCAAGCAGAAATTGAACAAGAGCTAGCACGAATAAAGCAGCCATTTGTACATAAAGACCTTGCTTATTTGCAAGGAGACGGCTTTGACGACTATATGAACGACATGGCGATCGCCCAGCACTATGCTGCGCTAAACCGCAAAGCAATGATTGATGAAATCGTCCAACGCATGAACTGGCAAGTTGTTGATGGCTTCACGACAATTCATAACTATATTGATATGGAGCAGCGCATTTTGCGCAAAGGAGCCATTTCCGCGCAAAAGGATGAGCGCGTTATTATTCCGATTAATATGCGCGACGGCAGCATCATCGCCACAGGCAAAGGCAATGCCGATTGGAATTATTCCGGTCCCCACGGTGCTGGCAGGCTAATGAGCCGTTCGAAAGCAAAGAAAACGCTACAAGTAGGGGAGTTTCGCCATACGATGCAGCGTGTATGGAGCACATCCGTTTCGGAACAGACGCTTGACGAAGCGCCAATGGCGTATAAGCCGCTGGCTGACATTATTAAACATACGAAAGATACCATTGACGTAACTGCGGTCATTAAGCCGTTGTACAATTTTAAAGCGAATTAGGTAAAGGGGTAGCCAAATGAATCCAGAAAACCAGAACAACCAATTACAAACAAGAGAAACAATCGCACGTGATCTAGAGGCGCTTGGCCTAAAAAAAGGCATGCTCGTTCTCGTCCACTCTTCGCTAAAATCCCTTGGCTGGGTGTGCGGGGGACAACTTGCTGTTATTCAAGCTTTGCAAGACGTCGTGACCGAAGCCGGAACCATTATCATGCCAACCCACAGTGCCGATCTGACCGATCCTGCTGAGTGGTGCAATCCACCCGTTCCAGACGAGTGGGTGCCAGAAATCATCGCGCAAATGCCAGCATATGATCAAGAGCGTACACCGACAATGGCCATGGGGGCGATTCCAGAAGCGTTTCGGACTTATCCTGACGTAAAACGAAGCAACCATCCGATTCATTCCTTCGCCGTCTGGGGCAAAGATCAAGCAATCATTGCGCAAAACCATTCATTAAACAACGGACTCGGCGAAGAGTCACCGATTGGCTATGTGTATGCGAACGGCGGCTATGTGCTGATGCTCGGTACCGGTTATGAAACAAATACGTCGATGCATTATGCCGAGCATTTCGTCCCAGAAATAAAACAAATCAAGCAAAAAAGTCCGATTATCGAAAATGGAGCGCGCATCTGGAAAGAATACAGTGAACCAGCCTATGATGAGACGCACTTCGCCTCGATTGGCGCTCTGTATGAAAAAGAATACGATGTAACAACAGGACTCGTTGGCCAAGCGACTGCGCGGCTTGTGAATCAAACAGAGCTAGTTGATTTTACGAAAAGAAAGTTGATCGAAAAAGCTGCAATGACAATTAAGTAAATGTTCCTTAACGAGTGGTTCTTGATCAGTGCTGCTCGTTTTTTCTTGATTTATCATTGTTGTTTAACAGCTACTCAAAGCTTAAAACCCCCACAGTCAGTCACAAGCTTTTGGACGACCCATGGGGCGTGTCGAATTAGACTCTCTATATAGAAAGAGCACATTGCTTTTCTGATTAAATGAAACCGTTTAAACTATAACTATTCAGATAAAAAAGAAAGAAGGGGGCTTTTTATGCGAACAGCTGAATCCTTACAGAAAACATTTTTAACATTTGCTGAATTGGAGTGCAAGGGCTCAAGCGAGCTGTATTACGAGTTAGCGCAGAAAATCGCGCTCGATGCGGATTTACTGGAGCTCTGTCAGACTGAGAAGCGAGGACAACCGATCCCCAATTTATTATTTGGTGCGGTCCATTATTTGCTACTGCGTGGCAGTGATCACCCGCTAAAGCAGTTTTACCCGAGCGTTGTGGCTCATCCAGATCAAACAGGGGATACGTTTGCGGCATTTAAAGAATTTTGTTTGTCTCATCAAGAAGAAATCGAACAGCTGCTGCAAACAAAGATTGTTCAAACGAATGAAGTGCGGCGCTGCGCGTATTTGTATCCTGTTTTTTCAGCCGTTTATGAAAAAACACAAAAGCCAATCGCACTAATCGAAATCGGCACAAGTGCAGGGCTGCAGCTGTTTTGGGACAAGTATGCGTATGCGTACGGAGATGGCAATACATATGGAAATGAGAAGTCAAGCCTTCTGCTAACGACAGCGATTAAAAGCGAGGTGCGCCCGCCTATGCCTAATGAGGTGCCACCTGTTACCGACCGGTTTGGCTTGGATTTAAACACAATTGATTTACATAACGAAGACGAGAAGCAGTGGCTAAAAGCGTTAATTTGGCCGGATCATCAAGAGCGACTTGCTCTATTTGAGCAGGCGGCAACCTACGTTCTGGAAGGCTCGGTTCATTTTAAGGACGGCGACGGAATTGCCCAACTCGAAACCATTGCCAACATGATTGATAAGGACAGCACGATCTGCATTTTTCACACGCATGTGGCGAATCAGCTACCAGCTGAAGCAAAAGAGCGCTTGCTCAACACACTTGCTGCCATTGGTCAGACGCGGGACGTGTTTCACATTTACAACAATATGACTGATCCCTACCTACACGGGGATGCGATAATTAATGGTACGGAAAGAAAACAGACGCTTGCGGTCACAGAAGGCCATGGCAAGTGGGTCGAGTGGCTCACAGATAAACTCTTTTAAGCCGGAGGAACGATGATGACGATTGATTTGAAAAAAGACAGCGAGATGACGCCACTTATTGGCTTGTTCGTAGCGATGGTCGAAGAGAATTTTCTCCGCTTAACGAGAAGTTTGGAAGGGGTCAGCCCGGACGAATTGATTTACACCGGATTAAGTCACGATGCCAACAGCATAGCCCAGCTGCTTAAGCATTTAGCCTACGTTGATTTGAACTGGGTTTACCGCATTAAAGGTGATGCGATGCCGCTCTCTGTGGAATGCGCATACGGACCGATGGTAGATGAAAACGGACAGTTACCTAAGGTGGAAAATCGCACGCTAGAAGACTTGCTTTCCGCTTATGAATATGTATTGGAACAACTAAAAGAAGAATGCCGGAAGCGAACCGATGCCGAACTCCAAAAAACCGTTGCCTATGAAGAAGGAAAAACAGCAACGATTCAGTGGGGCATTTGGCATATGGCTGATCATAGCCGCTACCATCAGGCGCATATCAATCAATTAAGAAGCTGGTTTAAGCAGGAACGTGGGATAAGATGTAGCTAATTGTACTCCTTTGTCGCCTCAAACCGTGTCAGAAGTTCATATGGCCTGACTCGGTTTGCTTCATAGGGCAAGTAGTTCTCTGTAAAAGCGTCAAGCGTTCGGTTCTTAAGTTGTTCACGTGTAATCCATTTATCTACATTGTCTTTAGACAGTTCTTGAAAAACAACCTCTGGTGTTTCTTGCCCATCCGGCTGCAATGTCCCAGATAGATAATCGCCTCTAAAGACAACGCAGATCACGCCACTCGTGACGTTTTGATAGATTCCGGTAATTCCTCGCAACGAAACCGCAACGCCGGTCTCTTCTAAAATCTCGCGGTGAATCGCCTCTTCCAATGTTTCACCTTCTTCAACCTGACCACCTGGAATTTCCATCGTATCAGCACGATGAAGATTGCGGACAAGGAGCGTTTCGTTTGCGTCATTCGTAATTAATCCAGCAACCGAGACAATCTGTTTTGGAGGATGATATGAGGAGGGAGCTGTTGAGGTAAGAAATTCCTGCGTACTTTCCAAAAACAGCGGACCGAGCTCCTGCCGTTTTTTCTGAGCTTGCTTATGTAAATCACTTGCCCGAATGCTCGTTTCAATGGATTCATAGTGCTCTTTGCTTGTATAAGACCAGATCGCCACAATTTCCGTGTGCGTATCGTTCGTCCAGCGTCCAATTAATTTCGCACCGTGCTGACGTTGATTCGGGTACAAATAGGTATGGAAAAAAAGATTAAAAGGCTCAAGCATCTCAGGTAAAATCTTGTACGTTTTACGACGATAAATCATAGAATGAAAGCCTCCTTCTTCTTTTTCAATTCGACATTGTTTTAAAAAATCCTATCATCTATTAAAAAGGAGATGAATCGAAATGACGATTATTTACTTGGTTCGCCATGCCGAATCACCACATTTATTCGGTCAAGAGCGGACGAGAGGACTAACAGAAGCAGGTTGGACAGCAACAAAAGCTGTAACGAAGTGCTTGGAGGAAGAACAGATCGATGCCGTTGTCTCTAGTGCCTATACGAGAGCGGTGCAGACGGTTGAGGGCATTGCCGTAAAAAAAGGGTTAACCGTTCAAACATACGAAGGGTTAATTGAAAGACCGATTAAAGGGCTCGATTACAAATTGCCCGAACAAGAGCTGTTCGACGCAATTGAACGCTCCTTTGCAGATCCCGACTATTGCCTCCCTGGCGGAGAAACGATGCGTGAGGCGCAGGATCGATCGATTCCAATTATGCGAGAATTACTCTCTAACTATAAAGACGGAACGATCGTCCTTGGAACACACGGAACAATTATGACCGTGATTCTCCATTATTTCGATTCAAACTATGCATTTGATTTCTGGAAAAGCACAACAAAGCCGGATATATACAAACTCACGTTTAAAGAAGAGCAGCTGGTCGATGTGAGCCGGGTGTGGGAAGCAAGTGAACAGACGAAATTTGTACGTTAAATTTTGTGAGGGAACCATTTTTTGACTAAAACACGTATTTAAGGTTGAATATTCTTAAAAATAATTTGCTAGAATAATAGAAAGTAGTAAAATAAGATATTGGTGAGGACCCGAAGCGAACATAAAAAGCCTAGGAGACCCGCACCAAAAAATGCATTAATTATGTGTAAATGTGTAATAGGGAAGAGAGTTTAGCATTGATTAGTAGCTTGATCTAAATGGTTAAGAGGATAAATGCTAGAGTTTTGGCGTTTTTTGTAGTAAAAACGCTGTCGCACTCTGTATGGGTGCGTGGATTGAAATTGGATTGTTGCCCCACAAACCTTTTCTAACTTCCGTCGCACTCTGTATGGGTGCGTGGATTGAAATCTCTGTGGTTAGCATAAATTCTCCACCGTATTCAGTCGCACTCTGTATGGGTGGGTGGATTGAAATACCTCCTGAACATAATATATAACGATGTTTAAACGTCGCACTCTGTATGGGTGCGTGGATTGAAATACCGAATAGATGAGTGTTGTCTTTAGATGCTTTAGTCGCACTCTGTATGGGTGCGTGGATTGAAACCCAATTGACGCCGCGCGCCTCCGTATGATAGAGCTCGCCGCACTCTACATGAGTGCATTAATTAAAATCCATCGCTACACGAGCTAACATTTACCAATAATAGTTTGATTGGTTTCAGCCGTTTTTGTGGTTTGTTTTAAAAGGGGGAGAGATCGTCATGATCGAATTGCGAAAAGTAAATGAGGACAACATTGAAGAAGTTATTGCACTTGAGGTTGGCGAGGGACAAAAAGAGTTAATAGAAGTGACGAATCTTAGGTGTATTGCCGATGCGTATGTGCTAAACGAAGAGGGGATACCGGCAATTCCATTTGCTATCTATGCAGATGGCGTTGTAGTGGGCTTTTATATGTATACATACGATACGACGGATCATGAGTCGTTTCAAGCGGAAGTGTTTTTTGGGAAGAAGGCTTATTTTATTTATCATTTGATGATTGGAAAGCGTTATCAAGGAAAAGGGTATGGCAAGCTTGCGTTTGAAAAAATCATGGCGGATATTGAAAAGATGCCAAGTGGTGAAGCTGACTATGTAGACCTGTTTTATCATGAAAACAATGCTGTAGCTAAAAACCTTTATGCTTCGTTTGGGTTTATTGATTCAGGCGTTATTCAGGGTCACTCGGTGCACGCCAATAAGCAGCTTGGTTTGAAAGCAACAGAACCGGCAGTCGAATAAAGCATACTCTATCATTAGCAAAAAAAAGACTGAAGCGCCCCGCTTCAGTCTTTTTCGATACAATTATCCCTTATGAAAATCCAGTTTTTCAAGCCGCTTAATAGCTTCTTCTAGCCGCTCTTCCTCCGCAAGCAAACCGATTCGCACATAACCCTCACCGTATTGACCAAATCCGTTTCCAGGGGCGACCACGAGATGCGCTTCATTTAATAAATAGTGGGCAAAGGATTCTGAAGTAAAGCCGGTTGGTACGGGCATCCAAACGAAAAAGGAACCTTTTGGGGCGTCAACTTTAAGACCAATTCGTTTTAAGCCTGCGATAAAGACGTTACGCCGTTTTTCATAGCGAGTGGCGAGCTCTTTAGCCTCTTGCTGGTCTGACAGGAGTGCGGTAGCAGCTGCCTGTTGAATGCCGCCAAATAAGCTGACGTAAAGATGGTCTTGCAGCAAATTAATCGCTTTAATTACTGAAGCATTGCCCACAGCAAAGCCAACGCGCCAGCCGGCCATGTTATACGTTTTGGAGAGGGTATACATTTCTACGCCGGTTTCTTTCGCGCCTTCTGCTTGCAAAAAGCTCGGTGGCTTGATTCCGTCAAACCCAATGGCACCGTAGGCGAGATCATGGACAACGCAAATCCTGTTGGCCGAAGCGAAGCGGACCGTTTCCTCAAAAAATTGATGGGTGGCGACACCGGCCGTCGGGTTGTTTGGGTAATTTAAAAACAGTAGCTTCGCCTGATCAACGTCTGCTTGCGAGAAAGAAGAGTAGTCTGGTAAAAAATCGTTCTTAGCAAGGAGGGGGAAGAGGGCGGTGCGCGCTTGAGCGAGCGCAATCCCAGATGCATAGTCCGGATAGCCGGGGTCAGGCAGAAGGGCGACATCACCAGGATTAAGCAGGCATTGGCTAATTTCTACAAGCCCTG
Organism: Shouchella xiaoxiensis; assembly: GCF_016907895.1. Classification (GTDB taxonomy): domain Bacteria; phylum Bacillota; class Bacilli; order Bacillales; family Bacillaceae_D; genus Shouchella; species Shouchella xiaoxiensis. Next base: position 295,597 of record NZ_JAFBCV010000002.1, read on the forward strand.
TTTTAGCGCCGAATAAAACGGCAACTTCTGTTTCTGGGTCGAGCGTAACATCGTACTCTCGTTTATAAAAGGTGGCAACGGCTTCTTTTAGAAAGTGATGCCCACTAAACGGCGAGTATTGGTGGAAGCGCGGTTCAGTGGCTGCCTCTTGGAGCGCTTCAACGATAAAGGCTGGTGTAGGCAAGTCAGGATTTCCTTGACCAAGATTAATCACGTCGTGCCCTTTGCTAATATGGTCTCGGACGGTCGCCGTTAAGCGTGCAAAAAACTGGTCTGGCAACCCTTGTAAAAGAGTAGATTGTTCAAAGTGCGTCATGAATGTCCCTCCAAAAAAAGAGGCTTAGGACAATGGTGTCGTAAGCCCCCTTTAGACGATTTAGTTCGATGTAAAAGCTGGATCATTAAATTTGTGGGCAACCCAGCCTTCTGGATCAATAAAGAGGCGGACCGCAACAACTTGTCGTTCTGATGATAGAGTGAAAAAGTGTGGCGTATCAACAGGGACGCTGATAACATCACCCGGCTCAAGCTGAACGTCGAAATAACCAACGTCTGCGCCTTTAATCACAAAGCTGCCAGAACCAGCGGTAATCGCGCGAACTTCATCTTCTGTATGTGTATGCACCTGCTCAAACTTTTTCAATAACGAATCTAAGTCCGGCGTATTTTCGTTTAAGGCAATCACATCCCAGTTTTTGTAGCCGCGACGCTCGGCGAGAGAGCGAATGTCTTCATCATAAGTTGTGAGAATTTGGGCTTTCTCGTCGTCAGTAATGTGGCAGTTGTCTTGTAGTTGAGCAGGAAGCTTTGTTGGGTCCCAGTGCTCATAAAGCACCTCTTGGCTTTCTAAAAATGCCTGTACCTTTTCTTGTCCTTTAATGATTTCCTCTGTGTCACGGATTACAATTGTCGCCATCGTTTCTTCCTCCTCAATGTCGTGTCGTGCGCTTGATTAGCGCAGCAGTAATTCTTTTTTTACTTGGTACGAAAATAAAAACTCAAATGCTTCTAGCTTCTTTTTTGCATCAAATCCGGTTTGTCCCCAGGCGGTAATGCCGTGATTGCGGATTAACACCCCATGAATATCAGGGTGGATCCGTTCAGCGACCGCAGCGGCGAGCTTTGTTAAATCTGCGAAATTCTCGACGATTGGAACGGTTAATGTTCCATCTTCCTCCCAAATGTTAAACGCTTTAATTAACTCTTGCTGGGAAAAGACGATCTCACCGCGGTCGGCATACAGTTCAGAAATAAGGTTGTTGTCGACTGTATGCACATGGAGAGAACAGCCAGCATCTGTTTTTTCATAAATGCGCTGGTGGAGCACGGTTTCAGCTGACGGTTTTAACATTGTTGGCTCAAGTGGCTTGCTGTCGGGACCGACGAGTAAGAAATCGTCAGAGGTGCGCTTGCGCTTGTCTTTTCCGCTTGCCGTCACGAGAAAGGCGAGTGGGTCATCAGCGACTTTAATGGAAAGATTGCCGCTTGTGCCAGGAAACCAGTCACGCGCTGCGAGCTCATCTTTGATGTTTGCAAGTTCTTCCCATTTCTGTGAAAGCTGCAAAGTGATTGTCATGGCGTCACTCCTGACGATTTGAGCTGGTCAATTACGGTTGAAAAGTCGGTAAATCTCGTGTACGTAAGCTGAAGCTGCTGGCATTTTTCTTCTAAAAAGTCTCCGCAAACAAAGATATGGTCTGCTAGCTTAGCTGCTTCAAGATCGGTAATCGAATCGCCGATAACAATTCGTTCGTATTGATCGGCCGGATACTGACGCAAAATCGAGGGCTTGCAGCAGCCACAATCATTTGTACAAAGAGAATCACATGCGTGGGGCCACGTAACCTCAATCGTCTCCCCGTTAAAGTCACTGCCGTTGCAGTAAAGCGCGCCATTAATCGGATAAGGCGCGAGCATCGGTTCAACAAAAAAGTCGATTCCACCGCTAACGACGTGAAGCGGTATGTTGCTTCTGTTTGTTTCGTCCACAAAATTTGCAAAACCTGGCCGAATTGTCGCCTGGGCAACGAAGGCCTGAATCTCTGCTTTTTTTGACGTCGGGATGAGCGTAAACAGCTCACCAACACCGTCGCGAATCGAGCGTTCTTGGGCAAGAATCTGATCCTTAATCGTTTCCCATTCAGGCGGGGCAAACGCGCTCATGATCGACATAATGTTGTCTTTCGTTGTGATCGTTCCGTCAAAATCACAAAAAACAATTCGTTGGCGTTTCGTCATTGCGGCACGCCCCATAGGTTGAGCGCTGCTGAAAGCTCTTTTTGCTCACGCGCTGCATCCTCAAGCGTCAGACCGTTTTGCACAGCGTCAACAGCTTGCCGGAAGGCCGTTGCCCCAGCCGCAGCACCATCAGGATGGCCGTGAATACCGCCACCTGCGTTTATGACGGAGTGAACACCGAAGTCCGCGATCAGCTGAGGGACGAGCCCAGGATGAATCCCTGCTGATGGGACAGGAAAGGCAGAGCGATAAGGTGCTTGTTCCGTTAAAGCGGATGCGATTGCCGTGGTCTCTTCCTGCGCCAGCGCAACGTTTCCGTACGGCGATGGAAACAAGACGAGATCAGCGCCAGCCGCCCGCAATAGTTTGCCAAGCAATACCTGATTGGCAATACCGTACTCAGGCGAAGCGGTTAGCGCACCTGATACTGCCGGATGAGCCATAATCGGCAGCGGGATCTCAGGATCTTCTGCAAGCGCTTGGAGAACATCAAGACCGTAGGCAAACACATTAAACAACAAGGCCGATGCCCCTAGCTCAGCTGCGCGCCGGGCCTTGTCACGCAGTTCGTACGTCCGTCCACTTAAGTTAACAGCGTACAAAACGCGCCGTCCTGTTTCTCGTTCGACTTGATCTAGCACTCGTTTGCCAATCGTCACTCGGTATTCAAACGGGGTGAGGGGATTATCGAAAAGAATTTCATCGTCTTTCACTAAATCAATGCCACCACGTGCCTGTGCTTTTAGCTGGCTTTCAAATTCATCAATCCCTTTGCCGATCATCCCTTTAAAAATGCTCATAACGAGAGGGCGGTCGGTGACTCCGAGCTGTTTGCGAATACCGTCAATTCCGTAGGTGGGCCCGGGGAACTGCTGCGCTAGCGACTCAGAAAAGGACAGGTCAACAAGCTTAATGGTTCCATCAAGAGAGAGCTTGCCAAAAACGGTTGTCAAAATTGCCGGAATATCTGGACTAAAGTTTGCCGCTGGGTAGCGGATCGTCAGCGTTGCCTGTGAACCGTCATCGGTCACGCTGACGACTTCACCTTTATGCTGCTGTAGCTGTGACTGTTCAAGTGCCGGCAGATTCGTCCAAGATCCAACTGTCAGTCCAAGCGCAATGCCTTCCGCTTTTTTATGTAGATCAGGACCGCTTGGAACGCGGTATGTTGCTGTTACATCGCTCATGGCATACCCCTTCTTTCTGTTTTAAAAAATGAAAAACGCCCACTTCGCAATAAGGAAGAGGACGTGTCTATACGACAAAAAAACGTGTCCTCTTATCTGCCACGCTGTCTGCGCGAGAGAATTAGCACCTTGAATCAGTCGCAAGACCGAAACAGGTTGCCGGGTTTCATCGGGATCGTCCCTCCACCTGCTCTACATAAGAGATTGTTTCTTTCATTCAATTGAGAATCGTTGGAACAAAGTATGACAGGGAAAAGAAAAGCTGTCAATGGCTTTTTTTTAGAAAATTGATTTGATTAATGGACTATTAGTAAGAAGAGTCTATTTTTTATGAAAAAGAGTCTTGACAAAAGCAAAGGGAGCGATTTATGATTACTCTCAACAAAAACATATTGCTCTTATCGAGAGTTGGCTGAGGGATTTGGCCCTGAGACGCCCGGCAACCGACCTTCCGTAATCAAGCGGAAACCTCCTAGAAGGTGTAAGGCACGGTGCTACTTCCAACAGGTATATTCACCTGAGAGATAAGAGACGGACCGTGCATGCTCCCGCCTCTTTCTTATTCAAAGAAGGAGGCTTTTTAACGTGGACGTTCTCGAAGGAGCAGATGGGGGAGAGAAAAAATGAATAAAACAAACAAGGGATTGATCGTGTCAGCGCTCGCACTAACGGCTTTTTTAGCAGGGTGCGGCGAGAGTGAGCAGACGGCAAGCGGGCAAGGGGGAGAGACCTCAATTGAAGGAGTACCTGAACGCTTTGCCACGGGAGAAGAGGTCAACGTGCGCGTCATTCGCAAATTAGGTGGGGACGATCATACCGCCCAGTTTTTAGCAGGGGTACAGGAGGAAGGGCAGGCGCTTGGTTTTAATGTCGACGTGTTTGCGGCAAATGGAGATACGGCAAAATTTCATGATGCCATCAACCAAGCGATTACGAGTGGCGTTGACGGCTTGATCTTATCGCACGGAGACGACGCGGCTACGGTTGATGCGGTAAAACGAGCGCGAGAGCAAGGAATTGAGGTGGTCGCCTTCGATTCTATATCCGAGCTTTCCGATCTTGATGGTGTGACCTTAACTTCGCAAGACGATGAAGCGCTCGCCCAGCTGGCGCTTGACCAACTTGTTGATGATTATAATGGAGAGGCCAACATTGCGTATTTATGGGTTGATGGATTCCCACCAATGGTGCGACGAAACGCTGTTTATACGGAGGTGCTTGAAGAGCATCCCGGAATTCAAGAGCTAAGTCGTTTTGGGGTCGCGTCTGAAGATACGAGCGTGCAAACGCAAAACGCCGTAGCTGCTTTGTTAAATCAATACCCTGAAGGAGACCTTGACGCGATTTTTGCGACATGGGATGCATTTGCGATAGGGGCAGCTCGGGCAATTCAGGAAGCTGGTCGGACCGATGTAAGCATTTATGGGATCGACGTCTCAAATGCCGATCTCCAAATCATTCAGCAAGAAGATAGCGCTTGGGCATACACTGCGGCAGTTGACCCGAAATTAATCGGAGCGATTAATACACGAATTTTAGCGAAGAAGCTTGCAGGAGAAGAGACGCCAGCAACCTACGACCTTGAAGCGACACTCATTTCCCGTGAAGATTTAGCTGGATCATCCGAACCCGTCAACATGGTCACGTTAGCGGATGTGATACCTGACTGGGGCGAAAGCGATGCGTTTGAAGAGGAATGGATAACAACTTTAAAAGACTACTACAAGCAATAGGGTGATGGTGTGAAACTTGAAATGAACGAAATCTCGCTCGCGTTTCCTGGGGTAAAAGCGCTTGAGCAAGCCGAATTTGAAGCGGAGTCTGGTGAAATTCATGCCTTAATTGGCGCGAATGGTGCCGGTAAATCAACGTTGATGAATGTCCTTGCCGGGGTGCACCAAGCCAATTCCGGTACGATCAAAATCAACGGTGAGCTGGTTGAAATCGGCACACCAAAACAAGCGCTTGCTTACGGTATTCAGCTTGTGCATCAAGAAGTCGATATGGCGCTTTTTCCGGAGTTGACCGTAACCGAAAACGTTCTATCAACACAGTTGATTACGCAAAAACCGTTGTTTCTTTCTTGGTCGGCCATGCATCGCCGTGCGGAGCAAGCTTTAAGAGAGCTGGATGTGGACATTCCCGTTAAAAAGCGAGTGATGGACTTAACGCTCGCTGAAAAGCAACTGGTGTTACTGGCGCGAGCCCTTGCGACAGAATGCCGGATTCTCATATTGGATGAGCCAACTGCGCCACTGAGCAACAGTGAAACCGCCGCGCTTTTCCGCGTTGTCAAAACGTTGAAAGAACGGGGCCTGCTGCTTGTATTCATCTCACATCGGCTTCAGGAGTTGCTTGATCACTGTGATCACATTACAGTCATGCGCGATGGCAAGCACGTGCTCAAACAAGCGGCCAATCAGCTAACGACAGGGGCAATCGTTGAAGCGATGCTTGGGAAGAAAATGGAGGCTCAGTTTCCGGATGTTCCTCGAACGAGAGGAGCAGAGTGGTTGCGGACAGAACATCTTTCCGACCATAAGCGGGTGAAAGACGTTAGCATTCGCCTTCATCAAGGTGAAATTGTCGGGCTGGCCGGTCTTGTCGGAGCGGGTAAAACGGAGCTTTGTAAACTGCTGTTTGGTGCAGCAAGAAGTCGTTCTGGAACGATAACGATTAAAGGAAAAACAGCTCGACTGAGAAGCCCTCACGAAGCGGTAAAAAAAGGGATGGCCCTTGTTCCAGAAGAACGACGCAAGGAGGGCATTTTTGTTGAAGAAACAGTTGCCCGAAATGTCACGGCTGTTAGCCTAGCCAATTTTACAACGGTTGGGGCGTTTCTAAAGGAACGAGCTGAAGGAGAGCGGGCGGAGGAAGTCGTGTCGCAGCTTGGCATTAAAACACCGAGTTTACTGACCAAGGTTCGGACGTTAAGCGGAGGAAACCAGCAAAAAATTGCGATAGGCAAGTGGATGATTGACGACGCGGATATTTACCTTTTTGATGAACCAACTAAGGGCATTGATGTCGGCGCAAAGCGTGATGTGTATCAATTAATCGCACGTCTTGCAGCCCGGGGGAAAGCGGTCTTGTTCGCCTCTTGTGAATTAGCTGAAGTGATCGGGCTATCTGACCGAATTTACGTCATGTATGACGGGAAAATTGCCCAAGAAGTAGCGCCGGATCGTACGACGGAAGAGGCGCTGTTACATCTTGCAACAGGAGGGGCAGTACATGACTAACGGCAAGCTAGATGTTGTTTCGTTTTTCTATCGATACGGTACCATTTTACTGATTGTTCTTTTAATTATTGGCTTTAGTTTAGTAAATCCTGCCTTTTTACAACCGGCAAACTTATTATCGATTTTGCGCTCCATTTCCATCGTTACGCTCATTGCGATCGGTATTACGATTAGTCTGTCAGTCGGGGGATTTGACCTCTCTGTCGGCTCGACAGCTTCGCTTGCAAATGCAGTTGTCATTAGCTTATTTGTCTGGTATGCACAGCCAACTTGGATCGCGCTTATTACTGGGTTCGCTGTTGCGCTTTGTATCGGATTATTTAACGCCTGGATGATTGTGAAAATTCGCATTCCAGATTTGCTGCTCACGTTAGCGGTGATGTTTATTGTCCAAGGAATTGCCCTGACCTATACGCGGGGCGCGACGATTTCTCAGAACATGATTATGAGTGATGGAAGTTATGCAACGGGTCAAATTCCTGAGGCATTTAGCCTACTTGGACGCCTACCGTACATTATTATCATTATGATTGTTGCCGTCATTGTTGTTCATCTGTTTTTAACGTACACAAAACATGGGCGCTACATGTACATGATCGGTGGCAATGAGGAAGCGGCGCGCCTTTCTGGAATCGCGGTGAACCGTTATAAAGTGCTTGCCTACAGCTTAAGTGCTTTCTTTGCTGCCCTTGGAGGAATGGTGCTTGCCTCACGAGTCATGACGGCGGAAATAAACGCCGGTGGACCCTATTTGATGGACGCGGTTGCCGCTGCATTTATTGGCTTTGCGGTATTGGGGGCAGGTAAACCAAACGCATTTGGTACGTTTATCGGTGCGATTTTAATTGGTATTTTAGCAAATGGCCTTATTTTATTAAATGTTCCTTACTATGCAATGGATATTGTCAAAGGCTCCGTTCTGGCATTGGCTTTAGCGGTGACGTATTACAAACAAACAAATTAGGGGGAGAAAACGATGACGCAAGAAGGCATTATGACAGAGACGGAAGTTATCACGTATGTGAAAGCGACGCTTGATTTCTTTGATGAAACTGCCGAGCTTGCCTGTACTGAAATTGGCGATGGCAATTTAAACTACGTGTTTCACGTTGTTGATCAAGCAAGCGACAGGTCGCTCATTGTCAAACAGGCAGGTTCGGTTGCCCGAATCTCCGACGAATTCATTGTCTCGCCTGATCGAAATCGGATTGAAACGGAAATCTTGCGCTTGCAAGGCACGCTCGCACCAGGCTATGTACCGGAAGTCTATCACTATGACGGGGAGAAAAACTGTGTCGTCATGGAGGATTTATCCGACTATACGATCCTGCGCAAAGCTTTACTTGAGCAGCGACAGTTCCCAGAGCTTGCGGAACATCTATCCACGTTTCTCGTTGAAACGCTCGTATCAACGTCTGATCTTGTGCTCAACCATAAGGAGAAAAAAGAGCTCGTTAAGTCTTTCACGAACCCGGAGTTATGCGAAATAACCGAGGATCTTGTCTACACAGAACCGTTCTTCCCACACCCTCGAAACGACGTTTTTGCCGGCACGCGCCCCTATGTTGAGCAAGAGATTTGGGGAGACAATCGCTTGGCGCTGGAAACGGCAAAGCTGAAGTTTCATTTTTTAACACACGCGCAAGCGCTGCTTCACGGCGATTTACACACCGGTTCGATTTTTGTGACGCCAACAGAGACAAAGGTAATTGATCCGGAGTTTGCCTTCTATGGCCCGGCAGGCTACGACATCGGTAACCTAATCGCCAACTTCATTTTTGCCTACGTTCATAGCGGCTACACGAGTGAAGGAGCGGAGCAGGAATCATTCCAAGCATACATTCTCGAAACGATAGAAACGCTCGTTGATTCGTTTCGGACAAAGTTTGTTCTGGCATTTGAAGCGAAAGCAACGGAGCCGGTTGCTCGCTACGAAGGTTTTCTCGAACACTATTTAGCAGGTGTAGTAGAAGATGCCATCGCTGTCGCAGGGCTGGAGCTCTGTCGCCGCGTCATTGGGATTGCGAAGGTCGCTGATCTGACGAGCATCACCGATGAGCAGGCCCGGACGGAAGCGGAAATAACCTGTTTAACACTTGGAAAAACGTTTATTCTTGAGCGGGCAAACTATCAAACTGGTAGCTCGATCACAGACGCAATCAAAGGAGTTCCCCCTTATGCCGGCAACCATTGAATCAGTCAAACTAACCGAAGAAAACACGCTCGTCATTCTTGATCAAACGCTGTTGCCAAACGAACTCGTTTATCGGACACTTCGAACAAAAGAAGATGTGTGGCAAGCGATTGTCGCGCTTCAAGTGCGTGGTGCGCCAGCAATTGGCATTGCTGCTGCTTACGGAGCTTATGTTGAACTGGCCCGCTACAGCTATGATTCGATTAGCGATTTCCGACAGACGTTTGCCACCATAAAAGACTATCTCGCTTCATCTAGACCGACCGCGGTCAATCTGGCATGGGCGCTCGAGCGCTTAGAGAAAGTCGTAAGCCAACCGTGGAATGGAGCAGAAGCAGCGCTCCAAGCAGTCCGTGGGGAAGCGGAAGCGATCCGCACAGAAGATGCCTGCGTCTGCGAAGCAATTGGCCGCCATGCGCTAACGCTCTTGAATAATCAAGCCGGCATTCTGACTCATTGCAATGCTGGTGGAATCGCCACGGCCAAGTACGGCACAGCGCTCGCACCGCTGTTTCTTGGCAAGGAACAAGGCTATGACTTTCACGTCTACGCCGATGAAACAAGGCCGCTGCTGCAAGGTGCGCGCCTAACCGCATGGGAGCTGCAGCAAGCTCAGATTGACGTCACGTTAATTTGCGATAACATGGCATCAATTGTCATGCAACAAGGCAAAGTTGATGCCGTCATTGTCGGCTGTGACCGCGTCGCCGCAAACGGCGATACCGCCAATAAAATTGGCACATCGGGCCTCGCAATTCTCGCAAACTATTACGGCATTCCGTTCTACGTCTGTGCCCCAACATCAACGATCGACGTCACTTGTCAAACAGGAGCAGACATCGAGATAGAAGAGCGGGCAGGATCAGAAATTACTGAAGCCTGGTATGAAAAACCAATGGCTCCAGCAGGCGTCAAAACCTATAATCCCGCATTCGATGTGACCGATCACACGCTTATTAGCGCCATTATCACTGAACACGGTATCATTCGCCCAGCATATAAAGAAGCAATTGCCGCGCATGTGCATGTGGGGTAAATGGAAAGAAAATTGTTTATTCGATCTATCTCCTTTATCCAAATTCTGTTATCCTTTAGGTAGAGCAGAATTTGGATAAATGTCGTGATGACGCATGGTGCGGATCCTAAGCGAACATAAAATCCCTAGGAGACCCGCACCAAAAAATGAGGTGATTGTGTAACAGTTTGTGAGGTTTTTCTGGATTAGCATTCGTTTTTCGGCTTAGTTGGTAAAATGTATTAGATAAATGTTGTCGTTTCGAGCGGATTGCGGCTTAAATCGCTGTCGCACTCTTTGTGAGTGCGTGGATTGAAATAGACATAAATTTTGTTAAGAATATAAATAAAGCGTCGCACTCTTTGTGAGTGCGTGGATTGAAATCTACCTCTTTGTCGTACCAAAAACTAGTATCAGGTCGCACTCTTTGTGAGTGCGTGGATTGAAATTTAAGCCAACTGGTATTCCTATGCTTGATCTCAGTCGCACTCTTTGTGAGTGCGTGGATTGAAATTAAAACAAAACACTACGAAGAAACTCCCTAACGGTCGCACTCATTGTGAGTGCGTGGATTGAAATACGGAGCGGTTAAATGCCCGCATTAGTGGTGGTGAACGTCGCACTCATTGTGAGTTCATGGATTGAAATAGCTCCTTTTTATTTTGGTTTTATGTATGTTCGTGTCGCACTCCCTGTGAATGCGTGGATTGAAATAAGTACAGGGAATCATCTCCATTTTGAGATAAGAGTCGCACTCCTTGTGAGTGCGCGGATTGAAATCCTTTTTGCACGAAGTTTCGAATCAGAAGGTTGAGGGGTCGCACTCATTGTGAGTGCGTGGATTGAAATAGAATACGCCTTACTTCCGTTTATCCGAACTTGGGTCGCACTCACTATAAGTGCGACTTATAAAATTAACATCCTATGTTTTCATCAACACGTGGCTAGAGACAGCCTCGCCTCTTCGTAAAAACTTAATAAAGGTTATTTATTAAGTTGATTATATAAGGTACACTACATGAGAGGGTGTTGTCAGCTATGCCATTTGCTGAATTCATTTGCGGGGAGGGTTTACATGGCTACGGCTTTTCTAGTCATTATTTATCTAGCATTTATTAGTTTAGGGTTGCCTGATTCTCTTTTGGGGACAGCTTGGCCAATTATAAGCAAAGACCTGACGTTGCCACTTAGTGCGGCTGGGGCAATTTCAATGGTTATTGCAGGAGGGACAATTGTTTCTAGTTTGACCAGCCGTTTTCTAATTGAACGATTTGGAACGGGTTTTCTGGCTTTTATCAGCTGTGTTCTTACAGCGGGTGCTTTGCTTGGTTTTGCATTTGCACCTTCGTTGTTGTGGTTTCTGCTTTTGGCTGTTCCATTGGGGTTAGGAGGAGGGGCAGTAGATGTAGCTTTAAATAATTTCGTGGCTGAAAATTACAAAGCTCATCATATGAACTGGCTTCATTGTTTTTGGGGAGTAGGTGCAACTGCTGGACCGTTTATTATGGGGATGACATTAGCCGATTCAGGTTCATGGAGAGCTGGATATGTTGTTGTTGCGGTGATGCAATTTGCGCTTGTTATTATTTTATTCGTTTCAATTCCATTATGGAAAAAAGTAGCTGCTCAAAAGAACAATCAAGAGCTTCAAGTAGAGGATGAAGCATTGAGTCAACCTTATGAAAAGAACATTCTTCGTTTGAGGGGGATCAAGCCTTCTTTAGCTTCATTTATGTTTTGTGCGGGTACGGAAGCTACTGTCGGACTTTGGGGAGCGAGTTACCTCGTATTCGCGCGCGGGGTGTCTGTTGAGAATGCGGCGCTATTAATCTCGCTTTATTATGGAGGTATTACGATTGGGCGCTTTGTGACAGGCTTTATCTCTTTTAAGGTTAGTAATCGAATATTAATCCTTGCAGGACAGGTATGTGCAATTGTCGGTGTTGTTTTTCTACTTGATCCCATTTCACCAAGCATCTCGATTGTTGGGTTGTTAATTATTGGTTTGGGTTTAGCTCCTATTTATCCAGGGCTGCTGCACGAAACACCAAGGCGGTTTGGAAAACGGAATTCTGCTCGGTTAATGGGCTATCAAATGGCGGTTGCCTATACAGGCAGCACATTTTTCCCGCCATTATTTGGGCTACTAGCAGATTGGACGACGCTCGCTTTGCTTCCTTTTATTATTCTAGTGTTTTTAACGAGTATGTTAGTCTGTTCAGAAATAGTTGTGCGCGGTTTACGTGTTCAAAAAAAAGCTAGAAATGAAGCGAAGCCCCCTACCAACATCGAGTAGGGGGCTCTTTCTTATTATAAAATCTCGAGCATTTCTGCTTGAAACTCTGGATCTTCAATAAAGCGCTGGAGGAAACGGGGATAGTTGCGTGTTAGTTTGAAGCTTTGCCACATCGATAAATCGTCGGCAAACATGCTCCACTGAATGACATCGCCATCCTCTGTTTCAAAAAAACGGGCGCCGGTTAAGACAAAAGCGGTTGAACCGCCTTTTCCTCCGGTCTGTTCAAATCCGTTTAACTCGGGATAGGGATCGGCTAGTATAGCAAGAAAGTATGCGGTTGTTTCTGCGTCTGCCCATTCACCGGTCTGGACGCGATAGAGCCACTCGCTGTATTCAGCCGTTGTGGAGGCGGGGAGCCAGTCGGACCAATAGCGCTGGTCGCCGATAGGCAGGCTCAACTCTTTCTCATTTGCGGTTTTCTTTCCGGCAACAATCTCTTGATGAATCGCTAGAGCTTGCTCTTTGTATTCAGGAAATGTCAATTCCTCTAAGTCATCGGCACGCTCTTCGATAGCGAGGATACCGCTGACAAACGGAATCAGATCGTCATGCGCCGTTAACCCCCAACTGTCAATCCGTTCGTTGATGTGGTCGATTCCCAGTCGCTCAAGCATGTAATCAGTGTTCGCATTTGAACTAAATGAAATCATGCCGCGGACAACTTCGGCAAGGGATACGGTTGGTTCACCGACATCATCCAACCAAGCAGGGTGAGCACCGCCATCGGAGTTAGGTAAGTAGAACTTCTCTAGCTCTGACGTTTCTATTTGTTCATTCGGATCAATGGTGCCTGCCGTGACTTCTTCAGCAAAAACAGCAGCAATCGTCATCTTTGCCGTGCTTGCAAGGGGGAAGTTGGTCTCGCTGTTTCGACTAGCAAGCTCTTCACCGTTTACTGCAAAATAATAAGAGCTTGTTGGATTCGTTGTTAAATGGTCCAACACATAATCAAGATCTTCTCTTAAGATAAAATAAGCGACGCTTCCCGCTATCAGGGCAAGAACTCCGATTGAAATAGCCCCGGCTTTCGTATATGTTTTTCGATCGACTAAAAACATGACGACAACTAAAGCGCCTATTCCGAGGAATAAATTAATCTGAAAGAATGTTGCGAAAACGATGAGGAGCAGAGCGGCTGTCGTCGTGCCAATGGCGTTTATGTAGCCCCACTTTGTTCGGTTTTTTTCTTTTAATAAAGGGAGGATGCTGATGACAGCGAATCCAAGGATAATGATTAAGGTGAGAGTAGGCATGGCTGTTCCTTTCTTTTTGCTCTAGTGATGTGTGTATTAGATACGTACGCTTTGTCTCATAAAAAAGTTTCATTGATTGTCTTGACCTAGAGTAGACTCTAAGATTTATAGTGACGATAGGGGGAATACTTTCAAAAGGGGTATGAGCGCATGGAGCGTCTTTGGACAAAGCCGTTTATCTTAATGACGGTGAGCCTATTGTTTTTATTCACGTCGTTTTACATGCTTTATCCAACAATGCCACTCTACATTGTGGAGCTTATTGGTGGCGCTCGTTCTTGCTAGTCAGGTAAATGTGGCGTTTGCCAAACCGGTTTCATCGGGAAAAAGATTAATTTTGTTTGATAAGCAGATTATTCCCGTCTCGGTTTCAACGTTTTTTGTGTTTGTTTCCTACGGGGGAATTACGACGTTCATTCCCTTATACGCGGCGAGCATCTCCTTTCATTCAGGCACTTTCTTTTTCATTTATGCACTAACGCTGTTGCTGACGAGGCCGGTTGCTGGTATGCTGGCGGACCGTTATTCAGACAAGATGGTTATTGTGCCGGCGCTCGGCGTTACGATGGTTGCGTTAGTCATTCTCGCTTTCTTTCCTAGTGCTACTGGAATGATTGCGGCGTCAATTTTATACGGGATTGGCTTTGGTTCGGTCCAGCCAGCGCTACAAGCAACCACGATCCGACGTGTTGCAACTGAGCGAATAGGCAGTGCCAATGCGTCGTTTTCGACCGCGACCGATTTAGGAATTGGCCTTGGTGCGATGCTGCTAGGCGTGGTCTCGCAGTTTACCTCATTCCGGATGCTGTTTCTTGTCAGTGCGGTGTCGGTTCTGTTATCGCTGCTCGTTTTTACAGTCATTCAGCGAAATGAAAAAGTAAAAGAGAACACTCGTAAGACGGCGTAACGCCTTTAATAAAAAACTGGAGGTAGAAAAGATGAAGTATACAAAGCTTGGTCATTCTGGTTTAGACGTATCGCGTATCTGTTTAGGGGCAATGGGGTTTGGAGATCCGACTAATTGGATCCACGATTGGGTGTTACCGGAAGAAGAGAGCCGACCGATTATCAAAAAAGCGCTGGATCTCGGTATTAACTTTTTCGATACAGCAAACGTTTACTCGATTGGCGAAAGTGAACGAATTCTTGGAAAAGCGCTGAAGGACTATGCGAAGCGCGATGATGTTGTGCTTGCTACAAAAGTTCATTTTGGCATGCGTGGCGACGTGCCTAACAGTGGTGGTTTATCACGAAAAGAAATCATGACGGAAATAAACCACAGCTTAGAGCGGCTTGGAACAGACTACGTCGATCTGTACATCATCCACCGCTGGGATTATCATACACCAATTGAAGAAACGATGGAGGCGCTCCACGACTTAGTTAAGTCCGGTAAAGTTCGCTACATCGGGGCGAGCGCGATGTATGCATGGCAATTTCAAAAAGCGCAGTACGTTGCCGAGAAAAACGGCTGGACGAAATTTATTTCGATGCAGAACCATTATAATCTGATGTATCGCGAAGACGAACGGGAATTAATTCCGTACTGCAACGACGCAGGTGTCTCGTTAACGCCTTACAGCCCGCTTGCCTCCGGTCGTCTGACGAGAGGTTTGGATGAGCAAAGTCAGCGCTCAAAAACGGACAATACCCAGAGATCGAAATACGATAAAATGATGGATGTTGACCGCGTGATTATCGACCGAGTCGCTACCCTTGCTGATAATTATAACGTGAGCAAAGACAAAATCGCCCTCGCTTGGCTGCTGCAGAAGAACGAAGTCGCTGCCCCGATCATTGGCGCTTTAAAAGAGCGCCATCTTGAAAGTGCTGTCGGTGCTCTTGATCTCAGCTTAAAGACTGACGAGCTAGCGTTTCTGGAAGAACCGTACGTGCCGCATCCGGTTATTGGGGCATTGGCTGATCCGAGTAAAGCAAACTAGTATAAAGAGGGAACGGCTTTCTGAGGAAAGTCGTTTTTTAATGGTGCTATTATATTGAAAAATCTGTATGTTTACATAATGGTTTGCTATAATAGGGTAGAAGAGCGTCAGAGAGCAAGCACAGCATTCAAATAGAAGCATGTTTCACTCAGCTTGGCTCATAGACTAAAAGCATAGAACCTTAGCTGAGAAAAAAGGAGTAAAGCGATATGTCCATTTTATTAATTGGTGTTGCATTATTGCTTGGTTATTTCATTGGTTCATTAAATACAGCCGTTATCGTTGGCAAAGCTTATGGCAAAGACATTCGCAGCTATGGCAGCAAAAATGCTGGGTTAGCGAACACCTTACGTGTGCTTGGCAAGCCAGCGGCGGTGCTTGTGTTGGCTGGAGATATTGGCAAGGGAATTGTTGCCTGTTTGGTCGGTTTAGCGCTTGGTGTAACCTTCTCGTCTGGAGAAGCCGTTGATAGCATAAGCTTGTTAGCGGCAGGTGCGGGAGCCGTCATTGGTCATAATTGGCCTATTTATTTCAAGTTTAGAGGTGGGAAGGGTGCACTGACGGCGATTTCCGTTCTCTTTATGGTTGATTGGGTGATGGCGCTTCTCTGCCTTGGCTTCTTTGTCGTAATTGTGGCAGTTACGCGCTACGTCTCTTTAGGGACAATCAGCGCAACCATTTTGTTTGCAGGTTTAGCCTTTATCCCCATCTTTGCAAGCACGCTGTATTTCTATATCTTTGCGCTCCTGCTCGCGCTCATTGTTGTCTTTAGCCACCGGCAAAATATTCAGCGACTCTTGTCAGGTACGGAGAACAAACTAAGTTTTTAAGTTTAAGGAAAGTGAGATCGAACCATGACAAGAAAAGGATTTGGTTTAGCGGCTTGCTTGTTTTTTAAAGCTTTTTTGGCTTGACGCTGAATTGGGGCCTCCAAGCGATGTGTATAGGAAAGACTTAACTGACAGGAACGTTCCATTTTAGTTGATTCGAAGATTTTTCTGCGGGAAGACGATCTATTTAAAGTGGTCTCTTGTTGTCGTTAGTCTTTTAGGAAGGAGGTTCTTTGTTTGAAATTATGGAAGATTGCTTTAATAGGGAGTGCCGTTGCAGTTGTTGTATTGATTGTATGGCTTAAAGCACCGTCAACATCAACTGTCGCTGACGAAATTGAAAAGCTTCAAAATGAGCATGGCGAGATTCAGAGATTGACAATTACCCAGCATGCCCCGATTGATAGCGAGGCGTACGATGAATATGTCGTTATTGAAGATCTAGATGTCATTTGGGAGCTATTAAATGAAGCAGCACCAACCGCTCTTCGGACAACAGATTTAGGACCATTAATTGAGTACTCTCTCCGCATTCGAACGACAGACCGCACGTCCTACATTACGCTTTACGATGAGGGGCTTAGTATGTTGGGGACACATTTTAAAATTGAGGGGGAGAATTTGTTTGTTGCGGCAATTGAACAAAGGGATTTTGACTGGATTGAAGATGCACGCTAAATCAAACAAGGCACTCATCGAATAAATGAGTGCCTTTTCTTACTCTTACGCTTCATAATACCTAAGCGCCGCTTGAACCCCTTTTCCGCTCTCGATCGCTGCGCCCTGAAACAACAGCGTGGCTTCTAGTGCTGAGAGGGCGAACAAGATATTCTCTTTGCGGCAGCTGTAGCCCATCGAGCCGATGCGCCAGATTTTGCCGTGAAGAGGACCAAAGGAGCTGGCTATTTCGACACCGAAGTGCGTCAGCATAAAGGAGCGAACCGCATCTGCATCGATCTCGTTAGGTACGGTGACGCAGGTGACGACGGGTAATTTCTGCTCGTGCTCGACGTATAGTTCGAGCCCCATTGCTTTAATGCCGGCGATAAGGGCTTTTTCGTGATAGATGTGGCGCTCGAATCTTGATTGCAATCCTTCTTCAAGCAGGACGCGCAGGCCTTCGTGCAGACCATAAATCATGGATGTTGCTTCGGTATGATGATTCAGGCGGCGCGGGCTCCAGTAGTCTTGCAGCTGACTTAAGTCAAAGTAGTTGCTGCGGATGATGGTCGATTCTGGTTGGGTTTGGTCCTGTTCCGTTGCTATTCCGCGCTCCACTTTTTTACGGCGATTGATTACGGCTTCTGCCCGGCTGTTGTAGGTAATTGGCGCCATGCCGGAGGGAACCGACAGGCATTTCTGCGTGCCGCCAATCGCTGCGTCAACAAACCAGTCATCGACTTTAAATTCAACGCCGCCAATCGTCGCAACGGCATCAACTACAAACAAGACATCTTCGTCTCGGCAGGCGCGCCCGATCCTTTCGAGCGGCATCAAGCAGCCAGTTGACGTCTCTCCGTGAACACAGGCAAGAATTTTTGGCTGGACTTTCTTAAATTCGGCAATAACCTTATCCTCGCTAAAAACCGTGCCCCATTCGCATTCAATTGTGTGGACCTCGGCTTCAAGCCGCTCGCAAATCTCCACGAGCAAATGACCGAAGCGACCGTAAATGGGGACAAAGACACGGTCGCCCGGCTCAATTAAGCTCGTTAAAACCGCTTCTAAGCCAGAGCGGGATGTTCCATCAATTGGGTAAGCCCAGTGGTTGTTTGTTTGAAACAGCTTGCGCAACATTGCCATCGTTTCGTTCATCATTTCCGTAAATGCTGGATCAAATTGACCAAGAATCGGGGCGCTCATTGCCCGGAGAACGCGAGGTTCTGCTTCAACCGGGCCAGGGGTCATAATCGTGCGTTTGGCTATCTGGCTCATCTTGTTCTCTCCTTACGTATAGGCTAGTTCATAAATGACTTGTTTGAGCGCGTCAACGCCGATTTGTAAGTCTTCCGGCTTGGTATATTCGTGGGGTGAATGGCTGATGCCGTTCTTGCTCGGCACGAATAACAAGCAGGTTGGGACGACGGAGCCGAGAATTTGGGCATCATGACCGGCACCACTGTACATATAGCGGCTCTTTAATCCTTTTGCCTGAGCGTGCTCGTAGGCGCGTGCTGCTAGTTTTTCTGACATCGCTACTGGAGCAACATCGGAATAATGATTGACGGCAATATCAACGTCAGCGGTGCGGAGCTGATCAACAAAGCCATTGATCTTGCTGTGGTACGTTACGAGTGCTTCCTTACTAGGGTGACGAACGTCGAGGGTAAACGTCACTTTCCCTGGAATCACATTTGGTGTGTTTGGTTCGACCATCATTTGACCGACCGTTGCGACAAAAGAGACATCGGTTTTGCGGCCCGTCTCAATCAGCTTATGAATGAGCTCGGTTGCGACAGCCATCGCGTCACGGCGCTTATGCATCGGTGTTGTTCCTGCGTGATTGCTTTCCCCAGTCACGGTGAAAATAAAGCGTTTTTGCCCGACAATTCCTTTGACGATACCGAGAGACTCACCAGCATCAGCAAGAATGGCTCCTTGTTCAATGTGGAGCTCGACAAAGGCGCCAATATCGGTACGCTCTGCTGGAAGATAGTCGCCTTGACCAAAGCCGTACTGGGCCTTCGCCTCTGTAAAAGCTGTGCCATCGGCGGCTAATACATCGCTGTAGTCTTTGCCGGTATGAATGCCTGTGACGCTGCCAGAACCCCAGAAGTTTAGGGGAAAGCGACTGCCTTCTTCTTCGCAGAAAGAGACGACGTCAATCGTTTTTTGCGGCTGTCCGTGTTCTTCCAATAGTTCGGAGACCGCGAGTAGACTGGCAAGAACCCCGTATGTGCCATCGTATTTGCCACCGTTTATAACGGTATCAATATGCGAACCAGTTAATATGACGGGTTCTGCAGCTGCTTTTCCTTCCGCCCGCCCGTAAACATTGCCGCTATCATCAAAAAACGTTTTGAGCTGATGAGTTTGAAACAAATCGCTGATTTCCTGCTGGGCTTTGAACCAATCAGATGTGTAAAGAAGGCGGGTAACCCCACCGTCTGAAGTTTTGCCGATTTGGGCCATTTGCTCAATAAGCGTTGTAATCGCCGAAAGCGTTTGTTGGTTGTTTGTCATGTTCATCATCGCCTCGCTTTTCATTTAAGTCTGAAAATTTACAGTTGAATTGATCTCACATTGAGTGTACGGTTAAACTAACCTTTTTTCATTGGAACATTTGTGCTTTTTTGATTAAATCATTGTACATAGTAACTAACGAATGGAGGCAGTACGGTGGAAATGGATCAATTCTTACAGTTGCCTGATTTAAAACGAGCAACGGTGTTGGCAGGGGAGAAGGGACGCAGACGCATTATCGGCAACGTAAAAATGATGGATGCTCCGGATATCCTTCACTATTTAACAAAGGATGACCTCCTTATTACAACAGCTTATCATTATGTAGACAAACCGGAAACCTTGCTTGCGCTTGTAAAGGCGATGAACGAAATGGGCTGTGCGGGTCTTGGCATTAAGCAGGAACGTTTTTTAAGCAGGACACCGGAGCTAGTCCTAGCGTATGCAGAAGCGCATCACTTTCCGATTATTGCCCTGCCCGAGCATCTTGGTTTAAGTGATATTGCCAATCGAGTATTAAGTCACATTCTTGATCAGCGAACGGATGAATTGAAGATGGCTCTTGAGACGCATCGGACGTTCTCCAATCACATCGTGAGCGGTAAAGGGCTCGCTCATTTAGTCGAGAACGTCGCGCAACTGGTGAATGCGCCTGTATTGTTAATGAACGAGCGCTGTCAGTTGCTTATTTCGTCCAATACCGCAAGTCCTGTTGTCAACGGAATGGAGTATTTGTACCGGATGGGTTATGTTTTTTTTACAAATGGGAGCCGCTATACAAGCTTTACACTGTTGATGAAGCAACCGAAAACGATTACCGTTTTTCCCGTTTATATCGATAAAGCGAAGAAAAGCTTGCTCACGATTCTCGGTTCGTTACCTGAAAATGCCCACCAATCCGTGCTGTTAATCGAACAAGCAACCAACGTCATTGCGTTTGAATTAATGAAGGAAAATGCCTTGAATCAATATACGCGTCGGGCAAAAAATGAATTTTTTCTGCATTATCTAAACGGCGACTTTTCAACAAAAGAAGAAACAATCAATCGGGCAAAAGAATTCGGTCTGCCAAATGAGCGACCGTATATATGCGTGGTTGGACGGTTGGATCAAGAGGAAAAGGGGCTGGGCTTTAAGGACAATCAAATCGAAATGGAGAAAGTATTTGATTTTGTCGAAGAGGAGCTGACGATTTTTCCGTTTCGCTCTCATTTATTTCTGAAAGGCGAGCAGTGCTCTATTTTGTTAGAGGGGGAGGCGGAAGACACGGTCGGAGAGTCGCTGCAGTCAGCTGAACTAGCACTTGAAATGATTCAGGATCACGTTGTTCGTCAGTTTAACCGTTCGCTTTCGTTTGGAATCAGCCATCTATGCCGAGAATTTTTTGATGTACGCGAAGCCCATGAAGAAGCAGTAAATGCCCTTCATTCTGGTCGAATGTCAGGGAACAGACAATTTATTCAAACCTATCAAGCCAAAGACTTAGCGAAGCTGTTACGTATGATTCCCCGGGAAGACCTCCGGGAATTTTACCACTATAATTTGAAGAAACTGACGGATCCGAGCGTCAGTGAAATGGCGCTGATGCAGACGCTCGCCGTTTATTTAGAAACGCACTGTCAAATTTCAGAGACGGCAAAACGCTTGTATGTTCACCGCAATACCATTATTTATCGGCTTGAAAAAATTGAAGAGCTGCTCGGTAAAAGCATCAAAGACCCGGACACGACGCTCCATCTGCGGCTCGCACTCCGTATCCAGCAAACGCTTGAGCTTTCCTGACCGCTCTCAAACGCGGGACTGTTCAAGCAGTTCCAGTAAAGGAGCTGGGTTCTGCACAACATCGTGAAGCGTATAACGATCAAGTACATCTAGATAGGCATTCGTGGCATCAGCAAGGATGTGCTTTAAGCTGCAAGCCGGCGTAATCACGCAAGTATTGCGAGCGGGGTCGAAGCACTCGACCATATAAAAATCATCCTCTGTTTCACGAACGACCGTGCCAATGTTAATCTCTAGCGGGGCTTTGGCCAGCTTTAGTCCGCCGTTTCGACCACGTGTGTTGAGTAAATAACCTGCTTTTCCTAATTGGTGGACAACTTTTGCTAAATGGTTTTTGGAAATGGAATAGGTATTGGCAATCTCGTGAATCTTAATGAGCTTTGATTGATCCTGCAAGGCTAGAAAAATCAATACACGTAAAGAGTAGTCCGTATAGCTTGTTAGTTTCATCGTTGACCTCGCTTCATAGATAGTAATGAGAGCCAGATTTACATACTTGTTCATTAAATCTTCTAAGTCAGCTCTCACTCTCTACTTCTATCATCGGTCTTTTATGCTTTACACTTAAATAGATTCAAACATTGAGGAGGAAAACGGATGTTAGGGCAAGAAACGATCAAAACGATTAAAGCAACGGCGCCCGTTTTAGCGGAACACGGGCTGGCCATTACAACGCATTTTTACACGCTTTTATTGGAGCAGCACCCCGAGCTATGGCATGTTTTTAACCATGCAAATCAGAAAAGAGGCATCCAGCAACAGGCCTTAGCAGACTCGCTCTATGCGGCGGCCGTTCATATTGAACAGCTGGAAGTCATTGTTCCTGTTGTGAAAAAAATTGCGCATAAGCACCGGAGCATTGGTGTACAAGCCGAGCATTATCCGATTGTTGGTGACTATTTGCTCAAGACGATGAAGGATGTCTTAAAAGAGGATGCAACAGACTCGATTCTCACGGCGTGGGAAGAAGCCTATGGTGTGATCGCCAAGCTTTTTATCGAGACGGAGGCTAATCTGTATGCTGAAGCTGGTTGGAAAGACGATCAACCACTTGTCGTCACGAAAAAAGTTCAGGAAAGCAGCGACATCACATCGATCTATTTACAAAGAGCTGATGGAAAAGAACTGCCGCCCTTTACTTCGGGTCAATACATAAGCGTAAAACGAAACGTCCAAGGCTATGACCAAATTCGGCAATATAGCTTGACGAGTGTACCGACCGAAAACGAGTACCGAATCAGTGTCAAAGCAGAACAAGGCGGACTTCTCTCGAATCTGCTTCAATCAGAGCTACGCGTTGGTGAAACCATTCTGGCGAGTGCGCCTGCTGGAACTTTTACATATAGCAAATCAAGCAACTCACCGCTGCTTTTTATTAGTGGGGGATCAGGCATTACGCCGTTTGTCTCAATGATTAAAACACTGGAGCTTGAGAGGCCTGAGCGAGCAGTTTATCTTGTCCACGCAACAAGAAACAGTGAGACTCATGCTTTTAAACAGGAGATCGATACGATCGTTAAAAACAATGAAAAGATCGAGAGCACAACGATTTATCGTTCCCCACTTGCAACGGATCGCTTTGATTACCAAGGAGAGATTCATGTAGACATGCTTCAACCTGTCTTGCTAAAGGCAAAAGAAGCGTCCATATACATCAGCGGCTCCCGTACATTTGTGCAAGAGGTTTATGCGCTTTTAACAACATATGGTGTGAACAGCGACCAAATTCAGTTTGAAAGCTTTGAACCAGCACTTGCGTTGTCTTAAACGAGCTGTGCAGAAATCGGAAGGCGCATGTCGCCTCCGAGTTTCTGCTTAAAAACGATTGTCAGATTCTTTCTAACGGATCGCGCGAATAAAAGCTGAAGCTTTACGCTTGATTGGCTAGCATCAATTGAACTGACCCTATTTTTTAGTCAACTTGGCTAATTGATCTTTCTCTTTTTAGCTAAACTAACCAATGTATCTCACCAACCGCGCCAGTAAGATGGTCACATAAATGACAAAGCGAAAGAGTGAGGGATCAAGCGATGGAACAGCTCAAGCGTGAGGAAGTACAAGTACCAAATGCACCAGAAAAGAAACAAGACCGAATGCCGCATATTTATGTGCTGCTATTTGTCATTAGTGGGATCGCCGCGTTGCTCACCTACGTTATCCCAGCAGGTTCTTTTGAGCGTGTTCCCGGACCGAATGGGCGAGAATCAATTGATCCAAACTCCTTTACAACGATTGAGGCATCACCAGTATCTTTGATGGATTTTATGTTGGCTATACCAGCAGGAATGGCAGGGGCAAGCGAAATTATCTTTTTCACTTTTATTATCGGCGGCATGTTTATGGTATTGCGCCGGACGGAGATTATTGAAATTGGTGTTGATCGATTAGCCAGAAAATTTAAAAACAAAAGCCTTGCCGTCATTCCCGTTTTGTTAACGCTATTTGCCGTCGTTGCCACAACAATTGGTACACCTGAATTATCGCTTGTCTATATTCCCGTGTTGATCCCGCTGTTTATTTCACTAGGCTATGACTCAATGACCGCTGCAGGAATTGCCTTAATTGCGACGGCGCTCGGGTTCACCGCCGGGGTGATGAATCCAGGAACTGTGGGGATTTCTCAACAAATTTCCGGGCTAGAGATTTATTCTGGTTTTGGCTTGCGCGTCGTTGTGTTGATCGTCATCATTACAATCGGTAGCCTGTATGTCATGCGTTATGCGAAAAAGGTAAAGCACGATCCATTAAAAAGCTATACGCATGAAGAAGACGAGTTAAAGCGGGCAAAATACAAAGATGCGCTCAAGCAGCCAGCTAAGCGAGCAACAAAACGACAACTAGTTGCGATTGCGACGCTACCGTTGTTTTTTGGCATCCTTGTGTTCGGTGTAACCCAGCTAGGCTGGTTTATGCTTGAAATGTCCGGGTTATTCATTTTTATGGGCGTCATTGTCGGCATAATCGCAGGACTTTCCCTCACAAAACTTTGTGAAGCTTTTACAGAAGGCTTTCGTGAGGTGCTCATGGGGGCAATTATCATTGGCATTGCCCGCTCTGTGGCGATTGTGCTTGAAGAAGGGCAGATTATGGACACGATTGTTTATGGGCTTGGGAACTTAGTTGGACAGCTACCGAGCACATTAAGCGCGATCGGCATGATGACGGTGCAGCTTTTTATTAATTTCTTTATCCCGTCAGGCAGCGGACAAGCGCTTGTGACGATGCCGATCATGGCCCCGCTTGCCGATATGCTTGGCGTGACGCGGCAGACCGCGATACTCGCGTTTCAGTTTGGCGATGGTTTTGCTCACATTCTATTTCCGACTTCGGGCTACTTTATGGCTGCACTGGTCATTGCCGGAATTAGCTGGACGAAGTGGGTTAAATTCTTTGTACCGCTGTTCTTGATTTATATGGGCATCGGCGTTTTATTTCTACTATACGCACAGCTAACAGGCTGGACAGGATAAGATAAAAAGGGGCAGACAAGATGATAGACCGTTGTATTACCGGGGGGCGAGTCGTTCTACACGACCGCCTCATTAACGCCGACATCGGCATTGTGAATGGGAAAATTGCTTCGATTGGAAAGGTTAACGAAGCGATAGAGACGATTGATGCGAAGGGACAACTCGTTTTTGCTGGAGGTGTTGACACCCATGTTCATTTTTCCGAACCAGGGCGGACTGAGTGGGAAGGATTTGAAACGGGTAGTATGGCACTCGCGGC
This sequence comes from Shouchella xiaoxiensis, assembly GCF_016907895.1. GTDB lineage: Bacteria > Bacillota > Bacilli > Bacillales > Bacillaceae_D > Shouchella > Shouchella xiaoxiensis. The sequence goes on from NZ_JAFBCV010000002.1 coordinate 320,492, forward strand.
GGGCGGTGTGACGACGTATGCAGAGATGCCGCTCAACGCTCTCCCAGCCACAACGAACCGAGCAAACCTTCAGCTGAAGCTTGACCTAGCAAAAACGAAGAATGTGATTGACTACAGTTTTTACGGCGGGTTAACAAACACCAATCTGAATCAACTTGAAGAGCTAGCTATTAGCGACGTCGTGGCGTTTAAATGCTTCCTCTCCACGTGCGGATCAGACGAGCCCGGGGATTTCTCCAGCGTTGATGACGAGACGCTACTCAAAGGCATGGAGATCCTTGCCCGAAAAAACAAGCTGCTCTGTCTCCATGCTGAAGACGCTACGTTAACGAATAAACTTGAACAAGAAAAAAGAGCCCAAGGAAAAACGACAGCAACGGATTTTGTTGAATCCAGACCAATTGAAACAGAAGTGCTCGCCGTCAACAAAGCGATTACAGCCGCAAAACAAACAGGATGTGCGATTCATTTTGTCCATATCTCATCCGCAGAAGCTGTCGCGGCAATCGAGCAAGCCAAACGAGCAGGAGTTCATGTCACTGTTGAATCATGTCCCCATTACTTCGTTTTCTCAGCAGAACAGCTAGAAGAGCTCGGCCCACTAGCCAAATGCCAGCCGCCGCTGCGTCCGAAAGCGGAGGTCGAGAAACTGTGGGACTGTCTTTTTCGCGGGGAAATCGACTGGATTACCTCTGATCACTCGCCCTGCACAATCGATATGAAAGCAGGGGACTTTTTCAGTGCCTGGGGCGGTATTTCCGGTTGCCAAAATACAATTGATCTCTTTTTCGACGAAGCCGTCAAGAAACGAGGAATGTCAGAAGTCGTTTTCAGTCAGCTTATCGCTAGAAATCCGGCTCAGCGTTTCGGTCTAGCACAAAAAGGTGAAATCGCCATTGGCAAAGACGCCGACTTCTTTTTTCTAGACGACAAAGAGAGCTACACGTTGAAAAAGGAAGATTTATATTACAAAAATCAATTCTCACCTTATGTTGGCAGGAAGATCGGCTGCCGCGTGACGAAAACGATTGTGCGAGGACAAGTTGTTTATACGCTCGGTGAACCCTTTGCAGAAGAACGCAGCGGAAGATTGGTGCAGACAACTTAATGGTTTCTAAGGAACAAGTGCCAAGCAGGTACTTGTTTTTTCTTTGATCGTTTTAAAAATGGCTCAAAGTACAAATCGACCTAAGCTTGTCATCCCCTTGCTCATTCTGCTAGACTAAGAGTGGAATTAATGTAAAATAAAGAATACTTTGCAGGTGCGGACCCCAAGCAAACATAAAAACCCTAGTAGACCCGCACCAAGAATTTTGTCGAATATGAGTAACTGTGTAAAAGGTCGAGTGCTGGGGTAGGGAATTCGCGGTTTAAACGCTTCATTTTGCTCGGTAAGGTGATTTTCAAGCGGCTTTTATGAAGAGATTGGCTGTCGCACTCCATGTGAGTGCGTGGATTGAAATCTCCACCATTGCTTGTGCTTCGGTTTGTACCTCGTCGCACTCCATGTGAGTGCGTGGATTGAAATGTACCGTTGTCGATGAGTACGGGAATATGGTCCGATAGTCGCACTCCATGTGAGTGCGTGGATTGAAATGAGGACGACCACGCGATTAAGCGCAGTTTCGAGGTCGCACTCCATGTGAGTGCGTGGATTGAAATTATTCGTTTGAGCGTCTTAACTCCCGTTGAACCGTCGCACTCCATGTGAGTGCGTGGATTGAAATGCCTGCTCGCTTTACGCTGACGCCCGGCTCGGTCGTCGCACTCCATGTGAGTGCGTGGATTGAAATTAGCCCTTCTACTCACACCTATATACAAGTAGGACGTCGCACTCCATGTGAGTGCGTGGATTGAAATCCCATGACTCAGTTGCCTTAAACGACGGTGTTAACGTCGCACTCCATGTGAGTGCGTGGATTGAAATATCGTTAACCCTCCTTATTAGAATTTACTTACCGTCGCACTCCATGTGAGTGCGTGGATTGAAATAATAATAAAATTTATTGAGGAGGATTACCTAGACGTCGCACTCCATGTGAGTGCGTGGATTGAAATTTCACTTTCTGTATCGTTTGACTCATCGTTCGTGTCGCACTCCATGTGAGTGCGTGGATTGAAATTATATGCTCCGCGGTTTGTTTGTTCCATTTTAATGTCGCACTCCATGTGAGTGCGTGGATTGAAATTTGGGTCTGCATTCGTAGGCGCGGGCTCTGCTAACGTCGCACTCCATGTGAGTGCGTGGATTGAAATCTAAAAGAGATTGAAACATCACGAGGTGCTATTGTCGCACTCCATGTGAGTGCGTGGATTGAAATTCCGTAATCCGTAAACTCACTTGGCTCTGATCCTTGTCGCACTCCATGTGAGTGCGTGGATTGAAATCCTCCTAATCCATAAGTCGGAGTCACTAATATGGTCGCACTCCATGTGAGTGCGTGGATTGAAATGAAAGACGCGCGAAAGAAATCATTCCTGCCACTGGTCGCACTCCATGTGAGTGCGTGGATTGAAATTATTCCAACAATGGAACCGCACGGATTCAGTCGAGTCGCACTCCATGTGAGTGCGTGGATTGAAATATTTTTGCACGCTCGTCCCATGTTTTTTCTTGTGCGTCGCACTCCATGTGAGTGCGTGGATTGAAATATTTTAAGGTTGAGGAAGTAAAGGACGAACTTAGGTCGCACTCCATGTGAGTGCGTGGATTGAAATTATTCCTTTTATTATCACTTCAATCGTTTTCATGGTCGCACTCCATGTGAGTGCGTGGATTGAAATACTGCTCCTCATGGCTTTGGCCTCATAATCTTTGTCGCACTCCATGTGAGTGCGTGGATTGAAATTATGTCCATATCCATGATGTCTAGCAAGGCTGCTGTCGCACTCCATGTGAGTGCGTGGATTCAAATTTAATTACCAGATTTACTACTCGATTAATAAAGAGTCGCACTCCATGTGAGTGCGTGGATTGAAATATTTGGGACTCGGTAGCGCACACACAGGCAATGTTTCGCACTCAAATGAATACACGAAATAAAACGAAGATGTTTTACTAATGAGCTGTAAACCAACTATATTTTTTAACAGGACATTATCAAACAAATAAAATACCCAAAAAATAGATTCATAATTCCAATTTATAAATTACTATAAAAAAAGTACAAACTAGGAGTATTCACTATGCCCAAACAACCCTTCTTCCCGCAATTGGAAACAGATCGACTGCGCTTAAGAGCGTTAACGGATGACGATGCGGCATTTATTTTCAAACTGTATAGTAATGAAAAAGTGTGCGCGTATTTGTATGATGAAGAGGTTTATACGTCGATGGATGATGCAAGGGAGTTTATTGAGTGGCATGCTGAGCCTGAGAAGAAAGGGCGGAATCGTTGGGGAATTGAACGAAAGACGGATGGCGTGTTACTTGGGACCTGTGGGTTTGATTCGTGGGATCGCTACAATCAAATTGCGGAAATCGGCTATGATTTGTGGCCTGAGTATTGGGGAGCGGGCTATATGAAAGAAGCATTAGTCCGAGCGATTGACAATGGATTCTCGAGTATGAACTTAAATCGAATCAATGCGTTTGTTGCGTTGGAGAATTACAGTTCGTTTAAGCTGCTCGAGCAGCTTGGGTTCAAAAAGGAAGGCATTATGCGAGAAAAACACCTGTTTAGAGGTGTTTATTATGATCATTATTCGTATTCGTTGTTAAAGCGAGAATGGAGAAACTAGAGGTATTAAGTAGCTTAACCTAATTAAAAAGGGTGAGTAAACGAAGGAGGTTTCCAAAGGTGAGTTCATTAGATAACGTCAATGTAAACGTTCCTTCTGGGTGCGACAACGCTCCACGCAAAAAAGTTCTGATTGATGTAACGCTGGCATTTTTAACAAGTGATGTTGATTTTTGTTGAGAAGAGTTTGAATCCATCTGCTGTCTGGTTGAAAGTAGCTTCGAATGAAGCGTTAACGGGTGTCGAGCAAATCATCGGGAAATTAAAAGATAGTAAAGAAAAGCCAAGTGAAATTACGATTTTATCTGTAATTACACACGGAAAGTTTGCATCAATTGATGGAGTTGTAAACTATTCAAATGGGAAACCACTTTCTTTTTGTGATGTGTTTACCTTTACAAGTGCTTCAAATAAAGGTGTGGTGAAAGAAGTAAGATCTTATCACATTAGAAATTGACAAACGATGACGCAGCCATAGGTTATTTACGTGCCTCTTAATCCATAATCGTTGGCAAATCCGATTCTCTTTTATACAATTCGCTCACGTCGTTTATGATTAGTTCAATCTCATTATGACCATCAAATACAACTTCTTGAATCTCTAGGCTGGTACCGTTGATGCGGTAGGAGCCTTCTTCTACTTTTTCATAACTACCGATTTATGCGTCATCTTGGTTGTAAAAATAAAACGTTTCGTCGTCATCGTAATCAAATACGATCGTGTTAAAAGTGTTTTCAGCGCTAACAAATGTTCCTTTAATCGGCTTGCTTTGCTTGATTGGGATTGACTGACAAAAACGATCATTAGGGCAATGAGCGTGATGGATGCGAGAATAATGGTTCTTTTTTTCGTCATGATCGATTGCTCCTCGTTGTCTTTAAAAAAGGGTCTGCGTTCATCCATTTAATGAAACGCAAACCCGTCTACTCGTTATCTCATTGTTTTGTGGAATGTTGTCCGCATTAAGACAATCAAGATAATTGTTGATAGCACGATGTTCGCGTAGAACAACACGCGAATATCAAAAAACTCTGCCCAGAGTCCTCCGGCAATAAATCCTAGAGGCATCGTTAATTGCACAATCGTTGCAATTGTTCCGGAGACGCGTCCAAGCATATGATTTGGCGTCATCTCTTGACGGATGGCGCGGTAAATGACGTTTGAAATCGCTGTGGAGAAGGAGAACAGTGCAAGGGCGATCGCCACCATCCACCAAACGGTTGAAAACGCTAGAATGGTAAAGGCGGTAATGTCAAATAAATTCGTATAGGTGTATACTTTGCCGCGAGGAAAGCGTCTGACAAGCTTTGTGACGACGAGCATGCCGAGCAATCCGCCAGCAGCGCCAATACTAATGTTTGTGCCGATTTGCGCTTCCGTTGCTTGCAGGTTATCGACGGTGAAGAAAAGCAGGACACCCATTACCAAGCTAAAGCCAAAATTCTGAAAAAAGATCACGATGGTTGTTATCTTCAGAAGCGGGTTCTGGAACAGTTCATGGAACCCTTCTTTGGCGTCTTTCCAAAACGTGCTTTTTTCTCGTTCTTCAATTCCTTCAATCTTTAGTGTTGGTAACAAAAGCACGGAAACGAGCATCAGCGTGACAAACCCAAGCATGACGGCGGTTGCCCCAGCAAAGCTCATCGCGGCAAGGGCGATTCCGCCAAATAAAGGGCCGATGAGGCGAACGGTATTGGAGAAAATGCCGATCTTGGCGTTGCCATCAACTAACTGACTTTTATGTATGATTTGCGGTAAAGCCGCATGTGTTGCATTGGTATGGAGGAGCCCTGATGTGTAAAAGAAAAATCCGATAAAATACAAGTTCCAAAGCTGAAGATTGTTTGTAAATAAAAGCAGGGTAAGACAGCCAATCGTTAGCCATTGAAGCAAGGCTGCGGATACGAGGATGTTTTTTCGATTAATACGATCGACAAAAATGCCAGCCGCAACACCAAGTACTCCACTGACGAAAAATTCGATTAAGCGCAGCGTACTCATCATTAGGGCACTTTGCGTTAATTCATACATGAGCAGTGGAATGATTAGGATGTACATATAGAGCGCGATGCTGCTTGTGGTGTCCGTTCCGATTAAAAGGAGGAACGGGCGGTTTTTCCAGAGCGAGCGAGTAGGCTCTTCTTGCGGTTTTGGTACTGGATTTTCCATTATTGAGTCCCCCTAGATGATGTCTTGCTGCGGCGATAGCTCTCCTTATGAAAATTAAAAGGAAAAAGTTGTAATTGCAGATAGTATAAGATAGTTTCGTCACTTGCACAATTGGGAAATGTATCACTTATTCAATTATTTTAAAAATAGGTATAGCTAACTGTATCAAAAGATGGATAAAAAAGTAAGGTTTTGAAACACTAGCTTTGAGGTGAACAGGATGATGCTAAAGCTCGTACTTGCAGTTCTAATTGGTTTGCAAACTAGCCCTTATTCTCCGGGAGATGAGTTAGACGATTATCTTGAGAAATATCCTAATCCGTTAGATGATGCGCTTAGCATAGAACAGGCGCTCATTTTATTTGAACACGTGTATGGAAAAACCATTTCGTTACCGACTGAGATTCCAATTGCCTATACAAAAACAGGTGCGTATTTCAACGACCCGCCTTATGTGCTTGAAATGGAGTATCTTGATGAACGAACGAATAACAGCTTGCGGTTTGATGTGTACTTGAAGGATGATGGAATGGGTTTCTTAGATAGCGGTGAGAAAGTTGCGCTAGGAGACGGGCTGTATGGTATGTTCGATTTACGTGGCGAAAGAAAATTTCTTACGTATGAAAAAGATGAGCTCGTTTACATGATTGGGATTTTTACGAATAGCCCGCTCGATTACAAGCAGGAATTAGTAAACGTGTATCGTTCGCAACAGTAGCCGCTGAGGCTACTGTTTTTTTTATATTGAATCATCTGAAAAAAATGGTAAACTAAAGTGACTTTACGATAGAGGAGTTGTGCCGATGTTGTCTAGCTGTGCGGAAAACGTAAGTAAGAGCTTTCAGTATATAAGTACGGGGAAAGCGGACGTTTAACTGCTGCAGACCCCTGTTAATGTGAGGGGGAAATGAAAGTGATTGATACGTATATGGAGACTTTTTTAAGAGGCTCTTTAGTGAAATTACGCAAAGTAACAGAAGCAGACAAAGAGACATTTAAAAAGATTGAAGACAATATGAGAAGCAGATTGCTGATGAATGATGGGTTGCCTCATCCGCCAACTGATGGTGATCATGAAGCTTTTTTGAACGCTGTTAGCGCTGAGAAAGATGACTATCTGTTTGCGGTAGAAGCTGTTGAAAGTCAAGCATTTATCGGAACGGTTGCGGCTTACGCCTTTAATTGGAAAAATGGGACATGCCATGTTGGTATCTCAATTGGGGAGAGTGAGCAAGGAAAAGGCTACGGAACAGACGCGATGAGCGTTTTGCTTCAGTATCTATTCGATTCGATCAACATCAATAAGGTCAAGCTAAGCGTGTTCAGCTTTAATATGCAGGCAATTGCCTCTTATCAGAAGTGTGGGTTTCAGCTGGAAGGAACGCTTCGGGAGGAAATTTTTCGTTTTGGCATGTTCCATGATGTATTGGTGATGGGAATAACGCGCAAGGATTGGCAAGCAAGGCAGTAACAATTAGTAAAATCAGGCCCAATGAGACGGCCTGATTTTTTCGTAAAAGGAGTCGATCAGATGAAGCAAACATGGTTACGTAACGTGCGTGTGGAAACGCATTACTTGAAACACGAAGGGTTTACATATGGAGCGGGCACAGAGGCAATTGACGTAAAGATGGCGAACGGTGTAGTAACAGAAATTCAACCTCACGATCGGTTGAAAATGGAAAAAGAAGACGTAAACGGACGAGCTTATTTGCTGTTACCGAGCTTGCGTGAGATGCATTGCCACTTAGACAAAAGTAAGCTCGGCGTACCTTGGCGCCCGATTACACCGGCGAAAAACCTTGTTGAGCGTTTTACGAGTGAGATAAGAGAATTGGACGGGCTGTCGCTCTCATTGAAAGACCGGGCACGGAATCTAATCGACACGGAATTGGCTAATGGCGTGACGTTTTTTCGCTCGCATATTGATGTGCATCCGCGAGTAGGGCAGCGTTATTTAGAAGACGTTCAAGCTGTGCTCCAGGAGTACGAGGATCAACTTGATTTCGAGCTTGTTGCTTTTCCGCAGCATGGACTGTTGCGCTCAGAAGCCTATGGCGAGATGAAGCAGGCGCTCCAGTCAGGCGTTCAGTTTGTAGGTGGGGTAGATCCCGCTTCACTTGACGGCGATGTTAAACGCTCGCTTTCGCAAACGTTTGAGTTAGCAACAGCGCATCAAGTGCCGATTGACATTCATGTCCATGACCGGGGAGAAAACGGACGAGAGACGGTACGGACGTTACTAGACTACACGAAGCAAAGCGGCTGGCATGGCAAGGTCGCGATTAGCCATGCGTTTGGGCTTAATGATTTTGCCGGAGAAGAGCGAGCGGAAGTTTTTACGGCACTAGCAGAAGCAGGAATGACGATTGTGTCGAGTGTGCCCATCAATGGCAACGTTCCTCCACTAGAAGAATTGCGCTCTTACGGTGTCAACGTGCTGCTCGGCTGTGACAATGTCTATGATTCGTGGTCGCCATTTGGGACAGGGCGAGTTCTCGAAAAACTAAACCGCTATGCGGAAATCTTTAGGTTAACCTCGCAAGAGCAGCTAACCAATGCGCTTCAGCTTATTAGTGGTCAACCGCTTGCTTTAGCGAACGAGGAATCGTGGCTAAAGCCGGGGATGGCTGCCTCATTTATTCTTGTTGAGGCATCGTCAACAGCGGAATTTGTTGCACGACAAAGTCAAATTAAGGCAAGTTTTTATAAAGGGTGCCGGAATTAAACGAATGGGGAGGTGTTGGCAATGATTACAGATCAGGATAAATTCTTTTTAAATCGTTGTGTTGAGTTAGCCGCAGCTGCGGTTGAGGCAGGCGACGAGCCGTTTGGTTCTGTCCTTGTTTCGGCAGAGGGGAAGCTGCTTTTTGAAGATCATAACCATGTTTCAAGCGGGGATCAAACGCAGCACCCAGAGTTTGCGATCGCACGCTGGGCGGCTGAAAACGTAAGCGTAGAAGATCGAAAAACCGCAACAGTCTACACATCAGGGGAACACTGCCCAATGTGCGCCGCGGCCCACGGACTGGTTGGCTTAGGAAGAATTATTTATGCCAGTTCATCAAAGCAGTTAAGAGAATGGGACAAGGAATTAGGAGTAACGGAAGGGAACTTGGTTCATTTAGCCATTCAAGACGTGGTGAAAGAGATCGACGTAATCGGCCCTGTCGAGGAATTTGCCGCACAGGTCAAGGAGCTGCACGTGAGAAAGAAAAGAGGATAAGGGAAGAGTTGGTAACCCACCAAAGCCAATGGAATCAAGGCTTTGGTGGTTTTTTGTTGTTGGTCAAGATCATGAATGATGTATGGACTTTTTTGTTTTGTCATATCAATTTAAGAAAAAGAAACGGAAAGGAATGTGACCATCAATGGCAATCTTATATATTGATTATTCATCTCCTTATAATGTGTTTTTCTATGAAGGATCAAGCCAATTACATTACGGCTCTTGGCAGGGATCAAATGAACACGCTTGGGAACCTGTCGATGCTGGACATCTTTTTAAGTGCCAATCAGTACGTTGAGCCACATATTCATCAAAATGCGTCCGAGCTTGTCTACTGCATTAGTGGTTCTGCCCTTGTTACGTTTATCAACCCTTTTTCGAAACAAGTGATTAATCTCGAGATCTTTCCCGGTCAAACGGCAAATATCCCACAAGGCTTCTGGCATTACGAAGTCGCCACACAAGATCACACCCATCTGTTGGCAATCTTTGATGCGCCGTATCCCCAAGCAATCTATGGATCTGATATTTTACGGTTAACTCCAAGTCAGGCGATGGCGAACAGCTACTGCCTCGATCAGCGTATGTGGGATGGGGCGATCTCATCAATTAATCAAACGGTTATTATCGGTCCACCTGCCGATTGCTCAAGACAGCTAAAGCAGCCTGCCCAGTCAAGATACATCCCTTTTTCGAATCAACGCTTTTATTCGTAACCCTTGTCAACATAGAAAATAGGCAAGTGCAATATTCCCTTTTCTTATGACCTGCATAGGTATATATGTAGATCAATGCAGGTGCAGGAGGGGATTTCTATGAGAAGTAGAGATAGGAAATACGGCTGTTCTTGTAATTCCATTCAGCATTTTCAGCGAACACCATCGAATGGCGGCAACGATGTCTGTAATTTTTGTCGAGGAATTACGGGCCCAACCGGACCGACGGGACCACCCATTTCAATTACTGGAATCACAGGGATCACAGGAATTACAGGGATTATTGGTACGACAGGTCCAACGGGAGCAACAGGAGTAACGGGCCCCACAGGTGCAACAGGAGCAACAGGGATCGGTGCAACAGGTGTTACTGGACCAACAGGGGCCACAGGGATTGGCGTAACAGGAGCAACAGGACCTCAAGGAATTCCCGGACCACCAACGGGAGCAACTGGAGCGACGGGACCAACTGGACCAGGACCAGTCGGACCACAGGGACCAACCGGAGCAACTGGAGCAACCGGAGCAACCGGAGCAACCGGAGCAACTGGACCGACAGGGGAAATAGGAACGACAGGCATTGGGGTAACAGGTCCAACGGGACCAACAGGAGTAACCGGTTCAACTGGGCCTACAGGGGGAATAGGAACGACAGGAATTGGGATAACGGGTCAAACGGGACCAACAGGAGTAACCGGAGTCACGGGTGCTACGGGAGCCACAGGAATTGGCGTGACCGGAGCAACAGGAGCTCAAGGAATTCCCGGACCACCAACAGGAGCAACGGGCGCAACAGGCCCAACCGGACCAGGCCCAGTCGGACAGCAGGGGCCAACAGGAGCCACAGGAATTGGAGTAACAGGTCCAACCGGTCCTGCTGGAGCAACAGGTGTTGGTGTGACGGGACCACCTGGAACTGGTACAAACGTGCTAGGTTATGGCTCGGAATATTTTGTCTCTGGTACACTTATACCAACCGCAGGTCAAGCGCCATTCACGTTTAACACGTTTGGTCCTACAAGGAATGTGACAACAAATGAAACCTCGTTTATCATCCAGCAGTCTGGGGTGTATGAGCTGCTAGCAGCGGTTCAAGTGGAATCAACGCTTCCTGTTCAATTCTACTTTGTCGCAAACAATGTACAGCTAATTGGAAGTAGTTTTGGTGCCAATGAACCGGTTGTAGATGTTATTTCATTGCTTTGGCAGGGCCAACTGAATGCCGGTGATGTCGTGCAGTTCTTCTATTCAATCGCTGCACCGGGGGCAGATATTGGTGCTAGGTCATTTACAATTAAACAGCTTGATACGATTTGATTAAAAAGCACGGGGGAGCCCGTGCTTTTTGTTATATAATGGATTTGTCATACATCATTTTTTCATATACAGATAGGAGTTATTATGGCCGAAACGATTATACCAGCTAGTATTTTATTATTTCTTGTCTTAGTTTTATTTTTTATCTACGATCTCATTCGGCAGAAGAGGGGATGGCTAAACCGCGGTTTACAAATTGTTTTTGGTTTTTACTTGCTACGCGTTGTCGATGAAACGATTGGCTCGATCCATCTGTCCCCGCAAGAAACAGCGATCAATGTCCAATTGATTCCGTTTCAATTTGTAGGAGATATTTTCTCTTATGAGATTGGCTCGTTTTTATTTTTTAATGCGATCCGTATTTCTTTCTACAATGTGCTGCTGCTTGCGCCTTTAGGTGTCTTCCTCTTTTTATTTGGTTGGCGAAAGGGCAGAAGGGTATTGCCGCTTGTTTTTCTCGTGAGTTTAACGATTGAACTTTTGCAGCTGCTGTTAAGTGCTTTTGGGTTTATCTGGCCTCGTGTATTTGATAGTGACGATTTGATCTTGAATACGGCAGGTGGACTGGTTGGCTTTTATAGCGTCAAGGGAGTCTATCATTTCATTCAGCGATTTCGATAGATCGGTTTAAGCAACGCTAGCAATCTGTTATGCTGGGGGAGGTTTTTTGAAAGAGACCGACGTCGCTTTGTAGGAGTTTTTTATGGTTCATTTTGTCGCAGCAGCTGTAGCTGGTATCGTTATAGCCACATTTATTGCCATCCCGTCCTTGTTTGCTACGCCAGAACCTGGTGTGTATCAATTTCACTTCTTTGAACGATTTTTCTTTGTCGCGATCTATTTTTTGCCTGCCTATGTTGTGCTTGGAGCCCCGGCATCTTATAGCATTCGTAAACTAGTAAGCAGATGGCCAGACTTTAATACATACTCGGTTAACTTGTTTTTTTATGCTTTGGCAGGCGGGATGGCAGGGATCGTTGTGGTCCTTCTATTCGGTCAGCTCCAGTCATTGATGGATTACATCGCCGTCTTTGTGATAGGTAGTGTCGCTGCTATTTTTTATTTTCATATTTATCTTTTGACTGTATCCCTCTGGAAACGAATCAAAAAACCGCGACCTCATTGAGGTTGCGGTTTTTTAGACGATTACTGGCACCTACATTTGCAGCAGCATTTACAGCGTTTCAGCTGTCGACACCGGGCGAAGAATTCAGGTGAGTAAGCCGGTCCAACACGAACGAAGCGGGCGATAAAAACAAGGTCGCCGGTTGACCCTACTGGAATGACTGTTACTTGGTTGCCAGCCTGATCAAACCAACCGACAAAGCGGAATCCTGGGACAGATCCTGGATTTTGCAGGACGATTGGTAAATCCTCTGGTCGATAGCTTGTTGGATTTGGGTTAAAGGCGCCCATCAGATTTAAATAGGTGATGCGAAACGCTGGATCAAATACGAGTACGACTTGATTGTTAAGCAAGCGAACAACCCAATCCTCAAACCCAGTTACTGGTTTGGCAAACTGGTCGGCATCGCTTTGCACTAAAGTCGGATATTGTGGTGTCGGAACACCAACAACAATCGGACTGTTAGCCGGGTCAGGAAAGACATAGTCGGTTTGATCAAGCTGAATAATTGAACCCGGTAAAAGTGGCTGCGTAATCTGGACAACGTTATCAATACTGGGAATAAACACGCCGCTTGTCGCATTTGTTGTATCTTGGGCATTTAAGGTACCACCATTAAAAATACCTGCTGCGGTGGCTGCCGTATTACTAACCGGTACACCAATCGATGTTGTTCCAGAAATGTTCAATGTCCCGAGGTTGTTAATCGCGCCCCCTGTTTGAGCGGCGGAATTACCAGAAAATGTGCCATCTTGTTCATTAAAGGTGCCGGTTGGATTAATTTGTACCGCACCAGCATCTCCTGTACTTGTATTGCCAATAAACTGCGTGTTGTTTGAACTGTTAAGCGTAGCGTCCGTATTGATAAAAATGGCACCTCCAACAGCGGATTGGTTTTGTGCGAATAAGGATGAAGTAACGGTAGCGGTTGCGCCTTCGTTAATGAATAAGCCACCCGCTCCACCGGTCGTAGAATTGTTCGTGAACGAAGAGTTGCTAAATGTTGCAACCGTGTTGGCATTCTGGAAAACCCCACCGCCACCTCCGTCTCCTGCTTGATTCCCTTGGAAAAGGTTATTGTCGCCAATAAAGTCTGAGTCGATGTTTACAAATAGACCGCCGCCCGCTTGACTCGCTGTATTACTAGTAAACGTGCTGTCATCAAGCGTTGCATTGCTGCGGTTAATGAACAAGCCACCGCCATTGCCGGACGAATTGTTTTCAAACGTACAGCCAGTGACAGGTGTAGTGCCCACTAATTCGTTCAAATAAAGCCCGCCGCCATCACGACCGCTGGAATTTCCGCGAAACGTCGTGCCAGAAACGCTTGCGGAACCACCTCCGTTTAAAAAACAGCCGCCACCATCAAAGGCACATTGATTGCCAACAAAGGTTGATCCTGTAAGAGTTGTTGAGACATTGTTGTTTGAGAACAGCCCTCCGCCAAATCCATTTGCAGCGTTGTTGCCTGTAAACGTACAGTACATGATGTTTCCAACAACAGATGTGTTTAAGAAAAGACCTGCGCCGTTCTGTTGCGTGGTGTTGTTTAAAAACGAACAACCAGCAGCTGTTAAGCTCGCATTGGCGTTAATATAAACACCACCACCTTCAGTAGCCCCGCTAGTTGCAACTGTACAATCCGTAAGTGTCGCTGTTGCGCTTGCGTTGACAAAAATCGAACCACCTTGAGCGCTTGATGAATTTGTTGTAAAAACGGAATTGGTACAAGTTAATGTGGAGGCTATATCGGCAAAAACCGCGCCGCCGACAGAAGTAGCGTTATTGTTCTGTAGAACCGAATTCGAAATGGTTAAATTCCCGGTTGAGGTCACTAACGGGGATGCGGTTGCTCCCTGACCGTCAATCGTTAACGTATCAAGCGTGACAATCCCGGCGGCTTGAATCGCAAATAAGGGCCCGCTAAAACCGGGTGCACGAGTTAACGTATTAGCCGAACTACTGCCGCGGATGATGGTTTGGTAATTAAGAAAAATTGTCGCAGAAAAGGCAATGTTTTGAGCGATCGTAATGTCAGGGTCCAGTGCAGTGACTGCCGCTTGCAGTTCGGCAAAAGTCGTTACTGTAGCCATAGAAATCTCCTTTCATCATTTTTTGGTGCCATTTATTTTATGCTGGACAGGGGAGGGGTGCTTGTATAGATGGAGGGGGCGAGATGTCTAAAAGTTTGGTAAAGAAGAATAAAAAAAGCCTGATGATCCCATCAGGCTACGCGCTTATTTCCCTATTGTTTGCTTTAAAATCAAATTCACAACATCGCTCTCACTCATATCCGCAGATAAACTCACTTCACCAGCTACTCCCAGATAATCATCAGGATTCCACCATGAACGGAGCGCATCTTCACCGAATTCTGCTATTTTTGAACTAGACTTGTGCCGTCTGATCGTCTCTTCAAACGGAATATCAAAATAATAGGTGTGGACATTGGCGTCAAACTGCTCAATGAGATTGAATAGCATCTTGCCATAACGCTCTTTGTATAAAATCCCTTCAACAATCACATAGTCGCATGTATCGCGTCCGTACGCAGCAATTTGCCCAATTAACTCAATTGCCAAATTGCCGTCTCGGTCATGAACCTTTAACATCTCGCGGCGCACCACATCTTGTGAAACAAGCAACGTTCCGTGCCCGAGTTGAGCTTGGAGCTGCTTGGCTGCAGTTGTTTTGCCGCTTCTTGAATTGCCGCGAATGATGATAAGCGTTGATTTCAATGGTCTTCCTCCTAATCGCTATTGTAGCCAGTCCATTGATTGGGGTAAGCCGTTTGGGGCTTGCTTTTTGAACGTAGCCGAAAACTGGGCGCTGTCATTGTAGCCAATCTCTAACGCAATCGTCGTAATGGAATCTGTCGTTTCTGTTAGTAGCCGTTTTGCCTCTTGTGTTCGCAAAGAGGGCAAGCGATAAATCAGAGAGGGAGAGCGGCTGTTTGCAATGAGCTAAATTCAACAGACGCACTCATACCTCATACCCTTTAATTTAAGCTCGGTCCTATTTGCAGACGAGATACTCCCTCTATTTCCATTCATTAAACTTAACCGTTGCTAACATTTCTAGCTACATTATTTACTTTTTTACTTCTTTTTTTGTTTAGAGAAAATTCCGGTAATCAGAATAGTTGAATAAGCGAGTAATAACCAGGATGCAAAATATTGATCCATTTCAGCGCTTAAATTCACAAAGATTTGGGAGAAATAAAGCAAAACCAGTACGTCAAGAATCATACCAGGAAGAGCAATAAAAACGGCTGCTTTTAAACGTTTTTCTCCAGTCACGTTTTTAAAATAATACAATGGAAGTGTAATAGCTAGGACGAGTGGAATGACAAGTAGATAGCTCGCTCCTAACGTAAATAAATTCTCATTTGAAAAAAATAAGTGTCCACTAAATCGAAAAATAGCCGTTGCGCCTAACCAAACTAAAAAACCCCAAATAAGGAAAAACATTTGAAATCCTCCATTTTTAATGTTAATTAGGTCTCCTTCAATTGCTTCACAAGAAGCCACTCAAGCGCTTGATACGTTTTTAATTCATCAAAATCCTGATTAAATTTAGATTGAATCGCTAAGCCATCAATTAAAGCATTTATTAACACACTCCAGACATCAGAAGAAATTCCATCAACCTCTTGCCCAACGGCTGTCTCAATTTGAGATTTCAATACTTCATTTTCATAACGTAATAAGTCACTTATCTGATCTCGAATAGCGTAATTATGCAAACTGGCTGTTAAGAGGGACAAAAACAAAGAATGATAAAATGCTCCTTCTTCATTGCGCTTACTGGCAGATTGAAGTCCTACTTGTATCCATTCTTTTGCATGATCACTTGTGCTCTTCTCCATATCCTCTAGCCTTTCCCATGAGGTTCGACACATATCTTTAACAACTTCGAGCAACAACTGATCCTTTGTCTTAAAATGATAATAGACAGTGCCCTGAGTAACGCCAACACCTTCTGCCACCGCTTTAAGCGTTACCTTATTCATTCCATTCTCAACAATACATCGTTTTGCTGATTCAATTAAATCCTGTTTTTTAATCACATTAGCTTCAGCCATTCGTATCTCCCATCACTTAGTTAGTTATATAACTAATAGATTATCTTTAACTACATTAGCTGTCAACCTATTTGTAACAAGCAATCGTATTAAGCGAGACAGATCTCATCGAGAACATGATCGTAATTAGACTCTTCACTCCCACCTCCTTTACAAGGATTTCCCCCCCTTGTCCAGTTAAATTTAATGGAAAAATATGGATTAATAAACAATTTTTTCTGAACTGCAAGCTATAGCAGTTCGGCTATTCTTAGTTAATGCAATTGCAACGGCTCATCTCATCTATGAGCCGTCTTCTTATTAAAAAGCGAACGAAGGCTAACAAGCGTTCCATAATAAAGCAGTCCTGCTCCTGCATAAAACAAAGTAGCCTCAATTGCTAGATTAGCAGGCGATTGATTGAGAGAGGCGGTCACGGAAAGGAAGAGGTAGCCTGCAACGACGCCGGCGATTGCGTAACTAAGCCACTTTAGCTTACGTTGATACCGCTCAATTAAGATGGAGGCAGGGACTGCTAGGAAGAGGTAACATCCACTTGAAATGAGGTAAATGAGTAGTATGTATGGCCATGTCTCGCTCGTAACGAGCCTTGAAACGGGAGAATCGACTCCATTCACAAGGTTTGTAAACAGGGAATAGAGACCAAGCAACACTGTTAAAAGCAGTGGGGCGAGGAGTGCTGCTACAATCTTAATAAGATCACCTCCAAGGGGATCGTACCATAAAAAAACCTCGACCGAAATGGTCGAGGTTTTTGAAAATGATCATTGAAAAAACGATGTAGCTATGCTAAAGTTAGAGAGTTATTCAACGCATTATTAAAAATATGCGTATTTATCCTTATTTAATTATAAGGCAAGGATGTGAATTCGTCAAGCTTTTTTATCACATTTTTTTAAGGGGTGTTTGCCGTGGGTGAGAACAAGCAAATCGAGCAGAAACGAGTAGACGAAGTGAGAGAACAGATTGCTGGCGAGATAAGCAAGCTTGAGCAGGAGACGTCTAAGCGTAAAGATGAAGTCGTTCATATTCGCAAATACTTCTGGGACGAAGTGAAAATTAATACGGACACATTCGATGATTATTTAGAAACCATTCTTGGCTTACGGCAGGAGGCACAAGCTTTGGCCGTAAGTCAAAGCAGCCATCGTCAAGCGTCCAAGCGGCTTGCGACATTAAAGCGTATGGAGCGATCGCCTTATTTTGGGCGAATCGATTTACGCGAGGAAGGTGCGGATAGAACGGAACAAATCTATATCGGGATCGCTGCGTTGATGGACGAGAGTGGAGAAGATTTTCTCGTCTATGATTGGCGTGCGCCGGTTTCGAGTGTTTATTACGATTATCAGCCGGGCGCTGTCTCCTATGAGACGCCGGGTGGAACGGTTAACGGAGTGCTCGAGAAGAAGATGCAATTTTTAATAGAGGGTGGTCACCTTCAATCGTTGTTTGATACGAGCTTAACGATTGGTGACGAGATTCTCCAGCAGGTGCTTGGAAAAGGATCAAATAAGCAGATGCAAAGCATTGTGGCAACGATACAGCAAGAACAAAACGAAGTGATTCGCCATGAGAGAAGCAGGCTCCTCGTTGTACATGGGGCTGCTGGAAGCGGAAAAACGTCGGCTGCGCTCCAGCGAATTGCTTACTTGCTCTACCGGAACCGCCACCAGCTAAACGCCGATCAAATCATCTTGTTTTCGCCGAACACGATGTTTAACCGCTATGTTGCCAACGTTTTGCCAGAGCTTGGTGAGGAAACGATGCAGCAGGTGACGTTTCAAGCGTATCTTAATCGTCGGCTCGGCCAGTCGTTTGATCTGGAAGAGCCGTATGATCAGCTTGAATATCTGTTAACCGCAGCGCGAACAAGCGACTATGCGGCGAGGGTGGCAGCGATTGAATACAAGGCATCGATCCCCTTTTTTGATGCTGTGAATGCCTATCGACAATCACTTGAACACACGGGAATGGTGTTTTCCGATCTGCTTTTTCGAGGAAACGTGCTCATTTCGCGTCACGAATTAGACGAACGCTTTTATGGGACCGACGTATCGCTCGGTTTTCACAACCGATTAGAAAAGCTACTAGAATGGCTGATAAAAGAAGTGAAGCAGCGGATCAAGGCTGAATACACACAGCCGTGGGTAGAAGAAGAGATGCAGCTGTTGAGTGAGGAGAAGTACCGCAAAGCCCACCGCTATCTGGCGAAAAAACGAGGCTTCAAGCGGGCAGATACCGCTGATTATGAAATGGAAGACGATGCGCTTGCTCGACTGCTCGTCCATCAGAAAGTCAAACCTCTATTAAAGGAAATCCGCGCATACAGCTTTATTCATATAAACGCGATTTACAAGCAGTTATTCCAAGGGGAGGAACAACTGAAGCGGTGGACGAATAAGCCTCTGCCTAGCAATTGGGAAGCGATTTGTGCGGCCACCGTCGCGATGATTGACAGTGATCGACTTGCTTATGAAGATGCAACACCGTATTTGTACTTGCAGGAGTTGATTCAAGGATTTCAAGTGAACCGGGCGATTAAGCAGATTGTTGTTGATGAAGCGCAGGATTACTCGCCGTTTCAGTTTGAATTTCTGAAGCAGTTGTTTCCAGCTACAAAGATGACGGTGCTCGGGGATTTTAATCAGGCCATCTTCTCTCATGCGCAGGAAACCAGTGACTTTCACTCATTAACGAGCCTCTATGGACCAGACAAAACAAAGCTGATCCCGATTACGCGCAGCTACCGCTCGACGAAACCGATTATTGAGTTGACGCGACGGCTTGTTCCGAACGGTGATCAAATTATTCCGTTTGAACGGGACGGAGCAATACCGACGTTGACGCGAGTAAAAACGAAAAGAGAGCGGCACACGCAAATGGCTGCCCAGATCAATCGCTTAAAGGAGCGAGGCTTTAGCAGCATCGCCGTCATCTGTCAATCAGCTGCCGAAAGCAGGAACGCACACGAAGCACTAAGTGAGCAACTAGAGCTGAAGCTAATTGCCACCAGTTCAACGGAATACGAGCAAGGAACCGTCGTCATCCCGTCCTACCTAGCTAAAGGAATGGAATTCGATGCGGTCATTCTTTACGACACGGCCGTCTATCAGGACGAGAGCGTGCGCCGCTTGTTTTACACAGCGTGTACGCGGGCAATGCACGAACTGCATCTGTTCAGCCTTGGTGATGATAGTCGGTTTTTACAAAGGGCGATTCGGGACGGTGTGCTAATTATCACTAAGCCGTAATCGCGAAGGGAGCTCCTAGTGTGGGGCTCTTTTTGCGCTTACGATCGATTCGAATCTTGGGGGATTACTCTTTCTGTAGAATTCGTAATTTCACTCACCGTATTGAAGCCAACGTTTGCGTGAAAAGTAAAAACCCCTTCTCATCTAGCGAGAAAGGGCTTATTGATTCTCCTCGTAATACTCCACGAATAGTTCGGCCATCACTTCAGCGCTATTAAGCGCTTGCTCCATCGTATTATCAACCCCGCCATACTCTACAAGCAAGGCATTAGCCGCCATATCCTGATTGTAAACACCGTTACCAGTTGTTTTATCCTTTCGAAAGACACCTCGAACTAATCCAGGATATTCTTCTTCCAATTTATTAAAAAAATAAGTGGCCAGCTTTTCCTGTGCTTCATAATTTGGATGTTCAAGACCAACTACAAACAGAAGCCGCGCATATTCCTTATTGTTGATCGTGATCGTCGTGTCTTTTTCCCGCAATGAATCACGGTGAAAGTCGAGGATATAGTCAAACTGATGGTCGTCTTGATAGCTCTCGACAATCTGGCGGGAGGCGGTGTAATAGTTTTTCATACCGCGTTCGCTCATATAGGCATTCATATTCGTTTGGTCGACCAGATTAGGAATGCCTTGATCCGTCAGCTTCTGTGAAAAGTGATTGCCGACATTGATAATGTTCTTGGTTGGATCACTAGAAACAGCCTTATTGGCATTTTCCGTATTTACTTCTCCTAGCTCGGGAAAATACGATTCATAGCTATGCGTGTGATAGATGAGGACGTTTGGCTTGTCGTTCTTCTCAAGCTCTTGTTTTTGTTCTGTTGCATTGTCTTCATGCTCTTGATCATTCGGATGGAGCTTTGCTAGTTCTTCTAACGCTTCTTCTGGCGGGAGGCTCTCTCTCGGCATGTTGGAAAGGTTTGTCCCTTCCCCGGCATACAGAATCGCCGTATCAAATGGATGCATTCCCGGAATGGCACTAGATAGTAATGTTTTGGGGTCGGCTAGGTCAAAGTTGGTAAGAACATTCATGACGATTCCCGCCGTTTTTGGTGGTTCATACGATACGGGTAATGCTTGTTTAAAAAGGCTGTTTTCAGTCGTAATCAGATAAAGCAAGTTCTCGCCTGTAAATGAACTCATGACTTGATTAATCTGTTGGTTATACCATTTCGTATTCGTAGCCAGTAGGCTAATCACCAATAGTCCACTCATCAATAGAACGGCTAGGGTTCCAACTACCTTTAACATACGGCTCATCCAATCACCTCTTTTCTACTCTATGAATCTAGTAGAGAGAGTAGAAGTCAATCCTATCATTAATAATTAATGGGAATAAACGGAATTTAATGAGGCGAAAGAAGGACGTGAAAAGGCGATTTAAAGCGTTAAATGGACGATGATCGAGAAAAAGCTCGAATAAAGAAGAAATACAAGGTAAATAATCGTATTTTGACGTAATGTCGAAAAAAATAAGCGATTTGCAAAATATAACTGGTTATATTTGCTCAAAATCTATTCCAATTTTTGAGAAGCGCTACTACAATAGACTTGAGTCAAACGACTTGAATAAAATGTCATAGAAGGGGCGATGTAGATTGGGAAGTAAGCGAAAGTACGTGGAGCCGAATCAGTTGATGATTGACCTTCGAAAGGAAAAAAATTTAACACAGCGAGAGCTGGCTGACATAATTAGCGTTAGTCAAGCGATGATTGCTGAGGTTGAGGCAGGGAGAAAGCGGTTTGCTGAGGTGAAAGCCCTTTTTGTAGCTTATACCCTCGAGGTAACGACAATGGAATTGTTTCCAATGGATGATTAGATGACACAATTTGTATTCTAATAATTTCGACTTTATATAGAAAAGAGTGGGTAAGCGATGAGCTTTATGAAACTATACGCCTTATATGCAACACATGACCGAGCTAAATCATTACCAGACTATACACTTGCACTGTGGCGCACGCTGTTGTTTTGGGCCGCCAATTATGAGACTGTCTCATTTCATACGTCTTCGCGAACGTTGACGGAAGACGCATCTCTATCTAAAGATATGTTTTGGCAGGCGCGTAAAATGCTGGTGGATCGAGGGTATTTAGTTGTTGAAAGTACGAGAGGTAGTCACTTTGCGACGTACCGCTTATGTGAAGGAAAGTCGTTCCAACCTACTGAGCAAACTGACCATCAAGTAACTGAGAAAGGTGGTGGGGAAATTGAGGGTCAAATCGACTTAAGCCCAAGTGGGACAAGCGTTACAGATAGTGAGGAAGTTGCTGAACAAGTTGCGGGTAAAGAAGCCGAGAAAGCCGTCATAAACCAGCTTGCTCATGCGTGCGCATCTGACGCGGAATTGAGCTCTATCTCTTATAGAGCTTCTTTAAAAGCTTTAAACCAAGATCAAAACCATCCTACTACTACTCAAATTGGCCCCCTTGTCGCCCATGCTTATTCCGTCGGATTTAACCAGCTTAGTCAGAGCATGCGCTTAGGGCTTAGCGATTGGATGGAGAAGCACACGTTTCCTGACCGATTGGCAATGGCAAAACGTGCCCTTGATGCGGCAGGTGATGCGAACTGTTTTCACTGGAATTATGTGCAGGCATTGCTTAAGGCATGGGAGAAAAAAGGCTTTACGACGCTTCAAGAAACGATTGATGAACGAGCGGCATTTTTTAAACAAAAGCAGGCAAATCAAAAACGACCGCGGCAGCGGAGAGGGGATCAAACCAATGAATCCAGCAAGGAAGCATTTTTTAAACGCTATCCATCGGCAGATTTCTGACGAGAACATTGTTGGGCGCTACACCTGTGATCAATGCCAGCAAGAAGTGACCATTTACGATATGGAGATTTTTCAAGGACCGCGGGCGGGGGAGCGGTTTCAATGCCCGAAAGGATGCAAGTGTGAGGACAATGCTTTAAGTCGCAGCGTGTTAAGGCGTCAAAAAGAACTGCTCTCGATCCAGCGAAAGAAGCTGTTTGATCTATACAGCTTGATCTCTGATGAGCTTCGGACCGCCTCACTGGACTCATACATGCCAACAACGGACAGGCAGAAAGACGCACTCGTACATTGCTTCTCATACGTTAGTGAGTTCGCGACAAAAACGTCAGGTAATCTGTTGTTTGTTGGCGACTGTGGGCTTGGCAAAAGTCATCTCGCACTTGGTACGTTAAAAGAACTATTTAAAAAACAGATAAACGGTATTTTTATCTCTGTGCCAGAGCTGCTCAATAACGTGAAGCGGACGTTCGGCAAAAACAACCCCTTTAGCGAATATGATTTTTTCCAAATTTTAAAGGAAGTCGATTGCCTTGTGCTTGATGATATTGGCGCAGAGTACAACCGTGGCGATAGTGAAAGTTGGGCGACCTCAAAAGTATTTGAGTTGGTAGATGCTAGACAAGGAAGACCAACAATTTACACGACCAATTTATCCAGTCGGCAGCTGTTTGATCGCCTCGGTAAGCGGAACCACTCGCGGATGCTTTACAAAACCAGTTTACTATCACTAGACGGCAACGATTATCGCGCTGAAGAATTTATGAGGAGGAATGTCAAATGAAAAAAGTAATGATTGATCCAGGACACGGAGGAAGCGATCCGGGAGCTGTCGGAAATGGATTACGGGAAAAAGACCTTGTCTTAACCATCGCAAAAGGAATTGAAGCCGAGCTTGCTGCATATCAAGTGGAGGTAAAGCTCACACGGACAACGGATCGAATTGTCTCGCTTACCGACCGCTCTCGTCAAGCAAATAATTGGGGCGCCGACTTATTTGTCTCTATTCACATTAATGCCGGGGGAGGAACCGGGTTTGAGACGTTTATTCATCCAACGGACGGGGCTCGCTTAAAGGACATGCAAAAAACGGTGCATCAAGCGATCATGAAACAGCTTAACGTACGTGATCGAGGTCAGAAAACCGCCAACTTCGCCGTTCTCCGTCAATCAAGCATGCCGGCGATTTTAACTGAGAGCTTATTTATTGATCATCCTGCTGACGCACTTCAGTTAAAAAACAAAAGCATTATTGAAGCGATTGTCGCCGGGCATCGCGAAGGCATTGTTCGCGCGCTGCAACTTCCGCTTAAGCACCGACTTAGCGTTCACGAACAACTTTACCGTGTCATTGTCGACGGCAAACAAATCGGCGCATACAAAGAACCTAAAAACGCCGCGAAACAAGTGGAAACGTACTTCGGCCGAGCTAAATCGATTCAACTGGAGCGAATCTAGTGATGGGTACGTCGATATTGAGAGGGTGCGTCAAGAAGATAAATATCATCAATCGAACAGGCAGGGAACGCTGGCATCAAGAGATTCAAATACTCGTTTCCGACATTGAAATGAATAACGAGAACTTAATAGAAGTACGGCGCTTCCGTCCCGACGAGATCGTCGAGATTGAACTTCGCTCCGCCCAGCTCTCGCTCTTCGATCAACCGAAAAAAGCGCCAGATGGGGAAGAAAGCGAAGAGCTCTGTCTGGAAGACGGTGGAGATTGCCCCATTATTGAACAAGAATTTCGCTTCTGACAATGCTTTTTGGTTATAAAAACAGAATAATGGTTATATTCAATTTTATTTCGATACAAACCGTTAGCATCAATGCTATGCTCAAGTTATCAACCGGAAAGGAGGAACCCACATGGCCCGCAAACAAGCATACGCCCAGCGTCTTAACCTCGCAATGGAAAACGGCTTCACCGACACCGGCAACCAGATCTACCGCCGCTTCAGTTTCAGTGTTCAACCAGAAGCCGAGATCGAACAGCTCTATCTTGTCGCAGAAGCGATAACAAGCCTGTGCAGCCTCGAATTAGGCGAAGCGACTTTAACAGAAAACAGCTACTTACGACCAAGCCCAGCCAATTAACCTTAACGAAAGGAGACCAATCCAATGAATGAAAAAACGCTCGAACTGCGCTTCCGCACTGACGAAGGCCAAGTGATTACAATCCGCGTACCAACACCTAAAGACGAACTCAACCAAGCCGAAATTAGCAACGTCATGGACACCATTCTCGCGAACAACGTTTTCCACGGCAGCGCAGCGCTTATCACGACAAAAGTCGATGCCCGCATCGTCACTCGTGCGGTCGATACGATTGCCCTGTAACCATTTCTGCGGCTCCAAACCCGGAGCCGCATTTTATCAACGATGAAAGGATGAAACCAAATGACAGACTGGGTTACGCTCATCTCAAACGTCGGCTTCCCAATCGCCGTCGCCTCGTACTTGCTTGTCCGCCTCGAGCCCGTTGTGAAAGACTTGCAGCACTCAATCGCTGGACTCGCAAACGTTATTAGTAAGCAAGAAAAAAGCAGCGGAGACAAAGAATGAGCAATCGCACCAAGCATTAGCTAAAGGGAGGGTGTCAGGAACAAGCGCGGGGAGGGGGCGCTTGTTTTTTAGTGTTTAGATTTTGACAGTTTTCACAACATATTTTAAAATTAAATAATAGGTGTGGCAATCAGAGTCTTTTTAAAATTGTATCGTAAAGGTTTTAGCTTTAAGCGATATGCAATAAAGTTTACTAATGATTTTGTTGGTTTGGAGTGTATGATTATTGGATGCTATTCAAATATTAGATAAAGGGAAGTTTGACTTAACTACTGCTATTGAATACTATGAACAAGATGATTATTTGGAAATATCTAAAATTAATGACTTGAACTTTCAAGAGTGTAGACTGATATTTAAGAGGTTGTCGGATAAGATTGGCAGAAATAATCCAGATTACATTATTAATTGCAGAACAATTAAAGAGGTTGTAGAAAACTTATTCTCCAGTAAGGCTTTTGATTATAATAGTATCAAGAATTTGGTTAATGTAGATTTCAATGAGTATATTGACTATCTTGAAGAAAACTCTTTAGATGTATCAATTGTGAGAGTAGAAAATGAGATTCCATATGAATTAACTTTTGATTATATTCTAGAATCAGTAACTAAATGTGAAAATCGTATTGAGTCTGGTGATTATTCTGGAGCTGTAACTAGTGCCAAAACTTTAGTTGAAGGTGTTTGCAAAGAAATATTAAATAAATTCCTTGATTACAATTCAAATGAAAAAACTGATTTACCAATACTCTTTAAAAAAGTAAGAGAAAAATTGAATCTTGATCCAAAAGATCCCAAATTAGACAATTCATTAAAAGATGTTTTAACAGGTTTGATTAAAATTGTTAATGGCATATCAGAGATTCGTAATAAAACTGGTGATTCACATATTCCAAGGTATAAGATTGATAGGCACCATGCATTACTAGTAGTGAATTCTGCCAAAACTGTTTCTGTTTTCTTATTTAACTCATTCGAATACCAAAAGGAAAAGGGGAATATTAACATCGAGGAAACAAAAAATAAAGTGAATTGACATTATTTCTTTTGGTTACTGAATACTTTGCTATTGAGAACGTACATAAATTTCCTAAGAAATCTTTTTTATTATAAAATTTAACGATTTTTAGAGTTTACATAATTCAAGAGTTTCCTAAGGGTCTGTTAGCTGTGATGAACATAATGAAACAAATAATTATTTAAAGTGAGATGAAGAAGAACTGAAAAACAAACAAAAACTAGCGCTTTTTAGGCGCTAGTTTTTGTTTTAGAATAGTAGTAATTTTCTCTCCTTCTTCATTTCCTTTTATTGTATAGTAGTATAAGGAAGGTTTTTTGTAGAAAGGGGTTGGCATATGGGATTGATTTTGATTTTGGCGATCGCATTAAATGTCGTTTCTTTAGCTGTTCTTTTTAAGCAAAAGAACAGGTTTCTTTGTGGAAGTATCGGAGTGGCTGTCTGTTTATTAATGAGTGGTTTAACGGTTCACTATTTCTTAGCTGAAAATCCATTCATTCTCACAGAATCAGGGCTTTTATGGTTTTTGCTTGTCGGTAGCTTTACGATTGGGGTAGTCGGTTTGTTGAAAAGAACGACTTCACTTGTATTAGTAGCAGCATCGCTACATCTGTTTCTTGTTTTGCCTACAATCTTTTCAATTGGGCTAATACTACTTTTGCTTGCGCTTGCCGAAATTGTTGTGGCGACCTATTTTTATTTGAAGATTAGGGAGAGAGTCTCGTTCGTAGGAATGAATAAGTAAATATGAACTTCCTTAATCGATCATTATCATTGAACGTACAGAAGGAATTATGTTTGAAGGTTTTTTAAATGATCTTTTTTATAAATATTTGTGCAAGCGCGGGAAGAGGGCGCTAGTTTTTTCTTTGAGGGAACCTAATCACCTCTTACGCAGTGTAAGAGGTTGGAGACTAGGGGTTAATCTTTTTACTCGATTGGAAACGGTTGACACCTAAGAACTTTCGGAGGGCTTTGATCAGAAAACCGACAAGAAAAGCTGAAATAATCGTACCGACACCAATGCCGTGCAAGCCGCCAAAAAAGGCGAGTGAGAGCATGGTGCTAATCGCAACGAGCGACCAATCAAAGATAATTTTCATCGTGCCAAACTCGATCTTCGTCTTTTGAGACAAGACTTTTATAATGGCTTCCCCAGCATTCATAACGGTTTTCGCTTCAACTTGAATATAGACGCCAATCGCTATAAAGACGCAACCTAGAATGAGCACTGCTAGTTTTTCAATAAACAAATTCGGGTGGATAAAGGAAGCCAGCAGTAAACCAAAGTCAATAAAAACGCCCAGTATAGGTGCTAGGGCCAACTGAATCCACTGGAGCGGAGGGAAATGTCTGCCTAAGATGCCCCATTGGATAAGCACAAATAAGGCCATTAACAGAAAAGTAAAGGCACCAAGCGTTAGTGGAAAAGCTAAGCTAAGTACGTAAGGGACACTTGAAATCGGTGAATTGCCAAGTTCAGACTTGGCTGTTAGAGAAATGCCCAACCCCATAAAAAAGAGTCCAATCGTAAAAAATAAGTAGCGTTGTGTCAGTTTCAATGGTGTAAACTCCTTTTAGAGGGAAGCAAGAATGCTTCCCGGCTCGTACAATAGACAACTGTATCCATTTCAACCTTGGGAGCTGTTTTCTTTCAACTGTGAGAGCACATTGATATAGATGGAAAGCTCTTCCTCTGATATTCCCTTGACAATCGTCTGGCGATAAAGTTCCTCTGTTGTAGGTTTGATGGTTTTATAGAGATCGCTTCCTTTGGTAGTAATCCCGACTAAAAAGGAGCGCTTATCTTCAGCATTTTGTTTGCGTTCAATCAATTGTTTCTGGGCAAGCAAGTCTAAAATCCGAGTTAAGGTTGCTTTGTCCTTTTCTGCTACTTTTGACAGTTGTTTTTGTGTTAAATCGCCATTTTGGTATAGCCGTTTTAATACGGTCCATTGTTCAGGTGTAATCCCGTACGTTCGTAAATGTGTGGTGATCAGCCGAATTAAGGCGCGGTGGGTTTGAGCTGTTTGAAAGCCAATTGATTCATCAAGCGAATGGGCCATCCTCATTCCTCCTTAATTAGTTCGTATGACAACTATATTAATAAATGGCTACTTTGTCAATATCGTTGTTGCACGAACTAGATTAAACGGCTCATCGCGTTTTGACGTATTTATCACAATAAATTATAGTAAATTCACAGGGATTGAATACTTTGAATGAGTTGATACGCTCATACTCGTCTATTGAGTAAGACTGAATAATTATGAAAAGGTGAGTCATTTGATTTTAAAAATAGATTCAAATCGAAAGAAAGAATTAACGTCGATGTTCGAAAAAATTCCCGACTCGGTTATTCTCTCTTGTCTTCAAGGGCATATGGGCGAGGCGTGGGTAGATAACCTGGAAAGTCCAACAGCTGCCCAAGTAAAAGTAGGGATGTTTTCTTACTTTGCGGGGGATGCCAACGCACAAGAGGCGGAAACGCTGTTACATCATCTTCCTGAAGACAGTTTAGTGATTGTTCACTCAGATGAATGGAAAAAGCGAATCGAAACAATCTATAAAGGGAAATTCAATAAGTTTGAACGCTACCGCTTTAAACAAGACCCTGCTTTGTTAGACGCTACCTATCTTACAGGGTTGTTAGCAAACCTGCCTGGGCAGTATGAACTGAAACGAATTGATTCAGAGATCGGAAATAAACCATCTTTGCATGAGCTATCAGAGTACTTTACCTGTAACTTTGAATCAATTGATGATTTTCTCAAGCGAGGCATTGGTTATGCGATTCTACACGACGGAAAAGTGGTCTGTGGTGCTACGTCATTCAGCATTTATGATGAGGGGATTGAAGTTGAAGTCGGCACGCACCAAGATCATCGCAAAAAAGGGCTGGCAACGATTGCCTCAGCTGCTTTGCTAGTCGATTGTCTAGAGCAAGGCAAGTACCCGAGCTGGGACGCGGCCAATGCAGAGTCTGTCAAGCTAGCGGAACGACTTGGCTATGTTTTTGCAGAGACGTATGATACATATTATATTAATAATCGGTAATAAGGTGGACTTAGACGTTTAGGACAAACAGGGGTGGCACATGGAAGTTATTTACTTCGCCGGCGGTTGTTTATGGGGCGTTCAGGCGTTCATGAAAACAGTGCCCGGCGTGATTGAAACGGAAGCAGGTAGAGCGAACGGAACAACAAAGACGCTTGCAGGTCCTTATGACGGCTATGCGGAATGTGTTAAAACGGAGTTTGATCCGTCTGTTGTCAGTGTCGAGCAGCTAATGAGCGATTTCTTTGAGATCATCGACCCGTATAGCCTTAATAAACAAGGCGCTGATGTTGGGGAGAAGTATCGAACCGGTGTCTATAGCGAAAGTAGCGAACACCTCATGGCAGCGAAGGCATTTATTGAAGCGAGAGACGACAAGAAGCGGATTGTTGTTGAAGTGCTGCGGCTGACGAATTATGTGCGCAGCGCGGATGAACACCAAGATCGGTTAACAAGATGCCCAGATGATTATTGTCACATTCCGAAAGAACAATTAGAGAAGTACAAATAAGCTAGATCGAGAAACAAGCGCGGCAAGATGCGCTTGTTTTTTCTCGAAAAAAATTGCGGGATTTGAAAGGAAAATAGCGTGTATGGGTTGAATCGTTTAGTTGAGGGGTTTCTATTTTCCTAGGTGTTGAAGGGGGAGAGGGCGCTATTTGTTCGTTTGATGAAGTGAGTTTGTTAGAAGCGTATAGGATCGGTTATAAGCATGTAAAAACATTCGATCTCAAATCAGAGCTGTTAGAAATGAACAGCATCGATGATGTGCGAAAAAGTGGGAGAGATGGGAAGAAATCAACGTGGCATTTATTGTTTCATTTACCTACATATCGTGAGGCCGTTGCTTTTACAATCCAAGCTGGCACGATTGTAAATGAAATTCGGCTAGAGAACTTTGATGGAACGAACCAGCAAGAACTCAAACTGCCTCACTTGCAGTTTGATAGCACCGAGGCCATTGAACTAGCAATCTATGATTTTGCTTTAGTCGAAGGCGATGGCCATACCGTCATTTTTTCGGGCTATCATTTTAAGGCCATAAAAGAAAACAATATTCCCTTCCTAACCGTTGTGGGCACGTTGAATGCAAAAATGGCTGAAATTCACTTTAACGCAGCGACGGGAGAATACCTTGGCTGGACGGAGAGCCATTCATAAATTTCACGCCTGCTTCTGGCGTGAGTGAGCCAGCGCCCCGATAAGAGAGAGGGCTGCACCAACCGAAAAAAGCACGGCAGGAGCAATAAAGCTGAGAAGGATAAGCACCATGTTGTCGGTCGTTGTTCCGGCGGCATAGAGCGCCATGGCTGTGCCAGGAATACTCGCCATGTGGGACAGGCCGATTTTTAGCAAAAGATTGGTTTTGAGTAAACTAAAAACAAGATAAATCAAGAAACAGGTTAACAGAACGGATGCACTAATTCCTAGCGTCATGCGTGTCACCTCGGTTTTCTTTTCAGCGTAGCAGAAAAACAGTTCAATTGGAAAAATTTTATTTTGTAAAATTGGTTTAATCGAACGTATATTCGTATATAATAGAAGTAGTTCTTATCTCATGGGGGAGTGAGCATGATGCGTGAAGAAGAATTATATGTGCGAAGAGGCAATCTTTTATGGGAAGGCAGCCGAATGATGTTGCCCGAACATAAGGAAGCGTTGATTAAACTCGAAGCAAGTGAGTGGAAAGTCGAGCTGCACGGAGAGCTTGACGACGAGCAGTGGTGGGAGATTGGTGAGATTGTCCTTGATGCCTTCAAACATACAACGACAGTGAAGGTGAACTACTGGGACGATGGGTTTTATAAAGACTTGGAATGCTACATCCACAAAGTCGACAATGACAATAAGCGAATTCGCGTTGAGTACGGACCAGCAAACGATTCACTCCGAGAGTGGATTCCGATGCGCGTCATTTACGATGTCCAGCGAACATAAAAGAGGATGACGAGTCATCCTCTTTTTTGCGTGTGCGGATGGTCATCTGGGAACAACCGATTGAACAGAAAAAGAAAAACACAGCCGACGAGAAGAAGCAAGGGGATAGCGTTCGCAAGCAGCCCCTTATCGGCATCACGAATGAGTAGGTAAATCTGAAAAAAAGCGAGCAGGCTAACGCTTTGTTTAAATGGAAGAAGCTTCATGACTATCACCGCCAGTATCCTGATAAAGCAGCCGATGCTTGGCTGTTTTTCTCATTGAATTATCTTCAGTATACAGGCAAATGGAAAGGCCCGCGAAAAAAAGTCTCACTTTCCGCTTGACCTAAAGTTCACTTTAAGGTGTAGGCTAAAGCTACTTAAACAAAAGGAGAGTGTTACGCATGGCAATTAAAGATAAAGTCGTCGTTATTACAGGAGCATCATCAGGGATTGGAGAAGATACCGCAAAACTTTTAGCTGCAAGAGGGGCAAAAGTCGTTTTAGGTGCTCGTCGCGAAGAGAAGCTTAAAGAATTAACTCAAGCGATTAAAGAAGCTGGTGGGGAAGCGGTTTACAAAAAGATGGATGTAACGGTTCCACAAGATAATGAGGAGCTGATTGCTCTTGCGAAAGAAACGTTTGGTGGAGTGGATGTTATCTTCTTAAATGCGGGAATTATGCCGAATTCACCGATGTCCTCTTTAAAAACAAGCGAATGGAACGACATGGTTGACGTGAATATTAAAGGCGTGTTGAACGGGATTGCGTCTGTTCTGCCGCTATTCACCGAACAAAAAAAGGGGCATGTCATTACAACATCATCTGTTGCCGGCTTGAAAAACTACCCTGGTGGAGCCGTTTACGGGGCAACAAAATGGGCGGTTAGAAGTCTGATGGAAGTGCTACGGATGGAGTCCGCGCAAGAAGGAACCAATATCCGCACGGCAACGATTTATCCAGCCGCAATCAATACGGAATTGCTTGGAACGATCTCTGATTCGTCTACGTTGGAAGGGTTCTCCGCACTTTACGATCAGTACGGAATTTCTTCAGAACGAATCGCCAAAGTCGTCGAGTTTGCAATTGATCAACCTGAAGATGTGAACGTCAATGAATTCACGGTCGGCCCGACAAATCAGCCTTGGTAATCGGTATAAATAACGACAACTGCTTAAAAGATAAGGAGGGCTAGGATGAATAGAGACATTTTCGACAGAGACAAAAATGGCGAGACGATCTCACTGGACGACCCGGAATTTCCGAAAATGGCCGAAGCGATTGAACGTGCTCAAAAACGACTCGCAAGACTAAATCATAGCTATCATGATGCGCCTGAGGTTCGCTCCATTTTTAGTGAGTTAACAGGAGCTCAGGTTCATGAGTCGTTTGAGCTCTTGCCACCGTTCTATACCGATTATGGACAAAATATCCGCGTTGGCAAAGAGGTGTTTATCAATCAAGGCTGCACCTTTATGGATCGTGGTGGCATTACAATTGAGGAAAAGGTGCTCATTGCGCCAAAAGTGAATCTAGTTACGATTAACCACCCCGTCTCGCCAACTGAGCGCAGAGCAACGTACAGCAAGCCGATTCTCATCAAAAAAGGGGCGTGGATTGGCATCAATGCGACCATCATGCCCGGTGTAACGATTGGTGAGAACGCCATCGTATCAGCGGGGGCTGTCGTCACAAAAGACGTCGAGGATAATGTGATTGTCGCGGGTGTGCCGGCAAAGGTTATCAAGCAAATTGAGGTAGAAGCGTAAGGAGGGATCACGATTTTCAGAATTGGTGAAATCGCAAAAGAGTTAAAGGTGAAAGAGCATACGCTACGCTACTACGAGCAGATTGGCTTTATTGCCCCAAAGCGAGATGAAAACAACGTCCGCTGGTATTCAAAAGAAGATCGAAACTGGATTGAATTTGTGCTGCATATGAAGCAAACCGGGATGACGCTGGAAAATTTAAAAACCTATTTCAACTTATGGCACTCTGAAGATGGGCTGGACGAATTGCTTCAGATCCTTAGAAATCATCGACAAAGCGTGCAAGAGCAGTTAGCGATCTATCAGGCTAATCTTGAGCTGATCGATAAGAAAATTGCGTTTTACGAGAAAAGCAAGGAGCCGGGCTTCGAAAAAAACTTGTTTCAAACGTTTGTTGATGAGCAGCAGTCGGAGTGAGGAAGGTGTTAAGAGCTACTATAAAACAAAAACAAGGGACCTACTTGATTAAGGGGTCCCTTGTTTATTAGTGTTAATAAGTTTAAAACATACCTAGCAATAATGCAATCGTATTCTTGCTTACACTGACAAGGATTTCTCAATCCCCATAATGGTCTGGTGTTTTTTCTTAGCAATTGCTAATTTCGAATAATGCAGAGCCGTGCTAAAATCTCCTTTAAGTTCAAAGTGCTGAGCAACTTCTTCACATACCTCTGAGCATTCGAAGAAAAGTTGATTATCCTCTAATTTCTTAATGCCACTTTCAACTAACGCTAAGTCATTATCTAGATAGAGTCCACGTACGACCTGACTTCTAGCAGAGAACTCGTCCAGTTTTAGTTTCTTAATTTCTGTTTCAATTGTAGATAGATCAGCAACAGCTAAGCCTAAGCGCAAGCGAATGTTTGCCACATAAAACCGCGACTTAATCCCATTAATCGCTCTAGCGTGCTCGGGAATAGATAAGGCTTGCTCCATACAGCTAAGCGCAGCTTCCAACTGCTTTTGTGCTAAACGATTCATACCCATATTGTAAAAGATCAGTCCTCTTCTAAAAGGATACGGTTTCGACAATTCAATTAACTCCTTAAAAAGCGATTCTGCTGAGTCAAATCGAGAAAGTTCAGATTCAATCGCTGCTAAAACCATCTTGCAAACAAGCTCATTTTCTTTATACAATGATTGCTTCTCAAAAAATTCTAGCGCTTGTTCTATGTATGATGATGCAAAACTATACTGGTCAATTCGGTAATAGCTTATCCCTAATTTCTGATAGAATTCTGCTTTTTCAGATGGATCATTTACTTGCTCAATTAAGCGTTCAGCAATCTTAAAAGTACGAATCGCAGATTTATACCTGCCATGAAGGAACTCATTTTGACCAGAAACGTAATAGTACATAAAGTACAAATATTCTTCTGTTTTCCTTTCAACCTCATTCCACTCAGTTGTGTTTTTCTGGTTAGTAAGTAAATCGTGGCGCATAGAAATTAGTTGATAATAAGCCAACATTTTATCATCGGGCTTCATTTTCTCGACGGCGATGAGAGCTTGATCCCGTGCAGCCTTTGCTGATTCAATGTCTTTAGCCATCAGGCAGCTATGCCATTCTACAATTTTCCCCCCGACTTTTTCAGGTGCCAATAAATTCATTATGTAACCACCTCTTCGCTGATGTTAAGTTTGTATTAGTATAAAATTGTTCCGTAAAAATGGAAAGAGAATCTAGGCGTTTCCCAATAAGCTTTTTGTTAAACATCTCATCAATCAGATATTCGTTTAGCAACACTTATTCGAACTGTATGGTTTCATTTTTAAAATGGATGATTTTTAATTTTTCTTGGAAAACTGCCATCGGTTTCGGAGAAAGAGGGTGGGTGAACATGCTTCTACTTGCCTAAATTACTTGATACGCAAATTCAATTGGAGAAATCAAATATAAAAGTGCGCCTTATAAGCATGAAATCGCTTTGTTACGCCCAGAAATGAAAAACCTGTTTCCAAATAGTTGTCGAGCGTATTGTCATGTAAATAGCTTATAGAAAATAAAGAAGATAAAGTGAGTAAACGAAGGATTCGGCTCACTTCATCTATAGTTTATTTAAGGAGTTACTAATACAAGCAATAGTTCTTCTATCTCACTAGAAAGGAGATTTCTGGCAGGTGAGTGAGTGTCCGCAGAAAAGTAACTATCAATCAAATAATCTAAGTGCCTTTCAAACAGAAATCGTTCATACGAAGAGATCATGGTTTAAGCTCCCTATTACATGCCGTAACAACTTGGTTACCCTAAACAAGCGGAGTTAAACAAAAGAATGAATGGGTATTTAATGAGAACAGAGAGCAAGAAGGCGCGGTTAGGTTATTTAGGGATTAAATAAAAAAAACCGTTAGTTAAAAAGAATTTTAAGTGAAGCCAGTTGATGATAGAATTGAATTGAATTCAATCGCAATACTTTTTTCTAACGGATAAAGGGGAATGATATGATAGTGCTGTTAAATATGTTATCCGATAAGCAGCTTGAAGCAGATTTGCGAATTAACCAGTTTATCGGAATGGTGGTTTAAATTAATCAAAATTACTTGATTAATAAAAAAAGATATGATAAGTTAAGATTAATCAAAAAAAATTGATGAAAGAAGCTGGTCATCATGCAACAAATCACTAGCGGTATATTAACAGAAAGAGAATTAAAGTCGTACGAAACCCAGTTTAAAGCTTTGGCTGATACTAGACGATTGCATTTACTAAACTTATTGAGTGTCCGTGGTGAGATGTGTGTCTGTGATTTAACAGAGGAGTTACACATTCCACAGTCCAAACTCTCTTATCATTTAAAACTTATGACTGATGCAAAAATTTTAAATAAAGATACTAGAGGAACCTGGAGCTACTACAGCGTAAATGAGCAACACGTTGATCACCTCTTATCTGAACAACTTTGTTGTATCTTAAAACCGTCTAATTAACGGTTTTAATTTATAAATAATAAATCAAAAAAAATTGATTAAGGAGTGTTTTACATAATGAATGTACACATTGGTTTAAATGTAAAAAACCTAGAGGAAAGCAAGGAATTCTATCGGAAATTTTTTAGTATGGATCCGGTAAAAGTAAAAGAAGGTTATGTAAAGTTTTTAACTTCTGAGCCAAACTTGAATTTAACACTAACTGAAGTAGATCGAGTAGAAGGAAATACGATTAATCATTTAGGCGTACAAGTCAATTCAAAAGAGGACGTGAGCCTCCACAAAGAACGTCTTGAAAAAGAAGGTTTTTTTGCCAAAGAAGAATTAAATACGACATGTTGCTACGCTATACAAGATAAATTTTGGGTAACAGATCCTG
Organism: Shouchella xiaoxiensis; assembly: GCF_016907895.1. Taxonomy (GTDB): domain Bacteria; phylum Bacillota; class Bacilli; order Bacillales; family Bacillaceae_D; genus Shouchella; species Shouchella xiaoxiensis. The sequence continues at coordinate 356,546 of NZ_JAFBCV010000002.1, forward strand.
ATGGGAATGAGTGGGAATATTTTTATACAAAGCAAGATGTGGATACAAAAGACGGTTCTCCGTGTTGTGCAAGTTAAAAAAATAAACGAGGTTAAATAAGTCAATCTTACTAGTTGGATTGACTTATTTTGTTGTTTGCGACGTATAGAGTGCAGAAATTGAAGCAGATAGCTAAAACCCAAATGCAGTGAAAACGATAAAGGGAGTTACTGAACGTTCATAGTAAACATAGGTTTTTTCTGAAGCTGGTAAACAAGCTAGACATTCGAGAAATGAAGAATTGCAGTTTTCCTGTTCTTTTTTATCGGTTATAATCAAAACAACTAAAAGTAGAATAAGTGATTTAGTTCAGACAGGAGCCAGCAAAAAGATGATTTATTTTCAGAACGACTATGCAGAGGGCGCACATGAAACGATCTTAAACAAATTACTTGAAACAAACGAGGTGCAAACCCCTGGTTATGGAACGGATGAATTTACGAGTCGAGCAAAAGAGTTGATTAAACAAGCGTGCGCCAGTCCAGAAGCGGACGTTCACTTTTTAACGGGTGGGACACAGACGAATACAACGGTTATATCGGCGATGCTTAGACCGCATCAAGGCGTCATTTCCGCAGATTCGGGTCATATTGCCGTGCATGAGGCAGGTGCCATCGAGTCAACCGGACATAAAATTAGTACACTAGCAAGCGATGACGGGAAGTTGACTCATGAGCAGGTGGACGCTGCTATTACGGATCATTTTAACGATCCAACGCATGAGCATATCGTCCAACCGGGACTCGTGTATATCTCGCAACCAACGGAGTTAGGCACAATGTATTCAAAAACTGAGCTAACGCAGCTTAAGAAAGTTTGCGACAAGCATGATGTTCCGTTGTTTATTGATGGGGCGAGGCTGGGCTATGCGCTTGCTGCTAAAGAAAGCGACTTAAAGCTTGCGGATGTTGCGGCACTTTGTGATGTCTTCTACATCGGCGGGACGAAGGTGGGCGCTTTATTCGGTGAGGCTGTGGTCATTACGAACGAGAAATGGCAAAAGGATTTCAGATCGATTATCAAGCAAAGAGGGGCGATGCTTGCAAAAGGAAGGCTACTTGGCATTCAGTTTGAAACATTGTTCACCGATAATCTTTATGGGCGTTTGTCGTCTCATGCGATTGAGATGGCCGATAAGCTGAAGCAAGCGTTTCTCGACATCGGCATTTCGTTTAAATACGAGCCAAGTACAAACCAGCTGTTTCCGATCGTACCGAATCAGCTTATTGAGCAGCTTAGCTCGCGCTTTGCCTTCTATCAGTGGGAGAAATACGATAACGAGCATACGGTCTGTCGTTTTATTACAAGCTGGGCAACGAAAGAGGAACAGATTCAAGCGTTAAAGGAAGACTTAACAACGTATCATTTGGTTAAATAATACAGAGTGGCTAGGTTACTAAAGGGAGGATCTGAAAAGACAAGTAATCTCAATTATGCTGAGTAGAACCGCTACAGGAGAATTATTCGCTTTCCCGGTGCACGGCCTCAGCCTCTTCCGTGGAAAACCACCACTCCATAGTCTTCAGATTCTCCTTCCGCTAATGTTAATATAAAACAAACGACGAACGTTTTTAATTTAGGAGATGTTCGTCATTTGGTCTGTCTATCTTCTTTTACCCTTTCTTAATGTTTTTTTCCATTAAAGAGGACAAGAAGACTGTTTAATGGAAAGAGATTAATTGATAGTAACACAAGAACATCCTCATAAAGTAGCTGGATTGTAAGAGTGGGATTAACCACTCTTTTTTTATGAACTACTATGACCGAGTACAATGGTTGCCGTTATGTATCCATCCGCATCCATAGCCTCAGATATAGTAACCATGAATTGATTAGGCTCATCATCTTCTGATAAAGGATAAAGGCCGGATTCTTCATAAGCTGATGCTAGACTTTCACTTGTGTAACGAATGTTTATTCTTGAATAGTCGCCAAGATCTTCTGTTTCTTCGCTTTCTTTTACCGCATCATCTGGCATAAATCTTTCTATACTTTCTAATGCCTCACCCATACTTCTAAGATTATTATCTGTCGCTTCGAAATCTAGACCTATGAAAATAGCGAATTCTTCTTCAAAAAACATAGCCAAGATGTAGTCATCTTGAAAGCTTGCGACAGCTGCGTCTTTACCGTTTTTTTCTTCGCCATAAGCGCTAACAAAATCATCGTATGAATCGCCTAATCCTGCTATTTCATTATTGTCGGAGCAAGCCGCTAAAAATAAAGTTAGAACTCCTAATGTGTAGAATAGTCGTTTCATCTAATTTCCCCCTGATAAGTTAAAAGTCTTGCTTACCCATTACGCTATAAAGAACGACATCCATTCAGATGCAGGCAACTACATACTTTTAGAATGTGTCGACAATCTGCAGTAATCCATCTTCAAACCTTACCTATAATTCGTGCCATAGACAAAAAAGAAGCAGGCAGCCACCCGCTTCTTTTTTTATATCGGTTCAACAGTCCATGTGATGTTTTTGTTTAAATTGTGAGCGTTTAGTTTCTTTGCTAGCAATTCAGCAGCAACAGAATCAGAAAAGGTCTTATCCAAATGACTATTTGAATCCTTTAAAGTCTCTGTTACCCCTCTGACAGTCCGACAAATTCTGTACATGGGGCATTCTCCTTTTCAGCTTAAAACTAAAGCTGTACATCTAGTGTCTCATACTTTCACTTCAATAGATAGAGTAAAAACTGAATTTTTACCCTTTTTTAAACACAAATGAAATTTGCAAACAATAAATAAACGTTAGCAATTAATCAAACTTTTGGGTTTTCCGCGCTTCTTAATAGGGAAAGAACGACACATAAGGTAGGTGTTAAGGATGACAAAACGTTATGATGTAATTGTTATAGGAAGCGGTCCAGCGGCAATGTCTGCCGTTTATCCAATAAAAGAGAGTGGTAAGAGTGTTGCCGTCGTTGAAGCAGCCCATTTCGGTGGAACTTGTCCGAACACAGGATGTGACCCGAAGAAGATTCTGTACGCAAAAGCTGAGGCTGCTTGGCAAGCAAAACAGCTTGCTGGCAAAGGCGTAAGCGGAGAAGTTTCGTTTAATTGGGAAGAGGCAATGACCGAAAAGGAGAAGTATACGTCGGTTGTTCCAGATGCGATGGAAAAGAAAATGAACGAAGCGGGAATTGATACATACCACGGTTTCGCGGAGTTTCAAGATGAAGCGACAATTGGAGTGGGAGATCAAACGTTAACGGCAGACCGGTTTTTAATTGCAACTGGCGCGAAACCAATGGCGTTTGATTTTGAAGGTGCGCATCTATTAAAAACAAGTGAAGACTTCTTAGCCCAGAAAAGCATGCCTGAAACAATTGCTCTTTTAGGTGGGGGTTACATTTCATTTGAATGTGCGCACCTAGCTGCAAGAGCAGGAGCGGATGTTCATATAATTGAAGCTGGTGATCAGGCGCTAAAAGCGTTTAATCAGACGCATGTAAAAGAATTAATTCAACTATCTGAAGAGCTTGGAATTACGTTTCACTGGAATTGGAACGTTGAACGGGTAGAAGAAACTTCTAGTGGTGTCGTCATTAGCGCTGGTTCCAATCAGCTGAAAGTAGACGCTCTTTTTCATGGAGCTGGAAGAGTTCCAAATATCGAGAAGCTTCAGTTGGATAAAGCCGGAGTGAAGACGGACAAGGGCGGTATTGTAGTAAACGAGTATCTACAAAGCACGAGCAATTCCCGGGTTTTTGCAGCTGGTGATGTCGCCTCAACAGATACGCTGCCACTGACACCACTCTCAGGTAAGGAAGGCGCGTTTGTGGCGGAGAATCTCATTGCGAATGAAATGAGTACATGGCGTCCGATTAAAGCAATGCCGTCAATTGTGTTCACCATTCCGAAGCTGGCACAGGTCGGCAAGAGCGAGGGTGAGTTAAAAAAAGCCGGTGTGGACTTTGAAAGCAAGGAAGTCGACATGACCGACTGGTTATCGAATAAAGCGAGCGAAGAACCGATTGCACTTGCGAACGTCTTAATTGAGAAAAGCAACGGCACCATTCTAGGAGCGCACTTTCTCTCGCAAGAGGCCGATCAATGGATTAATGTTTTTTCAATGGCAATTCAGCTCGGCATCACGGTCGATCAATTGAAGTCAGTGCAATACCTGTATCCCACTGTTCTAGGCGATATGGGAAATCTGTTTTAAGTCTTAAGTAACGCAGCACATGATGATGTCCTGCGTTACTTTTGTATCTGGATGAAGCGGGTGAGAGTCTGTTAATCTAGTAAAGGATAAATGAATGAAAAAGGACTGTTTTGCAATGACCAAAAAAAGCAAGCTGGCGCTGTTGGCGGCGCTAGTGATCTTCTTATCAGGCTGTAGTGAAGAAGAATTCTTCTCCCTGCTCGAAACAAATCAAAGCGGTGAAGCTCAATCAACTTCAGCGCCGGAGGTTACAGAAGGAGATGCAGTAGTGTCCTTTCTTGATGTCGGCCAAGGAGACAGCACGTTGATTCAATCAGAGGATACGACAATCCTCATTGATACAGGCAGGCATGATGGGGACGTGATTTTTGACCATCTTGAAGAACGAGGCGTCTCCAAGCTCGATTTGCTTGTGTTTACTCACCCACATGCGGACCATATTGGCAATGGCGATGAGATTGTGCGCCAGTATGAGCCTGAAGAGGTGTGGATTGATGGAAATGAAGCCTCGTCCCAAGTGTTCGAGCGACTTGTCGATGCTCTAATTGGGACGAACACCGAAGTTTATGAACCAACGAGAGGGGAAGCGATTGAGGTAAATTCCTTCCTGCTTGAAGTGTTGCACCCCGATGAATTAACAGGAGACTTGAATAATGACTCGATAGGTATCCGTCTCACCTACGGGGATGTCCGGTTTCTATTTACCGGGGACTCGGAAGAATCTGCGGAACAAGCAATGGTTGATTCCGGAATAAATCTCGAGGCGGATATTTTAAAGATGGGGCATCACGGCTCAAACACGTCCACAACGCTTCCATTTCTTGAAGCGGTAAACCCTGAGCTGGCTATTTATTCGGCTGGTGAAAACAACAGCTACAATCATCCAGGCGCAGAAGCAATAAGCCGTGTCGACCAATTTGGAGCCGAGCTGCTCGGAACGATTGAGGATGGCACAATCGTTGTGACGACCGACGGAGAAACGTTTACCGTCCAAACCGACAAATAGGAGGGCATATGGAGCAAAATAGAGGATTTATTGACCGAATTGAAGCAGGAAAAGCCGTTGTTTTAAGCGGGAAAGAAGAAAAGGAAACCATTTACGAGCTGGATCAAATCTATAAAGGGGCGAAGGAAGGCGACTACATCCAGATAGAAGGAGAGAAGCTCGTATTTGATCAAGAAGAAACGCACAAACGAAAAGAAACAATCGCAACGAAGATGAAGAAGTTGAATCGCAAGAAAAGGTGACGGATTAGGAAGAAGTTTGGAAAACGTTTCAAAATATAAAGGAATACCAGTGCGTTTTGTCGAAAGGATAGCGTGTAGTCCTTGATTAACTTTATCTTGATGAAGGGGTGAATTCAAATGGCGAGTACAGGAATTACAAGGAAATTGGACAACTTAGGTCGAATTGTTATGCCAAAAGAAATGCGTGATATGCTTCACATTTATGAGAAAACCCCTTTAGAGATTTTTGTGGAAGAGGATAAAATTATTCTGCAAAGGTACCAGCCAGAAATGGCCTGTATTCTAACCGGAGAAATAAGTCCTGACAATCTGCTAATCGGTGATGGGGAAATCGTTTTAAGCAAAGAGGGCGCCAAACTATTAATGGAAGAAATAGAGAAATTAACGGTTTATACCCGCTAAAAAAGAAAAAACAAGACCGCTTCTTCGAGTCAAGAGGCGGTCTGTTTATAGTGGTTGCAAATCAACTAGCGTCCTCTTTTTCCCAAAACCCTTAGTTGTTGCTAGGGTTGTTGCATGATCAATGAGCTATCGACAATGATACTCTTGGTCTCTTTAAATATAACTAGCTAGGGAAAGAGATCTCACTTTTACTTGCATTATGAAAAAGACTCCATTATGATAAGGAATGAATATTCATTCCGAGGTGGTGCTTGAAGTGAGCGACAAGCAGGAAAGCATTAAACAGGCAGCAATTGCGCTATTTGCAAAGCGTGGTTTTGATGGGACGACGGTTCCGTTAGTAGCCGAGGAAGCCTCTGTCGGAGCGGGGACGATTTACCGCTATTTTGAAAACAAAGAAGTGTTGTTAAACGTCATTATGCAAGGGGAAATGCTGCGCTTGGAGCAATCATTCAAGGAGAACTTTCCATATGATCGGTCGATTCGCGAGCAGTTTAGCCATTTGTTTATCGGCTTGATCCGCTTTTCACAGGAAAATTTTGAATCAATCATGCTCATTAATTCTCACACAACGAGTCGGCATCTATCGGACCAGACAAAATGTGACTATACGTCGCTGCTCACGTTTCTTTCAACGATTGTTGAGGCTGGCCGGGAGCAAGAAGTGATTGATCGAGACCTACCAATTGAAGCGATTGTGGCGATTACATTTGGTGCCGTTGTGGAGCTGGCAAAATGCTTTAATGGCGGGGAACTGACGTTAACAGAAGACTTACTCGAAACATTAGATGAAAAGCTATGGCGAGCGATCAGCACGTAAAACGGTTGACGCTTTGTCTTTCCTTTAAAACGGAATGAATATTCATTCCGCGGAAGAAATCGAATTGGGGGATAAGAAAATGAAGATCTTTCGTAATGGGCGGTTTATTGCCTTACTGGTGTGGGTGCTCGTGTCTGTAGTTGCTTTTATGTCTTTGCCTGATTTAGGGCAGCTTGTTCGTGACAAAGGCGAGATAACCCTGCCCGACGATGCACAGAGCGTCATTGCTGCCAATGCCATCGAAGGAATGGCCGATGATGGGGAACGTGCTTATGAGTTAATAGTTGTGTTTGATCGGGGTGATAAAGCGGCTTTAACGGAGGACGAACGAAATGAAATAGAAACGGTCGTTCAGTCGCTCGAGCAAGAACAGGAGCGACTCGCCATTTCCGCTATTGTTAGTCCGTTTGACAGTCCCGAACTAGAAGAACAGCTCCTCTCAGAGGACGGTTCAGCCGCGCTTATTCAGCTGTCTATCAGTCACTCATTTGGAACAATTGATGAAGTGAGAGAGGCATTGGCACCCCTGTTGGAGACTGAAACCGTTGCTTCGTATCTCACCGGTTCAGATTTAATTGCCGAGGATTTTACAAAAACGACCGAGGACGGCATTAAGAAAACGGAGGCAGTAGCGGTTGTCTTTATTATCCTTGTTCTTATCGTGGTATTCCGCTCGCCGATTGTGCCGGTCGTCTCACTTATTACGGTGGGTGTCTCGTACCTTGTTTCAATGGCAATCATTGCGGCCCTTGTGCAACATCTTGATTTTCCATTTTCTAACTTTACGCAAGTCTTTCTGATCGTGATATTGTTCGGTGTTGGGACAGATTACAATATCTTGCTTTATACCAATTTTAAAGAAGAGTTAAGCCGACACGAAGAAGATGTTCGCCTTGCCGTCCGAAATACGCTGCGTTCATCTGGAAAGACCGTGGTTTATAGCGGCATTGCCGTTATGATTGGCTTTGCGACGCTCGGACTTGCCGATTTCTCCTTTTACCAATCAACCTCGGCCGTGGCGTTTGGCGTAGCTGTGCTTATTCTCGTACTAACGACGTTAAATCCCTTTTTTATGGGCGTGCTTGGAAAAAAGATGTTCTGGCCAAGCAAACGTTTTTCCGGACATGGCGACAGCCGGTTATGGGGCTTTCTCTCAAGCCGTTCCGCCCTTCGACCGTTTCTTAGTTTAATGCTTGTTGCGCTTGTCATGCTTCCCATTCTGTTTTTATCAAAAGGGCAGGTTCATTACAATGACCTACTCGAGGTCGATGACGGCTATGCTTCAAAACAAGGAATCCAAGTGATCCAAGAAAAGTTTCCGAGCGGTTTTTCATCACCTGCAAGTCTCGTCATTCAAGCAGATGAACCACTCGATTCAGCAGAAATGTTAACGCTAATGGATCAAGTAACCGAAGCCGTAACGAACGTTAATGGCGTAGCTGAAGTTCTATCACCAACTCGCCCCCTTGGTGAAAAAATCGCAGAGCTCTACCTGAATGATCAAGCGAATGCAGTCGGAACAGGAATTGGTGACGCGAACGGAGGGACTAGGGAAATCCAAGGCGGTTTGTCAGAGGCGGAGCAGCAGCTTCAAGCAAATGACGAAAGTGGTTTTGACCAGGTCCAGCTGCTCATTGATGGCACAACGGCAGCTTACGATGGAAGCCTTGCCCTGCAAGAAGCCGTTTCCCAGATTGCCACAGGCGTAGGGGCAGGCGCGGATGGAGCAGCGGAGATTGAAGCAGGCTTAAACTCGCTATCTAGTAATCTCGCAACGGTTTCTGACGCTACAACTGAGCTGCACTCCGTCTACACGCAAATAGAAGCTGGTCTACGCACGTTCAGCGACTCATTTGCCGATGCAGCAGAGTTGCTTGAACAAAGCCTCGAGAATCTTTCTGGTGTTCAAACGGCAATTGAAACCTTTTTAAGCGAAAACCCAGAAATTGCTGCCGACCCGGCTGTGGCAGAAGCGTTGCAATCAGTGAGTACTGGTGCCGAGCAAGCGCAACAGCTCTCAGCTGGACTGAGTACCGCTTCAACCGAGCTTGAACAAGGCTTAAACGCATTCCGTGAAGCAAACAGCTCCCTTGAGCAAGTGAATGGAAGCATTGAACAAATCATTGCTGGTGCTGATCAATTGGCGACTGGCGCGGAAGAACTTCAAACGTCATTAGCGGAAGGGGCAGAAGGGGCGCGCACGGTTGAAGCAGAAGCGGGGCAGCTTGGATCGGGGTTAACGGAAATTCAGTCCGGGCAAGAACAGCTACAATCAGGCTTGCAAGAATTACAAGAGCAAATGCAAACCCTGCAAGAAGGATTGCTCGCAAGTACAGAAGGACTCGACGAGATAGCGACAGGACTGGAAGACGCAGAAAGCTATTTAGGCGAAGTGAGTGAATCAAAATCGACGGAGCGCTTCTTTATTCCAGAAGAGGTACGACTAAGTGATGAATTCCAAGAGGGCTTGGAAACCTATCTATCAGATGACCGACAAACCGCGCGCTTCACGGTCATTTTAGACAACGATCCTTTTTCAGCCGAAGCGATGGACGATGTCGCGGACATTCAAGCTGCCGCCGAAGCCGCGCTGAAAGGAACAAGCTTAGACGAGGCGACAATTGCGATTGGCGGTCAGTCTGCGGTCAATGCCGACTTACGTCAGGTCGCGAACGGTGACTTCTTATTCACCGCAAGCATTATGCTCGGAGGCATTGCGCTGTTTCTGATGCTCATTACTCGCTCGATTCACTTGCCACTGTTTATTGTGGGTATTCTAGCGGTTGCGTACTACACGGCGCTTTCAATTACGGAAATGATCAGTGGCTCGCTATTTGGCGTGGCAGAACTAAGCTGGAATGTGCCGTTCTTTGGCTTCATTCTTTTAGTAGCCATTGGTGTTGACTACAGCATCTTCTTACTCATGAAGTACCGTGAAACAACAGGAAGCCCACTATCAGCAATTGTTGTGGCATCTCGTCATATAGGCGGCGTGATCATCTCAGCAGCGGTTATTTTAGGTGGGACGTTCGCCGCGCTCTATCCATCTGGCGTCTTGACACTGATGCAGGTCGCGACGCTCGTGATCGTCGGGTTGTTCCTCTTAAGCGTGCTGCTTTTACCAGCCGTTCTGCCAGCATTAATGAGCATCACGAAGAAGCTCGGACAATGGGCAAATCGAAGCAAGAACGAAGAAGAATAATGGCGTTGAGGCAGCACGAGCGTTGTGCTGCCTTCCTTTTAAAAGAGCCATTTTGTTCGCACAAATGCCCTTAGGCTACATAGAATGAAGAACAATTCATGTGGAAAAGGAGGCCGTTCGGATGAACAACCTACCATCTGATCAAACGATTACCACCAATACACTGATAGGGCGAATGTTTACGCTTGGTGGTTCAGCTCTTTTCTTAACTGGCTCGTTTATAGCCGTCTATGCCGGGTATCAAGCTTATATAAAGACGCTCGAATAACGAACGCACGACATGTGTAAACGATTTACACATGGATACATAACGAGGGCGTTACAAATAGAAAATGAAATGGAGGGACAAGCAATGAAAGCAATGATGATTAGCCAATACGGCAAACAGCCGCTGCAGATGACGGAGGTCCCAACACCTGAGATTGGTGACCATGAAGTACTTGCCGAGATTCATGCCGCCAGCATCAATCCGGTTGACTTTAAAATTCGCGACGGAAAAATCAAGCTGCTAGTCAAGTATGAAATGCCGCTTATTTTAGGAAATGACTTCGCTGGTGTTGTCACAAAAGTTGGCGCCAATGTTACTCGATTTAAAGTCGGTGACGAGGTATACGGGCGCCCACGTAAAAACAAAATCGGCACGTTTGCCGAATACATTGCGGTCGATGAAGCGGACATCGCCTTAAAACCGCGAACCCTGACGTTCGCAGAAGCGGCATCGATTCCCTTGGTCGGACTAACGTCATACCAAGCATTGCATGACATGATGAAGGTACAAAAAGGACAGAAAATCCTGATACACGCAGGATCTGGCGGTGTCGGCACGTTCGCAATCCAGCTTGCCAAACAAATGGGCGCCTATGTCGCCACAACCGCAAGTGAAAAAGGCACCGACTTAGTGAAAACTCTCGGCGCTGATCATGTGATTAACTACAAAACAGAGTCATTTACAGAGCTGTTAACGAACTACGATGCGGTCTACGACACGCTTGGAGGAGAAGCACTTCATCAGTCATTCCAGGTGCTGAAGAAAGGCGGTACGCTCGTTTCCATTTCGGGTCTGCCCAATCGTCGTTTCGGTCATGAATACGGCGCTGGCTGGTTTAAAACGCTCTTATTTACGATCGCTTCAGCAAAGCTCACAGCACTCGAAAAAAAGCATCAGGTTGATTACCGCTTTCTCTTTATGGAGCCGAGCGGGAAGCAGCTAGAAACAATCGCCAGCTCTATAGAAGCAGGACAAATCAAGCCAGTAATTGATCGAATCTACCCGTTTGAAGACGCACAACAAGCAATCGATTACGCCGAAACAGGCCGAGCGAAAGGGAAGATTGTGTTGAAGATGAAATAAGAGCGCACGGGGTGCGCTCTTATTTAACATTATGTAGTTTGTTGTTTCTTCTTTTTCCTAAGTAAGATCAATCCTAAAATGACGTAAAGAATTGATAGACCAGCAAACGTAATGAACCCGGGTCTTCCGTTCAAGCCGAAAGTTGGGAGAAGAAAGTATAAAAGTAGGCCAAAGAGCAGAAAGAAGGGAGCGGCAAGAAAATAGGAGAAGTGGGGCGCACGTTTTTTTGGCACAAAGATCACCTCGAGTCAAATGATTGGTCGAAACGGTCGAGCTGCTTTTCCAGCTGTTCAATTCGTTTTGTTTGTTTTTTTAATCGCTCATCTAATGAAGCCGCGTAGGCCAACGTTGCGGCTGCCACTGTAAATGAAATAAGTGCAAACACGTCCATATCTACTCACGACTTCCTTTCTTTTGCCTCTCCATCATGCCGGATACGAAGAATAGCCCAGCAAGAATAAAGCTTGATAGGTAGAATAGCGGATTTCGATCGTACATTATCTGCACAATTCCCGAAACAAGAAAAACAGCCACCGCTATAAAATAAAGCTTTTGCATGTCATCACCTCGTCCATTACTACGCAAGAAAGGGGGAGGGGGTTTCATAGGACCTCCTTCACCCCAACATCCGCCAATAAACCAACGCCATAACCAACAGTACAAATAGAACAAGCGAAATGAGCTTCAAAACAAGAGCCCCTTTTCGATGTTCATTTTTGAATAAGCTTCTGATACAGAAATAAACGAACACAAGCGCAACAAGGATCAAGGCGTAATTAAGTCCAATCTGTGCGTAAAATTCGCTAAAGCGCCGCGCTGAATTCGTCAACATCCGAAAGGCCATCACGCCTACATTGATCACAAGAGCAAACGAAACCAGATGCAAGCCAACAAAAGCATTGCTGCTCGTTTTGTGGGACCGACGAATTCTACGAATGAGCCAGGTAATAAGTAAAACAACCGTAGCAACAATGAAGTACACGCAAGTGGCGAACAGGACCACCATCAGCACCTGGTTGCTCGGAGGTTCAAGTAAGAAGTAACCACCAGTGCTGGAAATGCGCAACAGTTGACCATCTTCTACTTCCGTATGCAGATACGGCATCGTCAGGAAGAGTGGGCTTCCTTCTTCATACGCATAGACGTACGGGCGGATTTGCTGGTAAATTGCTTCTTCACCACCAAAGTTAACGGTGATGGATTCGCTATCATTCGGCTCAACTGTCAATTTTAGTAGGGAATAATAAAGTCGAATGAACGATGAATCCATTTTGCGTGACTGTTGAAACGAACCACTTATTTCCTGCGTGTCAGGCAGGGCTTCACTGTCTTTTTCCGAATTCAAACCAATTAAAGCAGACGTCAGTTCCTGCGTGAAATGAAGCTCGCCGCCTTGGTTCGTTAGGACGATAACAGCGAACCGTTCTTCAGGCACAAGCTGAAGATTGCTAGAGAATGCTGCGGTATTGCCTCCATGACCCACGCTCCGACTTGAGCCTGGAAATTCCCAAAAGCCGTGTGCTAAGCCCGGAAAATCTTCTGTCAGTGCATACGTTTGTGTAAGAAGCTCTTCTAGGGTAGTACCTTCCTCGAATAATAGAGATTCCCCATCTTCAGGCAGAAGGGCAAGGGCAAACTGCGCTAAATCAAGGGCGGTTCCATTTAAACCACCAGCAGGATAGATCGAGACATAAAAAGGGTCCCCTTCAATAAATTCACCCAAATCAGCACGTAAATAGCCGTTTACTTTATCAGTTTCAACCGTGCTTTCCGGATCATTTGGGACAAATGCAGCTTCAACCGGCTCGGCAAAGGTAGAAAAGATTTGATCCTCAACGTACTCGTAAAACGGTTGCCCCGTGACGCGTTCAACAATGTAACCAGCTAGTGCATTCGAGTAATTGGAGTAAGCGACAACGTCACCCGGTGGATAAATTTGCTTCGGTTCACTTCGCCGTAAACCATCCTCCAGTGACTCAACATAGCGTTTCTCACTATAGCCAAGATCAAACACATAATCCTCAAAACCTGCCTGATGGTTGATTAAATGCATTAATGTGATCGGCTCATCGAACTGAAGCCGAGTCAAGAAGTCTTCCGGCAAATAAGCACGAATATCTTCCTGCAAATCAAGCTGCTCCTGCTCAACAAGCTGCATCACCGCAACATATACGAACAACTTGGAGATCGAGCCCCATTCAAACACCGACGTCTCAACATCGATCGGCACATTGTTCGCGACATCGCCTTGACCGTAGCCTTTAGATAGAACAATGTCGCCATCTTTTAACACAACGACACTCGCACCGACCGTCTTCTGACCAATATGCTCTGACGCAAACTGATCAACAAACGTTTCCAGTTCTTCTAGCGGAATGCCCGAGGGAGTCGAAGCTGCGGTTACTTGAAATGGGTTTACTACTAGAACAATGCTAAAAATAAGACCAAAGATAAATGATTTCATAGGTTCTCCTTGTCGGTTACTGGTTTTCTAGTTGTAATACGGTTGAAGTAGGGGAAAGGTTCGGAATAAATTGCAATTTTATTTCATCAATCTTTTTATCGGAGAATTGATGGGAATCATTGAGCAAAAAGATAGACCAAAGAAAGAAGGCTTCTCTTTTTCAGAGAAACCTTCATTGGGAGACTTAATTTTCTAATTCATCAAGCGTAAATGTAAACATCGCATCATTAATCGCGCTAATACCCGTTAAACCTGGCTTGACGCGGAGGTAGTTTTCATCATCAACATAGCCTTGATAAACGGCTGTTCCAGTCATTTCATCTCCCGGTGCAATCTCTCCCTCGACCCCGTCGTATTCATCATACCACTCAGAATCATCTGGCATGCCCGACCCTTCAAGAAAGTCCGTGTACTCAAACGTTCGTGATGTTTCCAAAGCGTCAATCGGCTCATCACCAACATTTTTAATCGTAATAGATGCAATAATATAGGCGTCTAACTCCGGCATTTCGCCATCAATCTCCTCAACCATCTCAACACTATTAAGCGTGAATTCAAAAGAAGCAACGTTGCTTTCCATGATGGCTGTATCGCCAACAACAAGGTCTAGCTGATTTTCTCCTTCTTCTGCCGGAGCATCGGTTTCATCAGTCTCATCCTCGACGTCTTCATCCCCGTTCCCATCCATATCCGTCTCATTTGGAGTAGTTGTTTCTTCTGATGGAGCGCTTGAAGCGTCGTCATTTGAATCGGAACATGCCCCTAAAATAAAGGGGACAGCTACCATCGAAGCAATTAGCGTAGTGGTTTTTTTCATATGTATACTCTCCTCTTATTTAGTTGTTCTTTTTTGACATAACCTTTTTTTGATTTCTTAAACATTTATTAACGAAATGGTTAAATTAGCGGTTGAAGTCGTTTATACTCTAAAAGAGTGTTTGTTTTTAATCTGCGTGTACAAATATAAAGATAAAAAAGGTGATTTCGTGTTTGATTCTTTAAAAACGGTACTACTAACATTTGTTGTGGTTCCTTCCATTCTAGGAGCTGGGATGGCTTTTACAGTAGAAATCCTCCCATTTCTGTGGAGTCTTGTTACTCAAAATAACGTAGGATTAGCGAGTAAAAATTTACTAGTGAGCTTTCTATTAGGCTATGTTGTCTACCTTGTCTATGTGATATACAAAGCGATAGAGCACAAGTATAGTAAAAAAACATAAAAGAAACTATTTACTAGTCGTCCGATATATGAGAGGAGTGTATTCCGATAATGAAATTTGGGTTAGGCTGTGTGTATACATTATTCGCTATGGCACTAGTTGCCTGTAACACAGAACCACCTTATGAGGATACGATCAATCAAGTACTAGAATGGGAAAATAAAGCAATAGATTTCGATAAAAGATTATATATTGATGCGCTTGAAAGAGATACAACATCAGCTATTAGAGTATATGATGATGGGGATTTTGTTGAAATTAGTTATGATGTCGGACCGAAAAGGCCAGACAGGACATGGGTATATGATTTACGAGATGTTGAGTATAATCGCTACGGTAATCCAGAAGACATCGTAAATCCAGAACCCGATTATGAAGAAAAAAAAGGCGAGGTAGTTGAATAAATTCCCTCAATATTTTCAAAACGATTGAGCGCAAATTCAAAAGAAGCGTTTCATAAAAACAATATCTAATTGGACCTTACCCCCTTCTCCCTGAGCATCGCTTCTAACCGTTGCATTTTCAACGTCTTAATCCATTGTTCTCTCATAGGGCAAGTTGTTTCTTCAGCTATAGAGACTATTCTAACCATGCAATTAAAAGTTTTGGCAAGGCTTTAAATACATATGATTATTATTTAAATAAAGTTAAAATCGGTTACAACTGCGCACAAATAGACCAGATTCGCTTGAGAAATCGCTTTAAGATAAAGCCAAGGAGTTGAGGGTATGGCAATGATTGATGTATTGCAAGAAACGATTGACTATATGGAGACGCATTTGTGTGAGCCACTCACAATCGGCGAGATCGCGAAACAAGCCAATGTGTCCCCGTTTCATTTTCAACGGTTGTTTGCCGTGTTAACGGATATGTCTGTTGGTGACTACTTACGCAAACGGCGCTTAACGCTGGCGGCACAAGAATTGGTCAGTTCAGATCTGAAAATCATTGATCTTGCGTACAAATACCAGTACGAAACTCCAGAAGCCTTTACAAAATCCTTCCGAAAGCAGCACGGGGTTACTCCAAGTGCTATTCGAAAAGGACTAGGCAAAGTAAATGCGTACAATCGGCTTGTCGTGCACGTACAATTGAAGGGAGCAAATCCAATGCGCTATCGGGTAGTAGAACGAGACGAATTGCAAGTAATTGGAACAAGGAGGACATTCTCACTTAAGAACGATGAGAATACGAGAGAAATACCAAAGATGTGGGAACAAGCTGCAAAGGACGGAACGATCGAAACCTTAGCCCAGTTAAACGACGGAGAGATTAAAGCTTTGATGGGTGTATGCGTAGACCATCAAGTGAATTCGAGTCTAGAAAAGGTAGAATACTGGATTGCGGCAGAGTCATCTGCGAGTGAATCAGACAAGTTCGAGAAGCTTGTTTTACCAGCATCAACGTGGGGTGTATTTGAAGTACACGGACCAGCTCCAAGCGCGATTCCAAAAGTATGGAAAGAGATTTTCTCAGAATGGTTTCCGTCGAACCCCTACGAGCACGCGGGCACTCCCGAACTTGAAGTCTATGTAGACGAAGATTCGATGAAAGAAGATTCTTATGCGGAGATTTGGATTCCGTTGAAGTGAGTAGGTAAGAGTAGTAGAGTAGTGTTTAAAATTAGTTTTATTTTAATAAATTTAAAATTAAATTTATGCTTTAGAAAGTAAATTTGGGAATAGTATGGGAATTAGCTGTTGCCATTTTATTATAGCACTTAATTTGAACAGCTTTCTTGCGTAAGGTTATTTTTTTAGGACATTAACAGACTAACCTTGTAATATGTTTTCTTCTTAAATATTTTAAAAAGAAATGATTTGTTATGTTACTATAAAGCAATAGATAGCCACATTATGCTATTCTAGAAAGTATTGTAATGATTGGTATGAGGAGGTTAGATCATTTTAATAAATTATCATTGTAGGATAGTATATGAATAATTATACGTTTTTATTAAAACTAGCTTTAATTTATTTCGATTATACTAAAGAGAAAAAAGAAGAGCGAAGGTGAAGGAGATGGTTTCTAAAAATAAAAAAGAGAATCCTCCTCTTTTTGGTTTTTCAATAGTTGTGACTTTTTTGCTATGGGGGATTTTAGCTTTTTATGCACCAATTTATCTCGATATTGATAGAGAAGGAATTTTATTAACTTTTCGTATAGTAGGTTTTGTATTAATATTTATGAGTTTAATAGGTTCATTAATAGAAATATCTAACCTTATAAAGTCAGAGGCTTTTTCATATTGGGGTGTATCGTTAGTTTTTATTGTTCCTGCAGTCCTATTAGATTTTTTTATAAATCATTATGAAGTGTTAAGCTCATGGGAATTTCTCATCAGAATATTTATCATAGTTTTATTTTTTATTGGTTTGCCTTTTATTCCGGTCGGATTTGTGTATTTATTGAATGGAGGTATGAAAGAAAATAGAAAAATAACTAATGAGGAAGAGAAAGAGGAACAAAAGTCCAGAAAATTGCAATTAGCGATATCGCTAATTGTGGCAATTATTTCCTTATTAACAGCGATAATACAATTATTTTTCTCTTTGAATTAGGGAATCTTGTGATTATAACAAGTATTTATAGGGCTATTATTAATATGTATTAAATAGCTTCAGTTTATTAAATTTTTTTCTACTCGCTTGGAACGGCGTAAGCTCTGTTACTAACATGGTATTGACCGCTCCATTTTTAAATCCTCTATACAAAATAAAGCTTGCGTAAAACCTTTAGTAAAATCAGTCATAATGAAATTCTCTTCACTGTAGGTAGTGGCGTGTTGACTTTATTCTTCTAGAAAAGGACTTCTTTTTTCATGTGCTTCTATTAAATTACATAATAAAATTTACACCTCATTCTCTAAATGCTGATGCATAAACATCATTTAACATTATAATTACAAGATTGAACAAACTTAGTATTCCTAAAAATAATATGTTAATGTAAGCTATTTTAATCAACTCCAGGTATACATGAGTAAGTGGTAGTCTTACATAAGGACCAAATAAGGAAAGCAATCCTGTTATTAGAAATAGCAAAGCTGTAAAAACAAAAGGACCTAAAAAGTCTATTAACGGTTTTCCTTCGTTATGATTCGCTAACCTTTTTAAATCTTCTTCTTTAAAGGCACTTTTACCGGCAACAAATAAAGCTAAAGTTAATGTTAATCCAGTAGATGAGACAGAAAAATAAGTTCCGACCTGGAATGAGGAAAAATCCATAAAACCATAAAGAAAATCCCCTATAAGAGTAGCTATTAGAAAAATAATCCACAACACA
Organism: Shouchella xiaoxiensis; assembly: GCF_016907895.1. GTDB lineage: Bacteria > Bacillota > Bacilli > Bacillales > Bacillaceae_D > Shouchella > Shouchella xiaoxiensis. Next base: position 374,743 of record NZ_JAFBCV010000002.1, read on the forward strand.
ATTAGATAGGGTGGCATTAAATTTTTTTTTGAATACCAGATTACTTTTAATGGATTATTATAGAAATTCCCTTTCAAAACTCAACACTCCTTTCTTATGAATTACTATCTATCTGTCCTATTGTTTTAATTTTTTTAAATATATTTTCTCCTTTTGCCTTTAGAGATTTTAAATAACCGTGTTTCCCTTCATTATTTATGATTTCCTGAATAGGCTCCTTTTTTAGGGGGTTACCATCAGCCCCTAATAGCTTGAATTCAGCTTCCTTTGCTTCTGAATTCTTTAAAATATTATCCCTTTCTAAAGGAGGATTTCCGTTCGGGTATACAATAACATAACTTATTTCAGTGAATTCTCCATCCAAAGATATTCTTTCGTAAATAGGATTAATGTTAATTTTACCTATGTGTATATTAGAAGATTTATTGGAATTAACGAGTTCAACTAAAGCATTTATGTAGTTCTTTGCTGCTGTTTCTGATGAGCTTTCAACTATTACATGTTCGGTATGGGGGTTATAATAAGCTTTCAAATTTAAAGAGTTTATTACATTATCTTGGTGATATGTATCTAGGTATAACTTTATTTTATAAAATTTCCTTAAATGTGTGATGCCTGTCCCTACCTTACTATTAGAATGAATACTTGCATATAAATCGACATCTTCATCTGAGAATACTTCATATGCTTTTATTATTCCTGGATATTTTTTTCTAATTCCCTTCTTTTATTCATACATACTTCGTTTAATTTTAGAAAGTCATGTGAATAATGAATTTCGTGATTATTTTTAAATTGTGAAAGTATCTGTTTATGGTGCTCAAATAGTTTAATCGTTGTTAATTCTAATTCTCCAAATAAATCCCGAAAAATTTGCTCGTCAGTTTTTTGGGGAATCAGTTCATATAGGTTATTAGTTTCATTTAACTCAATCTCTAATACATTCTCAAAAGCCAATGGTATTTTATCGTAAAGTAAATATTCGAATTGTTTGTGTTTTCTATAGTATAATAATATATCAGGTTGAATGTTCAGTTTAAAAACAATATAACTCAATCAAGTTCACTCCTTGTTAATTCAGTTATCTAAAAAAGTGCAATTATCAGCGCATAGAACTTATGTACCAGTAATAGCAATAATTATATAATAGATTTGAAGATAGTGATAGAAGAAAGTGCTACTTACTTAGACTGACTGACATTTTCAGCTGATTAATACATTAGATGCTATACTGTAGCGTTCTATTAATTCACTCCCGGGATCAATTTTTAATATTAATTATTGCTTAAATATTTTAGAATGAAAAATTATGGATTAATAGACAAAACAACAGGGCTAGCCCTGTTGTTTTGTCAGGCTGTTGAGAAAGTAATTTCTCAACAGCTTTTTCTTATTTATAGACGCCTAAACAAAAACACTCTTGTTATAATGGAAAAAAGAACGGAAACGTGCTGGGGGAATGCGTAATGTTACGTCGTCAAACAGATAAACAAATTGAACTCGAAATGGTTTCCATTGATCAATTGATGCCTGAGGATCATTTACTT